>CAZPIO010000011.1:0-96492 GCA_964586235.1 uncultured Planctomycetales bacterium
TGGATGGACAGCAACCGTTTCGCCACATCAAGGGCTGGTACAACATGCTTGGCTATGCGGCTCTGAGCTATGACGGCTGTTATGCCGCCAGCCAGGAGGATGTCGACAAGCACAAGCGGGTCAAGCTCCCGCCGAACACCCAGGCCATCGGCGTGGACGTCTATCATTACTGGTTCCACAAGCACAGCCCCTTCGACCCGGCCGACCTGTCGATCCCGCGCGAGAAGGTCCGCGCCCACAGCGACGAGTGGCAGCGGATCCGCACCAGGTCCTACCCCGAGGGCCTTGAGGTCCGCGTGTGCGAGAATGCCAAGGACCCCGACACCTGGATTCCCGAGTGCTGGAACGACACGCATGCCTTGATGAGCGGCATCGAATTGGCTGGGGCGGGAAACGCCATGATGTGGTACATTGGCGTGTCCGGCCAGATTGACAACTCCGGCGGCGCGGCGACCTATACGACGCCCGTCGAGACCATGCAGGCCTACTACGACGAACTGAAGACCGGCCCATGGGTGGCCCTGGCCTGGTGGATATTCGGCACCGATAGGGACACGCACGGTGGTCTCGAGTACTACGACAGGACGCTGAAACACTACACCCCTGCCCACCCAGAGGGCGAGCCCTATTCACAGGAGATGCTCGACTATTGGCACGACGAGTACGTGGCCTTCAAGAAGCGGATATTCAATGATGTGGTCTACAATCAGTTCCGCCACCTGAACGGCCCGGCGCCCGTGACGACGCCGGCCCCGGCGGCGCCCGCAAGATAGAAGGAGTGTACAATCCTCATGACATCACAGGTCAATGTGTTCGCGGCCCGGCCGCACCGTATTGTCATCTCGGCTGGACTGCTGCTCGTTGTCGCGGTCGGTGCTTTGGCAGCCGCGCGCGTTGAAGTCACTCAGCCTCAGACCACTCCTGCGAGGATCGCGGCTCCTCAAACGCCACCCTACGGCCCGACCGCGAGCCCCGACCGCATCGTGCTGACCTGGTGCGGCGATCCGAGCACGACCATGGCGGTCACCTGGCGCACTTCCACAGAGGTCCGCAACGGACTTGCTGAGATCGCGCCGGCCGAGCTGGGTCAGCGGTTCTACCAGGAATTGAACGGGGCTGAGTACAAGAAGATCACGTTTGATAACGAGCGGCGGAGCGTCGAGGCGCGAACCACGGTCTTCGAATCCGCCGGACCGGAATGCTGCTACCACGAAGCTCGTCTCACCGCCCTTGTTCCTGGCACGAGGTACGTCTATCGTGTGGGCGACGGGGTCAACTGGTCTGAATGGTTCCAGTTCCGGACCGCCAGAAGCGAGGCGGCACCTTTTCGGTTCATCTACTTCGGAGACTCCCAGGACTCCCTCAAGCCGATGTGGTCGTGGGTGTTCAGGGCGGCGATTCTGGCGGCTCCAGATGCGGCCTTCACGCTTCACGCCGGCGACCTGACCACCAGCCGGGGCGACGATGCCGAGTGGGGGGAGTGGTTCGCGGCCGGCGGCTGGGTGAACGCAACAGTCCCGGTCATTGCGACTCCCGGCAATCACGACTATTTCAAGACGGCCCCTGACGGAAGCCCCGGCAGCTACCTGGAGCCACACTGGCGGGTCCAGTTTACGCTGCCCGAGAACGGCCTGCCTGGCCTGGAAGAATCGTGCTACTATGTCGACTACCAGGGAGTGAGGATCATCTCGTTGGACTCCAACGTGCGGCGCGAAGAGCAAGCCCAATGGCTGGATCGCGCCCTGTCAACCGATCCGGCGCGATGGGTGATCGTGACCTGCCATCATCCCGCCTACTCGGTCGCCAATAACCGTCGTGGAGGCGTGCGGACGCAGTGGCAGCCGGTATTCGACAAGCACGACGTGGACCTTGTGCTGACCGGACATGACCATGCTTACAGCCGCACCGGACTTGTGCGCGGGGGCAACGACTCGGCCCCCGTCGAGGGCCGCGGAGAGGGCACCGTCTACGTCGTGTCCGTCGCCGGCCCGAAGATGAACTGGCCCACCGTTGGAGCGGGTGAGCCAACCGGATTCGCCAAACGCGAGGCGGAGGACACGCAGTTCTTTCAGATCATCTCCGTCGACGGTGACAAGCTGCGATACGAGGCCTGGACCGCCACCGGCGTCCTCTATGACGCATTTACGCTCGCCAAACATGGCCAGGGCAAGAAGGATCTGATCGAGCAGATCCCTGACACACCCGCGCGACGTCGAGGCAAGGTCGGATCGGCATCCGGACCGGACCGAAAGGCGGTGTTGGTTCCGGAGCAGAAGTAGCGACCCTGGTGCCCGCGGCTGCCCGAACCTGGCTGCCAGGATCTCGGGATTCATTCGTGGCGGCGTTGCCTGGGAGCTTCATTCGCAGGCAGTCCGGGCGGCGCCGGGAGAGCACCTGCGGGTGCGGCCGGATGTGATCGAACGGACAACTCCCGCCCCGTGTCAACTCTAAGTCCTTGGGCGTTGGGGATTTAGACAAACAAGAGCGGCCCCGTCCGGGGCCGTGCGAAATGCGTCCTGAAGGACTCGAACCTTCAACCCTCTGATTAAGAGTCAGATGCTCTACCAATTGAGCTAAGGACGCATTTGAGGAATGCGACACGTATTTATACCTCAAGCGACCGGGATTGACAAGGATGGCTGGCGTTCGGCTTCTTTGGACTCAGCCCGCTGTGGCCATGGGACCGCCCCGAGGCGCTTCGTGGGACGCGTCGCTCTATGCCGACGCGATGGGCTGGCGCGGGCTGCGTCAGCTTGCCTCTCCGGCGAAGTCAGACGATAGTCACCTCCCATGGCAGCGTCTCGAAACCGGGCTGGCCATGGCCTGGCGCGGTCGAGTTGCGTCTTCGCGGCCGGTCCGGAAACGGACCCGAATCTCAGGAGAATCACCGAAATGACACCCATCTGCCTGCTGATCGCATGGATTTGCGGCGGCATCGTCCCGGCCGCCTCGCCAGACGTCACCATCGTGGTCAATCGCGGCGCATACCGGACCGCCGAGCAGGCCGCCAACGACGAGGCCAACGTCAAATGGGATGACGGCCAGGATGCCGACGACATCATCTGCACCGAGAACTTCGCCGCTCTGGAATTGCAGCGCTACCTGCGGATCATGGCCGGACCCGAAGGACAAGCCGATTACGAGATCGTCGACGACGACCAGGTGCCGGCCGAAGGCCGCCTTATCCTCATCGGCAATCCGCAAACCAACAAGGCGCTCACTCGCGGCGCCCTGAAGTCGACCCTGGGACCGACTGAAGCCGGCTGCGAGGGGCTCGGACGGGAAGGCTACGTCATCAGTTGCCCCCCGCGAGTGATGTACCCGAGTGGCATCCGGTTTGCTATGCACATCGGCGGAGAGGGGCGCATTGGCACACTCTACGGCGTCTACCGCTTCCTCGATCACTTGGGTGTCCGCTGGTTGGCGCCCGGACCGAACGGAGAGGAAGTGCCTCGCCCCTCTTCCTTTAAACTGCCCCTCTCCGTGAACATCAGGGAGAAGCCGGCCTTCGTCACTCGCGGCTTCCACGCCTGGGAGGATCGCGGCGACCCCGACTTCTTCGACTGGATGGCCCGCAACCGGATGAACTACTGGTGCGTGCAGGTGCCTGACAAGGCCGCGCTCAAGAAACGCGGCATCCAGATGAACTGCGGCGGACATCTGCTCATGCACCGGTTCATCAGCCCGGCCGCCGCGTATCCGTACAACCACGCCGGCTTCACCGGCGACGACAACCTCCCGGCCGATCCGTACCCGGCCAGCCCGGATTATAAGGGCGACACCAACAACGACGGCAGGCTCACTTACAGCGAAGCCCACCCCGAGTGGTACGGTCTGATCGCCGGGAAACGAAGCTTCCGCATCCAGGGCGACTTCGGCGACAACTTCTGCACCTCCAATCGCCATGCCTGTGATGAATTCTTCAAGAACCTCGTGCAGGACCTCATCGACGGTGAGTGGAAAGACGCCGACAGCATCAACTTCTGGACGCTCGACGCCGGCAAGTGGTGCCAATGCGACTCCTGCAAGGCCCTCGGCACACCCACCGACCGAAATCTGCTGCTCGTTCATCGGCTGCGCCAGGAGATGAAGCAGGCCGCCGGCCAGGGGCGGCTGCACCGCAACATCCGCATCTACTTTCTGGCCTACTCGGACGTCATCGAACCGCCGACACGGCCGCTTCCGCCCGACTTCGACTACGACAACTGCATCGCGACCTTCTTCCCCATCCGCCGCTGCTACGTTCACCGCTTCGACGACGCGGCCTGCACCGAGTTCAACCGGGCCTACATGAACCACTTCATCAACTGGTTCATCAACCCGGACCGCCATTACCGCGGTCAGATTTTCATCGGCGAATACTACAACGTGAGCCGGTACAAGTGCCTGCCCATCGTTTTCGACCGCACCATGTCGATGGACATGCCTTACTACTACAGCCAGGGCGCCCGGCACATGCACTACATGCACTGCACGACGGGAAACTGGGGAACGAAGTCTTTGACCAACTGGCAGTTCGCGCGCACGCTGTGGGATCCGAAGCTCGACGCCAAGGCCCTGCTCGACGAGTACTTCACACGCCGCTACGGGCCCGCGGCCGGCGCCATGCGCCAACTGTACGACCGACTCGACACCGCTCTGTCCAACGCCACGCCGCTTAAGTATCATCTGGCCGACCGGCTCAACCGCAATGACAAGGACCTTTTCCCTACTCGCCACCTGAAACACGAGCCCACCCGCTTCGACGCCGACGACGGCCCCGACCTGGTGGAAATGACTGCCGCGATCGACGAGTGTCTGGCGATGGTGGAACGCGTGCGGTCGCAGCAGTGGCCCGAGCAGGTCCGGTTGCGGATCGTCGAGGATGCCGGCCCCATCCGCTACGCCGCCAACACCCTGCACTTTTTCGATGTCCTGGTTCGCGCGACCCAACTGGCTCGCGAGGGCCGGCGCAAGGAAGCCGCCGAACTGATCCCTGAAATGAAAAGACTCGCCGAGGCCCTGCAAGCCGACAAGACCAGCGCGAGATGGTCCTCTTCGCACGCCAGTGCCGCCGACGGCCTGGAGGCCAGCCTGGTCAAGAAGACTTACGAGCGGTTGTTGTCAGACCTGGGCGGCCAGGAGAACAAGTAGTCGTCTGCTGAAGTGACCCCGGCGCGCGAAAAAACCCGCAGTCTTTCGACCCGCGGGTCTCCGCTACAAAACACAAATGTCGGCAGTCACCTACTCTCGCCCCGTGGGACTACCATCGGCCGTCTGGGCTTCACTACCGTGTTCGGAATGGGAACGGGTGTTTCCCCAGACGCATTAGCCACCGACAAAAGACTATATTACCCATATCGGCCGGACTGTCAAGACCGGCCGGCAAGGCTCCTGGGGCACGGTGGTCTGACCCGCCCGGTCCAAGGGATCGCGTTCGTAACTAATTTCTAATAAAGGACTTAGCGCATCAAGTCCGAACTCGCTGAAAACAGCGGACCCCAGGCAGGTCGGCATTCCTTGACCGCAGGCCCGGTCTCCGCCATAATATGGAGCTCGGAAATTCGGAGACAAGTGACCACGCGAGACGACCCGGATCCGGCGATCTGACCCGGTCGTTTCCACCGTTGATTGGCCCTCGAGCTGGAGTTCCACAGGTGTACGCGATCATTGAAGACGGCGGCCGGCAGTACAAGGTTTCCAAGGGCGACAAGATCTACGTGGATCTCCGGGACCTCCCCGAAGGCCAGGATACAATCGAGTTCTCCAACGTCCTGGCACTCGGCGACGGGGCCAACGCCCGCATCGGCCAGCCCTTCGTCGAGGGCGCGAAGGTCGTCGCCACGGTCAACGGCCGGGTCAAAGCCCAGAAGTTGACCACCATCCATTTCCGCCGCCGCAAGAACTACCGCAAGAAAATCGGCCACCGCCAGAAACACCTGGCCGTCGTCATCAGCGACATCGTCGGCTGACCCCGCCTGCAAGTGGTGCCGACGCCCTCGTCGGCACGAACAGCCCCCCGCCACAGTGCTCGCGCGAGCGACCGCCCAATGTCAGAACCCGGAGCGCAACAACTCTTTGCATCAAGGAGGCTTCAGATGCGATGAGGGGCGCTCACGTTGAGCCCCGTTCACGGGGCTTACCCGCCGGAGGCGGGCTTATAGGCCAGCCCTTGTAGGGCTGGTTCAGAGCAAGCGATCGATTTTTCTCTTATCTTCTTTTTCCGGCCGGCTTTAGCCGGCCGAGCGAGACGCTTGACGCAAAAGGTTGGCAAGCGACGGGCCAGCCCGCGAAGCAGTCGCACGATGAGAAGCCCACTCGTTCGCGGTCGCCACGGCCTGCCCGCCGTGGCCGGCGACTAGGCTCGGGCTTCTGAAAGAGCCGCCTGAACGGTCACGGACCCGGCACCCGGATGGCCCCCCCAGCCGCGGTCTTGCGGTCCGCTGAGCCCCGGCCTACACTCAATCTGTTCGCCGGGAGTGACTGGCACGCGGCCAGTCTGAGATGGGCGACGCGACCGGTCGCCGTACCCCTGGAACCTGATCAGTGAAACCCGCCGGTGCCCGACAGCCGGCCTGGCGGGGGGACCTGCGTAGGGAAGGCGAGAGCACCCCGAACGGCCGATCAGTTCACGGCCAGCGACTCCCGCTCCCCGAGTCAGTATGCCAAACCACGGGCGGTCAGGTCATGCGCCGCCCGGCTGAGAGGATGAGTCACCATGAAGCCGTCTGAGCACTCCACCACCGTGCCAAAGGGCGGGGCACAGCAGGGGCAACTGATCTCGCCGTTCCCCCCCTTGGCAAGGGGGGGGCAGGGGGGGTTCTCCACTCGCGGTCCGCTGCCCGGCTCGCGGAAAGTATACGTCGCTGGCACAATCCATAGCGACATCCGCGTCCCGATGCGCGAGATCGCACTGTCGGCCAACGGCCAGCAGCCCTCGTCCATCACTGTCTATGACACCTCCGGGCCATACAGCGATCCTCATGCCGAAATCGACACCGGCAAGGGTCTGCCCCCCGTCCGCGCCGCCTGGATCGCCGCCCGTGGCGACACCGTAACGGGTGCCATGCCCACGGCTTTGCGTGGGCATGCTTCTCCACGAGCCCGCGCCGTCCTTCGCGCCAAACCCGGCCGATGCGTCACCCAGATGTACTACGCCCGCCAGGGCATCATCACCCCCGAGATGGAATTCATCGCCATCCGCGAGAACCAGCGGCGCGACGCCACGACCGGCCCGGCGGCCCGCCAGCATCCCGGCCAGGCCTGGGGAGCGGGCATCCCCGCGGTGATCACCCCGGAGTTCGTTCGTGACGAAGTGGCTCGCGGCCGTGCGATCATCCCAGCCAACGTCAACCACCCCGAAACCGAACCCATGATCATCGGCCGCAACTTCCTGGTGAAGATCAACGCCAACATCGGCAACTCGGCCGTGGCCTCGTGCATCCAGGAGGAAATCGAAAAGATGATCTGGGCGACCCGCTGGGGGGCCGACACGGTCATGGACCTGTCCACGGGCGCGGACATCCACGAGACGCGCGAGTGGATCCTCCGCAACAGTCCGGTGCCGATCGGAACGGTGCCCATTTACCAGGCCCTGGAAAAGGTCGAGGGCAGCGTCGAGGAACTCACCTGGGAGATCTTCCGCGACACGCTGATCGAACAGGCCGAGCAGGGCGTCGACTACTTCACCATCCATGCCGCCGTGCTGCGCGAATATGTGCCGCTCACTGTCAACCGGCTGTGCGGCATCGTCTCGCGCGGCGGTTCAATCCACGCCAAATGGAGCCTGGCTCACCAGGCCGAGAATTTCGCTTTCACCCACTGGGACGAAATCTGCGAGATCATGGCCGCCTACGACGTGGCCATCTCCATCGGCGACGGCCTGCGCCCCGGCTGCCTGGCCGACGCCAACGACCGCGCCCAGTTCGCCGAGCTCGAGACGCAGGGCGAGCTGACTCGCCGGGCCTGGGAGCGCCACGTCCAGATCATGAACGAGGGCCCCGGCCACGTGCCCATGCACATGATCCGCGAGAACGTGACCCGCCAGCTCGAATGGTGCAGCGAGGCCCCGTTCTACACCCTCGGGCCGGTGATCTCGGACATCGCCGCCGGCTACGACCACCTGGCCAGCGCCATCGGCGCCGCCATGATCGGCTGGTACGGCGCCGCGATGCTCTGCTACGTGACCCCCAAGGAGCACCTCGGCCTGCCCGACCGCCAGGACGTTCGCGAGGGCGTGCTCGCCTACAAGATCGCGGCCCACGCCGCCGACCTGGCCAAGGGGCATCCGGGCGCTCAGTACCGCGACAACCTGCTGAGCCTCGCCAGATTTAACTTTCAATGGGAGGACCAGTACAACCTCTCGCTCGATCCCGAGAAGGCCCGGCTGTTCCACGAGCAGAGCCTGCCCCCCGAGCAGGCCCGCACCGGCCACTTCTGCAGCATGTGCGGCCCCAAGTTCTGCAGCATGGAAATGAACCGCGACATCCGCCGCCAGGCGGGAGCATCGGCAGGGAGCGAGGCGGGACGGAAGTAGATGCGGGGACGCCCGCCACGGTCGCCACGGCGGACCAGGACGGGTAAACTCCGAGACGGAGACGCCGAGAGAAGAAGGCGGAGGTTCTCCATCTTAACTTTTGGGTTCGTTCTGCGCGGCGGGGCCGCGTAGGGTGGAGGGTGGGGAGAGAAGACGCGGGGACGCAGTGACGGGGAGACGCGGAGACGGGGAAAGGCGCGACAGAAGTTCTCCAGCTTAACGTTGAAGATGGGTTCGTTTCGCAGAATGAGCGGTCAGCAATCAGGTCGCCACGAGTCCGCCGCTGGCGAGACCCGCCGCGGCGGGGCGAGTCCCCGCTGCGGTCGGCGGTCAGCGGGGCGAGGCCGATCGCAGGATTTCACTTTTCAAAGAGCGCGGGACGCGAGGCGGGCGGGTGTCGGTTGGCGCGCAGGCTGTCCGCTGGTCCCGTTGAGGGGGTAACACGGCGGGCGCCCCGGAGGAACGGATGAAGGCGGAACGCGGAGGGATGAATCAAGGCAGAAGGCAGACAGAAGGCGTGGTCCGCAGATTGTGGGGGAGGGGGGAAGAAGACGCCCGCCACGGTCGCCACGGCGGACCAGGGTCGCCACGGCGACAAGGACGGGTAAACTCCGACACGGACACCGAGACACGGCGACGCGGAGAGAGACGAAGGCGGAAGGACGCTGGATTGTCCATTTGGTGGAGAGACTGGTCGAGCGGCCGGCGCAGGAGCACAAGACTCGGCATGGCGGATGATCCTGCCGGCCTTCAGCATCGCTCCGAGCCCTTTTCGGTGGAAGCCCTGGTCTGTTCGTGCGAGGACGCGAAAGAGCGTTGAACCACGGAGTACGCCGAGGACGCGGAGGAACACGCGGAGACAGCCGAGCCCGAAGGGCTGCCTACACAACGCATCGGATGGTAGATGCTACTATTAGCCAGCAGCGGAGAATTAGCTACGTCCCCGTTTCGATACCCACCTGCCCGGTGACAGCTATGCTGCGCATGGTGCTGGTGGGCGCTTACGGCCCGGTTGCAGTTGCAGAAGCAGGAGAAATTGGTCGCTCCCTGCTGACGGCGTCTGGCAGCGGCTCGAGGCCGACGGCGAGGGGTATTTCCTCAAACTGCCATTTACCATCTGCAAAGTCTGCGGGGTCATCCTCGATGGTCAACGATTTCAGGACACCGGCGTCGAGCAGTGGGGAGATGGTGACATCGTTGGACCACACCTCCCGTGCAAACAGCAACTCGCTAAGCTTCCGTGGATCCTCTTTCTGTATTCGTGCTGCGATCTCTTCCTTTTTGTTGATCAGGTCATCCGCGAATGATGGGGACGATGAGATGGTCATTAGTCGCCGCGCTTCCGCCTCTGGCAAAGCATCCAGGCGTAACGGGTCGAGGTCGGGAAGGCCCGCGAGTTCCTTGAGGGCCATAGCTTCTAGAGGCGACATCATCTCGCGAAACGGCCGGCGGCCCAGCTCAACAGATGCAATTCGTATACCTTTCACCCAGTCATGAATCGCCCAGATCAGCGAGATAGACTGCCCCGGAGGAAGAACAAGATTGGCGTACGTTCGTCGAGGGGGCTGCCAGATTTCCCTGGGAGTCCAGTTGGCAGGAGGAAACGAGCCCGGGCCGGTCCATGGTTCGAGAGTGCGGAATTGGTAGACCACTTTGACCACACGGACGGTGTCATGCGTATCGTTCTTCACTCTCACGCCAAACGCTCCGCAAAGGGGAAGGTACTTGTCGCTTCGCCAACCTGCCGCGGGCGGTCGACTCCTTCGCTGAAGCCCGAGAAGCTCGATGTCGCTTCTTGGCACTTGACTGCCACACAATGGACCCGCACAGACCGCGATCATCACCGATGAGATGCATGCTTTCATGTCAACACTCCCGGGGGGTCCTGGGACTGGATCCTGCTGCCTTGGCAATCCGCGCCAGAACACCCGCCCCGTACACTGCGCGCCGACTCGCCAGACCTAGACCGTGGGGAGAGGCAAGAGAAGACTCCACCGCGAGAGCGTGCGCTTTCATGGTGTGAACCCCTCGCCTATGAGTGACAACACCTCCACCATTTCGAAGAGTGATTGCGTATCGTCCGCAGACAGGTAGGGAAGGGTGCTTGGAACATTCAACGCTTCACATCTCCTGCCAGGTTTGGTCAGGTGCTGACGAACTGTTTCAGCGAATTGGCTGTAACGCTGAATCGACGTGAGATACCTGTCGTTTGTCTGGAGTATCATCCCCATCGTCGACCTCCACACGCCGCTGTCCGGCCACAGAGTCAGGCGCGGCGATGCAAACTTGCCAGTACCGTTATCATAACTATACTGCACAGTCAGAAACGCCTGCAACACACGTCGTCGATTGTTGAGAACTGGGTGAGAGAGCAGTCCCTGGCGTGCTGTTTGTATCGTTTCGTTCGTCTTGCTGCGAAATGTGTCAACACTGTCGAACACGAAGCCCCCGGCTACCGTTTCACCCAGCAAAGCCCCTCCCTCGGTAGCCATGATATCATCCAGGGCGTCAATGCCAAACTGATCGAAACCCTCACCAGAGGCAATATCATAGGCGAGAAACAGGTCAAGGCTATCTCGCGTGGGACGCCCAAACCAAACTTGTGTCATTAGGGCGATCTTGGCGAATTCGATGTACCTACGAAGTGTGGTAATTCGTGCAAACAAAGCGTTGATTTCTGTGGCGTACGTCGAGATGACCCTGCCGCTGTCAGGCCCTGGCCATAGGCCAGGTATGCCCAAGAAAGTCGTCGATGTATAGGTATCCCGGATCCTACGTGCCAGTTCCTTTGCGGCCTCCATCTCAGTATCGGTCAGACCATCCGGCTGGTTAGTGAACCGGCCTAACAGATAGAATGCGTCAGCCTGCAAGAAACGCACGAGGATCATCCCGCGATAGTTGAGGTTATCGGAAGACGGGAAGGGATAGAGGAATGCCACAAGCTTAAACGCGATGGGCCCGTATCCGGCTCCCCCATTCCAGTGCATGACCTGTGTGATGTTTTGAGTCTGACTGAAGAAATCCAGCACCATTTCGTTGACCTTCGGTGGGATGCAATGGCCAATCAGGTACGGGGAGCCCACCTGCTGTATAGGGCCTGGGGGCGACGACCACACTCTCGCGTAGAGCGCGTTAGCCCCAAACGGTAGGTTTGCGGGTCCCTGCCCCGGCGGAACGGGAATAGTCGCCGTGAGTTCTCTCCAGGCAGCCAATGTTACACTGCGATCGAACAGAGGGTTCGCACCCCTGGCTGGCACGAAGAAATCGTTCCAAGCCTTATTGGTGAACCGGCGGAAGGGCTCGTCGTCACCGGTGCCCGGCTTCTGTGGCGGGGGCGGATCGCTGTAGTAATACGAATCGCGGATTCTTGCCGCGTCGCCGCTGAAGCGATCTGCGCGGAGTTGACTACCTAGGGCCAACAGTGCACTGAAAAGCCTCATACCAGCATAAGCATACTTACGTTTACTCGAAGCCAGAGCCTTCTGTGCAAGAGTCGAACTCTTGAGACCAGCAAATACGAAACCCTCTTTTTTAGAGATGTGTCCAGCACCAATCACGTCCGCGTCTGGGACGCCCGGGTCGATGGGTGCAACTATGAACAAGCCGGGGATGCCGTCACCTTGGCTGTAGATCACCCCGTCCATCTCCATGAGGTGGTGATCCTGACCGAAGACCTCGACTGTGTACTGCCCGATCAAGCGGCGAAGCAGCTCGAGCGGGCCGTCAATCCGCACCGCAATAGGGCTGTACGGTCCCCGCTGGGGTGCTTCCATGTCTTGAAGATCAGACACCAGCCACGGGCCGTTCATCCACAGCACCAGCGGATCTTGCGTGGAGGTTCCGTCCCAGACAGGAAGTGGGTTGCGGTCGCAGTTAAACGTGAGCGAGTCCTGATTGGTTTCGCTGAGATCGAACCGATGGACGCCCCGCAAGGAAAGGTCCAAATCGACCCGCATGTGATCGACCTCTGCCGAGTCGGGGGTCGCATCAGCGGGGACCGTCAAGCGGTAGCTGCCAGCCTCGAAGACCCGGCTGGCGGAGCCGGTCTCCGTCAGCACGATGGAATCGGTTGACAGCAGAGTGTCGTTTTGGAGCTCCTCCACGGTCAACGCGGCCTCATCCGTCATATCGTTGCGGAAGCCCGTCGTGAACACACAAGTGACCTTCAAGAAGCTCGCGACATAGATGGAAGTGTCCGGGGCGGTCTCACGAAGAACAACGGTGCGCCTCGGGAGCACGCCAGTGAGTTCGTACTGGCCGACGATCACTCCCATTGTTGTCGAGTCAAGACCAATGTGAGTCGTGTCGGTCAGGTCGAGATTAATCTCATTGTTGGCATCGAAGACCCGAGGAACACCGTTGGGACCTGCGATCACTAAGCTGGTCGCCGTCGGTTGGTATGATGCGTTGACCTCGGGTACCCGTCTGGCGGTTGTCACAGCCCCGATACCAGCGGCTTCGATTGCCTCCAGCGAGTCTCCCGCTGACAGGTCCAATTGGAACTGGTAGACGTTGTTGGTTACGGCGGCCAGCGTATCCGGAGGATTCTGAGGCGGCGGAGGGTTATACGGATCGTCCGCCCCGAGCGGCATGACCGTGAATTGCAGGAGATCATGCCCAACGTTGTGCAAGAGGGGATCCTCCACCGTGATCTGGAGGGAGTTCGTGAAGGCCTGGACCTGCTTGCCTACGATGTCACCTGAAAACTCGAACCTCGCCGCGCGCGGGCGAAGAAATGAAGTCTCTTCCTGGACGCGTTGCAGGGCCAGCCCGCCGACCAAACTGGCGTTGAGCCAAACCTGCGCTTCGGCGGGGTCGCCACTACCGTCGGGAATGACGTCAGCAATTGGAGAGGTCACTGTGCCGCTCACGTGAATATCGCCAACAAGCTTGCCGCCTTCGTACCTGATGTTCCCGACGGTGACTGTAGACGCCTCGATGTTGACTGCCGGGATCGGGTTGCTCACCCATTCAAGTCCGCTCTCCGGCAGTGGCCTCAGCACTGAGGACGGTGGCCCCGTCATTCCCCTGCCGCTGGCGGGGTCGACCAACCCTTGCAAGAGCGTCACCCCCAGGATCGTTGTCCGGGTTGTGTCGCTATGTACAATACCGGCCGGACCTTCTGCGCCATCCGGATCCAGACTGACCCGAATGGGGTTTGCCCCGGCCTCACCACTTGCACGGATTCCTTCGATGTAGAGGGTCACTGTACCCGGACCGTTGAATCCAAGTTGGCGCGCCCGGTACACGCCTGGAGCCACATAGTCCCCGGGCGGCTGATCGCCAAGCCCCGCCTTGTTCCGCACTTCGTGTGCGTTCTTGGTCCAGACACGCGAACGACCGGCGGCCGCAGTATACGTGTAAGGGGCTTCGTCACCCGAGCGAGTTACATGTGCCGGATTCGACGACTCATCATACATACCCGTCTCGTCGGGATAGCTGAACGACAGGGTGGCAATGTCTGTATTGACTGCGCCATCCAGCTGCAAGACCAGTGGGGTGAAAGTGGCCGACTGAGAGTCGACGACATCATCCTCATTGCCAAGGAGGCCATCGAGATTAAAGCCATCGGCAAAGTCAGGTACGCCGTCCTCGTCTTCGTCGCCGTCGTTGGCCCCGACCAGTTTGCCTGGGTGGTCCGGGTCAGCAAACCTATCCTCGATCCGGTCTTCCTCACGACTCCGTTCGGGCAGATTGAAGCCATCATTATTGTCGCTATCCACGTCGGCGTCGATTTTGACAACCGTGAACTTGACGGTGTCCTCGAAGAGTTGGCTTCCAATCCGCAGTTCGAGGGTCAGCTCGGCAGTGCCGGGTTCGATGCCCTCAACCATGAATTCCCAGAGCCGGCGCGCCGAATCCTCGCGGAAGTACTCGGCTGCGAGTTCGTCGGTCTCCCCGATCGGCGCCCAGCACTCGTCCCGCACGCCCGGCGAACCATCGCTGCACTGCGGCGGAACCCCTCCGGTGCATGGAGGGGGAGAGGAATCGGCGCACAGCGGCGGCTGGCCGTTGGGACAGGGCAGCCATGGGATTGGTTGCCCGTTCGTACAATTGGGGTTGCGGGCAAACACGCGAAGCTTGTCCCGTCCGCCGGTGAGCTTGACCGAGGCCTCCTGGTAGATCGTGCAGGGCGGATCCTGCGCCCCGCAGCGGAGGTTGCCCGGCAAGGCCGGTAAGAAAGCGATGTCGAGCTTGACCATGTCGTCCCAGGCGAGTTGGACGCCGTCCAGCGCCGAGTCGGAACGCTCCGGCGAGTCGTCCACGTGGTCCTCGTCATCTTTGCGCTCGTCGAAATCGTCATTCATTCCAATATAGCGGCCCGGCCCGTTGGGATCATCCTCGACGGCGTCGGACAGACCATCCACCCCCAGATCGGCGGACACCGGCTGGAGGTGGACCGTGTCGGGCGTCGTGTATATGGTGTTGCAGATCTCCGGCGGATACTTGCAGTGGGTGTGCAGGTGAGATTCGGAACACGGGTCTTGTGGATCGCACCAGCACATGCCCGGCACCCAGCAGCAGGGATGCTGGTCGTTGCAGCAGGAGGGCGAGTTCGGGCAGGTCAGCAAAGGGTCGTAACACACGGGTTCCAGCCCTGCAGCCGGGCAGTACGCAGCCGCGGGGTCCCGGGTGGCATCAAGGTCCCGCGGATAGTGTATGCGCAGACCCGCCTTGACTGGAGCGGCGCAAAGGGGTGAATCCGGCGAAGGGCAGGTCGACTGATCGGCGGGCCACTCCGGCCATACCGCCGACATCGCCTCGAATTTGAGAGCAATCGTCTGGGGCAGTTCGACGTTTACTTCGCCGTAGGGGTCAATCGGGGCCTCCTCCCAGCGGCCGGCGTCGCCGTTCCACCACCAGGCATAGATAGGACCGCCATAACAGCCAGGACTCCATGGGCCGGCCACCCCTGACAGATACCACCTGGCCGGACCTTTGCCGTGTAACACCAGCGTGGCGTCCACCAAGTCATCGTCAGTATCAGGAAGGATAACCTGTTCCGTATCCTGACAGGATGGAGGGCAGT
Organism: uncultured Planctomycetales bacterium; assembly: GCA_964586235.1. Lineage (GTDB taxonomy): Bacteria > Planctomycetota > Phycisphaerae > UBA1845 > PWPN01 > JAUCQB01. Next base: position 15,546 of record CAZPIO010000011.1, read on the forward strand.
TTGAAGGATCCGTGCATCCTGGGGGACACGTCTGCGACGCCACTCGCTTGTCGAGAGGCATGTTGTCGGCCACCAGAACCCCGGGACAATACTCGTTCTGTTCGTCGTAGTCCCTGTTGATGGGCATCACGACGGGAACCTGATCCTCCTGCGATTCGCTGAGGGCCTGACCACCGGGCAGCTCAACAATGAGATCCACGGCCGGCAGAATCTCGAACTCGGCAGTGGTGTACACGATCAATTCGGGCGCGTATGTCGCGAACGGATGGGCGCCAACACTGGCACGGAGGGCCAGTGTTTGAAGCTCGGGAAGCTCGGGCTTGACGAAGATGTACCGCTTGATCTGGCTCTGACCGGGGCACAACGAAACCACCGACTCCCAATCGCAGCAGTCGCGCTCCGCAAAGATCGAGCTGTTCGTCGCGAAGCTCACTGCGGCATCCGGGTCGTCGGCGTCAACCAGGTCAAACGTAATAGCGACCCCGCCGCGCTGCCACAGCGGCACGGCCGGACTGATCGTGAAGGTGGCCTCGATGACGTCTCCCTCGTGAACAGTCAGGGACGAACCGCCCGAACCGTCGGAAAGGTTCTTCAGGGACAGGCCCAGAGTCTGCCTTTGCACGCTGAAGGAGATGGTGTTCGCGGCATCGCACATGGGGTATAGAACGAACTGCTCGTTTTCGATTCCCCACCCACCAGTCACCACGCTGATGGACTGGCCGGCGGCGCTGGGGACACGACCGCGAATCACGCTCGCAGCGACCGCGGGATTGCCTAGCAGCGTCCACTTAAACGATCCATAACAGATGCAGTCCTGGTTCGGGTGAGGACCCTCGGCGCAAACGCGGAGCCAGCCGTTGTTCACGGTGTCGGCACAATCCGTGGTGGTTGCGTAACCGCCAGTGTCAATTAACTGGTAATCACCGAAGAAGAAGTAGAAGCTGCACAGGTCAGCACCCGGACAGGCCTGCTGGAGCACGTAGTAGTCTCGTGTGATCGGGTCGGACAACGTCGCGGTTATCCGGGCATCGTACTCTGGGTATACCTGGTCGAGGAGACTCACCGTAATTGAAGGTGGTGCGGCCGGATCGCAATTGCCGGCGGCGTCACAGGAGGTCTCCTGACCGTTGCAGTAGTCCGCATCGGGACAACTGGGGCAGGGATCGAAGAGGCAACAGCCGTCGTACGGAAACAAGAGACAATCGACGTAGCAGTTGCCTGCGCGCGCGGGAGAAGGCGAGAGACAGAGGACGAGCGTTATCAGGAGTGGAGCAATTGTGAGGCGGTGTGCCACCGCAGTTCCTCCCTTTTCGCGCGTCGATTCGAGACTTTTTCCTGTCCGAGCTTCATGGTGTGCTCGCACCTGTTCCAGCCTCCGCGGCCAGCCGCCGACTCTGCAGCACCGCGTTCCGCTGATCCACTTCCTGCGCCGTCGGTCTGGGCACTTTGGCGCGGATCTTGTCTACCTCGGCAGCGGCGAGTTCTTTCGCCCCCTCACGCAGTCGGAGGAACTTGAAGCCCCGGACATGTTTGTAGTCACGCAGGAAGCCCATCAATTCCTGCTCGCGGACCTCTGGAGGGGCGCTGTGAAGCATCATCACCCGACCATCCTCATGACGAATGATGAGGCCCATGTGATCGCAGCCAAGGTGGCCACCTGCTGAATTCCGAAGAACAAGCACCACGTTCCCGGTCTGCAATTCGCGGAGGATGGAGGCAACCAGGTCGCGTGGAATGTATGAATCTCGGCGCGTCTCCTTGTTGGGCGATTCGTAGTCCGAACCCTTGAAGGTGATCCGCGTAAACTTGCTGCCCGGAGCCGAGGGGCGTTCCTCGAAGACCTTGGGACGGACGACGTGGGTGAAGGTCTGAGCCGGTCGATTGTCCGCCGGCCCCAACTCGGCGGTGATATCGTCGAGCAGCCAGGCGTTGTTCGGCAGCCAGTCACCGAGGGTGAAGAAGTTGCGGTTCTTGTAGTCGACCACGCCGTCCTTGTGACGGAGGCGTTCGGTCAGCAGGTAGTAGGAGTCCCAGTCCTTGGCCAGGGCCACCGCCAGCGTCCGATTGACGAAGCTGACGCAGTCACCCTCGGCCAGGTCGAACTGAACGGCGTTCAGGCGAAACGACTGCCCCAGCGCCCGCCGGCCCATTCGCCCGACTTCATCGTGGGCGATGAAACGCTGGCCTTCAGCCGCCACCACCCGCTCACGAAGCGACAAATAGTCGCCCAGATCGGTGTTCCGCATGGCCTGAATCGTCCGGGAGTCGAGATCCTGGTAGCGCTGGACCTCAGCCAGGCTGAGTCGCTCAACTTCCGGAGGAGCCAGTTCCTCCGCATGAAGGACACCACCCCCCGGCCGTCCCCGGATCGGCAGGAAGACAATCATCCCGAGCACCACAAGCATTACTGTCAGAATGACGGGCCGTTTCATGCGCGCACCTCCCACACACGACCAACCCATGGCGATGGAAAGCCTTACTGAAAGGACTGTTGTCTGCCACTCCAAGAACCCGGAAGCCGAGCTAGTGAAAGCTCGCCCAAGCTCATTGTCCGATAAGCTTACAACACGTTCGATTCAGAGTCAAGTCAGGTCAAAAAAAACCCTCGTACATTCATCGGTTTGAGCCGTAATTCGATGCTGGCGCAACACCGAAAGCCCCTGCCAGGTTTCCCTCCACGACCGTTGTGAAGTCGCGCCTTGCGCTGATAGGCTCCGAGAAGTGGTGAATCCCCGCCCGTGGCGGCTTCGGGGTAATCGAAGACCGCAGGCGGGAGGCTGGAGGACAACGGCAGGTCCGGTTCGTTCGGAACCGCTCAGAATCCAGCTCTCGCGAGGATGGGAATCCTCCTCCGGAGGGCCCCGGAAGGGATTCCGGGGCCAGCGTGCATGCCCGCGCACTGGCGGGCAAGCCCCTTGTTGACTTGCGCTCGGTATGGAAACCGCCAGCGGCATTCAGCGGGCCGGCTTCGCGGCAATGTCGTCTACAATTGCGGCTGAGTGGCCGCGGGGGCGGTTGGCCGAGCGGGGCTTGGCCGGGGAACCGGCGGCATGGCCGGCCGGGTCCGTGCTGGAGCAGTGACGGCCGGTCTGGTTGCCGGCTTCGGCGTTGAGACTCCACTGGCCGGCCTGGTCGTCGGTTTGGGGATTGCGATTCCTTCCGCCGGCTGGGTCGCGGGCAGCGGCCCGCCTTCGATCAGAAGCCTCCAGAAGTGCCTGTCGCCGAACCCGGCCATCCGGCGCCCGTCGAAGAAGATAACCGGCGTCTCGTTCAATCCGAGAGCGTTGCCCTGGCCCGCGTCCACGCGGATCGGTTCCCAGATGGCGTAGGTCTTGATCTTCTTCCAGACCTCCTCGTTGCTCAGACCCAGCTTCTGGCAGGCCTGCCGCACATACGCCTCGGGGTCCCTGGCGAAGGCCTGCGGATCGCGGAAGAGCTCGTCGTGCATTTTCCAGAACATCTCCGGCCCACCGAGGGCCTGTGCGGCCTCGGCCGTCACCGCCGCGGCGCACGAGGCGCTGTGCAGCGTGTTCTTGACATAGTCGTTGCACTTCGTGTTCATCGGGAAGTGCTTGAACACGATGCGGAACTTGTCGGGGAATTCTTCCCTCCTCTCCTTCAGGACGGCTGCGACAAGCTTGCAGAAGGGGCACTGGAAGTCGGAGAAGACCACCACGGTGTGCGGAGCGTCGACCGGGCCGCGGATCGGGTCATCCGGCATGATCGGGATGTCGTACTGCGGCTGATCCGTGAACCTCGCGTATGCGGCAGCATAGTCCTTCTCGTAGTCCTGCCATCGGGCGTAAGACAGCTTCGAGCGGTAACCCCACCACCCCGCCGCGCTGATCGCGACGGCCAGCAGCAACGCCGCGAGCAGCAGGTGCATCGGAGGATAGGCCGGCTCGGCCTGCCTGCCGTGGCTCATCTCGACGCGGCCGGCCGCGGGTTGTGCCACCACCGGTCCCGACGGAATCGCCCCTCGCCTCGGCCAGAGCATCAGCGTCAACAGCAGCAACACCCACGAGATCACGTGCGTCGCGAAGCAGAGCCAGCAGGGTTCTGCCAGCTTTTTCCACATAATCACGTCGAGCACGACACACACCACGGCGCCGATAGCCGCCCCGATCACCGGCAGCATATGAAGCCCGCGCCGCGACACGCCCGGCCGTCCCACCGTGATGTACCATGACGACATGAAGGCAAAGAACACGAAGCCCAGTATGGCGGTCGGGATCACCGTGCGCGAATCGTCCTTGCCGATGACGACGGTGCCCCACCTGCTGGTGAGGGCCTCATCGCAGGTGGATATTCCGGCCACATCCTTGCACAGGCCGCCGAGAAATGGATCACCGCCGGTCTCGATCACCAGATGATAATCCAGGAGAACGGCGCTGATGACCAGACCGCTCAGGGCCAGTATCGCCGCCAGAAACACTCCGATTGTCGCCGGTACGCTCTGTCTCATCTTTTTATAATCCTCGCTCGGAATCACGCTTACAAGCCGATTACCGCGCCGGGGCCGTTCCAGGCATCGGTGCCACCACGGCGCTCCGGGTTGCCGGCGACACTCGGGTGGGCGAAGCCGGCGGCGTCCCGGTGGTCCTGATCGGTATCCCGAACATCACACGCCACAGTGTTTCGCTCGTGCTGAGCCGCCAGACCCGCTTGTTGTCCACGAAAACCGAGGGCGTGCTGTTCACCTTGATGAAGTCCGCGTCCCCGGGCTTGATGCCGGGGAGGTCCTTGCCCAGGTTCGCCCCTTCCTCGATGTCGGCCTTGACCTGGGCCAGCGCCTGCGGGCTTCCCATCGCCTGCTCGAATGCCCGCTCGTCCAGGCCGATCTCCCGGGCCAGGATGTTGAAATCCCGGTTTTCCTTCCAGCCTTTCCATCTGGGCTGGGTCTGCCAGAGCAGGTCGTACATCTTCCAGTACGCCTCGTCTCCTCCGACCATCCGGGCCGCTTCCGCCGCCAGCGAGCCCCTGCAGGCGGCCGGATGCAGGTTGCGGGTTGCGTACGGATTGCAGTCCGTGGAGATCGGCCAGTGCTTGAACACTACGCGGATCCGACCGCCGCTGCGCTCGCTGAGCGGCAGCAGCTTTTCGTTGACGTAGTCTTCAAACTTCTTGCAGCTCGGGCACTGGAAGTCGCTGTAGATCACCATCGTGTGGGGTGCGTCGGCCGACCCGCGGAAGGGCCGGTTTGTGGTGTCGATCTGCACCTGCGGCGAGAGCCGCCAGGAGAGCAGCAGATGCTCCGAATGCTTCTCGTAGAGTTCCAGTTGACGCTTGTAGTACTTCGTCCCGCTTTCCTCGTTGTACAGTTTCTTGCGAAGCTCGACGATCTGCTGTGCCAGGGCATCCGCGGGCTGGCTGGTCAGGGAAGCAAGCATCGTTTTCTCGTCGAAGGGCCTGGATGCGGTTCCGCGTGAGCCTCCCGACAACTGTCGCCCCAGACTGTCCGGTGCCAGCCCGACGAACTCTCCCCAAAGGATCATCAAAGTCACGCATGCCACTGCCAGCAGCATCCGCATCGGCGGCCAGTCCGCGACCACCGGCGCGAACCGCGAAACCGATGGCGCGGCCGTCCCATGGGAGGCGATGCCCCTTCCGGCAGCGGGCAGCCGCGGCCATAACAGCAGGGCGAACACCAGCAGCAACAGCGAAAGCACGTGTGCCAACACGCACAGCGGACACCAGTGCTCCATTTTCGTCCACATGATGTATTCGAAGAACGCGCTGACCCCGACCCCGGCGAACGTGGCCGCTACGAAGATCAGGTGCACCCACCATCGGGACGGGCTGCAACTGCCGATCAGCACCAGCCAGACCAGCATCGCACTGAAGAAGAACATGCCAAGCAGAGAAACGGGCACGCGGAATTGGTCCGCCTGGGCGTGAAAGGGGAACACCGCGAACCCGCTTCGGGCCACATCCTCGCAACTGGCCGTCTCCGTGGCGCTGCACATGGAGATGAGCCAGTCCTCGCTGTCCGCTTTGTCTTCAGCGACGGCGGGCGCGCCAGCGGTTCGCGACTCCACTTGCCGCAGGCCCAGCAGACCCCAGACACCCGGCGCTTTCTCGAGCACGTAACCTTCTGATTCCTGCAAGTGAATGTAGGTCAGTTCCAGGCTCACTCGCAGGCCGGCAATGCAGCTTGCCAGGGCCAGCACCCAGACAACGGCTCGAAGCGAACGTGATCTCACGACTAACTCTCCTCTGACGGGCTACTCAGCCTGTGGTTCACGCAGGTTCGGCAAGTCGCCCACCCTCGGGTTTGCAGGCGACGGCGGCGTGGCATACACTTTATTCATGAGTCAGCCCAAGGTAATGATTCTCCGTACCGCCGGCACCAACTGCGACGAAGAGACGGTCCACGCCTGGGAACTTGCCGGTGCCCAGCCCCGGCGAGTTCATGTCCGGGAACTGATCGGTCGTCCCGGCCTGCTGCGGGAATTCGCGATTCTAACCATTCCAGGCGGCTTCAGCTACGGCGACGACATTTCGGCGGGCAAGATCCTCGCCAACCAGATGATCTATCACCTTGCGGATGCCATCGGCGAATTTCTGTCCGCAGGCAAACTCGTTTTGGGCATCTGTAACGGTTTTCAGGCGCTGGTCAAGGCGGGCCTGCTGCCGGGTGACGGCCAGGGGGCGATTGGCCGTCAGTCGGTCACCCTGACGAACAATGACTCGGCCCGTTTCGAGGATCGCTGGGTTCACCTGCGGACCGGTGCCCGGCCAACCGCTTTTTTCCCGGCGGATACGATCCTGGCGATGCCCGTTGCCCATGGTGAGGGCAAGCTGGTGGCCGCCGACGATGAAACCCTGGCCCGGCTTGTCCGCGACCAGCACGTGGCCGTGAGCTACTGCGATGCCCAGGGCCGCCCTGGTCCCTACCCGATCAACCCCAACGGAAGCCAGGCAGATATAGCCGGCCTGACTGATCGCACCGGGCGAATCTTCGGCCTCATGCCGCACCCCGAACGGCACGTTCATCCCACCCAGCACCCGGAGTGGACCCGTCGTCCGGGCGCTCAAGCCAACGGCCGGATTGTCTTCGAGACCGCGGTCAAGACCGCTCGACAGATATAAGGAATTATCTGGCATAAGCTTACGTCTGAATCGCCCCGCCGCGTGATCGCTCATTGGGAGCCGCAGATGGATTCGGTAGCCGAACGCACGTACCCCCGACGATTTGTGCCCGCGACGGCCGACATGGGCCAATGGGGGCAAATCGAGCCTATGTTCGAGGTTCTGGATGCCCGTCCCCTTGAGACGGCGGAGCAGTTGGAGCAGTGGATCCTGGACGGGGGCGAGCTGGCGGCCTGCCTGTCGGAGGAATACCACAAGCGGTACGTCGCCATGACCTGCCAGACCAACGATCCGGCACGCGAGCAGGCCTATCTGCACTTCATCGAGGAGATCCAACCGCGCTGCAAGCCGCGCTGGCACCGTCTAAACGAGCGGTACGTGGCTTGCCCCCTCCGCAGGCAACTGCTCAGGCAGCGGTACGAGGTCTATGACCGGAGCACGGTGACCGCTGTCGAGCTGTTCCGGGATGAGAACGTCGCGCTGCAAACCGAGGAGGCAAAGCTCGATCAGCAATACCAGAAGATCTGCGGGGCGATGACCGTCCAGTATCAGAGCCGCGAGCAGACACTTCAACAGATGGCCCGGTATCAACAGGAGCCGGAACGGCGGATCCGGCAGGAGACGTGGGAACTGGTCGCAAACCGGCGCCTGGCGGACCGCGAGGCGATCGACGATCTGTTCGACCAGATGATCCGGCTGCGGGATCAGATCGCGCACAACGCCGGGCTGGACAACTTCCGCGAGTATCAATTCAAAGCGTATGAGCGGTTCGACTACACGCCGGCCGACTGCCTCGCCTTTCATGATGCCATTGAACGGGTGGTCGTACCGGCTTATCGCGAGATCCAGCGGGAGCGACGACGTCAATTGGGCGTCGAGGCGCTGCGTCCCTGGGACCTGTCGGTCGACGTCAAGGGCCGCCCGCCGCTGCGCCCGTTCAAGGAGGTCTCGGAGCTGTCGGTCGGATGCCGCACGATCTTCGGCCAGATCGACCCGGTCCTCGGTGAGCAGTTCGAGGCGATGGTCAAGGCCGGCTGGCTGGACCTGGAAAGCCGCAAGGGCAAGGCCCCCGGCGGGTACCAGGCGACTTTCGACGAGACTCGCCACCCTTTCATTTTCATGAACGCCGTCGGCTTGCACCGCGATGTGGAAACGCTGCTTCACGAGGGAGGGCATGCTTTTCATTGCCTGGCGTGCCGTGACGAGCCCTTGCTGGCCTATCGGCACACGTCGATGGAGATAGCCGAGGTTGCCTCGATGGGCATGGAGCTGCTGGCCTCGGATCACCTCGGCGAGTTCTACGAGGTCGACGACCTGGTGCGGGCCCGACGCGAGCAGCTCGAAGGTGTTGTCTCCGCGTTCCCGTGGATCGCGATCATCGATGCCTTCCAGCACTGGCTGTATCTGCACCCCGACCACACGCGCGACCAGCGCACCGCGTGCTGGCTCGACCTGCTACGGCGGTTCGGGGGAATCGAGGATTGGGCCGGTTACGAGCCGATGCACGAGTCCATGTGGCAGCGGCAGCTCCACCTGTTCAGCGTGCCGTTCTATTACATTGAGTACGGCATTGCCCAGATCGGGGCCCTGCAGTTGTGGCGCAACACTCGAGCGGACAAGCCCGCCGCCCTGAGGCAATACCGCGAGGCCCTGGCCCTCGGGGGCTCACGGCCGCTGCCCGAGCTCTGGGCCGCCGCCGGGCTGCATTTCGACTTCAGCGAGGCAACCCTGCGGCCGCTGGTCGAGATGGTCATGTCCGAGCTCGGCTCGCTGGACTGAGCCGCTGCGGAAGCTGGACCGTTGCGAGGCTGAGAACTACAGTCCCCATCACCCGGAGCAGTCATCTGGCGAGTCGGACGGCGTCAGTCCGATGCATTTCCTTTTCAGGAGGAGCACCGGCCATGAAACGGCGAGAATTCTGTCTGGGTGCGGGTTCGGCGATCTTCCTCGGCGCGGCGAGCCGCCTGGCCGGAGCGGAGCGGTCTTCGTCAACCACAACTCGTCCGGCGGACATCGACCCGGACCCCATCGGCGGCTACACGCTCCGCCCGCCTTCGCGGTTTCTCTTCCTCGACCACCGTCATGTGGACCCGGGAGACCTGGTGTGGCGTGCACCGGACGGCAAGTTGATCCCGGTGGCCGGGCCGCCCGACCCGCCCGTCGAGGCCCGCGCCGATTCGCAAGGTGTCGCCGCCGGCATTCGCTGGGTCGCCCAGAAGGCCGCGCTGGAGGGACCCATTGCCGGGCTGCCCGGGCAAGTCTGCTGGCACGACGGCAAGTACCGGTCCTGGTCGCTGCAGGCGAACTACGGCTCGGGCCGGGACCTCGGCTCCTACAGCCAGTCGGCGGTCCGGTCGCTGGCGGTCGGCTACAGCGAATCGTCGGATGGATACACGTGGTCTTCGAGACAGATCGGTGAGATCCGGCCCCCGGAGATCACCGGACTGGACGGCGGGTATTTCTTTGTCGATCTCCACGGCCCGGCCGAGGAGCGCTACAAGGGCATTTACAACGCCCGCATGCTGACGGGAGTCGAGGATCTCTGGAAGCGATACCAGGCGCAGACACACCCGCGCAACCGCGACACCCGCTTCGGTCCGCAGGTGATGTACTGCCTGTTCGGCCTGACCTCGCCGGACGGCATCACGTGGAAGCATCTGCCCGAGCCGCTGCTGATGCACTACGGCGACACCGACAACACGGTGTACTTCGACGAGTGGCTGGGCAAGTACGTGCTGTACACGCGGTTGTACTGGATGCGACGCCGTTATGTTGCCCGCGCGGAGTCGGAGGACTTCCGGCATTTCTCGCCGGTTGAGCCGGTGCTGTGGCCGAGGCTCGATGACCCGCCCTCGTGGGACATCTACACAAACGGGCGAACGTCGTACCCGGACCTGCCTGAACATCACCTCATGTTCCCGTTCTTCTACCGCCGGCTGACGCAGACGTCCGAGGTGCATCTGCACTCGAGCGTCGACGGTATCCACTGGGACCGCGTGCCCGGCGGCCCGGTCATCGAGCCCGGTGACCCCGGAAGCTGGAACGGCGAGTTTATCGTGGCCGGCAGGCAACTCGTGCCGCTGGGAAAGGACAGGATCGCGATCCCCTTCTCGGGCAGTACGCATCCGCACAAGTACCCGCGTTGGCCCGGGGTCATCAAAGGCGGTGCGGGCTGGGCGACGTGGCCCGACGGCCGGCTCTGCGCCCTGCAGGCCGACGACGGGGGACGTTTCGATACCTTCCCTGTCCAAGTCACGGGGCGTCAGCTTCGGGTGAACGTCAGGGTCCGTCGCGCCGGCGAGATCCGAGTCGGCCTCAACGGAATCGACGGCCGATCCGTGGCCGACTGCGATTTGACCACCGGTGACCATGCGGCACACACCGTGACCTGGAAAGGCGATGCGCGATTACGTGTTGAGCCAGGCGCCAATGTGAGCCTGCGGTTCCGAATGCGCGCCGCCGAGTTGTTCGGCTTCGAATGGGCGACGTGATCGTGCCCTGATGCCCGATACACGCAAGCGAGAGCCCGAGTGCCAAACGCTGTAATCGTGCGTGCAGCGCGCCCTGTCGATCCGATGAGGGACCAGGTGATCATCTCGGCTGTATCAGATCCTCTGTGGATCCCGCCGGCTGAGCGGGCAACGCATACCAGTAGGCAGTGCTGGACCAGATGGGATGGTCCCGGTGAATGATGGTATCTCCGATTGCGTCTGAGCCATCGTACCCCATGGTTTCCTCGGCGACGCGGATGTTGCGACGGAACTGGAAGGCGTCGTTGAGGTGAAACGAGTACACGGCCACCTCGCCGGGATGCACCTTGAAAAAGCCCGAGACCGCCTTGCGGTCGAAGCGGCACCAGCCCGAGTTGAAATACTCCTCGCTGCCCGTGCCGTGGTAGCTCGGCGGCCAGCCGTCCTCGTCGGTCCAGATCAGCCAGTCACCCTCGCCCCACCAGTCCCGATGAGGCCACTGAACGTGAAGCAGCACGCCGACGTACTTGCCCGGGCCTTTCCGATCGAGCACCGGGTGAACCGGGACGTTCTGTGGGCCGAACCGTGGAGAATCAGGCTGTGCCGCTCGTCGCTCGGTCCATGTTGCATGGAATCTTCCCCAGTTGTCCGGGAGCGTCTCCCGTCGCTCGACGTCGAGGCGGAGTCGTATCCTGTGTGCACGCCGGCCGGAGCGGTTTTCAAACCGGATCACAGCCCCATCGCCGAACGGCATCGGAAAGCAGGAATACGTCTCCGCGGGAGTCACGCCGAGCAGCAGGGAGTTGGCGTGGATCTCGTTGTCGTATCCGTAGTCGGCGTTTCCGAAAAAGTATCCCAGCGGCACATCCACACTGGGTTCGGCCGCGCCGTCCCACCGAATCTGCATGCGTATGCCGCGCAGCACCTCCGGCGAGGCCGGCGCGACCGCCAGCCTCATCTGCCGGATCACGCCACAGCCTTCCACCGGCACATCCTTCGCCTCCTTGCGATCCAGGGCCACATCATGGACGGCAGTCCATTCCGAGGGCTCAGCCGGAGGTCTCGATTCGGCCTCCAGCCAGGTCTGGCGCACGCGGTCGAGTTCCGCCGTCTCCGCTTCGCTCAGCGGCCACGTCAGGCTCTTCACCCGCCTCTCGGGCGAATAGGCGGTGTAGGTGATCTGCCAGTAGTTGCCCCAGTTGGAGCCCTCGGGGCTGAAAAGCTGCACCCGACAGTGCCGGGCAAAGGGGATGGGAAACAGGATCCCGGGATAAGTCTTGTGGAAAACGAGCGGATAGGGAAACGGGCCGTTGTGGTCGTCGAAGAACCGGTCGACAGGCATATCGAAGACCGGCCGTTCGGCAGCATCGAGGAAGATCTGCATGCGGGTGGCATTCGGGCCCGGCTTTCCGAACACGTCCTTCTCTCCCCCGAGCACCCCGGTGAAGATCCGGTGAATGCAGCCCGGTCCGCCCACGTCCAGCAGGACGTTCCGGCCGTCCTCCACACGTTTGAAGTCCGTGCCGTCGTGATTGCCGCCCGAGCGGTCCCAGGTGCTCGACATGGCGGTGTGCGAAGGCTCCAGTTCCGGGAGGTGGTCCAGCGTTCGCAATCGACGGAGGAAGAACGTCAGATCTCTGACGTCGCTGCGGTTCGAGTCTTCGCCGACACCGGCCCGCCGACCTGAAGACATCTCGGCAGGCCGCGAGGCACTGAAGGCGGTCTGCCCGGCTGCGGATTGGGACAGCGTCGAGACGAGTCCCACAAAGCAGATGATCGCGGCCAGAATTCGCGGGATCATTCTGATCATTGTGAATCCAACCGTGTTCAGGCCTCCCGCCGCCGCCCCTCCGAGATTGCCGCGAGACACATGCTCATCGTCGAGCAGGAATCGTGAGCATGCTCTGAGGTCACTTCACTTCTTGTTTCCTTGGGCCGGCGGTTTTGGCTCTGGTGCGCTTCGGAACCACTGCCCGCGCGATCTGCCGTGCCGGAGCTTTTGCGGATCGGCTTCGGCGGAGTGCGGCGGGCTCGTTCGTCTTGGCGGGTGTTGCCGCGTTGGTTGTGTCCGCGGGGGCCCGCGGAGCCATTTCTATGCCAAATACCTCGGACAGCTCGCTCTCGTCCAGCGTTCGCCGTCCGGTCTTGCGGGCCTTGGCGACGACCGCCCTGGCCGCGTCGGCGGTCACCAATTCGGTGTAATCGACGCCTCGCAGTACGAACAGCAGTTCGGGCTTCTCATCCAGGCGCGAGCCGATGCCGTACAACACCGCCGCGACATGCTTGCACATGTCCGCCCAGTCCGGACAGGAGCAGTCCAGGCTGATCTCCCCCGGCCGGGGGAACAGGCCACGGTCCCGGTCCGTGACAACGGTCATCACGTGATCCGAAAACTGGCCCTTGAGCAGTTCAATCAGCGAACCGATCTGGCCGGCGCACGACTCCTTCATCCGTCGCCACTTGTCCTTGGCCAGCGGTTTGATCGATACCTGGATGTCATAGATCTCCGACCCGCTGACCTTCGCGGCGATCTGACCCTTCCGGATGTCCAGATGGCAGACAGAACCGTTCCGCACGTATGTCCGACCGCGCGGCAGACGGTTTGCGTAATCGCTGAACTTCTCCAGATGGTCGCACCACGCCCGGCCCCAGAACGTACGGGCGATCTGCCGGCCGTCGATGTTCACGGGCTGAATGTTCACGCCCTTCTTGCGAAGCTTCTCCATCTGCTTCGCCGCTTGTGCTCGTCGCCGCGCCACCGGGACGTACGGTCGCCATTGAAACCAAGCAGACATGATCTACTCCTCCGTGGCTCTGGTGACGTCCAGTCGTACCAGATCGAGCAACTCGCCGTCGCTCATCTCCGTGACCAGCTTCGGCACGCCCTCCTCGAGGATTTCCCCGACCAAAGCGGTCTTGTCGCGGATGAGAGCGTCGATCTTCTCCTCGATTGTACCCTGGCAGACGAACTTGTGAACCATGACGTTCTTGGTCTGCCCGATACGGAACGCCCGGTCGGTGGCTTGGTTCTCGACCGCCGGGTTCCACCAGCGATCGAAGTGGATGACGTGTGTCGCCGCGGTCAGATTCAGCCCCGTGCCGCCGGCCTTGAGCGAAAGGACCATGAACGGCGGTCCGCCTTCGCGCTGGAAATCGTCCACAATCTGCTTGCGCTTGGCGACCACCGTGCCGCCGTGCAGCAGCAACCCGGGCTGCCCGAAGACCGTTTCCAGGAATCCGGCCAGCGGAGCGGTCATTTCGCGGAACTGCGAAAACACCAGCACCTTCTCCTGCCGTTCGGCGATTTCCTCGCACAACTCGCGCAGCCGCCGGAACTTGCCGCTTTCCTCCGGGGCATATCCGTCGGAGCCGAGCCACTGATCCGGATGGTTGCAGATCTGTTTGAACCGCATGATGAAAGCCAGGACCAGCCCGCGTCGAGCAATGCCGTCCGGTTGCTGCCGGAGCCCCTCGGCCAGCGCCCTGACCGATTCCTCGTACAGCACCGCCTGCTTCTTGCCCAGGTGGCAGAAGGCCTGCAGCTCCACTTTGTCCGGCAGATCGGCGATGATCGACTTGTCGGTCTTCATCCGCCGCAGAATATAGGGTGCGACCAGCTTGCGCAGCGGGGCGTACTGGTCCTTCGGCCGCTGTTCGAGTCGTTTCACGAACGTCCCGAACGTCTTCACCGATCCGAGCAGGCCCGGGCACAGGAAATCGAAGATCGACCACAGATCGGTGAGCCGGTTCTCCACCGGTGTCCCGGTCAGGACAATCCTTGCCCTCGCCTTCAACTGCTTGACCGCCCGAGTCTGGCGGGCCGAGGGGTTCTTGATCGCCTGGGCTTCATCCAGGACGACCAGCGACCAGTCGACCGACGAGAGCCATTCCTGCCGTGCGAGCATCGCGTAGGTCGTCAGGACGGCGTCGGTTCCGGCCAGGATTCGCTGGGGGTCCTTGGCCGCCGCCTTCAGATCATCGGTCCTGCTCAGCGACGGATGCACGAAGCGGCATCGCAGCAACGGAGCGAACCGCTCAATCTCCGCCTTCCAGTTGGACAGCAGCGACGCCGGTAGAACCAGCAGCGACGGACGCTGCTCGCCGGCCGACCGCTGCTCCCTCAGCATCAACAGAAGCGACAGCACCTGAATGGTCTTGCCCAGACCCATATCGTCGGCCAGACACGCACCCAGCCCCAGACGCGTGAGCAGCCAGAGCCACTTGACGCCCGTCTGCTGGTACGGACGGAGCGTCGCTCGCAGGTCCGGCGGCGGAACAGCCGCGTTCACACCGGCGGGCTGGCGAAGCTGCCGCAGGCTCTCCTCCAGCCAGGCACCGGCTCGTATTTCGGACCACGAGGCGGTCTGCTCGCCAAGCAGGCCGGCGTCGTCCGCCCCAAGCGGCGCACCGGCGAGCAATCGCATGCCTTGCAGGAACGAGACGCCATCCCCGCCGACTTCGTTCTCAACGCGCTTCCAGTGTTTCAGAGCCTCTTGCAGTTTCTCCTTGTCCACCTCCACCCATCGGCCCTTCAGGAACACCAGACTGGCAGAGCTTTCCAGGATGCTGCGCCACTCTTCGGGCGTGAGCTTCTCGCCTTCGAGGCTCACTTCCACCTTGAAATCCAGCATCGCGTCGACGCCAAACCGGGCGGGGGTCTTCGTTCCGATCGCCACTCCCACGGCCACGCGGTTCGCCCGTCGCGCCCACCAGTTCGGGAGACGCACCAGAAGGCCGCTGTCTTCCAGCAGCGGAGCATCGCACAGCAGCCGATGGGCCTCGTTCGGCGTCCACGCCAAGGGGTGAAACACCTGGCCGCTGTCCACCAGTTCTTTTACCCATGTACACCGCTCGGCGGCGCGCTGCACGGGGGTCAGCAGATGGACGAGAAGCCTCTTGTTCCTGGCCCCGGCGTACTCCTCGAGTGCCCGGCCGAGCGGCTGATACTGCACGCGCCCGCCGTCGAGGAGCCGTGGCGCGTACGTCGCAAGGAAGGCGAATGGGTATTCCGGATCTCGCTTGTTCTCGGCCAGATGGAAACACACCCGGCCGACACGGTGCCAGAGAGGGCACCGCCGCTGCAGCCATTCGTTCAGGCCCCCCGTCGCAGCGGCGATTTCTCCGCGTACAGCCGCGTCGAGTTCGTCCCAAAGCCCCACCAGCGTCTCGGTCCGCAGGTATTCGCCGCCGCGCATGGGCGGGGCAGAGCCGGCCATTTCTTCGAGGTCCTCCAGCGGCGCGGGAGTCGCCAGCTTGAGATCCTCGGCCGGCTCCGGAATGTGGCATAGCTCGGTCAGATATCGCTCGCCGAACCCCCGCCAGAACGCGAACACGGGCGGCAGGACGGCTTTGTCCCGCAGCGTCGTCAGGCAAAGCAGGAGTTCGCTGCGTCCCTTGTCGAACGCCTCGCGAAGCAGATCGGCCACGGCATCCGGCAGGCAAACAGTCTCCGTCTGTGCGCTGTCGGCGCCGGCGGCCGTCGCCAGAGCCAGATGTCCACTCGGTGTCACTGTCAGGTCAAGCAACGATTCGCCTCCCTCTGCTTCGAGACCAACGCCTCTGCCCGAGGAAGAAGTCTACCGAGGTATGATTGCCGCAGGCAAACCGCAGGCACGCGTTCTTGGGACGCGTTCGATACGGGCGAGGTGCGGCTTCTTGACGCGGATGCATAGACTGCAAATTCGTTGACCGCGATTGCCCCTTTGATCGGAGAGCGTGCTCGTGGTTTCCAAGGTCGCCAACTTCGCCCTCGACCTGCCCGATGCGGCGGTGGCCGTCCAGGTATCGGGCAATTTCGGCTCGCGGCAGGAGGAGGCCCAGCGTCTGGGGCGATTGCTCCGCCCCAAGCCCGGCGACAATCAGGCTCACTTCTACAGCCTGGTCACCCGGGAAACCATCGAGCAGGACTTCGCCCTGAAACGTCAGCGATTCCTGACCGAGCAGGGATATACCTACACCATCGTCGACGGCCAAGCCTGCTGAAAACGAAGGCTTCGATCGGATCCGGCGCCGGCAAACGGCCCGGGTCCGACCTCCTGGCGTCGCCGCGCGAACAGCGTGTCATGCAGAAAGCCACCGGCCGGATTCGAACCGGCGACCTGCGGTTTACAAAGCAGTGCATCGGCCGCTAAGGGGTTATCTCCACATTACTTATGGTCGTTTTTTGGCGTCAAAACGAGAAACACACGCCGTACACACTGGCCTCAAACCAGGCCTCTGGATCTGCCAACAGACTGCTGACTGATGACTGACGCCAGAATGACGCCAGAGTCCGTGTCATCTCAGCATGCCACTGGCAGGTCGTTTCGGCAACAAGAGAGTGGTTTCAGCAGAGCATTCGCCAGACCGCCTGCGACGAACCCCTCGTCCGCGCATCGGGGACCGGAACCGGCAAGCCGATGCCGCTGGAGCAGCTCCTGTGTCTGGCTCCTGGCGGGGAGCTTCCCAGAAGTCTCAACAAAACTGAGCTGCTCGACCTCCGGGGACTCGGCAACCCCAACGGCATCACGGGCTCAGCTGCGTGAGTCGCAGAGTCTCGCGTATTGTGCCCGGCCGCCCCGCGAGGCGGACCCATCTCGATTCGGCAAGGCGGATCGAGGTGAGGGGCCGCGCAGGCCGTGTTTGAGCGACTGATCGACCCGTCTTTCGCCCGGATGCCTGAGCTCGCTGGGCCGCCGAGCCCGATAGGCTTCCCCTCGTTCCGGCCGGTGGATACAATCCAACGCAAGGGACTTAGCTCAACGAGGCGCGCAAATGGCCACAGCCCAACAGCTTAAGGCTCTGATTGAAAGCTACACCGAGCGAGACCCGGATCGCTTTCTTGCCGTCGCTGCGCAGATTGCCGCCCATGCGGCGAGAACGGGCAAAGAGAAACTGGCCCAGGAGCTTCGGCAGCTTGTTGATGATGCCCGTCGGAAGGCTGACGATCTCGGTCAGGCTCGATCGCTCCCGATCGCTCAGCCGACAGGTGAGCTGACTGGTCTAGTGGCGGCCTCATATCCCAAGACGCAGCTATCCGACATGGTGCTCGAACCGGGTGTAGAAGACCGTTTGCGAAGAGTCGTCCACGAGTATTGTCAGAGAGATACTCTGCACTCACACGGTCTGGCCCCGCGTAGGAAGCTGCTGCTGCTGGGCCCGCCCGGGTGTGGTAAGTCTATGACCGCCACGGCGCTTGCCGGGGAGCTGCACCTGCCCGTGTTGACCGTTCAGTTTCACACGCTCATCACCAAGTTCATGGGTGAAACCGCCGCTAAGCTTCATCTCGTCTTTGATTCCATGAAGCAGACTCGCGGGGTGTACCTATTCGATGAGTTCGATGCCATCGGCGCCCGGCGGCACGGCGGGACCGATGTAGGTGAGATCCGAAGAGTCCTCAACTCGTTTCTGGTCTTCTTGGAGCAGGACAGTTCCGACAGCGTCATCATCTCTGCCAGCAACCTGGAAGGTTCGCTTGACGATGCTCTCTTCCGACGCTTCGATGACGTGATCAGGTACGACCTTCCCACTGCCCCCATGTCACGTCGACTGATTGAGAACCGACTTAGTACCTTTGATGTCCAGCACTTGGGCTGGGATTCCATTCTTGATGCCGCGACGAACATGCCTCACGCCGATATCGTCAAGGCGTGTGAGGATGCAGCAAAGGATGCTGTGTTGAGCGGACGCCGGCAAATCCGCACCGCCGATCTGAAAAGAGCCATCAGCCAGCGGCGGCGACCCAAGAGGGTCCGCAAGTAGGCTGCTCCGAGGTTCTTCATGCTGCATCATCGACACATCCTCATCACGGAACCCGGCCAGGCTCGGCACTACACGTCAACCCAGCGAGGAGGAGGTCAGTTCGCAACCCCGCCACGTGATCGCCGTGTCCATGCGCAGAAGCTGCTGAGGGATCTCCGGCAGGCAGAACATGACGCCATGGCCGTCGCGGCCGCGACGGGACACATTATTCACGATTTGTGCTTGGAGGTCATTGGCGAACAGGGGCATGGACTCAAGACGGAGAGCCTCGAAAGCTATGGCACAGAGGTTCTCACTGCTCATTCTCGGGGTGGCCGACTTCACGTTACGGTCCGCGTTCCCGAGGGTAAGCTCAGGAACTTCGTACGGAAGATCGAGCGGTACGAGAGTGAGAACAACGCGAGGTCAGGCCGGCCGAAGAACGAAGACCTTGTCGCGGGAATCAGCGGGATCCGGTTTCCTGTCCTGCGCTCGTTCTGGACCGACGACGATGATCTGTTCCCGCAATCAGAGACTGAGAACATCTGGTGGGAGGTATGGATCCGGGTCGGCCCCACGGAGAATCCCGACGATGTCTTTGCGGCATTTGTTGCCGTCGTCGCAGAGTCTCAGCTTCAACTTGGCCGAAACACCGTCCGATTTCCTGAGCGTCTGGTCTTCCTCGCGCACGGTTCTGCCCGCGAATGGATGAGGGCATTTGTGCCCCTGCTTGACCGGCTCGCGGAGTTTCGCAGGGCAAAGGAACTGCCAACGGAATACCTGCGGCTTTCCGCAAGAGAGCAGCGAGAGTTCGTTGATGCTCTGGCCGCCCGCATCGTTCCTCCGGCCGCCAACGCCCCTGCGGTGTGCCTTCTGGACTACGGAGTTCATGCCGATCATCCCTTGCTGCGTCCTCTGCTGCGGAGTGAGGATGTTCAGGCTTTCGAACCTACATGGACGGCGGTTGATGCAACGGAATCCCACGGAACCGAGATGGCGGGCTTGATAGGCTTTGGTGATGCACTTCCAGACCTGCTGTCCGGTGGAGCGAGTGTGCCGATTGGGCACAGGATTGAGTCCGTGCGGATGCTCCGGTCAGGCCACGCACATGCTGAGGATACGTGGGGATCCGTGACACAACGGTCCTTGAGCATGGCAGAGATCCAAGCGCCGAATCGGCAACGTCTCACGTGCCTACCGGTGACGGCCGACGATCGTGGGCGAGATCGGGGACGGCCAACTGAGTGGTCAGGTGCGATCGACCAGCACGCATCCGGGTACCTCGATGCTCATCGTCGCCTGTATGTGGTCGCGGCAGGGAACGTGCGCGAAATTACTGGAGGCGGCGAGTTCGCATACCCCGAGAGCAACCAGGCCGATCATAGAATCGAAGACCCGGCTCAGAGTTGGAATGCGTTAACCGTCGGAGCCTTCACGGACCGGATCGACATCCGATCCGTGGATTTCGATGGTTACCAACCTGTCGCGCCTCGCGGGGGCCTCTGTCCAAGCAGCAGAACCTCAGTATCGTGGGATGATGACACGTGGCCGCTCAAGCCGGATATCGTCCTGGAGGGCGGCAACTACGCCCGCTCGGCGGCGGGACACGTCGACGGCTGCGGCGATCTGTCGCTTCTTACAACAACGTTGGACAGAACCGGCCGCCTGCTGACCTGGACGAGCGATACCAGCGCTGCGACGGCACAAGCGGCTCGCCTCGGAGCCATCCTGATGGCTGACTACCCTGAGTTGTGGCCTGAGACGATCCGCGGATTACTCGTGCATTCTGCGGCATGGACCGATGAGATGTTGCGGCAAGTGCCCGGTACACTTGAGGCCGACCGCCATCGCAGGCTGCGGTGCTTCGGGTATGGCGTGCCTGACCTCGAACTCGCCCGACACACTGTGGAGAATAACGTCTCGCTTGTCCATCAGGGGAGCATCCAACCGTTTCGACTTGACGGAACCGACACGAAGACGAACCATTTCATGCTCCATTCGCTGCCGTGGCCCAAGGCTGTTCTGCGGCAATTGCATGACCAATTGGCTACGGTTCGCATCACGCTTTCCTATTTCATCGAACCCAGTCCGGCCGGTCGAGGCTGGGGCAAGAAGTTTCGGTACGCCTCACACGGGTTGCGGTTTGCCCTTCGCGGCCCGACTGAGAATGAAGTGACGTTTCGCCGTCGCGTCAGCAGCCAGGAGTGGGAAGAAGAAGAGGAACGACCACCGACGGGAGATCCGATAGGCTGGGTGATCGGGTCCCGCCTCAGGACTCGAGGGTCTATCCACTCCGACTGGTGGATTGCTCCAGCTGCTGAGGTTGCGGAGTGCGGCCAGGTCGCTGTCTTCCCTGTGACCGGTTGGTGGCGCGAACGGAAGCACCTGGGATTCGTAGAGAAGCGCACCAGATACGCCCTCCTCATCACGATCAGCACACCAGCCACAAACGTTGACCTCTACACGCCCATTGCCCAGCAGGTAGGTCTCGTAACCCAGATCACCAGCTAGCTCGCAGAGGTCGAGGCGAAGATGCTGAGAGGTCGAATCGCGGTCCAGGCGTCGGTTTGGGAATACTATTCATGAATACGCCCACTCTGAGAGCCTGTCGGTCGTGCGTGTGCGCGTGCACCGGCTCCGACTGGCTCCCGTGCGGGGTAACTTGGAGACTCCCATGAACGACGAAGAAAAAAACGCCTTCTCGAAATCGTCGATCGGTGTGACGCCGCAAAGGCCATCGTCACAGCATGCGCCGATGACATCCTTGCTTTTGTAAGGACCTCCGATCCCACCTGCCCGGTCGCTTCCCTCCAGAATCGTCATTACCCCGCCACAGTACTTGATCATGTCTCTGGCCGCCTGATCGCAGATCGGGGAACCCTTTCCATCAACTGGGACGGGCGGACATGCTATTTGGGCTTCACGCTTCCGTTTCAGCTCTTCGAGGCTCTCGCGTGTCGCCCGAATCGGTACATCCCGATAGAAGACCTCCTCGATGAGGTCTGGACTGAAAGCCGATCCGACGCGGCCGTGCGAAGCGTCGTGCGGGATCTGAGAAACCGCCTGAGAGAAGCTGGCATGGGCGACCTGGCCGCAGCAATCGATGGAAGCAACCGTGGACGTTACGGGCTGATACTGGAGCGGTTGTAGTAGCCCACAATCCCACCGAAATCGCACCGTAACCTATCGCGCCGTCGCACAGGCATATGTCAGAATAGACGGGGCTGATCGGACACGGTCGATAACCGTCGCGTAACGGAGGTCGGCTCGGGGGCCGACCGCTCCGGTGGGCGGGCACTTACGCTCATACCTAACCCGAGAAGCCGGTGAGATACGAATGAGCCAGTCGACGGATGACAACCAGCGTCCGTGGTGGGCCCGGGAAAACCCCGGTGCCGAGCCCCCAATGCCGCGATTCCGCGCGGTGGCCTACTACCGCCATTCAGCGCAGGATCGGCAGGAGAACTCCGTCGCCATCCAGCAAGAACAGGTCCAGCAATGGGCCCGCGAGAACGGCGTGGAGATCATCCACGAGTTCGCTGATCGCGGTAAATCGGGTCTGACGGCGGAAGGCAGAGACGGCTTTAACGAGATGATGGATGCTTGGGTCACGAAGCGCAAAGACTTTGATTTTGTTTTGTGTCTGGATGTCAGCCGCTGGGGTCGCTTCCAGGATATCGACCTGTCGGCTACGTACAGCGCCGACTGCAAACGCCACGGCAAGCAGGTCATTTACACGACGCTCGGCAAGCCGAAACCGAACGATCAGCTGTACCAGGTCTACGTCCAGTTCGAGCGGTTTCGCGCCGCCCAGTACAGCAAGGAGCTGAGCGACAAGGTATTTCGTGGCTGCGTGAAGATCGCCCAGCAGGGTTACTGGGCCGGCGGCAAGCCACCCTATGGGTTTCATCGCATGCTGCTCGATGAGGCCCGAAAGCCCGTTCAGGTATTGGCGGTCGGCCAGCGAAAAAGCATCCAGAACCAGCGTGTCACCCTGGCGTCGGGTGACGGCCAACAGGTAGCCGTGGTGCAACGAATCTTCCGCGAGTGCACCGAGACCCTCCGGAGCCTGCGGGGTATCGCCGAGGGGCTGAATCGCGATGGCATTCCATCGCCCGGCGGAGGCACATGGGACGGCGCGAAGGTCCGTCGGATTCTGATGAACGAGTTGTATATCGGCACGCTGGTGTACAACAAGACAAGCCAGAAACTCAAGACGCCCACGCGGCAGAATCCGAAGGGCGAATGGATTCGAACGGGCGACGCGTTCGACCCGATCGTGGAACAAGCGGTCTTCGACCATGCTCAACGCGTCCTCGCGCAGGCAGCGCTCAGGTACACGCCGGAGTTCATGTTGGAGCAGTTGGACCGGCTTCTCCGGGAACATGAATTCTTGCGGCCATCGCTGGTAAAGGCAGATGCGGCAGCCCCCTCTCCTTCGACGTACGCCAAGCACTTCACGTCGCTGGACATGGCCTACCAGCAGGTGTTCCGGATTGCACTTGCCCAGGTGAAGACGGAGGTCGAGTCGCGGCTGCGAGGCCAGATACAGGAGGTCGAGAGTTATGATGACTTCCTCGTGCTCAACCGCAAGTTTACGGTCCTGATTCAGCCTTCCGTGCCGGTTCCTCACGGCTATAACCAGTACTGGTACTTCCGGCCGGACGTACGAGGCACGGTGGACATCACGCTGGGTGTGCCGGTCACCGGCCCGAAGGGCCCGCAGATCCTGGGTTACTTGGCGTTGCCGCGTCTCCTCGTGGAAGAGCACGGCATCCGCCTGTTCGGTTCTTCGGAATCGCGACTCGACATGTACGGCCATCATGGGTTGGAACTCATCTTCCAGTTAGCGAGGTCCTGATGGAAAACGCACCGATCCTGCTTATGAAAGATCGCCGGCGAGAAATGGTACCTATCGACAAGATCAAGGTCATCAACTCGCGCACCCGAGACGAAACGCAGTTCGCGCTCAACGTGCAAAGCATTGAGGCCAATGGCCAGCTCAAGGACATTCGTGTCAACGACAAGTTCCTGGCCAAGACCGGCTGCTACGAGCTGATCTGCGGGGAAGGCCGCCTGATTGCCCAGAAGCGACTCGGCAACACGCATATCCGCGCCGAGATCGTCACATGTACCCGCAAGCAGGCTTACCTTGAGTCGCTCGTCGAGAATTTGGCGCGAAGCCGCCCCGGCACAATGGAATTCGCCCGGGAGTTGAAGAACCTCCACGACGAAGGCTGGGACTTCGACCAAATCGCCCAGGTGGCCTGCCGCACTGTGGAATACATCCGGCAGTACATCCGCCTGGTGGAGAACGGCGAGGAGCGACTGATCCAGGGTGTGGAGCAGGAGGTGTTTCCGATCTCCTTCGCCGTCCTGGTCGCTAGTACCGACGACGCTGGCATACAGAATGTGCTGATGGATGCGTTTGACCGTGGGATCGTCAACTCTCAGAACTTCGCGCGGGCGCGGTCGATACTCAGATCCCGGATGGACCGACGCAAGCGGCGAGGAGGTCGCGAAGCCGCAGCTGATTACAGCGTCGCCACTCTTACCAATGACATCGCGAATACCGTGCAGGCAAAGGAATCGTACGTGCGCGAAGCGCAGGGAAAGGAAAGCCGTCTCTTCGCGTTGCTGGACGGCATTGAGATTCTCCGGCAGGACGCAGCTCTTCTGGAACTGCTGCAAGCCGAGGGTCTCGGTGAACGCCCAGAGCTGGCCGGGACCTACAACGTCGCGGTAGCCCAGTGAGCCGCCGCTTCTCGTGAAGGACATAGAACCATGGACGATTCTCAATCGCTTGACGTTCCGATCATCACCCTTCGGCCGCTGCGCGAACGGAAGGTAAGCAAGCGGGAGTACGAACGAATACTCGCCAGCATCCGGGCCATCGGACTGATCGAACCACTCGTTGTCTACCCGGACGGCGAGAGCTTCCTGATTCTGGACGGTACCCAGCGCTACCGGGCCTTGCTCGAACTCGGGGTCGAGATCGTGCCGTGCATCCTGGGTAAACGTCGCGAGGCCTTCACCGGCAACCGCATGGTCAACCGGGTCTCGCCCGTCCAGGAAAATCGGATGATCGAAAGGTCTCTGGAGGAGCTGGATGAGCAGACGATCGCGGCAGCGTTGGGGCTTTCGGGCATCGGTCACCGGATGAAAAAGACGCTGCTGAAACAGCTTCATCCTGACGTAGCGGCAGAATTCGATCATGGCAAGATCACGCGGACCTGCGCGTTGGAGTTAACGCACGTGAAGCCGCCGCGTCAGAAGGAGATCCTGACGGCGATGGAGAGCTATAACGATTGGAGTCTCCCCTTCGTGCGCAGCCTCATCCTGAAGACGCCACCTCCGTTGCGCGACCTGCGCCGGCGGCGCAAACATGATCCGTGGAACAAGACAGCCAAGCGCAAGGACGATCTGCTCAAGAAACTCGCGGATGCGGAGCAGAAGCACGACTTCTACTCGCGCCTGTACAAGCAGTACACGGTCGACCTGCTGAGGTTGGCCATCTACGCCCGTTCGCTGCTCACGAACAACCGGATTCGTGAGTATCTGGATCAGCACCACCCAGAGATCGTCGCGAGGTTCGAGGCGATCATTGCGGACGCGAAAGGGTAGCGACATGGTCAAATGGACGCGCGAGCACATCATCCGGGAGATCCTTCGGCGCGAGGCGGAGGGCATGCCGCTCAATCTTGGCGGCGAGCAACCCGTCGGCCAAGCCCTCTACCAGGCCGGATCACGGGTGTTCGGTTCATGGCGCAATGCGGTCATGGCGGCAGGTATCCCGCCTGATCGGACGCGGGCGAATGATGACTGGCGACCATGTAGGATACTGACCACTATCCGGGCTCTCTCCCGCAGACGACGCCCCTTACGTCCGGCGGAGCTCGATCGGAGGTATGCCCACCTCGTAAACGCAGCGCGTCGCCACTTCGGATCGTGGACCAAGGCCGTGGTCGCAGCGGGAGTCGATCCCGCGAAACTGAAGCGGACGCCCTCGTGGACGAGGGAACGGATCATCGAGGCTATTCTGAAGCGGGCGCTGAACAACGAACCGTTGAGGAGTCGGGCTGTCCGACCGAGATCACTGGCGGACGCCGGCACGAGGGTGTTCGGGTCATGGCGTTCTGCCCTGCTGGCCGCCGGGATCGATTTGACACGACACACTGTCGCCAGCCCCGATATCGCGGACAACACGCCGATGCAACCCGTGCCTGTGCGTGGAGGGCTGAGACGTTCAGACTTGGGAGGACAAGTGCTCCAGGCTATTCAGGCCCGCGTCCGCGAACATCGGATGCTGAACGCCACTTCTGTTCTTGAGGACGACAGTCACCTGTACTGGGCAGCGAAGGGATGCTACGGCAGTTGGCGTCGAGCATTACTCGCTGCCGGGCTGAACCCTGATAAGTTCAGAAGGCGAATCGAATGCACGGCGTTCGGCCGTTGATTCACAGGGTGCGTTTGTTGCTACCGGAAGTATCACGCGAATTCAGATTTGAGACTCGATGAGACGTGGCAAGTACGACAGCGACAGCTGGTTACGAATCGCAGTCTCAAAGTCTCACGGTTTATGCTCCGCGGCCCCCGAGTCATCCATGCGTAAGCGAGAACGACCAGCCGAGCTGCCCCGAGAAGTCATCTGCCTGACCACCTACTCGCAGCTCGACCTGTACCTGGCCAAGTTCTCGGCGGGTGAACTGGGCCTGGTGCTTCTGCTCGGGCGGCACGGTACGGGAAAGAGCGAGGGCGTGAAGCGGGCCCTGGGCATGTCTTCATCGGCCGACGCCAAGGACGCCGCAACGGGCCAAGAGGTACTCTACGTCGAGGGGCATATGCAGCCCTACGGGCTGTATCGGCACTTGTGGGAACACCGCAACCGGCCGGTTGTGCTGGACGACCTGGACAAGCTGTACGCCGATGCCGATTGCGTGCGCCTTCTCAAGCCGCTCTGCAACACGGAGCGAACCAAGCGAATCACGTGGCTCAGTAATCTCACGATGAATACACGCGAGATACCGGCGTCGTTTGCGACCACCGCCCACGTCATCCTGATCGCCAACGAGTGGCGTACAGTGAACCCGAACGTCCGTGCTTTGGAGGACCGGGCGATCATCCTGCATTTCGATCCATCGAACCACGAAGTGCATCGCAGGGTGGGCGAGTGGTTTCAGGACCGGGAAGTGTACGAGTTCATCGCGCGAGTCATACCGTACGTCAAGGCGCTCTCCATGCGGCACTACTGCAAGGGGTCACAGCTACGACGCGCCGGCCTTTCCGATTGGCGCAACAGCTTGCTTCAGATGATTCTTCCCGATCCACATCTGGCCTGCCTGGTGGCCTTGCAGTACGAGTCGACCCTGAGCTCAGAGCAGGAGAGAATCGATCGCTTCATCGTGGCGACCGGGTACTCCAGGGCCACGTACTTCCGAATGAAAGCCCGCCTGGTCAGGACGTGTTGACAAGAAAATGCCACGTCGTGCGGTGGCGGTTTGGCCCCATGATCGAGGGCCGAAGCGCCGTTGCCTCGCTGCAAGGCGCAGAAGACCTGTAGCCTTACCGAGGCCGTGACATGCAGCAGCCATAAGCAGCGACGTACACCGTTAGCCATACGCAGGGAAGTAGTCACCAAACACAAGCCGCCACTTGTCAAACGCGGGCGCAGTCTTGCCTTGGGCATCGAGCTGCTCGGCCGACACAGCGCGGCTGTACGCAGACTCAAGGCGGCTTATCACATCAGTCAAGGTACTTGATGTGAGATAGCCGCCGATGTTGCCGCCGTAGCCCGCTGGGTCCGGGAGAGTGTACCGAACACCCGTGCGGAGCGTGTCAAAGACATACCGAGCGCCTGACCACAAGTTCGAGATCTGAACATTCTGGAGTGAGGCCAGTACCAGCGTCTCGAGATGGAATGACCTCAGAAGGTCGCCGTGTATCTTATTCCAACCCTTCACCATCTTTATGAGAGGCACCAAGTTCCCTCCGTGCGCGGCATTGGCGTCGCTCCACATGCTTATGTGACGGTTGGGATCGGTCGACAGCCATTTTCTGGCCGCGGAGTCTGGAATGAGGTAGCCTCCGCCGCTTCGATAGAACCCCGGAACGACATCTACCTGAAAGTCAGTGAAGGTGATTGTCACTGCCTGCCCGCTGCGGCTGATGCGAGGCGACAGCGGATAAGTAGCCTTGAGGACCCTCTTGACGCGATCGAGCAGTAGCGCCTGTCCGCTCTCGCTGTAATACGAGGGATCGACGACCACGAAGATGTCGACATCGGCCTCTTTCAACGGCGCAATCATCGTGTTCCGTTTGTAGGAGCCGGTCAGAAATGAATCGAGGACCTTCAGTTCGACCTCGATCGCCTCGCGGACATTCGTCTGCCGCATCGATACCGTTGCCGCCTGGAGGTCGGAGATCTCCAGATTCTCTCGTAGCTTTTGAAAGCCTTGCGCGATCGTCCTTGGCATTGTCTCCTCAATCGTCTCTGAAACGGCGGCGGTCATAGACCTGGTTCGACTATCTGCGGTGCTGGCAGTCCCGTGCGGTGCTGTGCCCATAACGTATTCAGGTCTTGCTCTCTCCGCCTCCACACCCACATTGGAATCGCCGGGGCGGAGTTGCGGGCTAGTTGGTACTCGTGGAGCAGCCGGATTACCTCTTTGTGATCCACCCGTGCCTTGTCTTTGAGTAGTGCTGCACAGGAATCATCAGTGCTTGCGGCAGCTTTCGCGAAGCGGTGGAATGCGATCACGAACCTAATCAGGCCGAGCGAAAAGAGCAGGACGAGCGCTGCGGTGACTCCTTGGGCAATCGCAGTGTGCGTCGATGGTGTCACGGAAGTATTAAGAGTCCAAAGCAGTGTGATGATTGCCACGATCAGAGTGAGAACCACTGCCGCTGAGCACCACCAGATCATGGAAACGCAGAGGTGCTTGCTGTACCAGGCGGACTCCATCAGGTTCTCAAGCGCCCGATGCGTGCCAGGTGGCTCATGGCTTGCGAAGTACGCGGTGGAGTGTTTTTCGTTCTGCGACCGCAAGCATCGTTTTCTCGCGGCACCTGGACAGGCGGCCACAACATCGGCCAGTCGGCGCTCTGGCAGGGCCCATCCCATGAAGTCATAGTCTTCGACCTTGCGCTTCAGCCACTGGGCCGGTCCCCTGATCGCGTCCGACCTGAATTGGAACACTTCGGCCATTACGGCGACTGCAGCGAGAAGATACGGGGAGCCGTTCCAGTGGCAGACGATACCGATGAGACCTGCCACGAAGCCTACGAGCTTGGTAATCAGCGATGCTCCCCACCACCACTTCGCGGTGTCCTCCAGGCAATGTGAAAGAGTGAGGGGGTCGTGCTTCCCCGGAAGTGGTGCGGCGGTGGTCACATCATCTCGTGCGGTCATGCAGCAAATCCTCTCAAATCAGGAGTTTCGCCTTTCTTCATGCGGATGCCTCCGCCCATCCACGTTCCGGTAGCAAGCCACATCTCGTAAAAGAACAACCATTCGACGGCCCACGGCACGATGGTTCGCGCCAGCAGCATGCCGACGTCGAACTCTTCTCCGTTGGGCCAGTAAAGGCACAGCCTTCCGTCGCTGTAACGGTGTACGTCGTGGTACTGCTCACGTGGCACCCCCAGTGCGGGGGTGACGACCCTCACGATCGGGTGCTTGGGGAGGCGGTACTCGATACCGAGGGTGTACGTCTGACTCACGGCCGTGGGCACGAGGGCGCCGGTCCAGTACAACACACCTCCCCGGCGGACGTAGCTCTGGGACAGGGGCCAGAGCCTGTCTAGCCACAGGCGTTGAACAGTGAGACTGATGGGCTTCGCCTTAGTCGTGAGCATCGCCGAAGAACCTGTGGCTGGCCACGGGGATTCCCGCACCAGTCGTGAGCAATCCCGTCGTGGGGGTAACCGACAGCTTGCCGCCGACGCGCGCGGTCAGCACGTCGGCACCCAGCACGTGGTACGCTCGTTCGACGGGGCCGCGTCCGAATGAGTTAGCCAGCACCGTCTTTACCTTGTGCAGTCCACGCTCCGCCAGGGCCGCGTCGAAGTCGGCCTCGAGCGTGTCCATCCACTCGTAGAACACTCTGCGCTTCCGGGGGTCTTCGTTCCAGCCGCCTGCAAAATTCTCGATGCGATTCACGGGGTTCTCGACCCAGTATATGCCGTCGCGAACTTGGATGTGATCGCGCATGGTCCTGACGATCTTCTCCATCGCGTCGAGGAGGTCAGACTCGTTCTCGTACGCCTTGGCCGCAAGTGTCGTGATGATGATGGACGACGGCTTCAGGTCTTCATCCTCAAACTCGCACCGCAGGTCCCGATGGCGCTTGCAGAGCTGGACCGCTCTTTGCAGGGGAGTCTTCATATCCCAGTCGGGCACGTTCTCGACGTTGGCCTTGTTCGCGAGGATCAACAAACGTTCA
This sequence comes from uncultured Planctomycetales bacterium, assembly GCA_964586235.1. Lineage (GTDB taxonomy): Bacteria > Planctomycetota > Phycisphaerae > UBA1845 > PWPN01 > JAUCQB01. The sequence continues at coordinate 45,268 of CAZPIO010000011.1, forward strand.
CGCTCGACCCTCATTCGTTCCTTGAACCACTCTGCGAATGCGATGGGATTGCTCGGAAGCCACCGGAACAACTCTTTGTCCGTGATGAGGATGCCGTCGGGCAGACGAGTTGTGTCGGGTATGCACGGCAGAACGTCCATTCGGAAGTCGTCGTCGAACTTCAACGTCCAGCACGTACGACACTCTTCGATGATGCGCCGATAAGTGGGATGCGCCTTGAGCCGGTCGCCTACCAGCGCCTTGAGTTCTCGCTGCGTGATGTGTTCCTTGCGGATCTGAAGCCAGCAGACCAAGTCGATGTCACAGTAATCTTCGTCGGTCAGTGGTCTGATCACAGTTCCCAGGCGGAATGATCCCTGGGGATAGATTCGTGGCAGGTAAGGCCGCAGTGGGGAATCATCTGCGTCCAGCCACTTGCCGACGTCTTCGTATTCGGCGATTGCCTTGCGCCGGAGCTCCGGAGAGATGTCCAGGGCGATGGCGGTGTGTCGCAGGAACTCACCGAATGGGTGTTGTACCTCCGAAAGCATAACAGCATCCTCCGTGACGTCGCGCCAACCTTCACGACTCACTCAATTAGTCCGTTACTGAGCAATGTTGATGTTGCATTCCAACATCAACATGGTCGGCAAAAAAAACCTCAAAACAACCGGCTCTGGCCAATGAACTCGTCATGGTTCCGGTACAGCTTCTTCGACCCCTCCGGGATGTACAGCAACTCAAGTCGCTGAAGACGAACTGTCAGGTTCGAGATTGTCACCTGTGCCTCGTCCGCCAACTTGTAGAGCGCCGGCCAAGTCGTCAGATCGTAGCGGCGGGTGGCTTCCCGCATCAGCCACTCCGGCATGAGGAGGGACGATTGGTATCGGTCGACCGCGCTCCGCACTTCCGGGGCGTCCTCCCCCGAAGTGAGTTGCTTGTGGATTTTCCGGAACCGCTCATCGCTCAGAGCCCTGTTCAACACCTCGACCATCAAGTCCGACTTCCGCGAATGCCGATTGACGGAACAAGCCCTGATCCCGAAGCCTTCGAAGGTCGGATGTCCCAGGCTGCCGCGGTCGATATCAATGTCCCAGTGGCCTGCCTCGTGGCCAATGGTACTGCGTTCGATGCCCGGCTTCTGCTGGAACAGCTCGAGATGTTTCTCGTTCAGAACGATCTTCCGCTTCTCCGCGACGAGGCCGCCCAGGATTTGTTCTCCGGGGTGCTCGTCGATTTCGTCCCAGTCGAAACTCAACCCCAAGACCTGCTCGACGATCTTTTCAACGGGTACCGGGAGTGACACTATCGTGCCCGTCTTCGCCTCGTACTCCCGGATCCGCGCGGCGGTCACCTCATCGATGGTCTTGGTTCGCATGTACCCGTGAGGCGCGCCGCTCATTTGTCGAGGTCCCTCAGCATCCGGTTCAAGGTCTCATCGTCGAGCGACGCCATTTTTCGAAAAGCATCGGGGTTCTGGATGACCCGTTGCTTGATCGCATCGGGAATCCTTTTGGCGAGAAGCAACAGCTCGTCGACATCGGCCCCTAGCGCCTCGGCCAACTTCTTGATCGTGTCCTCCCGGGGGAACTGGTCCTGCGCAAGCTTGTCGTTCTCGATCTTGCTCAAGTACGTGAAGTTGATCCCGACCGTGTCAGCAAGTTCTCGCTGGGTCAGGTTCTTCGCAGCACGCAGGGCCTGAATCTTCTCGCCGAAGGTCATCTGCACCTCTCGACCACGCCATGAGAGTCCCGCACCAATGATTTCATTCTATCAGACTTGATGTTGGGATTCAAGTGCAACTCCGGCCGTCTGAGGGCCACTGGGCCAATGTACACCTATCATATTGCAGAATAGATAGTTATGGCTGACACTCGGGAAGGAGCGGCAGGCCTACAGGTCTTGGTAAGACGAGAGGGAGGCCGTTGTAGGCCCCAGAAACCTCTGCAACATAAATCCGCTTATCGGGACGAGCGACCCCTGATCGGCGTTAACCTTCGCAACGTAGACGCGTCTATGGGACCCATGCCCCCAAGGCTTCTCCGTCGGGGAGCCATCAGTCTCGATGTCGGAATCTCCCGACGGCCGTGCCACCTACATCCACTTTCCCGAAAAACACCCGCCTGCCCAAAGTGGTGGACAGTCTGTGTGACCGGTCTTCAGAGGGCATTCTGGCTCGGGAAAGGCAATTTTCCAGGAAACCTTTCCGCCACTTGACTGATAGCGGCGGCTGTTGATGGCTGCCGGTCAACTCAATCAGGCCGCGCAAGCGGAAGGAGCATCAGAAATGCAGAGGAACGAGAAGCTGTTCATGGAACAGATTGCATCGAGAATCCGAGATGGGCATCCAGATTGGGAAATGAGTCCCCATGGTTTTGGTTTCCAGATTCGAATTGCCGGTCACGGCGATTGCGGCATGTATCTGGGTAACCTGTTCAGGAGGATTCAATGCCAGCCAGATCGGGAGCAGGTGCTGATAGATGATTTTCTCAAGGAATTCGAGAAAGCCGTGGGAGGAAGGAAAGAGGCTAGCTTTGAGGGTATTCGGCCCAACCTTTTCCTCGCCGTTCGGTCAGCGGATATGGAAGATAACGTCGGCAATCAGACAGAGCTTGCATTCCGCCATCAGATCACGCCCGATCTGGCCATCTACTGGGCAATCGATCAGGGGAGGACCATCCACCATATCTCCAAGGCCATGTTCCAGACGTGGGGTATCGACGCAGATGAAGTCACACGCATCGCATATGAAAACACCGTGGCGGAAGAAATGGGTTCGTCGATCGAATCGATCGCAGATGTGGGTGCGGTTGTACGGTCCCGAGGCAGGTTTGAAAGCGTGGGGCATCTGCTCTACAGGCCAAACCTTTTGCAGAGTCTGATCGCAGAACACGTTCCTTCGTTGAAGGATCAGCCACTGCTGCTCGCCGTCCCCATGCCTTGGACAATCACCCTCGCAAGGCTGAAGGCCCCCGGCCTTATCCTCAGCACCTTGGAGGCTACGATGGCGAGATGCGGGCAGATTCTGTCGCCGAGTACTTACATCCTCGACGGTGATCAAGTCACTGGAAAAGTCATTGCCAGCACGACAACCGGCATTAAGGCCATACCCTTGAGCGTTTACGGGCTTGGCAATGGCGGCACGAAATCGAAGGTGCATCTTCACGACAAACCAGGAAGACAGCCTGAATTGTCCACGAATTAGGATTTATGCGGCGAGGAAGTCCTGGCGCCTGGCGAGGTCTTGTCTTGGACTGGCCCGCCAGGTGCTCAGATGTCCCACCGTGTGTTCGGACAACTCATCACCACCCCCAACACCGCCCGGCGGACTGCCGGGTGAGTGCGGATCAGGCGGGCGATGGTGGCCGCGAGGTCTTCATCGACTCGCAAGTCACTCGGTGGCTCCTCCGTCTCCGCATCGGATGGCCGTAACGGACTCTCGGCGATATCCTCCAGGTCAAGTTCTGAGAAAGAGCCCCATGTTTCAGCTTCAGTCATCGTCATCACCCCCGGTCCTCGGCTGCAATTGGACCAATTGACCTGCTGGCCGTTTCCGACAACCAGCGCGGCCGCTCTTCGTTGGCCCAGCTCCAGAAACGCCCATCCTGGCCAATGATCACATGGTCCAGAAGCTCGATCCCAACGATCCGGCAGGCCTTCTCGAGTTGTTCCATCGTGGCGATCTCGTCCATGCTCGGCGTCGGGATACCGGACAGGTGGTGGTGGACGACTACGATCCGGGTGGCCATGGTCAGGAAGGCTGTCCGCAGGATTTCACGCGGGTGCATGGATACGATGTCTGACGTTCCGACGAAGACAGTGCGCCGATCAATGAGCCGGTTACGCGTGTCCAGACAGCCGACGCACAGCGTCTCCCGGTCGCGCCGGGCCAGATCGGCAAACAGCCGGGCAACGGTAGCGGGACTGGTAACCACCGGCAGCGGCTCCTCACGCAGCCGCCGGATACACATGTCGAGTTCGGTGCACGGTTGTGCAGGATGAGTTGTTTCGATTTGAATCCCCTCCGTGGGTTGGTGCCCACGTGTGGCTGGGCACCAACACAAACCTCATCACCGCCTCCGCCAGTCGCGATACCGCCCCGGCCGGCACTGCCAGCACGGCGGCTCTTCTGGTTCGTCATACCGACGCCGAACCGGTCGATCTGATCTCAGCAGAAAAACCAGAGCCAGCACGACCGCGATCGTGGTGCCAGTGAGGTAACGCTCCGACACCCGACCCGCCATCTCAGGCACACCCAGGTGCGTCAGCCAGCGAACGACCTCGTAGATGCTTGCCAATACCAACACGGCCCCCACAACCGCCAACACCAGCAGCTTCCTCAGCAACGTCGTCATCGGACACCTCCCTTCTCGTCGCCACCCATCCAGCATAGCGCGGACAGGTGAGGGGCGCAAGGGGGGCTGCCAATTCATGGAGACAGGGTTTCCACCGGGCAGATAGGCGTTATCATGCCCCTGGGGCCGGGTCGCAGCCGGCTTGAACCGTTGTACGGGAGTGGTCCGCGATGCGGCCGCCGTTTGCCAAGTCCTGGTGGGTTGAACCTCCGATCCTTCTGGCGGGATGCTACCCGGGTGATATCGATCTGTCGGAACACCGGCGCAGAATCCAGGCCCTTCTGGGAGCTGGAATCCGTTGCGTGGTCAACCTGATGGAGGCCGATGAGACCAACCTCGATGAAAAGCCATTCGTGCCTTATGAACATCTTCTTGTCCAGATGGCCGCTGAAAGACGAGTCTTCGTCCGCTGTTTTCGATACCCGATTCCTGATTGCAGCATACCCACCACGACGGAAATGCGGGCAACTCTTGACGCCATCGACGCGACAATCGCCGCGAAGATGCCCGTGTACGTCCATTGCTGGGGCGGTCATGGCCGGACCGGAACCGTGATTGGTTGCTGGCTGGTCAGACACGGTCTGTCAGGAGCCGAAGCCATCGAGCGGCTCACGGAGCTACGCTCACACGACCCGTACCTCCACGCACAACCCTCTCCGCAGACGCAGCAACAACGGAGCTTCGTGCTCAATTGGGCGAGCCTCGGTCACGAAACCGACCAGTAAGGAGGTGTTCCTGTGGATCGTATCAGTCGCATCCGCGGCAGCCTGCTTGGGCTTGCCACCGGTGATGCCGTGGGCACCACACTGGAGTTCAACCGGCCGGGCGATTTCGAACCGATTGACGACATGGTCGGCGGCGGGCCGTTCTGTTTGAAACCCGGCCAGTGGACGGACGACACCTCCATGGCCTTGTGCCTGGCCGAGAGCCTGATCGAGTGCCGCGGCTTTGACCCGGTCGACCGGTTGCGGCGTTACGTGCGATGGTGGCGGGATGGGCACTTGAGCAGCACCGGTGAGTGCTTCGATATCGGCACCACAACCAGCTCAGCGCTACGTCGCTTCGAGCAAACGGGTCAACCCTATTGCGGCTCAGAGAACGAGAGGTCCGCCGGGAACGGGTCCATCATGCGGTTGGCCCCGGTGCCGCTGTTCTTCGCGAACAACCCGGTCGAGGCGATTGAGCGGGCTGGGGAGAGCTCACGGACCACGCATGGTGCCCGGCCGTGCGTCGATGCCTGCCGTTACCTGGCCGCTCTCATCGTCGGGGCCGTTCAAGGGGCAACCAAGGAGCTGCTGACCTCGCCGAGATACTGCCCCGTGCCGGGTTACTGGGAAGGGCACCCGCTCTGTCCGGAGATCGATGAGGTGGCCGCGGGATCGTTTCGTGACCGAGAACCGCCGTTGATCAAAGGCACCGGCCATGTGACTCGGTCGCTGGAGGCGGCTCTCTGGGCATTCGACCGGAGCAGTTCGTTTCGCGAAGGCTGCCTGCTGGCGGTGAACCTGGGCGACGATGCCGATACCACCGGCGCGGTCTACGGGCAGCTCGCCGGGGCGTACTACGGCGACGACGGTATTCCACTAGACTGGCGGAACAAGCTCGCTCATCGCGAACTGATCATCTCCATGGCCGATCGGCTGGCCGAAGGCAGGGCTGGCTGAGCGGATGTGGACTTCACGGCACGTGTGGATGCGGTGTTTACAGCACAGCGGTCTGTGAGCTTGGTTCAAGCTGCCTGGCGCGTGCCCTGATCTTTGGGCAGACCAGCAGCAAGCGGCGAGTCAGTGGCGAATTGTCCGTCTGAACTGCCGATAGCCCCCTCCATCTCCTCAAGCAGCCCCTTGGTCGTCTCGCTGATTCGCGACAGGCTGCCCGCCAAGGCCTTGCTGTCTCCTCCCCACATGCTGATGTACCGGCCGGCGCGGAGTTCGACGTCCAGTCCGAAGTACCGGCAAACCACGTAGGCGACGGACTCTGCCTCCAGCTCGGCGACGCTGCGGGTGATATCCGGGCTCCGCTTGCCGTCGGGGGCTTGATGGAGGCGTTCATGAGCGACCTCATGGAAAAGTGTTTTTACCTGTTGGCCCGTCGAGTGGGACGGGTCGATCTCGACCGTGCCGCCACGGCTGACTCCGTAATGCCCCTGGCCCAGCGATGAATACTTCACAGTGATCCCCCGGCCGGCGGCCACCTGTTCGGCGGCCCGCAGCAGGTGTTCCGCGTCCGCCTGCACTTCCGGAACATCGAAATCCGGCAACTCGGCCCCTTCGGTCTGCGACACGTCAAACACGCAGGTCGCCTTGAAATAGACGGCTGGGGCTTCCTTGTCTTTGGCCTCTGCGTCAGCGGCCTCATCCACGCGGCGCCGCTGCACCGGGCACGGAGCGAAGATGCGGATCGCCTTCTCGCCCCTGCGGACCGACCGGCCGAGCTTCTTCCACCTCGTGAAACCGGCGACGAGCGTCGCATCGGGCTTGGCAGTTGCGATCAGCATCGCATTCTGCCAACTGTACTTATGGAAACGGGCCATCATGTCCAGCCAGCGGCGGAACTCCTCCGAGCCCTGCTGCTCATCGAGCACGCCGGCCAAGCGATGTAAGCTGTCCCTGATCGAGACGGCTAGCCGGGCGCGAGGGGAGGGCTCGGCTTCACTATCACCCTCACCGCCCCCGGTGCCACACATGTGGTCAGTACCCAAGTCGTTCCCTGGGCGTTTCGCGATTGCATTCATGGTTGCTACCTCCAACCAGTCTTCTTTCCCGAGACCGGCCTGCTGAAGTGCCGGGCTCGGGCTGATTCCGGGCCGGCTCTTGGCCAACGATGAAAGCGCTACGGGTATGAAGGGGGCGGATGACCCTTTGAAGAAAACGATCTGTGAAGCCCGATGTTCTTGCCGAGACCGGTTGGCCGTCGGTCCGGACGGGAACGCCCGATAAGGCCGTTGTATACAGGGCCGATCATTCCAGTCCCTTTTCCATAACATGTTTCTGGGCTTGAGGTTAGTGTGGGACCCGATCACCGGTGCCGGTGACGGGTACCCCCAAGGACCAGGGGCCAGCCGTGAGGCTCGCATTGAACAGTGGGAGGTTTCGCAATGACCAAGGACTACCAAGAAAGGCTCCAGAAGGTGATGAGCGGCGATCCGGAGGGCAAGGAGGCGTTTAGGGACCCGGCCTTTGTGGCCGCTTTCCAGGCGGACATCTGGCGGGCCATGAGGCTGGCCAAGGCCCGCTACCAGAAGGAGAAGCGCCAGAAAGAGGCCGCGGCCCGGCGGGAGGCCCGAAAAGGCCTGAGGGAGGACGCCCAAGGAGGGTTGGCAACCGGGCCGAACGGCATCGGCACCGCTTTATCCGCCAACTCGACCAATAACGGTGAGGCGAAGATGCCGGTACGGCCGGGTGACAGGTACTCCAGAAACGTTCCACGGAAATAATCCCGCCATAACTAAGTAACGGCGGCACATTGCAGGGCATGTGTCCCTGCACCGCCAAGTTCCATATTAGAGGAGACCAAAATGCACAGAGAGTCGGAGAGTGAGAGGTGCGGGGCAATGACGGTTAGTGAACTGGCAAGGAATATCTGTGTTCCCAGTGAATGGATTGTTGGTCTATGTGTTGCTGCGAATGTTCCAGGAGTGACCGGTGGGGGGTCGGTACTGTCGCCGAAGCAGTGTCAACAGATTCGAGATGCTTACCGAAAGGCTCAGGTGAAGCGAAACGGGACGAACGGAAGCCACGGCCCGGTGAACCGGATGATGCCAATGCCGCAGCCCCCGGCACCCGGCTCGGTACGACGGCCAACGGCCGGTCCAGGCGGTCGGGGTGAACCGCAGGGGCGGGCAGGAGCCCACGACATCGCGGCAAAGGCCAGGAATCTGATCAGTGACGGGCACTACGATTTCGCGATCATCATCCTCTATGCCCCAATCGACAACGCCATGAGACGCCGGTTGACGCCGGAGCAGTTGGTGGGCAACAGGCCGATCGAGGACAACTTCGGCCCGCCGAACGAGTCAGTTCTTTCCAGAGACCTGCATCATGTGCGGATCCTGGCGAACCAGGCCAAGCATGAAGGATTAGTCCCCACCCGCTACGAGGCGGAAAAGGCCTTGTGGCTCTATCAGTGGCTGTTCGGTCCGCAGGGTGAATTTGGCCGGTCGAACGGTAAGCCGAGTTGCTGAAGGATGACCAACTAGCCGGGAGGGCTCCGGCAAACACGGAGCCCTCCCCTCAGCAGGTGGCGTTTGGCAGGAACATAGGAACCAGAAACAAACGGAGGAGCAAGACAATGCAGAACACTGATCTAATCTTCAACAGAGCTTGTGAGACACTCAGGGAGATGGATCTCGACCCCAGAATCGATGAGAACGAACGGGCGGCGCTTACTGGCATCAACACGCGGCACGGACCCCTCGATGTCGTTGTTCACGTCAGCGAAAAACCGTCTCAGCTCGGGATCGTCGTTCGGTTGCCATCGCGGATTCCGGAGGATTCACGAGTCCGGGTTGCCGAACTGATCACCCGGGCCAATTTCGGCTGGTCGGTCGGCTCCATCAACATGAACATGGCCGATGGTCTCCTGGCCTGGCACGCATCCATACCTATCGAAGACGGAAGTGTGACCGCGAGGCAGTTTCAGCACACACTGGAGGCGGGACTGGTCATGATGAGCGTGTACTACCGGGCGATCAACCGTTTGATTTATGCCGATGATCTCTCGCCGGCAGAAGCCGTCGCGGAGGTGATGATGGCGGCGCCGCCGGCCGGGAACTGTGAAAGGAGAGCGTCATGATCAACTTCGACGTTCTCAAGCTCTTCAAACGCCTGCAGGAGATACCCGGCCTGCAGGGCGGCTGGTGGGAGATGAACCAATCCGGCGTCGACCGCGGCATGGAGGCGATTCTCATCCAGCGGTGCACGCGCGAGATCGCCACCTACGCGCTGGCCCGGCTGCGCCTCGCGTGCATGCCGGAGCTGGCTGGCAGGTGGGAGGCAGATATCGCCGAGGTGATCCGCTGGGCGAGAACGCAGGGCGGCGGCTGCAGCACGATGGTGAAGGCGATCGAGATGGAAGGAAATCGCCGGACGCCGCGGGCCATCGCCGCCGCCGCAAGTCTGCGGTACTACCACAAGCGTGTCTACGACAATCCCGTGATCAAGTTAGCGTGGACCGCAAAAGGCCTGGCCGCTGCGGAAACGGTATCCTGCGAACAGTTCCTCACCTATCCGATTTCGGGCAGCACGTGGGCCAGGAAATACCAGACGCTGTTGAGCCTCATCCGCCATATCCGGCAGACGCCGATGGCGAGGATGACCGACGACCAGGTGTACCAGTCGCTTCTGTCCCTGTCGGGCGTGGGGCCGCAGTCTGCCAGCATGATCTCGCTGTTCTGGCTCGACCGGCCGGAGCCGATCATTGATGATTACTTGAAGCGAGTTCTGACGGCTTGGTCGATGGTCCCGACAGGCTCCGCCATGAATGGCCGCGAGGCCTTGCGGAGCCATCTGAAGAAAGGCGCCATCCAGGTTTCGCGCTCTTTTCCGGACTGGACGCCCCAGCGGGTGCTGGCCTGCATCTACCTGTGGTGTTGCGAGGTGGGCAGGTTCGGGTTGGCGGGAGTGGAAAGAGAATAGAGCTCTCGCTACCTCATGAGAAGAAGCGCCCTTTCGGGCGCGAAGAAAGAGAGGAAGGAGGAGAGAGGGAATTCACGTCCTGGGCTTCCAGAACTCCCATCCATTCGTGACGCCACCGCCGCGACCGAGGTTGTGGGCCTGGCGGCAGTGTTCGGTGGCCTCGATGGCTGCACGGGTTGGGGTGAGGCAGACTTTGCCGTTGGCCGAGCCGGAAGTGATCAGCAGGCTGCGGCCGCTCTTGACTTGGGCGTTCTCCACCACGGTTGCGGTGAAGATCTCGGTGCCGATGCGGCCGATCAGTTCCGTGTTCACCGGCCACCAGTCGTGCTTCTCCCGCTCGCGGCCGACGCAAGCAGTCGAAATCTTCGACTCGCGGGTTCGCTGTTGTTCGTACTCGCCGCGCTTCATCGCAGGTTGTGGGGCGCGCGAGCGGATCTGCCTGGTGGTCCTTGTGGATCGAGGCGGGCCAGCCGAATCGACGGCGGATGGGACGCCAGTACCATTGACCGCCGCATCATCCAGCACCTCTGCGACTTGATCGGCCTCCTGTTCTGACTCCGTCGGCTCGTCAGTCTCATCCTCGGCGGCTATCACCACTGTTCCCGTGGCACCTGCCCGCAGCATCTCCAGATCTTCCTCCGTCAGCAGGTTCGCAACGCTCAACATCATTTCCATCTTCTTATCCAACATGGCATAGCCCCTTTCGTAATGCCCGGCCTAACAGTTTGCAGAGCTGAGCCGGAAGGTCCTCGAGTTGGTGTATCACGATCGAATCCGCGACCACTTCGCGGATGCTCTCATCGAGAATGCCCACGCCGACCGGCTCGATGCCCGCCCGGGCGATACGGCCGGCCACATGCCGGGCGTGGTTCATGGCCGCCTCGCCGCAGCCCTCGCAGCCGGCCTTGCCGTCGGTGAGCACCAGCAGGATCCGGCGGTTCTCCGGCCGGGCGATCAGCCTGCCGGCCGCGATCTGCATGGCCTCGCCCAGGGGCGTGAGCCCGGAGCCCCGGACACCCGGCAGCCGCCGCAGGGCCGCCTTGACCGGCTCGCCGAACCGGCAGATCAGCCCGATCTCCAGGTTGGCCAGGCGGGCGTAGCGCTCGCGGAGCTTGCTTGCATCCTGGCCGCTGAGCTGGCTGATCTGGGTGGTGTTGACCTCGTTGCCGGTGGTGAAGGTCAGGGCCTCGGCGGCGATCTTGAGATCCGCCAGGGCCTCCAGCAGCACGCGCACGGCGCTGCGGGCCACTTCCATCTTGCGGGTGGTCATGCTCCCGGAGGCATCCAGCAGGATGCTCACGGCCGTGGACTGCCCCTGCACGACGCAGCGGGTGCGGAAAACATCCAGGCCGCTGCGGTCCATGCACAGGCGGTGCAGGGCACGGGGCGAGAGGCTCCCGCGGAGCTGGTCCTCGCGCCACCATCGCTTCTCGGCCGAGCGAAGGGCGTTGGTGAGCCCCCGGCGCAGGCGACGAACAATGTCCTGGCCGTTCTCGAGCAGGGTGTGTACGTCGTTGTCGGCCGCCGTGGGAACAACCGCGATGCGGTCATGCTCCTTGGTGAAGACCCGATACTGCCGCGAGGAATCCGCATGCTGCACTGCCTGATTGATGGCTTCCACCAAGGCCTCTCCGATAAGCGAACGACCCAGGCCGCCAGAGCCTGAGCCTCCCGAAGGACCGGGCATTGAAGAGTCCGATCCGTCGACGGTTTGAGCACATGTGGACGGGGCGGGCTGCCCGGAGGAACTGTCTGTGCCGCCAGGAGTACCCGCGGCTTCGTCAGCCTTCGCGGAGTCCGATTGGCTCGTGCCATCCGCCTGCGATCCGGGGTTTCCCTTGCCTTTGTCAGTATCGGTACCAGGCTGCTGCTCCGTATCCTGCTCTGGACCTTGGCTTTCCTGGCCGGATGATGAAGATGGCAATCCAGACTTGCTGTTCGCCCCTTTCTCGGATTGCCCAGTCTGACTAGGTTGTCGACGTTGCTGTCGCTGAGCCGCACGCTGCTGCCAGCGTTGCAGGATCAGCTCGGCCAGTTCGCCGGCCTCGTGGGTGGTGCCGATCTGAGGAAATCGAGCCAGGAGGTCTTCATACCCGGCCAGTTCACGATCCAGCCCCATCAGGTCGCCATGATGCGACAGTCTGAGGTACACGGCCGTGCAGAAGCGGTCGAACGGCCCGCGCTGCCGGATCAGTTGAGCCACCCGGCCGCGGATCTGGCGGAACATCATGTCCAGGTTGTGCCGGACACCCGGCCAGCGGTCCATCGCCCGGCGTTCAATGAGGGCGTCCTCGATCACATTGAGCAGGCCATCGAAGCCGGGGTGCTTCCTGGCAAACTGCTCGGCTACCCCGAAATCCGAGAAGGCCACGTGGCCCATCTCGTGATCCAGGTAGCCAATCAGGCACTTCTCAAGATCGCTGTCCATCGGTGTAGGTACCGATGGCAACACGATTTGCGTGCCGTCGGTCCAGGCGTTGTCGCCCTGGCAGACGACTTGGACACCAGACTGTTCGGTGAGTGTTCTTGCCAGCCGTTCGAGCTGGCTTTCGAATGGGTTTGCACGCATACACGTGCTCCTTTCTTGCGATGCGCATGAAAAAAGCCACGCCCGCCGGCATCGCGAGGGGCGGGCACGGCCTCCTGCTGGATCAGCACGCGAAACAGGGACCCCCAAGTCCATCCTCCTGAGCACGTCACTACGGCCGATCAGGAAGCGTCTGACAGTCTCAGAGCAAGACCGGAGGTATTCGGTGGACGCAACAATGAAAGAGCTGTATGCTGGTTTCCTGCATTCTTGCTGGAGATGTGGTCTGGTGAAACTCCTTGAGGAGTGTCGGCTCGCCCACTAGGGGGAGAAGGAGGGCTTCAGTGACGTCTCCTATCCAGTTGCAGAAGCCACGTATACTGGCACTGCTCATCTCGCCTACTGCTCTGAGGGCATTGATGCTATGGCTCATGATTGCTACGAGCGTTGGCTACACCGCAGTTGCCGCTGACGTCTACGTCGATGTAGCCCACCAAGGTTGCGAGGATGGAACTGCCGCGTGTCCCTTCGATACCGTGAGTGAAGCCCACTTGTCTGCCGTAGCTGGGGACAGGTTGTTGATCCAGGCGGGCAACTACGCCGAAGTTCTGCGATTGACGAAAGCGGTTCGCCTTGAGAGCCAAGGCGGAGTCGCCCGCATCGGGACGTTCCAGTGGCCGCTGGTCTATGACGCGGCAACGGATTTCAATCACCCGACCGGGAACAACGGTGAGGGGGATCACAGCCAACACAGCGCTGGCTACCTAATCGAAGGGCTCAACCTTACGTTGCCGCCATATGACGGCGACTTCAGGCTTGACTACTCGATACGCCGAGGCGAGCACGGGGAGTGTATTAAGAATCCATTCACGAACGAGTGCATTTACATCGACAAGGAACGTCGCCTCTATATCTTGCAGGTCTGGGATACGACACTGAACAGGCTTGCCGACCAAGGTCCGACCGAACTAACGCCAGCTGCTGTACCGGTGAAGTGGGAGTTCTTCGGTGACGATCCAGATGTGTACAACGTGTACTATCCGTGCTCCATCGACTTCACGACACGCGGCGTTCCCGGCCACACGTACGATATCCGCCTGTACTGGGACGGATGGTGGAACGGGCAAGTCAGCCAGGTTCAACTGAAGCCTGCGAGGGGGATTCTGGCGTTGCCTCCGCAGCCCGATGCCGCCGCACTCCTGCGAAAGGCCCAGGTCTGGGATGACAACATCCAGGCCAACCATCTGGTGAACGGCCAGATCGTCAGCCGGACCCTCGCGGGGGCACCCGAAGAGATCGGTGACGCGGCCATCTGGACGGGGCTCTACGTAGCAACCGAGGCCCTTCGATACGCGACAACCAACCAACCGGCCGCTCGCACGAACATGGAAAATGGGCTTGCGGCCCTTCATCGGATGCAGACGGCCACCGGCCAGCCGGGCCTGTTGTGCCGATACGTCTACCCGGACGGCACACCCCACGAGAAAGCCCCCAGCAAAGACACTTACACCGGCGTGATGTTCGGATACGGCGTGGCCTATCCGTTCATCAGTGATCCCGTCCTCAGGGCAATAGTCGAGCAGGACGTGCGCAATATCGCTGCGTACTCGGTTGACCATGGTTTTGACACAGTGGATGGTGACCAGATCCTCATCCTCCACTTGTTGCGCGTGGCGGTCTCGGTGCTTGCGGGGTCACCAGAATTCACCCAACTCTATCGTGATCGGGTGAATGAGATACTCCCGCCCGGCACGCTTGACCCTTCGATGGACGAGCGAATTCTCACACAGACGCTCGGCGACCGCGAGGCCGACGCCGCCAGTTCACAGGGCACTCATCATCTCAAGTGGCTGGCCCTGTACAACCTAGCGCGCCTGGAAACAGCGGATCCTCAAGTCGGACAGGCGATCCAGGCTTACCGGCGCATGGTGGAAGACATGTGGATCTTTGTTCGGGACGAGTACAACACGCTCGACAACTTCACGCACGCGCTGTACGGGCTCTCGTGCAGCGAAGCCGACGTTCGCGACGGCATCTGGTCGCTTCAGTTGTTCCCGTTCGACGAGGCCGACCCCTATCTCGGTCGTCGCGGACTCGGCGTCAACTACGGCGATGAGATCTATCGCGACATGGTCAACAATGAACTGGGCGGCATCTTCGAGTCCGACTTCGGCTTCGGCCGGGTGACCCGGTATCCCATCCCGCTAGACAAGAGGCATCGGGATGCTTTCATCTGGCAACGAGGGGCGCGAAGGCTCGAAGGCGATAGCGCCGACTACTTGTACCCGGGTCTTGATTACCTGCTCGTCTATTGGATGGGACGTTATCACGGGTTATTTGACCCGTATGCAAATGTGATTGGTTCTTACTGAGCTTTCACAGGCAAGGTTTACACAGAAAACGGAGGAATCACCTATGACAAAGCATTACTCTCGATTGTTGGCTGTGATGTTGGCTGCCGTCGCCACGACCGCGCTAGCCGACGTACCCCGCGTTATCTCCTACCAGGGGCGACTGACGAATAACAACGGCGGGCCGTTGGCCGGGCCGGTGCAACTGGTTGTCAGGTTCTACGATGCGGCCAGCGGGGGTACCGTGCTGTTCAGTGAGACGCATGCCGACGTTCCGCTCGCCAAGGGCGTCTTCTCGATCCAGATCGGCTCGCAGGGCGGAGGGGTACCCGATAGCGCGCTGAATTCCGCTGAGACCTGGCTCGGGATCAGCGTGGACGGGGGAGTCGAACTGACTCCACGAACGCGGATGGGGATGGTTCCATTTGCGGCGAAAGCAGCGGTGGCAGAAAGGACGTCGGCGGCGGAGAAGCTCGTCACCCCGGGAACATTCACACCAGCAGTCTCCGTCGATACTGCGGGCAAGGTCGGTATCGGGACGGCTTCACCGGTCCACAACCTGGAGATCCTCGATGAGGCTGGCGATGTCTCGCTGGCGCTGTTTGGCAGATCAACCGACAACGCGACCATCGCCTTTGGAAGAGATCCTGGCATCACCGGTTACACTGTCGGGGAGAGCTACGATCAGAGTTTCCGAATGGTCGCTGGCGGCATCAGCAGCACCAAGGGCATCCTTCTTGACGTTGACGGGCGCGTGGGCATTGGAACGTCCTCTCCGGCCCATAACCTTGAAGTCCTCGACACGTACAGCGATGCCACGATGGCTCTATTTGGCAGGTCGACTGATAATGCGACGATCGCATTCGGACGGGATCCTGGCATCACCGGGTACACGATTGGAGAACGCTACGACCAGAGCTTTCGCATTGTTGCCCACAGTATCAATAGCGCGGAGGGCATTATCCTCGACATAGGCGGTAATGTCGGTATCGGCGTGGAGACACCCACCGCCAAGCTTGATGTCGCCGGGACGGCAAGGGCTCAGGTCGTGGAAATCACTGGTGGTTCGGATCTAGCCGAACCCTTTGCCGTTGCGAAATCGGAGGCAGAGGCTGGGGTTAACCCGGGCATGGTGGTGGTTATCGATCCCGACAAGCCCGGCCAACTCAAGCTGGCAACCGAACCATACGACCGCAAGGTCGCTGGCGTGATCAGCGGGGCCAACGGTCTCAAGCCCGGCATGGTCATGAAGGCCGAGGGCCAGCCCCACGCCAACGGTGACCACCCCGTCGCCCTCACCGGCCGTGTGTGGTGCTGGTGTGATGCGTCCCACGGTGCGATCCAACCCGGCGACTTGCTCACCACCTCAAACACCCCCGGCCACGCCATGAAGGTCTTGGACCACGCCAAGTCCCAAGGCGCGGTCCTCGGGAAGGCGATGACCAGGCTCGAACTGGGCAGGGGATTGGTGCTGGTTCTGGTGACGCTGCAGTAGCATCGTCGCTGTTGCAGAGAATTGGAGAACGAACCATGAAGTGCAAGGTATCGAAATTGCCCATGTCAGGACAGCGAGAATCGGTGACCGCCCAAGCCGATAGCAGAGCATTGTCAACCACATTGACTGCTCTCGCCTCACGCCTGAGTCAGATGAGCTGTTCTCGTTGTGCGCTGAACCGATGTGTTCTAGTGATCTTGTGCTGCATCTGGTTGTGGACCGCGCCCGCAAGGGGCGAGTTCAACCCTCCGGAACCGCCGATGTCATGGGATCCGGCGTTTGCAGAAAACTACTGCGTCTTGTCTAGTCCGGCGGCCGGCGAAACAGTGTGCGAACACTGTTCTTCACGCACGGTCGATAGGATCGTGATCCATACGACACAGTGCAGTCTCCAGGAGGCTGTGGGATTCTTCAAACGCAGACACGACCAACCGGGTGAGGTACCGTCAGCCTCTCATTTTGTCGTCGGCGCATCGGGCGAGATTGTCCATATGGTTGAAGAGGAGGATGTTGCCTACCATGCTCCACCGTGGAACTGCCGCAGCTTTGGCATCGAACATGAAGGCGAGACTTGGGTATCCAATTGGCCTACCTATTCCGAATATGCTGCATCAGCCAGGCTCACGCGCTACCTCTGCTGGTATTATGGTATCGCGAGAGACCGATCAGCGATCATAGGCCACACGGAGGTTCCTGATACCAATACGACACTGCACCCGGACCCGGGAACGTACTGGGACTGGACCTACTATATGGCACTGGTTCAGGACGATGATCCACCACAACTGGAGATCGACAGTGTTGTGACGAACGAGTCATCTGCGACAGTATCATGGACCGGCGTCGATTATTGGTACGCTGAAGCCGGCATCGATCACTATGAGTGCTGGATAGACTCTGGTGCGCCTGTAGTTACATCAGCAAACCAGGCAACCTTCGATGGCCTTTGCGAAGGTACACACGTCGCGTACGTGCGGGCATTTGACAGAGTGCTCAATGCGACGTTAGCGGACAGGCCATTTGCCGTGAGCGGCTTGTCGCCGACAATCACCATGCAACCGTCCGACCAAACGGTAGCCAGTGGCGGCACCGCCACTTTCAGCATCACCGCCTCGGGCGTAAGCCCACTCAGCTATCAGTGGCAGAAGAATCAGACGAATCTTACCAATAGCGGGCACTACTCAGGTTGCACCACGGCAACGCTGGCTGTCTCCAGTTGCGACAGCAGCGACCAAACCGCCTACCGCTGTGTAGTAACCAACTCATACGGCAGCGCAACATCAAACCAAGCCACACTAACCTTGAGTGGTTTGTTGCCGACAATTACCATGCAGCCGTCCAACCAGACGGTAGCGAGTGGCGGCGCCGCTACGTTTAGCGTGACCGCTGTCGGCTTGGCCCCGCTGAGTTACCGCTGGCAGAAGAGCCAAGTGGACCTCAACAACGGCGGACACTACTCAGGTTGCAGCACAACGATGCTGATCGTCTCCAATTGCGACAGCAGCGACCAAGCCGCCTACCGCTGCGTGGTGACCAACTCCTACGGCAGTGCGACATCGGACTCAGCCTCACTAGACCTTGACAGCTCAGCCCCAAAGATCACACAGCAGCCGACGGATCAGGCTGTGACCAGCGGCAGCAGTACCCATTTCAATGTGGTTGCCTCGGGCACGGGCTTGGGCTACAGGTGGCAACGAAATGGCATGAACCTCGATATCGGCGGCCACTACTCCGGTGTGACCACGGAACAACTTACCGTCTACCCTTGCGACGCGAATGACGCTGGCGGCTACCGTTGTGTTGTGAGCAACTACTACGGCAGCGACACGTCGAACGAGGCAACGCTGACGATACTCTACAGCTTGAACGTGTACAAGAGCCCTGGAGGTGCCGGATCCGTGAGCATTAATCCACAGAAGACTGGATACGCAGCCAGCGAAACGGTGACGCTCACAGCCTACGCCAACGCGCCTTATGCGTTCAGCAAATGGACTGACGCCATCAGTGGTAACACCGTTTCTCTTGACAACCCGGTAACACTTCAGATGGACAACGATAGGAGTGTGACAGCGGTGTTTGTCAGGACGCAGGCCCTGCTGTCCACCACAGCCGATGGTGCGGGGACGGTCGCACCCGCAGGCCTCACCTGGCAGCCGATAGGCAGCGTTGTGACGGTCACCGCTAGTCCGCTTGACGGCTGGTGTTTTGCCGGTTGGGAAGGTGCCCTGAGTGGCTTGCAGAACCCAGGTATAATCATCATGCATGATACCAGACTCGTGACAGCTGTCTTCAGGAATTCATATACGACCTGGGTCGACTTCGCTTGGAGCGGACCTGAATATGGCCTCGAAGCTTATCCCTTCAACACCCTATTTGAGGGGGTCAGAAACGTGTGCCCGGATGGCACTGTCAAGATCAAGACAGGCTCGACATCTGAGACAATCAGGATAACAAAGCCAGTGAGGCTCGAAGCTGTAAGCGGTGTTGTACGTATCGGGCAGCAGTGAATTACGCTCGACGATCGAGCGAATCAGGAGATCAACATGGTTCCGAATCGTTATCACGCCTTTCTCGCCGTTGTGCTGGCCATTCTGTTGGGCTCGGCACGGGGCGATCTGGTGCAAAGCCCGGTTGTTTCTGCGGGCGGTGATGTTGCCCCGACCGCGTCGATCACCATCCTGGGTGAGTTCGGCATCGGGACTTCTGGGGGCGGTGGAACGACGCTCTCGGCCGGTGCCGTGGCCTGTTGGGCAGCGAGCTTGCTGGCCGTGGCCGACCTGGACGGAGACGACGACGTGGACGCTGCCGACCTCAGCCTTCTCGAGGCATGTGCATCGGGTCCGGCCATTTCCCACAGCGGCACAGAGGTTTGCCGCCAAGCTGACTTCGACGCCGACAGCGATATCGACCAGTCGGACTTCGCCGTGTTCCAGAGATGCTTTGGCGGCGAGAATGTGCCAGCCGATCCGAATTGTGGGAATTGAGAGAGAAGCTGTCAGCAATCAGCGTTCAGCAATTAGCCGAAAATCGAATAGCAGCCGCGGAGGGAATAGCCACGAACGCTACCCCCTCCGCGTCGCCTCCGTTCAGGCGCCTGGCCCGACATGATGCTCGAACGTTTCCTGGATCACCTTCCGGTCCTCGCGCCCTTCGGGCGAGAGCAGTTGAACAGTCGAGCAGGAGATCAGCAGAGCGCATCGAGGGGGCGGGCGACGGAGTCCGCGCCGCTGCCGTCGCCACCACCCCTGCGTTCCGTATCATGTCGCTTGGCCGACATGATGATCGAAAGTCTCCTGGATTACTTTGCGATCTTCTGCAGGCGCTTTGTTCAGGACGCAGACGGCCAGGGCTCGCGAGAAGACATTGCCCCGTTCCAGTCTCGCGCAGAGCGCCAGGAGACGCCGGGTCGTGAGGATCGTGGTCAGCTCCTCGTTGGCATGGGCCTTACGCAGATCGCCGGCGGCCTTGACCATGCCCTTGAGCAAGTCTTTCTTGACGGCCGGGTAGCGGCTGTGCAGCAGGCGCACCTCGTCATCGGCCGGCAGATAGTCGATATGGACGACCACGTCCCAGCGGTCCAGCCAACTGAAGTTCAGGACGTGCGTGCCGCTGGCGTACAGGCCGGAGTCTGAGCCGAAGCCCAGGGTGTTGGCCGTGGCCACCAGCCGGAAGTCCGGGTGCGGGGAGATGTCCTCGCCGGTGTCGGTCAGCAGCAGGTGGCCGTGGGGCTCGAGGATCTGCTGCAGGATGAAGCCGACCTCGGGCTGCATGGCATCGACCTCGTCCATCTGCAGGATGTGGCCCTCCTGCATGGCCTGGGGCAGGATGCCCTTGACGAAGACGGTCTCCTTGTTGCCGTTGACCGTCCAGTGGCCGATGAAGTCGGCGACGGAAGTCTCGCCGTTGAGCGAGACGCGGCGGACCGGGCGTTTGACCACAGCGGCGATCTGGCGGACGAGGGCGCTCTTGCCCGTGCCGCTGGGACCGTAGAGGAAGACCCGCTCGTTGTGCTCGACGGCCTCGGCCACGTCGCGGGAGGGCTCGGTCCAGACAAAGGTCGGATCGGGCTGGGGGATCAAGGGGTGCTCGATGCCGTATCGGGCGGTCATCGGGCAGCCGGCCACATCCAGGCGGTAGTGCAGGCACTCGTTGACCTTGCGGACGTTGTGGGCCGCCAGGAAGCCGGCGAAACGCTCCGAGCACAGGGGGTGTTCGGGGAACCGAGTTCTGAAGACCTCGGGCTCGATCTTGTGGTCGCTCCGCAAGTGCGGAATCAGAGTCATGGCCACGCTCTGGGCGCAGAGCGGGCAGGATAGGTGGTCGGACATAGTAACTCCTTTGCGTTAAATGGGTTATGCGTTGGATTGGATCAAACAGATGAAACGGTCAGTGTGATGGCTGGCATGGCTGAAGTGGCGGCAGGTCCATTTTGGCTCTGGCCTCCTGGCACTGCTCGTCACCGGCCTCGAAGCCTACGCACGTGTTCGGCCGGGTGGGGTAGATTGTGCAGCGGTTATTGCTATCCAGGAACCGGCACGGAATGCCGGCAGCCAAGAGGATGCACCGGCACTCGTCGTCCAGGTCATCCAGGGGCCTCTTGAGACCGCTAACGTCGGCGTCGAGGATTCGCGGCTCGCGCAGGGCATCCAGGTAGTACGCTTCGACGATCAGCGTCCCCCGGCAGCAGGCGCCGCAGAGGTCGCACTGATATCCAGTAGTCATGACGCATCACCTCCCGAGAGGTTGTTCTCACAGGCGTCGATGCACGTGCGGAGACCCGCCACATACCGCGTTTCGGTCACGTCGATCCCGGCGCAGGCATGCGCGAGAACCAGGGACTCCACTGCATCCATGGCGGCGTTGAACTGATCATCATCGGCGTCGGAGGAATGCAGGCTGGAGGTCACGCTCCCGGACCGCCGGCCCCGGGTATCCGCGTAGGTGAGCGACAGCTCGATCCAATCGGTGTCGAGCGCAAGCCGGATGGTCACATCCCTCTTCACCCCTTCCGAGTCCGATGGCTTGGAGCTTCGGCTCTCCCGGCAGGCCTCCTGCACGATCTGAATATCTTGAATAGCTCGATTCAATCGTGCCACGTACTCACGAGCATCGATGTCGTCGTCCGCTTCGCGGCACAGAAACAAGAACAACGTGTCCCCCGCATTCTCGGCCCGCTCCTTGAACTGGCCGATCTTCTCTCCTGCTTGGGGAGGCTCAATCGGCAGCAAGTCGTGATCGGGGTAGGCCTCGTAGATAATCTGCGGGGCCGTTTCGTACCAGTCGTTCGTTGTGTTCATTGCTTGTCTCCTTCTTGTTCATCTTCGTTCGGAAACGTCCATCTACCGTCGGTGACGGCGTCATCCTGCAAGGCATCCAGCAGATGGATGACGCCCGACAGCGCCTGATACTCACTCGACTCCTCAGGCAGCTTTGCCCGCATGGTTACCAGGATCTGTTTCTGCTCGTGCAGCAGATCCCAATCGACTCGATTCAGTGATCCGAACATGGTCATCAATCCTCCTTTCGGTTGGCAGGGGCAATACGTGCGCTCTGACGCTCTTGACGTACCGGTGCAAACAGATCGGGGGCGATCTGATCCAGCGTTGTTGGCATCCAGTGCAAGTCGCGCTCGATAGGCAACCCCATGGGGCCTTTCACTCGCTGGAGTTCGGATAGACTGAAGTAGCCAAGTTCTCTCTCGTGGCCCTCGACCAAGCCGAAGAACAGATCGTGCCCATCGAACTCGGTTGCCCAGAAAGTCCAGGAACTATCAGGGCTGAACAGCTTCAGGTACGCGACTGCCTTGCCGCCAAGGCTTTCCTGGCTGTACAGCGGTGGCAGTCTCTTGCGGATCTCCTTGGTCAACAGTCTCATGTTGGTTACCTCCTTGGGCGTGCCCTCAAACTCTGAAAACGAAATCGCCGGTCGCCGAGCCCGCACGAGCGTGCGGTATGTCAGCTCGACGCCGGCTCGAGTACGCAATGGGGTTTGACGCTTCAGCGGGGCGGATGAAGCTTCCGCTTCTTGCCGTTCTGGAGCTGGATGACCATTCGGCCGTCCGGTGTCAGGGTGATCTGACGCCAGTTATCGAGGCTGCCGATGGTCTCGAAAACCCGCCGGCGAAGATTCTCGTCCGGGCCCACGAGCCGATCCCAGAAGTGGTCGAGCTGCTCGGAGAACTGAAACTCCTGGGTATCCCATGTGTCTCCTTCATCGGAGTAGCCGCCCAGATGATAGATCAGCTCGGACGTGGTCAATCTGCTCTGAGCTTCGGGCGTGACCAGCACCTCTTCGTCCCACCAGCGGTGTTTCTGTTTGCCCGCGGCAGGCCGAACGGCCATGCACACCGGAGAGGTCCATTTACGGCCATCGCTGGTCTCGACTGTGATGGCCAGGGAATCGACACACGCCAGGTAGCCAGACCAGATTTCATTCTCCTGCAGCACCTTGCCGACCTTGAGCCGGACTTTGCCGACTGTCGGCAACTTGGCCCATGAGTAGCCATCGTGTTGGCTGCCGATGTCCACAGGGACGAAGGGCTCATCGCACTTGCCGAGTGCCCCCAGCAGATGCACGTTCGCCTCATCGGTCTCCCGGCCCTTGTCGTTGGGATCGAAGCGGTAGCACTTGGCCAGCGGGAAGCCCTCGGGCATGGGGACCTCGATGGGCTCCGGTGAATCTCCGCAAAGCAGGCCAGCGTGGAAGGTCGGGGCGGCCTCCGGCAGTGTGACGCCGAGTTCCTGGGCCCGCAGGTATTCCTTGAACGGCAGCCGGTGGTGGCCTCTCCTCTGAAGGCAGCGGTAGGCCTCCAGTTCCATCGCCGCCAGCAACTGCTTGAACGCCTCGTTTTCGACGAGCTGCGTCCGCGCCGGCAGCATCAGCCGGATACCCGTCGGCTCGTCCGTCATATCGATCAGGAAGTGCAGGTTATGCTCACTGACCGGGCAATGGTGGAACCCAACGACCTGGCCGTGGAAGTTGACCAGGGCATTGTTCCTGTATCGCTCGGAATTGCAGGAATGGTGCCACGGGTTCAGGTCGGCGTACTCCCGGACCTCGATCCGGCAGCCGAGTGCCGGGTGGGCAGCAGCCTGATCAGAGATGAACGGCTCACGCGGGCACAGCGTGCCGTCCACGGCGACCGCCATGCCGCAGAACACGGCATTCCTGTCCACCTCAGCGGATGTCCAGGGTTCATCCTGGAATGCCAGAACGGTGCCTTCGCAGGGCTCAGGATCGGTGATGACCTTGACCAGCTCGCCGGTCCAGCCGTCCTGGTGGATTACCGCAATGCGTCCGCGGCTTCGGATCGTCACCTCGCGCGGCGCCAGACAGAACAGTCCCACGCCTGCAGGGTCTTCACTCAGTTCGAGCGAGTCCTCCCAGCCAGAGCCGCCCAGGTCGAGGAGCTTGTGGAAGTCCTCGATGCCCTGACCGTTGTCTCGGACGGTGACCCAGCAGTCGCTGTTCCTGATCTCGACTTGCGTGGCCCCGGCGCGGCGGGCGTTCTGCAGGATCTCGATGATCCGGCCCTGCAGGCTTCCGGTAAACAGCCGGTTGGCCTTGGTCAGCAATCTTGGGTTGACCGTTGCTTGTATGGTTTCCATGTTGTGTTCCTCCTCATGGTCGTTCTGGTGACACCATGCTCACTCATTGGCATGGTGTCGCCTGTTCTCAGCTCACGATTACGGTCCACGCAACGCGCGCGGATACAGCCGTGGTCGTGGTCTGCGCTCAAACAGGAATCGATCAAACGATCTTGAATGGTGGAAGCTTGGGGATGTCGGGGCAGAGTCTTCGCAAAAGCTCCCTGGCTCTGCCGATGTGGTTGGATTCGAGATGCCTGAGGACCTTGCGGACCTCTTCGATCGGCACGAACGTGGCATTGTTGGAGTTGCTGCCGATGCGGACCAGGCCCTTTCTCATACCCGGCTGCCACTCAACAACTTCGGCGTCGTAGCCACAATAACCCTCCGCCCAGCGTGTATACGGAAGGCGCAGCTTGCGGCAGGTCGCCTCCAGTTCGGGGAACTCGCCGTAGCGGGTCTGGTCATCACACAGGAACAGGTGGCCGTTACGGATGGCGTTCACCAAGTCCTCAGCGGATGTCGGCTCAAAGCACGCATCGCCCCATTCGTGTGAGACGGACGCGGTGCGGATGGCCTCCAGCAGTTTGGGGAGACGGCTGCGTCGAATCTCCCCGCCGATCTTGATGCTTGCGGCGTATCGTTCAGACATTGGATTCTCCTTCAAGCAGTGCGCGAGGCCATGCCTTCGTGGGTATGAGCCCGCAGATCCTGTCAATGTGGGCTTCCGCGCCACGCGCGCGGAATGAGTGTGCTACCTCATTGCGATAACGTTCACTGGGATGGGGAATTGATGCTCAGATGGGGCGACTTGAGCGGGTGGGGGTCTGTGAAGTGATGGGTGCAGGGGTGTCTTCTTCCTCATGATCGAGGAAGCGGAGGAAGCCGTCTTCGTATTCGATGGGACGACCGAGCCAGTCAGGCCCCTCCATAGCGATGATGCCAGCGAGGCAGCAGTTGTCCAGAATGAACGTGCCCGGCGCCGGGCCGACCACGCTCACCACGTAGCGGCTGCCGTAGCGTTCCATGGCAGCGACGATGCCTTTCAAATAATTCATGAGAAGTCTCCTGGCCGCGTTGCCTTGTACGGCCGTCCGACGCGGCGCGGACAGCCTGAAACCGGCGAATTCCGCCAATTCCGCCGCTCTAATGGGTGTGGTCATCGCGGAGCAGCACCAGCACGATGACCAGCACAGCAAGGGTGGTGCCAGTGAGGAAGCTCTCCTCGAACGACCGGGCGGGACGAACAAGATCCAGCCGTTCAAGCCAGTTGGCCAGATCGTAGGCCCGCGAGGCGATGAGAACACCGACGACGATCAGTACAACGATCCACTTGCGTCTCTGCATGCGCATGACGCCTCCTTTCCGCAGGCGGTCGGCCTGCACTGAGAAAAACGAGAGTCTGATTGATGTCCGAAACGGTCCCGGATCAGTTCAGAACGGGATGAGACCTGCAACTACCGCGATCATCCGCCTCGACGGGCGGCTACACAGACCGCAGCTTCCCGGCGGTTTCGATGGACGTGCCCGGCGGCCGTCGCTTTCGAATCTAGTCCAGGTGTGACAGGTCACTTGAATAGGTGCTCCAAGAGGAACGGAAGGAGGGAGGTGGGGTGGGATATAAAAACCTGTCGGCGATTTTCCTGAAAACGTTTCCGCGTCCTTGTTGATGGACAGGCGACGGATGCCGTCGGATTGGCCGCCGCCTCGTCGAAAAACCCCTGATCGCGGCGGGCGTTCTGCCGGTGATGCAGGGGAAACTTGCCGTAAGAGGGGGACTGACAATGAGTTCCAAACAATGGCAGTACAGCGTCGAGCCGTATCGTTCGGGTCACCGGGAAAACATCATGCTGTGGTTGGCCGAAAGCACGCCTAAGGCCACCGATCTCAAGCTGGCCGAGGCTGTGTGGGCCTATCTCAAAGAGGCAGATGGGCAGTCGATCCTGCTTGCCCGGGCAACCGCCGACAGGCTCCGGACGTGGGGAATCGACGCCGAAATCGATGAACCCGGGCGCACACTGAAGCTGAGTGGTTTCGTGCACGTCCCGATCTACACACGAGATGAGCTACTGGACCGGAATCGGGCGGAAAACGGGCCACAGGCTTGGATCGATTCTACCGATGAGCTGGTTTTGGACGAGGTGGACTTGACATGTGCCCTCTATACGTACTGCTTTGGTGAACCGTTGGATAACCCCCACGGGCTGGGGCTGCCCAGAACCGCATGGCGGCGATGTATGGAACGTTTCTGCGACGCGATCGAAGGCACGAAGCGATATGGACTGGGCGTAAACGCGGATGGGGGAAACGGGACTGACAGGCAGCGATACATGGAGGTCCCGAGGGAAGTGTTCGACAAGCTGATGGGCACAGGGCTCTTCGCGAGGGTGCAATGACCACTCGATTCAGAACGCAATATGGAAACCGCCGGTATGACCTACAGCCTGTCCGCCGTTGGGGTCAGCTGCCGGCGGTCTTCCTTGCCTTCGCCAGCTGCGCCATCAGCGCATCCTTGTCCTTCGAGCTGGCCGCGACATCCCGTAAACCAGCCACCTTGCCGGCCAACTGCTCCAGGCTCCGCTCGAACCGAGTGGACAGCACCCACCCCTCGCGGCCGGCCAGGCGGGAGCTGAAACGCGAGACCCGCTCAATCAGTCCCATGCGCCGCATCTTGGCCCGCGTCCGTTCGAATGTCCGCCGCGAGATGCCATGCTCACGGGCGGCCTCGCTCAAATTAGGCACTATGTGTGGGCCGGCCCATTTCAGCGTAAACCAGATCACCAGGAAGGCGTGCTGATGGCTGCGGTTGCCGGGGAACAGCAGCTCGGCCAAGTCAGAGGCATCAGTCATGCGATTGATCCTGCCGTATCCGACTTCGATCTTCGTGGATGTGGTCATGTTGTGCGCGGAGGGCGGCCTTTTTCGTTGAAACAGGAGCATTGCGAGGATGTGCGTCGGCGCGGCGATGTTAAAATCCTGCATGGCCGCTGGCTGCCAAACGGGCCCTGCACCGAAAACCGGGTCAAATCGGGCGGTTTTCGTTCATCAGGCCCCTCTGACGGGCAAGGCCGGCCTTTCGCAGGGTCTTTCCGAAGGCTTTCGACGTGGCCGATGCGTCTGGTGAATCCCTTGACGATTCGCAGGGTCATGATTGGCCACCTGAATCGGTCGTTTGTCGTCGGGAAGCGAGCTGATCGGCGCTTTGGAAGCCGGTTTCGAGGGCTTTCTTGCGCATTGCGACACGCTGGCGGGCGATGGCCAGAGCGTAATCGCGTAGCGACGTGCCGAAGGTGCTCTCCAGCCAGTATATGGCCTCGTAGGCCGAGACATACTGCTGGTTGAAGATGTGGTCAAACCGCCAGTAGACGCCCTGGCGAGTCAGGTGCAGTTGCCCACAGAGGTTGTCGCCGTATCGCCCGCGGAGCACCATCCGGCTGCGGCCGTCGGTCTTGAGCGTGACCTCCAGCGACCGGTCTTCAAGCAGCTTCCGCAGTTGATCCAGAAATGCTTTGTCCTTGTTCGTAAGCGTCACGTTTCCTCACCATGATCCGGCCGGAATCCTCCCACAGTTCGACCTGCCGTGCGTGTGCCAGGAACACCGCCGCGATGAACCGGCACACAAGATCCCGCCGCCTGTTGTCCAGGAGCGGCGGGATCTGGTCGAAACCTGTCGCTGACCAGCCAATATGGGCCAGGATGTGGTGTTGATACTTATCCAGGTCGAAATCCGAACGGGCTGCGAAGCGCCTGAGCAGCTCGACCGGAATCGGCGAGCCCACGAAGCTGTCCAGGGCTTCAGTCAGGCCCGGGACCGCATCCAGTCGAACCGGCTCTTCCATCCCCAGCGGTCCCGACCGGCTGGCCAGCAGCTCGCCCACACGCCGTATTCGCTCTTCACGGTCGCGTTGCCGTGCCTCGACCATACGTCGCCGAAAGTACTCGCGATCAAAAGCGAGTTCTTCTGGCAATGGCCGGCCTTCAAGCCGGAGAAGTTCTGTGTGGAACCGCCGGACCCGCTGCCACAGCTCATCCGCCGCGGCCTTCACGCGGAACGCGGCGGCGATGAACCAGTCGCGGTCAACGGCACTCATCATGCTGCCCGCTATCAGGCACCTTCGACGCTGCAGGCAGCAGCTTGGGCCCCACGGTGAACTTGCGCTTGCAGTCGTTGCAGTATCGGATTCGCCGCGGACCCGCGGCAGTGGCCCTGGTCCCTTTTGCACGTGTACGGGTCCCGCGACAGTACCGGCACTTAAACGGTCTTCCCATGTTTTGATCACCTCGCGGGACCTTCGCGAGGCCTGGCATATAAGGTTTTCGTGTCACGGGAAGGGGATGACGAGGCTGGGCATTTGGGTTGAAGCCTGTCCATGGCCTGAGTACCATAGTCGGGAAAGTATGAAAGGCTCTTACATGGGTTACACGCATAGCTGGTTACGGCCCAGGGAACTCGACCGCGGCAAGTTCGCGGCAGCCGCCGAAGACTGCCGGCGGGTTTGTGAGGCAAGCGGGATCACTCTTCGAGGGACGGAAGGGGCGGTGGAGGCCGTTTTCGCGGACTTCATTGTGGCATTCGACGGGGGTTGCGAATCGTTCGTCGTCCAGTGTGTCTGCGACGACAGAAGCCCGGAGCGGCCTTGTCGAGACAAGCCCGGCATACATTTCGGGTTCTGCAAAACGGAGCATCTTCCTTACGACATCTGCGTGCAGGCCTGCCTGATCGCGTTTAAACACCAATTCGGCTCGATCTTCGTCGTCAGCAGCGACGGCGATGGCTCGGAATGGGATGCTGCTCAGGGCCTCTGCCGACGTGTTCTCCGGTACGGGGAGTCGTTTGTGCTTGGAGACTTGTGAGACTCGCACGTGCCCGGCCGGATCGCCAGTTCGCCCAGGACGCCAAGGTCTGGGCCATTTGCTTTGGGATGCCCATCCGAATGAGGGGATGCCTCAAACGACCTGCAGTTTTCTCGCACAATTTGAAGGGCACCACTTGCGCACTCATGGGCCATGCGCTATGCTAGGTGGTGAGACAATTGCCAGAGCAGGAGCGATCCTGCTGCCGCAACTTGGTGGCTCTACGACGACCTCCGGAAAGCTTATAAGAACTGTGCAACCGACTCAGGCGATGCGCGCAACGACCCTGGAAGAAACGCTTTCATCCTCGCCTGTGGAGGGCTGCTTGAGATCGTAACTGGTTCGCGGATAATAGTGGGTGTTTGTGCCAAGGATACCAGCCGACGATGCTTGATGGCGGCTTACCATGGACGGTCCTTGCATTTGAAGCGAACAGCACTGGTATCCGGGAGAAGGAATTGGGTTGTCAAGCGTGACGTTGCCGTTGTGATCTAGATGAAGAGAAACAGACTCAATCTGACTTACCCTGTACCCGTGGTCGATATCTTTGCAGGCCCGGGTGGCCTGAGCGAGGGGTTTGCGAGCCTACTCCTATCAGCAACCCAGCCGGTTTTCGATATCGCTCTCTCCATAGAGAAGGACAGGTTCGCTCACTCAACACTTGAACTCCGCGCCTTTTTCCGGCATCTGCGCACCACAGGTGATGCCAGCGACTACTATCGTTACCTCCGGGGACCGGGGCATAAGGACGGCATCGATCGTCAAACCCTCTTTGCCCGCCACCCCAAAAGCACCGCGATAGCCGAGTCAAGAACGTGGCATAAGGAACTCACGCCGAGCAATCGCGCCGAGATATCCTCACGTATCCGGAGGGTCCTGCAATACTGCCAAGCGAACTCGCCGTGGGTGCTCCTGGGAGGTCCTCCGTGTCAGGCGTACTCGATTGCCGGTCGCTCGCGAATGCGACCGATTCTTGGTTCCCGTTTTGAGGACGATAAGCGGCATACCCTTTATGAGGAGTACTTGGCGATCCTGGCGAGTCACAGACCGCACATATTCGTAATGGAAAACGTGAAGGGCATTCTATCATCACGGCTAAAGTCCAAGCGGGTTCTTGACCGGATACTGACAGATCTTCGCGACGCCGCAGGTGACAGCTCATACACGCTGTTCCCGTTCGTGCGCCCCCAGGACGGCGAATGTCGCCGGAGTCTCTTTGCCAATAACGGCTACGATCTGGAACCCAGCGATTTCCTGATCGAGTGCGAGAGATTTGGCATTCCACAAATGCGCCATCGCGTCATCATTCTGGGGATACGATCTGACCTGCTCGCGGTTACGCCGGGTTTCGCTCCGCCCACATTGAAGGAAAGAACGAAACGGATTCCTGTAGCCAGGGTTCTTCAGAGCCTTCCCCGTTTACGAAGCGGGCTGACGGGACCCGAGGATACCCCAGAGCAATGGCGATCTATTCTTGAGGCTGCGACGACCTCGCGATGGTTCAGAGAGCTTAACGACGATGGAGGACGTCCTGTTTCTCGCGAGATAAGATCCGTTGTCGAGCATCTGGGCTTACCTCAGGCAGATCGCGGTGAACGCTTCATCCATACCGATAGGGTATCAGTCGCATATGCGCCCAAATGGTACCTGGATTCACATCTGTGCGGGGTGTGCAACCATGAGTCCAAGCCGCACATGGCTTCTGACCTTCACCGGTATCTCTTTGCGGCTTGTTACGCGACCGTACATGGCAGGACCCCGAAGCTGGGCGTGTGGCCAACACAGTTACTTCCTGATCATGAGAACGTCACCAAGGCTTTGAAACATGGCATGTTCAATGATCGCTTTCGCGTCCAGACCCGGAAGTCGCCTGCCACAACGATAACCTGCCACTTGGCAAAAGACGGTCACTACAACATCCACTATGATCCTTCGCAATGTCGGAGTCTGACAGTGCGGGAGGCTGCCAGAATCCAGACATTCCCTGACAACTACTTCTTTGAAGGACCACGCACTCAGCAATATGTGCAGGTCGGCAATGCCGTGCCTCCGCTCTTGGCAAGGCAGTTGGGGCATCTCGTTATAGATGTCCTTCGGAAACTGGCGGTGCCATAATGGACCGGTTATCCAAGGAGCATCGCAGCTGGAACATGTCACGGATCCGCGCGAGGAACACCGCGCCTGAACTGATCGTTCGATCCATCCTGCATAAGATGGGTTACAGGTTTCGGCTCCATCGTCGCGATCTGCCTGGTCGTCCCGACATCATTCTCTCCCGCCACAGACTTGCCATCTTCGTTCACGGCTGTTTCTGGCATCGCCATCCGGGATGCCGATATGCATACACGCCGAAGAGCAACACCGTGTTCTGGCGGAAGAAATTCGAAGCGAATGTCGGGCGGGATCATACTGCCGCCCGTGAGCTGAGAAAACGAGGCTGGCGCGTCGCCGTCATCTGGGAATGCCGCATAGCTGAGACTGATACTCTTCGCCGTCGGCTGACGAAGCTCATTCGCGGGGGCTCCACCCGCTAGTGTTCAGCTGCGATTCTCAGGCAACTTTCTGGGATGCCTGGAGCCGCTCGAGCATGTCTGGCGTCAAACGCTCGTGTCCAAACCCAAGTCGCCTTGCATCCATCAGAAGTCGCACCCCTTGGATTGCCTGTTTCGGCGAAGGAACCAGTGCCCTGGCCAGGAGTTTGCCCAGCGAATAGGCAAGACTTCTTTGCCATGCCTGCAACGATTCAGTTTCCTTCGCCCATTTCGAGACAGCGAACCACACATCGGCGGGGATCGCTTTGACTGCTTCAACAATGATGTTCTCCGCGGGCGTCGGTACAGGACGGTCTGTTCCCAGAGGGTACGTTGTGGTTTGTTCGCCTGCTCCTTTGATACCGATATCAATGGGAAGGCTTAGGACTGCTGACCAGCACTCCTCCTTCTTTGACCACTCGCTTACGATTCGGTTTGGCGGCGGGTTAACAACGATCTCTCTGGTGCCGATAAGGATGGTCTTGATGGCAGGGACTAGTTCATCGGGGATCGCCTGCTCCGTCCAGATTTCTCCCCACGGCATTCTTCTCTGAAGCAGATGTGACAGCTTGGCGATGGCATACGCCACGACATTTGCCCGGTACCCCTGATAGCCTAACTCGCCATACAGCCTCTCCGCAGCGTGAAACAGTATGGCCTGACCAATGATCCGTTTGAACTCAATCGCATCAGCCTGAGTACGTCCCTCGCGAGTCAGTTGATTCATGAATTCCATGAAACACTTCTGGCCGCCGCGGCTCACCACATGCGGCCGCTGATCCCAGCTCAGGACGTACTTGGCCAGATCAGGCTTCGTGATCTTCTGCCGCGTCGGATTCTCCGCACGGAAGCGCCTTCTGCCAGCCGGTGTGTTCTGGGCACTCAACTCGTCGGCGTATTGCCCACGTGATCGCTCATAAAACCACCGTGTGCCGCGAGGCGCATCTGACGACGGCTTTGTCCAGGTATCTCTTGAGAGTTTCTCCAGCCCGATGTGCCAGGGATGGTTTGCGCTGAAATCCGCCTCCTGGATGCGGTTCTGAGTGTTGGCGAACTTGGAGATCAGCGGTACGAGTGCATCAACCTGCTCCGCAGGCACGATCGAAAGCTTCATCGGGACTAGGACTGGGTCCAAGTCGGCCTTGTCACGCCTGAGGCAACTGGCAATCGAAGCGGTCGTCTGCCCCCCATTTACGATCTGAAAGTCCTGGACAGATTTGATGCGCGCCAGTCCTCCGTCAAGCTCCTCGATCGCAACTGAGGCAGCGGTTGCTGACAGTCCATTATTGTAGGGCAGGAAACGCTGTGGGCTGTTAAGGATTGTGTCACGGATTCCCTTGTTGATCTTGCCCGTGAACTGCAGGAAAGAACGCACGTTGCGTTCCAGGATTCGGCTTCGATAGGTGCCATAGATGTCCGCAAGGACACGGCCGGGAATACACGTGAGCAGCACCTGGATACCGTCATTGGCCTTCGGGGTGACCAGACAAGGCAGAGGCTCCCCGAACTCATCGACGAAATTGATGGCTATTCGCTCTTCGGCTCCGCCGCCACAAGTACGGATCAACCTCACCAGATCCCACACTTCCCGCCGCAATCCATCGCGCGCGGCATCAAACATCGCGGCTCTGTCGGACACCGTGCCAAGCGTAATGACGTGGAGTTCAACAATCTGCTGATTCTTCGAGGTGTCCCGGATCAACTCCATTAGCTCGGCTACTGGCTGCGACTCCTCAAGGTTGTCCACCTTCCCGGACTGGACAAGCTTCACAAATCCACTCAGTCTGCGGAAGGCGCGGTCGATAGCATCCTTCCCAACTGCCTGGCTGGTCCACGAGTCTCCAAGAGAACACGACTCATATGCATCCACCAGGAAGTAAAGGGCGAGCCTGTCATCATCCGAATCGTATGAGTACCCATGCACCTCGGCATTGAGGTTCGTGGATTCGCGGCAGTAGTAGGCCACTTGTCCATCGTCGATGACTCCGGCCTCCTCGAGGCGTTCGAGAACCATCGTGAGAAGTGCGGAGAGCCGGAGGCCTCCGTCCTCAGGATCATTCGCCCAGTCGAAAGCATCGGCCCGCACCTGTTCAAGGAATCGATCAAGCATGTTAGTGGCACTCCTCCAGCATTAACACCGGAGAACCAATGACAGGATCCGCATCAACAACATACTCGCCAAGAGAACTGAGCAGTATAGAGAACTGCACCTCTACAACACCTGAAGGCACGTCAGACGGCCTGATTCGGGGAAATCCGGGCTGCACCTTATGAAGAAGCAGCGTCTCGATCACAAACCGTTGCGGATAGTCAGGGCCGTGTACGGGCAGATAGCCCGTGTCGGCAAGCTTATCCTCGAACGCGTC
The DNA here is from genome assembly GCA_964586235.1 of uncultured Planctomycetales bacterium. Classification (GTDB taxonomy): domain Bacteria; phylum Planctomycetota; class Phycisphaerae; order UBA1845; family PWPN01; genus JAUCQB01. The sequence goes on from CAZPIO010000011.1 coordinate 78,948, forward strand.
TAGCGCCTCCACATCATCAGAAAGCAGGCTAGAGATCACCTCAACGTGACCGGCCAGACTCCGTCCACGCGTTTCAGTCTCAACAAGGTGCACCGCTACCAAGTACACCGGACGAGCAACAACTTCATCCAGCTGCTGTGTATCATTGATGCGAACTGAACAACCTGTACTGGACTGGTACGTCTTGACCTCCACTGACGCATCGGGCAGCTCAAAGTCCCGCAACGCATCCTCTGGCCCAGTCCAGGCATTCAATGCCACCCTTGGCCCAAACCGTGATATGCACCGAGCCAAGACAACCAGTTCTCCTACAAGACCACGTACCTGCTCGTGTGTCAGGAGTCGGCGGCTGCGATCAAGGAATCGGCGCCATCTCTCGATGCAGCGAACAACGGCTCGCCCCGCCTGCGAGGGGGATCCACTGCAATGGACTGCAGCAACCATCTCGGTACAGAGCACTGTAAACAGATCCTCGTACGACGCGTCCCGCAACTGGACCGCGATCCCGGAATGCCCGTCTTTGAACCCCGGAAAATGGCCGATGCTCGTGTCAAAGGCCCGACTCGACAGTAGCGACATACGTCGGGGACACGCCTCGTCAGGGAGTTCAACGACCACGGCCGGGGCAAGATGTGGCTCAGCAACGCCAGCATAGACCCGGATACCAAGTAGACTCTCGAGCAGCCGCAGGCAAAAACCTGAACGACTCGAGTCGCGGGGGCTGCTCCTGAGTTCCTGCCAGCAATCAGATAGGTTGGCCATCTTCGTTCCAGTCTCCTGCAAGCCCATACTGCTCTCGCCAGACCTCGTTGACTGTGTAGCTCAAGGGACGCGCAGTGTCGGAGGTGGGGAAGCTTATCGCCACAGACGGAATAAACTTCTGCGGATCCGGGCTCGACGGATCGTTGATCAGGTATAACAACAGCAAGCCGCGAGTCGCCGGTCTTGCCTCGCGTGAGGCTTCCCTTCCAGGTCGCTGTGGCACGACCTCGGGATGCTCTGCATCACGCGAGGCCTGCAGTGCGAGGGCATACTCCTCTTCATTGAGATCGACATCCTCCTCAGCAGAACCTACAACTCCTTGAGTCTGAAACCTCTCGGAGTTGCTCGCAGGCGTCTCGCCTCGCTTGACAAGGACAACCGGCGTTTCACCCACGTTCACTGTTCGAGTTGAAGCCGTGGACTGCTTTGAGATAACGACCACCGTCCATTCGGTAAGCTCATCGTACTGCAGCTGTTCTCGTATATATCGCCGGAGTGCGTCGCACCTATCGTAGAAGCTCGGAGTCGAGATAGCTTCGTATCCTCCAAGAAACTCCAGCACCGCGTTCGCCGGTACTGCGCGCCACAAAAGATGCGGCACCGAACGGCCTCTGATGGATCGAACCGGTGCCCCCAGGGATTCCAGGAATCGCATTACTGAGGCTCGATTCTCGGCAGCCCGCTGTCCAGTTCGCACAATCTCGAGGGCTTGGACGATTTCGCCGGCAAACCGGACTTGGACCGGCTCACCACGGCGTATTTTGTTAGCAGCGGTAATCAGGAGTCCGTCCGATGGAGTCCGCACCCGTAAACCAAATGTCTCAGGGTCCTTATGCATCCTTGCCATGCGATCCAGGTCCGTGCGCAGCTCTTCCATGGCGAGCGCAATCTGCCGGAACGCCGCATAAAGGTATGGAGTCGTGTATACGCGACAGAGGTCAGCATACCGAGGCCTGTAGCCGAACCAGCGACCCATCTGCATGAGGGTGTCAAACATTCTAGATGTACGCAGAAAGTAACTGATCGACAGCCCTTCGAGCGTCAGGCCTCGACTCAGTTTGTCGCCGCCAACGGCGATCACATAGACACCGTCGGGGCTTCTAGTGTATGTCAAGACATCTCCTGATTCGCCATTGAATCGCATCACCCGAATACGGTTCAATGCGGCCGACATCCTCCCCCAGACCTCTTTCCAGGAGGGAAGCGTGAGACAGCGATCACCGAGCCGGGACGCGAAAGCGGGATGTGGCTCTGCGAGCTGACGCTGCCAGATACGTTCACAGTCCCGTTTAAGGGCGGCGATAGTGTCAGGCCCTGCCGAGCCCACAATGTTTCGCAGGCCAACTATCTCGTCATCGATCTGCTGAGCAATGCGAGCCTGCACATTAACGAAACGAGTGGCGTGGACCAGCATTGAATTGTGTACGTTCTCATCGCCACGGCATGCTCGCGCGGCACATACTATGACGAACAGCCGTATGGCCTCTCTCAGCGAGGTTGGCATCGGTCCGGGCACGTGAGTCTTGCGGTGCTTGTCGGGAACCCAGGACGAAGTATCCTGTACCGGTATGTGGACTGGGAGCGGCAGCTGCTCCGGAATACCCGCAGATTCATCACCGGGATGACCGAACACGAGCGACGGACCGATGTAATCGCTCGGCGCCTTCAAATTGACAATAAACGACCGAGGAAAAAGGTCCGGGCCGTGGTGTTCATGATCAGTCCCAGGGGGAACGAAGATATTCGCGAAGGGTGTGGCGGTGTATCCAACGAAACCAACCCGGTCGAAAGACATCAGCAACCGGCGAATAAGACGGTTGATCGTCGTGGGGTCGTCGTCAGGATCCCCGGTGTTTATTGACGCATGGTCAGCCTCGTCATCTATGATCAGCGACGGGGCGGTTATCCGCCGCTCAACTCCCAGCCCTCCCGGAACGACGTGCTGCGCTCGAAGCCACTGAATCAGATTACGAAGGATTGTTGCGTTCTTCTTGACAACCATGACCAGGCGCGAGCCCGGGCTGACGCGGAACCCCACCTGATTCGCAATATTGGTGTGGAAGTCTCCATCCTCACTCGAAGCGGTGCAAGTTACGATTGTGACAGGGATTTCGGGACGTCCTAATCGCAGATCCTCCTGCCCTACGCCCATGAAGCGTGCGGTGACATCCGCGGCCCTCGCTGGGTTTCGGGCCGCTTCAAGAAGGGCGGCACTATCTCTGCCAATCAGGTACTTGTCGATCCGCTCGTGTGTCTGACTGCGCAGGCTGTTGTGAATACCGGCAAGCACAACAATGATCTCGTATCCAGCGTCAAGCGCTTTTGCCATCAGGGTGGTGTAGTGGGTCGTCTTTCCCGACTGGACGTGGCCGACGACGAGGCCGCGACGGTCCCAGCGGCCATCTCTGTGTGGCGATTCCAGCCGCTCGAGGGTGATATCGGTAGATTGATCGAGTTCGTGCGACACGGCCGGGGGAAGATGATCCGCTCTCCTCAAGTAGTCCTCGAGGCGGGGCCAGAATCTCCAGCTGCTTCGATCCATAGCCGGGAGCCATTCAACATGTCCGTGAGCATTGTCCAGTGTAGTCGCGGTACCGATTCGTACTCTGATACGTATCAGCAATTCGTCCACGATTGCCTGTCGTTCAGCCCGGAGTTCGGAAAACGGGCCCACGAGATAGGCGTCCACTTGGTGTTCGATGTCCTGAGGGGTGGGCTCGCTCTGGCCATCGAAGACCTGCATGAGCAGGTCCACCACCATGCTGGCAGTAACCGAAGAAAACGCCGACTCACTGCTGTTTCTCATCCTGTAACTCCTCTCCCTGTTGCAGATGTGTTAGAGAGCCGCTCGATAAGCTCTTCTCGAAATCGGACGAAAGGGTCAGCACTTAGCACGAGTCGTCTGGCCTCTGCGGGGGCCTTCCCCGTCCGGACCAGAAACAGCTCAGCATGACGAACCATTTCGGCGTAGGCGTCAAGTTGAGCGGCGTTTTCCGATTCGACACTGCCATCAAGGGTCCTGCCGGGCTCCTGAAGCATGCTCGCAATAGGAATCGTCCTCTCCAGGAGACCGATCAGTTGCTTGAGCAGGCGATCATGGCCGCATCCCTCATGCAGGAGAGCCTGGACGACCGGATGAGTCTGATCAATTCTGTATCTGATCCCCGTTCGTCTCTCCTCGCGTTTCCAGAGAAAACGTTGGGGTGAGGAATTCGTGGGGGCAACCTTCTCCCCGCGATACCTGTAAACGTTGGCAGCTTCTCGCCGTACGTCATTGGCGATACGTCGGAACTCGTCTCGCAGAAATGCAGGCGCTGCCACGTGCGACTTCATAACATTCAACTGCCAGTCTTCATCCACGCTGTTCGGCAGATCTACTCGTATTCGTGCAAGCTTGAAGTGCTCTTCCTTGCGAAGATTCAGATTCAGCCAGGTGCCGGGGACAATCAGGCGGCGACAGCGGTAGATGTAGAATCCCTGGTGTGCATTCCACCCGAGCGGCCCACCCGCATCGGCGTGCTCTTCATCAGTCAGTTTGGAGTGATGGGGCAGAACAAAGGGCTCAACCTCGACAATCCGGCGACCTATTCGTAGTTTTTCGCCGGGCAGTTTGACGGATCTCCCGGCGAGGAAGGGATCCCAGGGAGTCACCGGAGTCGGCCCCAGCACAATCCGAACGCCATCCTCAATGAACCTGTGAAACACCATGGCTAAGTGGCCGCGGACTACCTCAAGCGTCCGACCCAGGTGATCGTTCCGTTCTATTGAGTTGACTTTGAGAAACGTTGCTCGGTCAAGGTCCTCTATGACTACCGCGGTTCCGGACTCCATCTCTCGAATACGATCGAGGAACTGCCGGGCAACGCACGTACACTCGTCGAGTAGTTGCCAGCGGTGCCTGTCCTGGATGTAAGTGATATCCCACCTTCGGATGACAGGGGTGCATCGACGTGACGTCTTGCTTATGACGGTAAGGCACCGGCCCTGGGATAGCGACGCGGTCTTCATCCCGAGTCCAAAGCGCCCCAGATCCCCCGCAGACCTCTCAGTGGCTGGTCCCTGCGTTCCCATCCGCATTGCTTCGACAAGCGTCTGGCGAGCCATCCCTGACCCGTCGTCAAGGACGGCTATGTAAGGCGATTCTCCCGCTGCATCAACGGTGATCTCAACCCGTTTGGCGCCTGCGGTAAGGCTGTTATCAATCAAGTCCGCTAACGCGGAAGGCAGCGTGTACCCAAAATCCCTGAGGGACTGGACCAGATCCCCCGGATTTGGGATAACCTCCTCCGCTACGTGCGGTCGGGCTTTGCTCACAGATCCTCCAGAAGAACATGTGTCCCGAGCATCACGTCGTGCTCCAAGGATACAGGGTGCGTATGACAGACAAGGCCGGCCCCTCAATGTCCAGCTATGCCATTATGCTGAAGACGACCACTATTGCGACCGCCTGCGACCATATTGTCACTGAAGAACTTCACGAAGGAGTTCCGCAAAGAAACCAAGTTCGCGATTCTCCGGCGTGCCAATAACTACCCCCCTATCCAAACCTCGATTGACCGTCTCGCACGAGGTCTCAGGCAACAGGATACATCCATGGCAGGCTGCCAGGTTCACTCGGTCCGGCCCTTGGCCACCAAGTTGTTCTGAACACACAGGATCAGCGGAACACCAGGATGCTCGCTGAAGAGCCCGACAGAAGGCGTCACGAAACCTCTCTGGTTCGCCCAGGCGGACCAAGCCACCGAGAGTCCCCTCCGAATCGCCTGCCGCCGTATAGATGAGCAGCGCGCTCATGGGTGCAGTCTGGTCGGTGGATATGTATACACGCTCTCGCAGCGATGCTGCCGAATACCCACACTGGAATACAAATTGATTGATGAGAATATGTGCCAGACTATGAAGGAGTAGATACTGTGCTGCCCAGGATCGTATGTTGCCCGTCAATGGAGGAGTACAGAGTGGCTGGGCGGCCAGCCTGTCCAGAAAGCTCTGCTCCAGTCTCGCCTCGATTTGTGTTCCTTGGTCTCGCAGCCATCGCCCGATCTCCTCTCGGTTCAGTTCGATCAGAACGCCTTCTCCTCGCACCTCGACAGCCGGCAACCATCGTGCCTCAGGGGTGGGAGGTGTGCGGAATAGTTGCCGCATGACGCGTTCGGCCATATCACCCTGATTCGACCATTCATAATCAGGTTGGATACGCGTGAATCCACAGAACGACTTTGTCTCTCGGAGCCTCTCAACCTTATTGATGCATGTGATGTAGCGAGCCAATTCCGGATGTACGGCTGATGTGCGAACGCGCAAGTCCCTTCCATCGTCTACTTCCTGGCGGATTGCGTTCAATTCTATGCGACGAAATGTGATTCCCTGTCGTTCTGGTTCGCTGGGACCTGCCGCACCCTCCTGGAAGCGCGGTGTGCCCATCAGACATGCTTGGATCAAGTCGAGCAGGTCCTTGTCCGCCAACGTATTGCCATCTATCCCACCCTTCTGCATCTCATCACGTGTGAGAGTTACTACCGCCTGTGGACTGATCGTCCACAATGTCTTGAGGGTTGACATGAGTTGCGGGTTGGTCTCTACGAGTTCTGCAATACGCTGAGTATTCCCATCGCCCGGCGTCTCCTGTGGCACGAAGATGGAGGTACGTGTCCGTGCGAAGTACACATTCAGTCCACTTCGAAGAGCCCCGACGATAACACCGTCACAATCGGTGTCCCTGGCTGCATCGCCTAGCCACGGTTTCAGTCCACGACACGTATCGCTATATCCTTTGCTCCTTAGACGTTGTCGCACACCGCTATCGATGATCGTGCCGCTTTGGTCACCCTGTCCTCTCTCGATTGAGGTAGCATTGCTAAGAGTAGTGCTTTCCCTTCCGCACGTGCATTGCAGTCGAACGCCTGCAAGATCGGGAGTACCTGTGTCGGTGAGCGTCATTGTCCCACCACAGGCAGGAAGAAAGCCGTCATCGGCTACTCCACATCCGAGCCACATGGCCCACGGGAATTCCTCGATGTGTCCGTTCGTGCAGATGGCAATGAACCGCACCGGCACCCAGCGATCCCCTCTTTGGTACCCCAAGGATGCCTGGTTCGAGTTTAGTAGGCGCATTTCGCCGTCACGCGTCCGCACATACCAGCGGGGAAAGCGAAGCACCGGAATGTGCAATTCGCTATTATGGGGTGCGCTCTCACCCCTGTGAAGTGGCCGATGGTCAGGTGGCGCATACAGATGCGGAATGCCCACCTCCTGCTGAAGGCGCCACTCATGAACAAGAAACTCCCCCTGATCATCAGGCAGCGTCTGAAGTGGCTGGTTGGGGCCCGCTTCCTGCTTATACCAGTGATCCAGTCCGCAGACGATGTAGGAGTGTCCAAAGCGGTCCACCACAAGGGCGCCTGGCCCAAAAGGCGCAATTAGTTGGCCTGTGCGTACGGGTCCTTTATGACTCACGACCTGGTCCTTTCACTTACTGCTGCGGCTGTTGTGTATAATATGCAGTAACCCGCAGTTCGCCTGTTCGATCAACCTGCCGCATGCTTGACGGCACCTCCACCGACTGCCGCTTCTGAAGATTCGTGGCATATTGGCCAGGCCATCGCATCAGAGGCAGGTCTTCCGGACTGAGCTGCCACCTTTCCCACATTTGGGGATTCCAGTTCTGCCAGTTTGCGATGAAAGCATCTCCTAAGATCTGCAGGCGCTGCTGTGCCTCGCTGTCTCCCCCGACTATACGGCATCGTTCCAGGAGGAGCTGTGTGGCGGCACTGAGGGCCTGGCGATATTGTGGCAAGAGCGGACGGTCTATGGGTGCACGTACCTGACGTGCGGTAACCAGAAGGGGGCCCACGATAGCGCGTTCCATGGCGGCGAGAGAGAACGGTGTTGCGCCGGTCGGCTCAACCTTTTCATATAGCCTGCGGTGGTAACTATGGAATTGCTCATAGTGGGAGCGATCTCTGGCTTTCGAGACGTTATAGATCATCAACACAAGGCCGGGCCGCTCCCACCAGCGACGGCCGATTCGTCCCGTAACCTGGATGTATTGAGCGGTATTCTTGGGCTGACCAACAACACCCATGAGAGAGAGGCGGTCAATATCTACGCCAACCTCGATAATGCTTGAGGCCAAACAGGCGTCAACAGCGCGATTATCCTGTTCCGCATAGCGTACAGTCAGTTTGTCCAGCATTCGGACGATCTGGTCTTGTGTCAGGCGACTTGTTAGCTCCTCAAGCAGCCGTTGCCCACGATGCCGATCGCGCACCTGGGTTCCCGGAACAAGATGGCCGTCGCGAACAGCGATATTCCAGATACGTGCGCGAATATCAGAGTCGAATAGTGTCCGTCCACCACCCAGTTCGCGGATGCTATTGAAGAACACCAGCAGGCTCCACCATGGATCGCGCTCGCTGGGCGCCAAGCATGCCTGCACGGTCTGCATGACACTTGAGAAGATACGAACCTGTGAAGTGAGCACTGAACTGTAGTCGGGCGTGTGTAGACCTAAATAGAGTCTACCGCGGTCGAGGCTGCCATCAGGCTGACGAGCATACCGACCGAAGAAAGAGTCTGCCATATCCAGGCCCGGCGCCGGAAACAGACCCAGTGTGTCGCGTCCGTACAGGGTACGCACCTGTTCTCTGGCCCCCCGTATCGTAGCCGTTGAACAGATGATCTTGGGGACGGTAGTGCCGTGGGAACAGAGGTATTCAATGATTCCCTCGTAAAGCCCATAAAGCGTTCCCAGAGGACCGGAGATAAGGTGGAGCTCATCTTGAATAATCAGTGAAGGCGGAACGTTAACCAGCTTGGATGGATCGCCACGTTCGCGGCCAAAGAATGCACAGGCTTCCGGCCTGTAGGCAAGCATGGCGAACTTGTCTGCGGTTCCGACGAGCCAGGTCGGAGGTTCTGAGTACAGCACCTCGTCAACCACATGAACTGGAATAGTATTGACCCCGTTATCATTGAACAAGCACTCTGCATCGGGGCATCTCAGTCTGGGAACTCCGTCAATCTCCACGAGACCGCGAACCTTATCATTGTTACTGAGTTCGATTCTCCGGCGCCCCTCAGTGCGAGCCGCTCTTCCGAAAAACTTGCCAATCTCCGCACGACACCAAGGACATTCAGTCAGGACGAGAGGGTTCGCGGAGTTGGGATCGTCACTGTCCCTGTATTTGGCGATTGCGCTGCGTGCGGCAACATTGTTATTGGGTGTCGCTGCGCTGCCGATCCAGAGACCGAGTCGAAAGGATGTACCGGGTATGGGTTGCAGCCTCAGGCGGTTCGCTCTTGTACGCAGCGCTTCCATGGCGCAGATGAGCGCGGCTGCCCGCTGAAACTGCTGCGTTGTCAGCATACGAAGCGTGTAACGCATAAGAATGTGCGTGCCTTCGTGGCCGGGGGTGCCCTCTGTCGGAGTGCGGGCGGTAAGACGATGATAGAACATGGAGAATGCCGCAACGGCCATGTATGCTTCGGTCTTACCACCTCCTGTTGGGAACCAGATTAGATCGACTGTGCGACGATCTGGATGGGTCGGCGTCATGATCCCTTCAATAGACATGAGCAAGAATGCGATCTGGAATGCTCGCCACCGGCCCACGGAGGCATCCTGCTCATAGACGTTTACAAAGCGATCTTGTTGTACGTCGAAGATATCCGCTAGAGGAGAACGGTATGCGCCATCCGGACGAATACATTGATTCTGCTGATCATAGAACAATCCGCGGCGCGTACGTTTCTTCATGGCGATCTGCTGGAGCAGCATGGCGAGGTTTGCCAGTCTGAATGCGTAGCGGGCCTCGCCGGAAGAGGTCAGAAGGGCGAGGCCTCTCTTCATACGCGTAACGCAGTCCTCACACGCCTCCAAGTGCCGTCTTGCTGCCCTGGAGTATCGGCTATACTCCGCAGTCGAGATCAACTCTCGGCGATCCGCAATCCATTGCCCATAGAGCGATACCATGCGAAGAAGCTGTCGCCAGACTGCCGCGGTCTCAAGTTGAGGAGGAGTGTCTGGCAGTTGGCCTAAGTCAAACATCGAGATGACCACAGGGACTCCCGCTTGGTCGGTGATATCCGGAGTCATGCTGGGAGTCTCAACGGCGGGCATGACATCCGCATACAGAAGGGCCGGCACCTCGCCGGGACATGCGTCCCAGCCAGCCGCGCATCCATGTCCAATAGCCCAGGTGCGAGATTGATGGTAGAGGAGCTGCAAAGAACGCTCATCCTCGTCGAGCCTGGAATCATCGAGTTCGGACTCGGGATAGGGCTCAAACTGACCACTACCTTCAATGCGTATTTCGAAGAAAGCCTGATAGAGGATTCGTTGTCTCGTATCTTCGACCGTCTCTCCCTCGGTTCCAATGTTCCGGAGCACTGCGGTGATCAGCCAACCTGTCGATCCGTCATCCAGTACACTGCTTCGCGGAAACACATCAATTCGAAGGCGCCCATTGAAGCCGGTCCGATTGCATGGAACGTCCAGGAATACGGCGCGTCCCGAAACTAGTCGCTGGTAGTCCAGGTATATGTCGCAGTCCTCATCGAACACGGGAATGCGTCGCCAGGCTGTTCCTTCTCCGATAGTACCGCCTGCCCTTTCTTGACGGAACTCACAAGGCACATAGTACCCATTCAGCTTAAGAGCGGGCGCATCCTGTTCCTGCCACGCGAATCGCCGCTGACGGGGAAGGTGGAAGACCAGCCGGCTTCCTTCCGCAAGTCGGGCACGGAATGACATGCCTATCGAGGACGGTCGGTACTTCTCCGGCCCGTTTACGTCGAACGTTTCCTCGTCATCACCTGCATCGGTATCATTGTCACCGCGGTCATCCACATTACTGTCCTGCTCCGCGGCCGGCAGAGAATCCAGTCCCTGCCTGTCGGAGTCAGCTGATGCTTCTTCGGTTTGCGGTCTGTTGGGGCTCAACGGATGAAGGAGTCCGGCACCGTACTTGCGATGCGGCGTCTCCCGCTGAAAGTAGAGCACCTCTTCATCATCCCCTAGCATGACATAGAACGTCGGTGCCTCACCGCGAGGGATTGACATTGTGTTATTCTCAAACTGGCATAGCCGGGCTTCAGGTAGGCTGCGTAGAGCTGGCCCGACGATTTCGGCACGGAGATGTTCGATAAGAGTTGCTCGGGACATATCAGGCTCCAGTAAGCGTTCTTAAGAAATATGAACCCAACGACTCAGAGGCCAGTAATGATACAGACGAGGTCGCACGCGTCATCGCTGTGTAGAACAAGCTCTGTGCCGCGGGCTGAAGTGGGGCATACACATCCGTTACAATTATGACCTTGTTCTCCAGCCCTTTGTACTCATGGACAGAGGCGTAACAGGTGCAGTCATTATTAGCATCAGCCACATGCCGAAGTTTCCAACCTTGTTGCCTGAGTCGAACGGCCGTGCTGTCCTCGGCGCGGCGAAATGACAGGATGGTGATTTCGGATGGCCGGTATCCTCGATCCCGGTATGCCCGGATTTCCTGTTGAAGGAGCCCAGCCTGGTGCTCGGTATCGCGGAACAAGTAGAAATTGTAGTCCCGTGCGGCCCCTGTCCCGAGGCGATAGGAGCTATAGACACTCTCAGGAAGGCCGCTCAAACCAAGTGCAGCGGCGCCCACAATCCTGAAATTTCGGCAGTTCTCTTCAAGATGCCAACGGACGGCGACCGTATGGGTCTGCAGACCAGCTAGTGTGGTCGTGAGAGCCGCACGCTGATCATCATTGCCGATCACTTGATGATTGAAATCGCCCAGGAATGTCCAATGCCCATCCAGCCAGCCACCAGAAAGGCAAGCGCCTATCGCCTCGAAGAGGATGGGCCGCATCAGGACATCCTGGGCCTCATCGAGAACGAGCGCGTCAAGAGATACTAGCGCAGAGGTATCCGGGTCCGTCATGCGGTCGAGCAGAATATGTGGAAACTCTTTCTCCCAGTAAGCTGCAGTGGCGTCATGAGACGGCACAATTTGGCAGGCTTGAGACAGAACGCGATGAACACTGCCACAAATGAGTCGTGGGCCGGCGTTGGCGAGTTCCCGCTCCAGCCAAAGGCCAATTGGGCGATTGAAGCAGAAGAGGCCGGTTCTGGCTCCGGCCTCCGACAGTCGACGAGCGAGTTCCATCGCGATCAGTGTCTTGCCGGTACCGGCGCCGCCCGAGACAATCAGTCGCTTATTGAGGTTGGCCAGTTGCAGTACGGGCTTCTGCTGTGCACGAAGAACCGTCTCCAAGCGTTGACGGCGCTCATCGATCTCGGTTCGCTGATGGGGCCTGTATCGCTGGACAGGTCGAAGGAACTGCAGAAGCGTCTCTTGCTGATGCTTGGTCAGTGCAGTGGGGAGCGATGATAGATCTCTATTGGCCAGGATAAGATTCTCTGTTGCGCGATCGAGTTCTTCGTGTAAGCGCCCGCCGTCCCGTAATCTAACGCATTTGTCGCGGTCGAAAACCTCGTCACTGGAGTACTCGATATTCGACCTGACCTCAAACTTGGCCCGAGGAAAGAACACACATTTCACAATCGGTATGGCTGAAAAACCAGGCAGGCGATCTCGGATGCTCCGATGAAGTGTCTTCGCACCATCCTCCGCCTGCTTGAGTGGTGAACGTTCAATATGGTGGCCCAGATGCCATCCACATTCATCGAACCAGATCGAGTCGTGAGATTTCACCTCTAGGCAAAGCACACCGTGCCGAGGAATAATGACCACGAAATCGATTTCGGTGCGGCGGGACCTGTTCCAGGGGGCCAGATCGAGGCTATGAAGACATGTCCACTCCGCAGGGCCTTCTTCCAGCCAACGGAAGAGGTCCTGCTCGCCAGGTGGAGTCTGTTCGTCAAAATGGGGCGGAATCATGCGAGCCATCGATCCAGCTCCTGCCTGGGGAACAGCCGAGGCGTCGAGTACGGCGGGTTCTGGAACTCAACCCCATCAAAATCCTCGCTGATATCCGCCACTCTCGCGAAAAGAACGGCTATCTGTGACTCCTCACACTCTATCTCCAGCCTGAAACTGCCTGCCTTCTCGGAGTGGGTTCGGATGAGGGCAAGATGCTGCCTGAGAGCGGCCAGAATAACACTGTCCATTTCCTGGCCAGCTATCAAGCCGCGGGATATCGCCTGCCCCTTGAGGTAGCTGAGTTCGCGCCACGCCTCCACCCACCACGGTCGCACCCGTTCTAGTTCCGGCGAATCCTGAACAATGCCAAGCCACTGGATGAGAAGGCGAAACTCGTCCTTGCTTTTCGGCGAATTGAGTTGTGTTGGTCTGGCGTCTGCCCATCGCCGCACATTGTGGTTGCCGGCTGCCGTCCTGACACCCACGGTGACGAGTCGTGCAGACACCTCGCCGACCCCTAGCGTGTCGATCTTCTGCTGCAGTTCATGTTTCCACCGCTGCCGGCGCGCGGCCTTGCCGTAATCACCATCATGTTCGTCCGTTCCGGTGGCTGTGCCTTCCTCAAGGATCAGGAACATGCCGATTTCGAGCGAGTCATCTGAAGAAGGCGCTGAACTGAGGGGAACCCGTCGTCGTCTTACGGCCTCCTCATCCACAGCGTCGGGATCGAAGGAGAGAACGGTCCACGCACCATGTTTACCGATCGGTACCAGTGTGAACCGTCCGTCATCAGTGCTGACACAGACGGCGCGATCAGGCTGATAGCCAGCATTCGGGCCAAGACGATTATGCGCCCCCAGAACAACGGTCTCGATTTCAGATGTGATGTCATCTTCCGGAACGTCGGGTATATCGTTCTCCGGGAGGTCGCCGGCACCGCCTCCAGCAGGTCTCCGGGTTCGCTTGAGGGGAACTGAGGCAGATTCGCCCCGGCGACGGGGCACAAGTGGGAAGTCCTCAGAATCCCGATCCCCCGCCCAACGGATGTTCAGATGCCTGCGATGCCTCGGCGCGACGAGTAACGAATCAAAGACATGTCGTGCACGGCGGCTTCTGAATGGCCCTACCGTAATGAGCATATCGAATGGATCCGAGTCATTGTAACGCTTGACGGTCAGGAAATGCTCGGCCGTAAGCGGTAGCACGCCGCACGCCGCCTCGATAAACGATGGCCGCTCCCATGACCCGCATGCCACGCGGACGCTCTGTGCGCCTGCACGGCCCAGCGCACTGATGAACTGTTCACGAAGAGGGTTCTGAGTATCTACAAGGGTCTCAGCTGTGCGCATAACGCGATCAAACGCGCAGCACCACTCAACATTGCCCAAACGCGTCAAGGAATCGGCCATGCCCCTATAGTCAGTCAGCCACTCCTGATCCCAGGCTTCGGGAGAGAAGACGCCGCGCCGAAACTTCCACCAGATGTTCCGGCGCACATCATCGGCATCATCGCTCAAGGATTGTACGAATGCGCTGATCGCATTGCGAAGTGCGGCATATCGAGGGCAAGCGACCTCGATTACCTCAAGCTCGGACTCAGACGCAAGTAATAGCAGCGTGGAGAGTCTCTTGATCATAAGCCTTGTCCGTGCTCAGTCCGGCACCAGAAGCGAAACCCACTTACTCCAACAGGCAAAGAGATGTCGAAGCGTTCATCACAGATACCTTCTGGTCGCACCGGAATATCGGGTTGCATCTGGGCAAGCTTCGAGCAGAGTCCTTGAAGGTGGCTGGGGGTATCAGCGAGGTTAACAACAATAACACAGTTGCATTGTGGTATCCTCTCGGCAAACCTAAGGAAACCCGCAATGCCGTCGAAGATCGCCAGTCGCGCTGAAGCTCCTGCCGATCGTATGGTCTCATGAGCATCGCGTTGGTTCGGTTTTGCGAAACTGACCAAATGTGCAGTGCCTTGCCGACGCCAAGTATCAGCGTTGATCGCCGACCTAAGGCTGGCTTTCTGTCCAGCCATGCACAACTCACAGTCATTGATGTCATGTAGTACCCGTTGTTCGGCCAACTCCGGGCCGACAAGCACAATATCTTGAACAGCCGCCGTCCCGGCCTCTGGGGGTAAGACACGCTCCTGGGCGGAAAGAAGACGGCCGATGCTTTCATAGAAGCCCAAGGAATCAGGTGGAGTAGCGGTTCCCGGCACGGGTTCGTCACCATCGAGGTACCAATCCGCAGCAGACTGGCAGGGGAATAGTGTTACCTGTGTAGCTCCTTCGCGTTGGACTCTTAGATGCTCCAGGATTGCCCCGCTCGCACGGTTCTGAGCCTGCGTCGTGCCCAAAATAAGAAATGCTCCCCGATAACCAGCTTTCCGGAGTCGACGTCTGTTCACTGCCGGTTTTCTTGCCTCCCTAATGAGCTTGGTGAAGTGTTCCTGTAACCGGACCGATGCGCCAGAAGGGCGTTCAAGACATGCCCGCACGGCGCCGATTGTCATCAAGTACGCCCAGCCTGACCAACATGGCAGATTGATAACCAGAATGTGGCGGTAACCCTGGTGATAGTCTTGGAGACTCCTGTACCCGAGCCGTAGAGCTTCGATGACCCACGCTGGCGCATCCTGGCGATCACCGTTTTCCGGACAGGGGCCTTCGCAGGAATTCAGGCAATACGGCATGCTCTTACTCCTCATGGCATGCAAACGGCTGGGTACTGCCTCTGGTGCGGAGTCACGCTGGCGGCGCCCAAGTCGTCACCGCCTTGGCCGCTGCCAAGCAATCGCTAAGGCTGGCCAAGGGCCCTCATTTGCCAAGCTTAAGCACCATTATGCAGTCAAGACAGCAATCCGTCTACTGTGACTTCTAGCCGCTGCGGTTACTGGTCGGGCTTGTTTGGCGACGATTCGGGCCTGAGTCCGATTGCCCCGCCTCACCATCCACAGCAATGGAGTTTCATCTACAGTGAAATTGGCGTTTTCCTCCCACACGCCGGGCCACGGCAACCCGCCTCCCGCGAATCGGCGAACGTGGCAGTTCATGGCCGGTGATCTCTCGAAAGACCGCACAGTCGATGAGGTGGACGCAGACTCGGCCGGAGTTCGGCGAATCCCATGTCTGAATGCCGTGGGGATCGGGCAAAACCTCCTGCCGAATCGTGACCGTCTGGCCGTTCGCGTCCGATAATTGAGGGCGTTCAGCAACCGTCCGTGCCGCCTTGGATGGGGGATGATCAGGGAATAATCCCGGTCTCGGCTCAAACACCATAATCTGGAGGCCTTCGCAAGCCTCGCTTTTGGCCGGTTCTGCACCGGACACCGGATCAGTACTCGTCGGCGGCGTCACGAATTGCCTGAACCGGCCATCTCTGTCATGGAACCCGCTGAGCAGATGCTGCTCCGGGCAGACTAGGTAATCCTGGGGCTCATTGCTCAGCTTCTGATGCCAAGACTCGCCGGTCAGAGCGTTGATCCGCCCGACGGCCACTTTCACCGCGTTCGGCTTCCACCAGCGGCCGGACATGCTGATCCACATCGCCTCCTGCGGGTGCATCGGGATGAACAATCCCGGCCGTGTCCGCCATGCTGCCGGAACGCGGTCGGGGTAGTCCTGAACCGAGAAGACTGGAAACTCGCCGAAGGTCGGCAGCGACGGGTACGCGCGTCCATCGTCAGGTACGCGCAGAGTCCGCATGAACCGAACGGTCATGCTGGCTCCGAAGTGCACCTCGTCCCGGTTGACTTCGATCTCAAGCATCGTTGGTCCCCTTGCCTGCCCGCTTCTTCCCGTCACACCACCGGCCCCAAAGGCCGAGTGTACCGCCTGTGAATCCTTGCCCGCTGCGGCCGCGATCCGCCTTCCTCCTGGCCGGCGACCTTCGGAAACAGCTGCAGGTGCATCACCACGCGGTCGTCCCAGACCAGGGCCGCCCCGGTGAGCGTCTCGTTCTCCAGCCGCCAGTCGCGGCCTTCTCCTGGCGACTGGAACTCCTCCCATTTGCCGCCGGCCGCCTTTTCCAGGAGTTCGATCAAAACGGCCGCGCCAGGCATGTCCGCCGTGCCGGGTTCCTCGGCCGGAGCCATCAGCCAGTCGATTGCGTAGCTGTCCACAAGCGACTCCCAGAAGTAGGCCAGGGTTGAGTGCCGGTCGAACAGGTCCAGACCCTGGAACTGCAATCCTCGGAACACGGCCAGGCCCACCGCCTCCTCTGGCATCTGCAGCGAACCTCTGAACTCGGAGAGTTGTTCTCGCCGGGCCTCGTAGGCGTCGTGCAGGGCTTGCGTGTCGCTCGAACAGCATGAACTGGCCAGCGAGCAGGCCACCTCGTTCCAGACTGCCATCTGGTTGGCGTCATGCCTGCCCATCTCCCTCAACGAGGCGTGTACCCGGCCCAGCTTCCCGCTTCGAACGGTGTGGCTGGCCGCCTTGCCTGGCATGAAGGCATCGCTGGTGTCTCGCCACCGGCCGGCCTCCACGCAACTGACCGGGATTCGCAGTTTCGTCGCCGCCGGCACCAGTACGTCGGTGTTGAGGATGCGGTTCTGCTTGGCCCCGACCAGTTCCTGCCCGTCCATCAGGAACACCCGCTCCTCCAGGGTGTTCTCGACCACCAGTTCGGGCACGCTCCCGGCCTCGCTGATCTCCGAGACCTTCACAGCCGTCAGGGCGTCGCCCTCCAGCAGGCGGTACCGCGGCTCGTTATGCGATGGGCCGAGGATAGGGACGACCCGCAGGGCGATCTGCCCTTGGGGCCGGCCGGGCGTGATGAGTTTGGCTCGTTCAGCGATGGCCGTGGACATGATCGTTCTCCTCGTCTTCGTTTCCAGGGGCGGTTCAGTTCGCCCCGAGCAAGGTCAATAGAAGCCCGCCTCGGCGAGCCGGGATGGCTCTTTCCGGGCGGGCGGGTCC
>CAZPIO010000012.1:0-86048 GCA_964586235.1 uncultured Planctomycetales bacterium
AGATACCGCCCGCCCCACCGCCAGCCGAGGGCCTGCATGGTCACCTTCAGGTCGCTGTCGAAGCGCACCGGGTCCATCACGTGCCAGCGGTAGAGCCCGAACCGCTGCTGTGAGTCGTTCAGGCCGTCCGGCCGTATGACCTGCGGCATGCCCGCATACGGTGTGGTGTATTCACGGTATTCAGTCTTGCCCTCGGCGTTCTTCACGTGGAAGCAGTACGACCCGCAGAAGTAGTCCTCCGTGCCGGTCCCGCAGATGGTGGGGAACTCCTTGTCGCCGTCCATGTAGAACTTGATCTCGCCTTCGCCCCACCAGCCGACGCTGTTCGCTTGCCAGGCCATGTAGGTGCCGACATAGTGACCCTTGCCCTTCACGCCATCGAGGATGGTGTAGACGTCCTTGTACGGCAGCGGGTTGGTGCGCCGGAACTGGGCGTGGAAATAGCCCTCATCGGCGGGCACGTCGGTCAACGTGTAGTTGATCTGGTAGAAAATCACCTCTTTTGAGTCGCCGATGTTCTCGATGGTGATGCGGGCCGACTTGCGGAAGGGCATGACCCAGTAGCAGTTAAACGCACTGCCGGGGTTAACACAGACGGCCAGCGAGCTGACCTGGGCATAACGCCCCCATCCGCAGGCGAAGAAGTCGCCTACCGGCACTTCGACGGAGGGATCTTTTTCGCCGTCCCAGTACATCCGCAGCACGAGGAACCGCCAGTGTCCCGTGGGTGTGATCCAGATCTGCTGGATGGCCCCCGGCCCCTGGATGTCGGCCATGGTGAAGGTCTCCTTGGCCTTCACGTCCACACAGGGCGAGACCTTCCAGCCCTGGCCGAGTTCGCGGGCCGCGCTCTTGCCGTTGCCCTCGGTGGCCATGCCGCCCTTGCCCTTCTCACCGGTGAAGTTCTCGGGGGATATCGATCGTGTCCTGGCGTCCGACAACCGGGAAAGGTTTCCCATGCTCATGTGCAGGCCGTTGAACTTGCCATCGGCCGGCTGGGCCAAGGCCGCGCTCGACCAGATTCCGGCCGCAACGATGGCCGTGCCGATGATGCCACGTGTCATGCAGAAAGTGCTCACGTCGTCTCCTTTCGCTCATGAACCTGCGGAAACCGCCTTACCCGGGCCGCGTCGCCCCGGCCGGCGGACATGATACCCGAGACCGGCCGTTTTGACAGCCCGGCGCAAACCACGGGCAGACAAGCTGCCCGTGCCACCCGCTTTCCCACCTGTGCGGGTTTCAATAGAATCGGGCCAAACGGTAAGCAGTCTCGCGCAGTCCGACGCGGGCCGGGAGCACGCATGAACAGACAGGTTAAGGTTGAAGCGCACATCCTTCGTGACTACCGCCTCAGCGGTTGGCAGGAGCGGATCGTCGGGCGATGGCACTATCGCGACCTGATGGCCGACGAAAGCTGGCGCAAGGGGTGGATCAGCTTTGACAGCGTGGTTTTCAACCCGGACGACGGCCAGGTTTACTGCGGGCTCAACTCGATCGACGGCGATCTGCTGTATCGCTTCTCCCCGGACGACCACACTTTCCAGTGCCTGAATACCCAGCGATGGACGGACCCTTTCGACGTGAAGATCCACCGCAATATCCTGCACAACCCCCGTGACGGCTGCCTGTACTTCGCGACTTCGATGCTGCACGACGTGGATCAGCAGCGGGCAGCGCCTGGCGGCAAGATCATCCGATACGACCGGGCCGCCGATCGATATGACATCCTCGGGATTCCCGCTCCGATGCTATACATCCAGTCGATCGCCGCGGATTTCGACCGCGGGAAGATCTACGGCTTCACCTACCCGGCCGAGGCCGTGTTCGAATTTGATCTGGCGACCAGCCGCGGTGAGATCCTGGCCTACACCGGTAACGCGATGCTCCTCTCTCAACCGCACAGCCCGGTGGTCGATGGCCACGGTTGGCTGTGGGGAACGTACGCGGAGACGCGGGCCTGGGACGAGACGCTGAGCGAGATGCCCATCCGGCTGTTCAAATATCATCCGGAGGGCAGGCGGTTCGTCTGGCTTGATCGCGGACTTCCGCGCAGGAGCGACCGCGATCAGCTTCTCGCTGACCCGCCGGCCCCACCGAACGCCGTTTCAGCACTCGACGAGACGCGGCACAAGGATGATTTCGGATTCTGCGACAGCATGGCCTACGATGGGAACCGCTACATCTATGCCGGGACTGTGGCGGGCGTTCTTTGCCGCATCGATACCCGGACCGATCGGGTCGAGAAGCTGGCCAATGTGATGGCTACCGGCCGATTCCCTGCCCTGGCGATCGCCGATGACGGTACGCTTTACGGCGCGGGGGGCATGAACGGGCACACCCAGGTCGTCAGGTACCGGCCCGACGAAGGCCGGATGGACAGCTTCTTCGACCTGGTTGATCCAGAGATCAACGACAAACCCGCGCGCATACACGAACTGGCGGTCGACCCCCAGCACCGTCTCTATCTGGCCGAGAACGACAACCATCAACGGTCGAGCTATCTGTGGACGGCGACCCTTCCCTGACGGCGAATCTGCCTGCGGACCCAACCCGTGTGTGCTACGGTTTGACCTGCAGACGATATTGCCGGGTGCTTTGCCCACCACGACCGTCTCTGACCTGGACCGTGAAGGCGTAATCGCCGGCCACTGGCGGCGACAGCACACTGGACAGTTCACCGGTGGCCGCATTGATCCTCAGCCAGCCTATGCCGGGCAAGTCGGGTAGCGTGAATCCCGGCGTGTCGGCTCCGTCGATGATCATGCCTTTCTTCAGCGAAAGGGCGAATCGGCCCGCTCGCAGCCGGGCCGGCAGCTTGAAACTGTACTGCAGGCCGACTTTGGCGGGAGGCAGCTCGACCGGCAGTAAAGCCGGCGACGGGAGCTTCACGATGGGCGTCGGAGCACTGCGGTTGCCGCGGGCATCGACGGCGGTGACGCGGTAGAAGGCTTCGACGTTCGCGGAGGCGTCCCAGGTTGTCTGATCGGTCGTTGCCAGCAGTGTCTTCGGACGGTTCACGATGGCTCTGTGCGCGGAGGCCTGCTCATCCTCACGACGCGGGGAGAATCCGTGTTCGCTGCTGCCGTAGATCTCGTAATGATCGACCGGCGTACCGCCCGATGGAGGCGACCAGATGAGCGCGGTGACACCGGTCGGGTCATCATATTTCGCTTTCAGATCCCGCGGAGCCCCTGGCCCGGCCGCAACGAACGACCACGTCGGACTCCAATCGCCCCACACGCCGTCTGCACTTCGCCCGCGAACGCGCCAGTAGTATGTCCCACCGTGACGGAGGACATCCGGGGATACGAGCGCCATAGCTGGCTCGGCTGAATTAGTGATTCGATGGGTGTTCGGCATCACCGGCCAGGCCAGGTCCGGACGCGCTGAAACGTAGACTTCATAACCGGCGATACCCCCCTGCCCGGCCACCTCCGCCGGCTGCCATCGCAGGGTCTCGTTGAAGCCGAACTGCCCGCCGGGGACGGGATGTACTGGAGCGGCGGGCGGCCGGGGTATGGGCAGATCGGGCAGGTCACGCCAGCCGTACTCCACAACCACCGCATCCTGCGACGAGGTCCCTTGTGGCACCCTGTCAAATCGCCCGGTAAACCGAGCCACGTTCCTGCCCGCATGCAGGCTGGGCAGCGAGGGGCGATAGACCTGGAAATCACCCCGGAGCCTGAGCTGAGTCATGCATGCGTTGCCCGCGAGGCTGACGCGGAACCACAGCTCATGGGTGAACCGCGGCTCGTGGAAGTGCTCACCGTCGGGCAGATCGGCCTGCGGCCCCTGCAAGCCGGGCTGTACGCACTCCCAGGCAGTCTTGTACTCACGGCCGTCAAACGAGTACTCGATCGCAGCTCTTCCGCCGTGCTCGATGCTGAAAACGCCGCCAACCATCGCGTGGGTCATCGGGTAAGGACAGTACAAGCGATAGATCACAATCGCGGACGAAGAAGCATTCAGTGGGGCAACCGCGGGCCGGCCGTCGATCTCCAGAAACCGCAGGTTTTCCGTGCCGGCGGCGCAATACCGAACCTGCTGCTCGGAGAGGCGAGGGCAGAATTCAACGCAGCCCGATCCGTGCCGGTCAGCAGCTTTCGTTTCCTCGCCGGCTTTCCACGGCGGGGCCGACAGGCTCCATTGCCAGGCGATACTCTCGTCGGGGCGCAGAGTCATCGACATGTCACGAGGGTCGGTCAACGGCTTTTCTTCGCTGAAGTGGCAACCGGGGCCGAAATATGCGACGTAGTCGGCCCGATTTGCCCCGGCGCCCGCCCTGTCGATGAGGTAACGGTCTTCCATGATCTCGTCGACGCCGGCCAACTCGGCGTTATTGAGTTTGAGAGCAAACCAGCCGCCGGGCTGGCCTGACTCGTGCGGGATGTGGGCGTCCAGGAACCGCTCCTGGCCGTCGAAGAACTCCTTCTGAACCGCGTGGCTGCAGTCGGCGAAGCAACCACTGAAGGTTCGCAGGCCGGCGTGCCTGCCGATCAGCGGCATGACCATGTGGTAAGTGCCGCAGGCCCCGGTGCCGGCCATATTCATGAACCGCGTCATGCTGCGGGTCTCGCCCCAGATGGGGCTGCCGAAGGTCGGACCGTCACTCAGATTGTGGCGGATCCATTGCCAGAGTGAGAACGCCTTTTCCTGGTCGGTCATGCCCGGGCGGACAATCCCGGAGACGATGCGGTCGATGTTGTACCAGTCAGGTCCGCCGTCAACGAGGATGCGCGGGTTGATCACCGATCGATCGCCGCGATTGCTGATGCGCAGCAGGCGGGTGGGGTTGTGAACCGAGCCCGGGTCGGTCTTCCAGCCGGGCCCCATGCGGCGATGGTCGGCTGTCCCCGCGACCGTGATTGTGAAGTCGGCAGACTCGCTGGTGATCCGCTCGACCCGACGCCCGGGATTATGGCACGCTCCGACCGTCACCAAGCAATAAGCCGCGAGTGCGGCGCCAATCGTCCTCGGTGAGGCCCATCGCACACCCATTGCCTGTTCTCCGTCCACAGGGGTCTGTGTAACGAATCCCCGCAGGTCAGGCTGCGCCATAGATGGGCGAAGCATATCGCTCAGGGTACAAGCATGTCCCCGGCTCTGCAACCCGCTGGCAGGAAACCTGACGCACTGGAAAAACGACGATCTGGATTCCTTCTCCAGTCCGTTCGCCTCGTCTACGCCCTGCGCACTACTCCCGCCTTGCGATTCTGGCTGGCATTCTGTTAACCTTCCAGATCCGAGGTGAACACCGACTGGCAGGAAATGCGATTCACAGATCGGCAGTACAAGTGCGGTAGGATCCTGCCATAAGGCGCAAGCAGCGGCGGTGGGCGAAAAACCAAGGAGCGGCTGTGGTACAGTCCATCTGCATCCTACTCTTCCTGGGCATCATCCTCGCCATCGGGATCTGGTTCGTGCCCTGGGTGGACCGACGCCGAGTCTGCCGAATGATTGAGCAGGCTGGTGGCACCATCGTCGGAGTTCGCCGGATTCGTCCCTTACTCAGGTCTCTTCTGAGCGAGCGCAATACTACGTTCTGGGAGATCCGGTACCGCGCCGCGGACGGGACCATTCGCATCGCGGCGTGTTTCGCCTCCTTTCTTCGCTGCAAAGTATACAGCGACAAGCCCGAGGACCAGACGCCGTACTGTTCCGACTGCGGTTATAACCTCACAGGGAATACTTCCGGCCGGTGTCCTGAATGCGGAAGTCGAATCCGATGAGCCCACCTCACGCTGCTTAAACGGATTCGATCGCGGCAATGTAGAGATAGGGGACGAGAACGGAGCGGTCGCTCGGGAGAGCCAGGAATAACCGGTTCTTCATCAGGGCCACGGAGTGCGGGTCCTGGACATCATAAGCGTCACCGCTACTGAGGCGGATGCGGAACGGCTCGAACGGATGCCGGTCCAGCAACTCCTTGATATCGTCCGGAGTCATGACACCAAAGGGGGCCCAAAACGCCAAAACTGGCTTACTACACTGGGCGATACTGGACTCGAACCAGTGACCTCTGCGGTGTGATCGCAGCGCTCTGCCAATTGAGCTAATCGCCCATCTGATGTTCTATTCTACCACACCCGGTCCGGGCGGCAAGGGCTTGTTTTCGTGCCTTTGACCGCATGCCGAGAAGGTAGTTCTGCCGCTATTGCGCACTGCCCGCAGATTGGGCCGACAGACGGTCGAACAGGTCCAGATAGGCATCCAGGCACTTCTGGGGGCGGAACATCTCGTAGGCAACGTAGCTGGCCGTCTTGGCGCAGCGGCGGCGGGCTTCCTCATCCTCCCAGAGCAGACGGATGCGGGTCGCCAGGGCGTGCGGCCGAGGCGAATCCACCAGAAAACCGGTTTGCCCGTCGCGGATGAGCTCCCGGATGCCGGGTACGGCGGTCGCCACGATCGGCACTCCGGCGGCCATGGCCCAGGCGAGCCATCCGTCGGGCTGGTCCTCAGTTCCCGGCAAGATCAGCAGGTCGCTGGCGGCCAGCAGATCGGCCGGAGTGTACTGGTCGCCGGCCACCCGGAAGATCTCCGGACAATAACACTCTTCGGCCAGCCGCCTGGCGCGACGGTCCTCGCGAGACCCACCCGGCAGAATCATTCGGACGTCGGGCCAGATCTGGTACAGAATCGCGGTTGCCCAGACGGCCACGTACTGCCCGGCGGCCTGTGAAGGCGTGCCCGCCGTGAGCAGCACTCTTGCACCGGCCTGCAGGCCCAGATCGGCCCTGATCCGCGAACGATCCGCCTGCCGAACAGCCGCGAAATCGGCCGCCGGCCGGATCACGCTCAGCGAATCCTGGGGCAATCCGTCTGCCCGCAACCGCTCGCGGATGGCCTCACTCAGACAGATGAGATGTGCCCGGCCGAACGAGTTCGCGGCACTCCGGTACCACCGGCCGGCTCGCGGGACGGTGCTCGCCGTGGAGACGATTGTCACCCAACGCGGGCCACCCCGGTCCACAGCGGCCGGAACAACCTCGGTGTCCCATGCCAGGGCGAGATCCGCCGGGTGAGACTTGAGCAGGCGGCGCAGCTCGGGCGAACCGAAGGCAAAAGGCAAACCAAGGCCGGACGGCCGCATCCTGTGCGTACACGGTGGCAGCGAGAAGGAGGCACGGGGCTTTCCGACGGCTTCGATCCGCTGCGAGAATCTATCCTTCGGCAACCCCGCGAGCAGAAGCGAGAGCTGCGTCAACGAATCCTCGGTCGTCTGCTCGCTGATCACATGGAGTATCCGCACCGGCATGACGGTGCATCATCCTCGACAGACGGCCGGGGTTCAAGCGGTGTACCGCTCGGGAGCCGGGGCTGGGTCCAAGACACTCTGGGCAACTCGTTCAGAACCCTGAGCCGGGTCGACGTGGCGACTGTAAGCGAGGGGCCAGACCACATGGCGGCCACACGACGGGGGGGCGCTCCCTCACGGTCGCGGTTCTGAAAGAGCCATGGCGGCGCCCCGTTTCGCCGGGACTCGGCCATGCCACCCGTCCACGGCGGTCACTTCCACCTAGCTTCGATGGTGAGGCCGGCCGGCTCGTTCGGGAATTGCGCGAGGACCGTGCCGCCCTCCTCAGTCCAGCGGACTTCCCGCTGACCACCGCCGAGGTCACGGGCGGTGAGGCTTGCCAGCGACTTGCCGGCGGTGAAGATGCGCAGCACGCCCGGCGTCTCGGCGGGGCCGCGCACGACGACACGCAACCCGGCGCGATCCGACTTGGCCTCCATGAGCCTGTGCGTGGTATGCAGAACGCACGGTTTGCCGGCTTCCTTTCCGCTTCCGGACATGATTTCGGTCACATCGCGGAACACGCCACCGCTGCCCGGCGCGAGGGTCACGTCTCTGACCAGCGGGAAGCCGGGATCGAGCACGTTAATGAATGTTCCGCTGAGTTTCGTGGCTTCCGCGCCTGCTCGGGCGATTACATAGGGGCCCCGCTTCACGCACAAATAGCCCGGCGCGACAAACTCGCCGGCCGTCTTCGCCTTGCTCTGTGCGAGCTTGAGCAACGGCAGGTAGTCGTCCCTCGCCGCCGCCGGCCGCCCGAACTCGCGGGCGGAGATCGGGCGGCGCAGGACCCAGCCTTTGCCCACCGCCGTGTCCGCTGATCCGTCGACGTCTCTGGCACCCAGTTCGTTCATCAGGTGATGAAGCGGTGAGGCGAAACCCGCCTTGCGCCACCAGAATGCCGCCCCGTCGAGGTCGTCGGCCGGACCCAGAACGACAAGCACGCCACCGTTGTTGACCCAGCGTGACAGTGCATCATGAGGCTTCGCATCCATCGGCTTAAAGGCCTCATACGACAGAACGATGACCTTGAACTTCGACAGGTACTTCGGCTCGGCGAATCGCTCCAGCAGGCAGGCCGCGGCCGGCGCGCCCGCCCTCACGAGCGGCATCGTCAGGCCGTAAGCAACCTGCAGAGGCGGAGGCGGCTCTTTTTCCCACATCAGCGTGTCGGAGACGGCCACGCCGACACGGTCCGGCGAGTCAGCGGCCGGCGAGTCCTTCCTGTCGAACGGGTTCCACGTCCCGCCCAGCGGAATCTCCTGAAGAACCTGCGTGGCGGAGAGGACGATAATACGAAAACGCTCGGGGGCCGGCGTACCGCCGCCGGTCTTGTGATTCGGGAGGAAGATCCGGTCCGGCCAGGGCATCACCTCGTAGGAGTCGACCTCGGTGAACATCAGCATGGCCGTCACGCACTGGATGTACCATTCCTCGAACTCCGACCATTCATGCTTGGGGTCGTCCTCGACGGGATCGACCAGCAGCCAGAGCTTGCGGTTGGTGCCGCTGCTCAGGGCGGTGAAGAAGTCATAGAGGCAGTAGGCCGAGTCAAAGAAGCTCTTGTCCCGCGAATTGTAGCTGTGCATCGCCCAGTTCACCGGTCCGGTCCAGATCTGACCGATATAGCCGTCCAGCCCCTTGACCGACAGCGAGGTGCCCAGCGGAGCGGTCAATCGCGCGGCCACGTTGCTGTAGATGCTGTGAATCGGGACGACGAAGTCGACGCGGCGACCGATCTCTCGTGAACGCCTCTCAACGGTGCGGCACAGACGCTCTTCGAGTCTGGCGTACAGCTCGTTCTTGAGCTGAGCGGTGAGGAAACGCGCCTCCGCCGACGAGTTCTCAGGCTGCCAGGGCTTGCCGTGACGTTCGGTCCAGAGTGTGCGAAACACCTCCTCATAACCGGTATCGACGTGGGCCAGCGGCTCCTCGGGCAGAATCGCATCGGCACCGGCATCGATCGATCGGATAGCCATTTCCTCGAGGTAACGAGTCCAGCCCTCGGTCGGGAGCATGTATGGCCGGATGCCGCCACACATTCGGACATCGCCCTTCGCGTCGCGCTCGACCTCCTGCGGGTGCGGCGTGCCGTCCCACTTGCCGGTCCAATACTGGTTGGCCCCGTCGGAATCGGCAAAGAACATCCGCCCCATGGTGTAGCCGTGCTGCTTCCATGATCCGATGGAGTTCGCCAGCCTGACCGGGTCAGCCGCGTGCTGATGAATGATGACGGCATCGACGGCCAGCGCCACCCGCGGATCGTAGGCGGTGTTGGTCTGCAGGCAGGTCTTGCATTTCACGAAGGGCACCGGGGCGGTCGGTGTCTGACCGGCAAACGCCCAGGACGGCAGAAACACAACCAGAGAAACGAATAAGAACCGCATCTTGCGTCCCCTTGCTTAATCCATGAAAGACTCACAACTCCTCTTCGGCCCGACGTTCCCACTCCTCGTTCAACGCCCGCAGCTCGGCTCGCAGCGCCTCGACATCCGACCGCAAACCACGAGCCCGCTCGGCGTCGCGATAGACGGACGGGTCGGCGAACAACGCCTCCGTCCGCGTCAGTTTCTCTTCGCGCTGAATGATCTCCTCTTCCAGCCGACCGAGCGACCAGCCGGCATGCGGCGAGGACGGCGCGGCCGGGGCCGGAGCGGTTCGTTTCACGTTCTGCCGGGCCCGCAGACGGGCCTCGCGCCGGGCCTGCTTGCGGGCCTCCTCCTCGGCCGCGAGACGTTCGCGCTCACGCTGGGCAACCCGCTGCTCGTATGTCGACCAGTTGCCGATGAGCAGTTCGTACTTGCCCCGCTCCGGAAGCACCAGCAGGCGGTTGACGACGCGGTCGAGGAAGTAGCGGTCGTGACTGACCAGCAGGATTGCCCCGTCGTACTCGATGAGGGCCTCTTCCAGTGCTTCCCTGGCAGGAATATCCAGGTGATTGGTCGGCTCGTCAAGGATCAGGACTTGCGGGTTGGTCCAGACCAGTCTGGCCAGCACGGCGCGGCTCTGCTCGCCGCCCGAAAGGTCGCACACCTGCTTATATACGTCGTCCCCGAAGAAGAGGAACCTCGCCAGGAAGGAGCGGATCCTGGCCTCCAGCGGGCCGGTCGGTCGCTCCACAATCACGTCGATCACGCGATGGTCGACATTCAGCCCGGCGTGCTCCTGGTCGTAGTAGCCGATCTCGAGGTTTTCGAAGAGCCGGACCTCGCCGGCGTCGGCTTCGACCAGCCGCATGGCCATCTTGAGCAGCGTGCTCTTGCCCACGCCGTTCGGCCCGATGATGCCGATCTTTTCGCCGCGATAGATCTCGAGGTCGAAGTCGTCAAAGAGGACGATGTCGCCGTAGGCCTTGCGCACACCGGTACAGCGCAGGACCATTTCGCCGGCGCGACGGCTGGGGGTGAGGCGGATGGCCATCCGCCGCTGGAGATAGCCGGGCTTTTCGAGGACCTCGCCTTCGCTTTCGAGCCTTGCGACGTGCTTGAGCCGGCCGGCGGCCTGTCGCGAGCGCGATTTGTCGGCCTTGACCCGCTCGGCGTACTCACGCTGGTGTTCGAGCCACTCCTGCTGTTTCGTGAACTCGCGTTCGGCGGTCAGTTGACGCGTGAGCTTGCTCTCGGCGTAGTCGGAGTAGCCGCACGGGTACACGGTGATACGCCGGCGGTCGAGATCGGCGATCTTGCCGACGACCCGATCGAGCAGATAGCGGTCGTGCGAGACGACGATGGCCGAACCCTCGTATCCGGCCAGGAAGTCTTCGAGGAATCGGGTGGCCTCGATGTCCAGGTGGTTCGTCGGCTCGTCGAGAAGCAGCAGGTCGGCCTCCTGGAGCAGCATCTGGGCGAGGGCGGCGCGGCACTTCTGGCCGCCGGACAGCGCCGAGATGGGCAGGTCGTAGCTGGCGGGCGCGAAGCCGAGCCCGCCAAGCACAGTCTTGACCAGCGTTTCGTATTTGTACCCCCCCGCTGATTCGAGACGATGCTGCAATTCCTCGTATTCGCCCAGCAGATCCTCATACTGGTCGGTGTCGTGGTGGTCGGCCAGGCGTTGGCCCACGTCGCCGAGACGCCTCTCCAGTTCCTGGAGATGGTCGAACGTCGTGGAGACCTCGGCCAGCAGCGTGTTGGCAGAATCCAGCACCGGCTCCTGCGGCAGGTAGGCAATCCGGAGGTCGCGGGTCCGCGAGATCGTCCCGATTTGCGGCGCGATCTGCCCGAGGATCAACCGGAACAGCGTCGTCTTGCCCGACCCGTTCGGGCCGACCATGCCGACCTTCTCGCCGCGATGGATGGTCCAGTCGAGGCCGTCAAAGAGGACCTGGCCTTCATAACCGAAGTACACATCCTGGAGCGACACGATCGCCATGTCGCGATGATATTCGACGAGCGGGGGCAAAGCCAATGGCTGAGGGTTCTGATCTGCTCAGAATAAGGAAGAGAGCGCCCTTTGCCGCTGGTCACGGGTTGACGCAGGTCGGATCGACCGGGACCTTGGGACCGCTCAGGCAACGATACAGAAGTGCGAAGTCGGCCGCGTCCACGTCCTGGTCGCCGTCCAGTCGGACAGCCAGACAGCCCGGGTCCAACTGCGGGACCGCCGGCCCGCTCAGGCACGCCTGCAGGTAGCCGAAGTCCTTTTGGTCGACGTCGCCGTCACGGTCGAAGTCCGCTTTGACCGTCTCGATCGTGAGCTGAACGGTGACCGTCTCCGGACTGTTGTAGGCCTCGTTCGAAGAAATGGTGATCGTGCCTGTGTGCTGGCCTGGGGGCAAGTCGGCGAGATGGTAAGTGACCGTGATTGGATCGGCCTGACCGCTCGAGGAGCCGGATGCCGGCTCAACACCGAGCCACGGAACATCCGTTTCGATCGTGTAATTGAGAGTGTCCGCGCCGCCGCTGGCCACCGTGAAGGTATCGTCCGCAAGGCCGATGGCAACATAGGCAGTGTGGGTGAAGCTTGTCGGACTCAGAACGATTGGTGCGTCGGGCGTGTCAAGACCGAAGATGAGCATAGTCAACGTGGCATTGTCGAAGGTCATCGTGAAATCGGAAGACTCGATCTGGCCGGTAAGATCAGTCTCCGTCCATCCGACAACCTCCGTATTGTAGCTGCGCGTCACCAGGCTGGTGTCGCCGCTGTGGGCTGCGAGGGTCCTCTTTGTGATCGACGCGATGGTGACGGGAGCCGGAAAGTCCTGCAGGCGGATTCGAACCTGCTTGTCATCCGTTTCGGACAGATTGATCGCCCACAGGATGAGGCTCCGGTAGCGGCTGTCGCGAGTCGTGTACAGGCGGAACGGGCCATCGACGAGGCTGTCAAGGAGCCGATCCGGCAGATACGTCTGCAGGGCCTTGAACACCTTGAAGCACGGGACTTCGACGCCCACCTTGTTGGGGATGTTGGGCTGGTCCCAGTACTGCGCGGCCAGGATACTCATCTCGATGAACGAGAAGACATCCTCGGCGGTGCCGAGTCCCTGGGCAACCGTCTGGCCGAGGCCGTAGTAGTACGATCCCTGCCAGGAACTCGTGTTCCATTCGCTCAGTATCAGCGGCGTGTCCGCGGGACGGTTGTTGGCGACGAGCCGATCGACGATCTTCTGTCTGGCATCGATTTGTGCGGCTTTCTGGACGTTGATTCCCCGCATGATGAAGAACGGATCAAGAATGCCGCCGGTGTTGTCGCGGGTGATGGCGTAGAGATTGCCGTAAGGATGGTAGGCCACCAGGTCGACCTGGTTGGTCGGGTTGCTGAAGACCGCGTCCAGCCAGGCGTTGCCGTTGTTGGCGGTCATGCAGCCGGGGCCGACCTTGATGGTCGGGTCCCTGGCCAGCATGGCCGTGCTGATGATGTGATAGCGGTTGGCGTAGTCTTCGGGCGTCAGCGCCGGGGGCGGATAAGGACCCTCGGGCTCGTTTCCGACCTCCCACCAGACGACCTTGGGAACCGGGGGCTCATCCGGTGCGAGGAGCTTGTCATCAGCGCCCCAGTTCAATGAGTCAAGCAGTGCCTGCTCTTCGGAAGTCAGCAGGTCGCCCTGACGCCTGGTCTGAACGAGCACGTTGCAGTAGTAGACCCAATCGGCGGCCAGCGCGGCCAGCGTCTCCGGCGTCTGATCAGTATAGACCCAGACATTGTTGGTCTCGTTGTCGTTGCCCGTGCCGATGCCTCGCGTGTTGGTGAGGATCTGGAGATAGGAGTTGCGGTCGCGGGCATAGCGAAGGTATTGGAGCGTGGAGGTACTGTTCGAGCCCCACTGGGCCGTGCGGGTCTTCCAGTTGTAGCCGTCGCCGCCGAATCGCATGCTGGTGTTTCGACTGACATCAAGGTTGTAGTTAATGACCGTGCTGTTGAACATCTTAGGCTGGGCATCCATGCCATGCACGCCCTTGTTGATCGTGATTCCATCGGCGGCGCAGTTGATCGCCCGCTCGATCAGCGCGGTCGTTCCGCCGGCGGCCGGCCCCCACGCCGAGGGGCACGTACCAGAATCGCTGTTGAACGCCCGAACGGTGAAGCCGTAGGCCGTACCGGAGATCAATCCGGTGACCGTCCGGGTGCCCCAGGCGGCCTTGGTCTGCCAGGCGGGGAAGCTGCCGACGGTGCCGTCGGCCTGAACGTACTCGTAGCCCATCACCACCAACGCGGGGTCCCGAGACGGCGGCGAAATACGAATGGCAAAGAGATCGACGTCGGAATCGGCGGAGTTGATCGCGACGTCAAGTGTGCTGGCGGTCGGATTGGCGACCACCGGGGCCGAGGGCGTAGCGGGCGTTTGCGTGCAGGGGACGGACACGACAAGGAACTCGTCCGGATTATCGACCCAGCCCACTTTGCAGTAATCCGAGTTGTTGGGTCCGTCGTCGGCGGTCATGGCCCAGCAGTCGGCGTCGTTAATCACCGGATTGTCGGCCCAAGCAGCCTTGACCGTGAAGGTGAATGTGACCGTGCGCGTGCCGGTTCCGCCGGTCGCGCTGCCGGCAGGCTCCATCAGGCAGCTCACCGGGGTTATGTACGTCGTTCCTCCATGGGCATCGGCGCAATAGGCCCAGCGCCCGGGACTGGCCGTGCTGCCCGAAGGAACACTGGCATCCGCGAAGACCCAGGTACCGGTTCCGGCGTAGGTGGTGATGTCAGAATCGGCCTGGCCCCAGGCCAGATATCCCCGGCCTCTGGTCGAGTCAGAGCCGGACTCGGTCCGGTTGAAGAGGACACGGACGCTGCGGATATCGTCGTAGCCGGCGACGCCGCTGGCCGTCAGGGTGACCGTGTGCTGCGTCATATCGTCCGCGACGAGCACGGAGGAACTCATCACCGGCAGGCTGGAAATGCTGATCCTGCTTGCCCAGGCGGGACAGGCGGCGGTGGCCAACAGAAAGGCGGTAATCGGGTTGCTGAACCGCTTGCCTATCATCTTCAATTCTGTTCCTCGTATTCGGCCGGCCGATCATTGCCGGCAGTCCCGGCAGAACAATCCCGCCTTGTTGTGCCCGATGCCGCCCCCGATTTGACCGGCCACGCAAGCCGCACACCTTCTGTCAATCCGCGCAATCCGGATGGGCCGCAACGTTCGGCCCGCTCACGCAGCCCTGAAAGATCCTGAAATCATCGAAGTCGACATCATTGTCAGCATCGAGGCGGGCGCCGGCACAGGCCGGGTTGGTTTGCTCGACGCCGGGGCCGCAGAAGCACCGCTGCACGAGGCCGAAATCGGCCTGATCCACATCACCGTCGTCGTCGAAGTCCGCCGGAACCGGGAGCGTGCAACCATACTCGTCAACGGATGCTCCCTGAAGGGTGTTCAGGCAGAGATCACACGCGGTGCCCACTCCGTCGCCGTCTTCGTCATCCTGATCCGCGTTGTCGCGCAGCGGGCAGTTGTCATCCGCATTGGCTACGCCGTCGCCATCTATGTCGTCGTCGCAGGCGTCGCCCAGCCCATCCTCGTCCGTATCCAACTGGTCCGTGTTTGCCGCATTCGGGCAATTGTCGCAGGCGTCTCCAGGGCCGTCGTCGTCGCTGTCCGTCTGATCGGGGTTGGGCACGTCCGGGCAATTGTCGAACCGCGCCTCGTACAGGTAGACGCTGTAGGGCTCCCAGGTGGATGCGACCAGGTACATTCTCTGGCCGCCGTGGGTGAGAAGAGCGTCGGTCGTGTAGGTGCCGTAGTAGGTCCATTCGTGCCCGCCGTCGGTGAGGTTGGCCATCAGCAGCTTTTCCTGGCTCCAGGGGCCGGTAATCTGATCCGCCGTGTAATAGAACGCGCCGCCGCCGGTGGCCGCCGGGCAGGGTCTGCCGGTGATGAGGAGAAACTTCTTGAGAAACGGGTTGTAGATGATCGAGAACTCGGCAATCGTGATAAGCGGCTCCTGCTGGGCCCAGGGCAGCTCGTCGTAGTTCTTGGCCAGGCTCCAGTCCGGGTCCTTCGGGACGATCAACCACGGGGCGGCCTGTATCACGGCCTCATCCATCGTGGGCTGAGACCAGTTATCATCGCCCATGAAATAGGTCCACGGCACCGTTCCGCCCGCGTTCAGGAACTCCTCGATCGGAGTGCGTGCGAGCTTCACGCCGCCGAACCGGCCGGAGGGACTGCCCATCATGTAGATGTGGCCGCCGTCCCGATCGACCCAGAATGAGGCCATGCCGAAATGAAAGTGGGCATTCGGGGCACCCGTGCCGGTCCACCGGTACACGCCGGTCTTGTAAGGATGAAACACTCCGGCTTGCTCGTCGTACTTTGCGAGCCAGGAGTTGTAAGTATGGTGGTCATGGCCTCCGACTTCGAGGACCTCCATGTATTGGGCGAACATGCCGGCGGAGGCTGAGCCGCTCACCGTGAACATCGCGTTGGGGATCACGTAACTGGGCCTGGGGGACAGCGCGGTGAAGGGAATGGTAGTGCAATTCAAGTACCCCTCCATCACGATACCATCGGCGGGCACGATATCGGACGAGTAGGCCACCAGGAAGTTCGCTGCCGGCGTCCACGACTGGCCGGCGATATTGGCATCGCCGAGATTGAACCACAGCTTCCCCTGGTAGAGAGTCATCGGTCCGAGATCGATGCCCAACACCCCCTTGAAGCCGTCGTTCAATACGGTAATCCCGGCATCCGTGTCCCAGGTGCGGGTGCTTCCAAAGATCTTGCAGATCCGCCGGGTCGCGACCTCGTCATCGGCCAGGAGGGTGCTCGAAGCCAGCGACAACAACGGCAACATGACCCAGGCCGACGCTCGATTCATTGAATTCATCCTCGTCGCGACACAGCCGCAGTCATCAAGTGACCGCGCTCCACCCCCCGCCAGAGGAGATGCTCAAAGCGGAATGTGTATCTTACCACGACGGCGGTGTTCGTTCAAGAATGTCTTTTGCGGAGGCGAGCAGCAGACTGCTGCTGCCAACTGGCGCTGGGGACTGGTGGCAGGAAAGCGCGTTTTCTTCTCCAGCTCCAAGGCCCCGGCCTCGCAAGGATTGGACCTGCTCGGTTGAAGACCAAGGGGATGCGCTCATGGCTCGTCAAGAGGCGCGGCTGCAAGCCGCTCCTACACCGAGCGCGGCTGCAGGTTGAGCGAAGCGAGACCCGCTGTGGCGGGCCGCTCCTGCACGAGGATCGCAGTCGGAGACTGCTCCTACATATTCTTTTCACCACTGCAGCTCGACTCGTACCGTGTTGCCGGCCACGGCGGTGATCGGCGAGGTCAGGGTTACGACGGCCATGTCCTTGTTCACCTTCGTTTCGAGGAACAGGTTCCGGTCGTCGAGTCTGGCTTTGGCGGTGGCCGTCTTGATGCCGGCCGGGAGGCCGAAGCGCAGCTCCTTGATGTCACATCGGCCCCAATCGAACGCCAGGATGTCGGTCTGGGACTTGGCGGCGCGCTTTTGCTCGAACCGGCCCCAGCCCTCGGCGGTGCTGAAGAACGAACGGTGGTCGTCGGGTGTGATCCTTGGGTTGAAAGTCAGTCGCTGCGCGGGACCGTTATAGGCATAGCCCTGAGCCGCCAGCAGTAGCGACCAACTGCTCATCGCCCGGGCGTAGTAGTCGCCGCACTCGATCTCGTTCCATGGGCTGCGCTTCGTGCCGTCGTAGCGTTCTCGGGCCCCGCGGACGATGATGAGGCCCTCGTCGAGCTGGTCCTCGTAGATCTTGTGTGCCGCGACCTGGTACTCGACGCCCGTCCAGCACTCGTCGCGGTAGAGGATCGGGTCTTCGGGCCGTCCGCCCTTGGGCCAGGAGCCGCACAGCAGACCCTTGTCGTCGCCGTCGGCGAATTCGAGAAACCGCTGCGTGCCTTCGAAGCCGTCGATCTTCCAGAGCCAGTTGTGTTTGAAGACGGCCTTGAGGGCACTTCGCACCTGCTCGACGGGCAGGATGTCGCCGAGGTTGAGCACCCGTGCCCACCACTGCCCCACCACCTGGTCGGACCAGCAGCCCTTGCCGTAGCCGAGGTTGATGTTGTCGGCGATCTGGATGTAGTACTCGCCGTCGAACAGCGACGCCGCGATCTTTTCACGGCCGGATTCGTACAGCCGCCTGTACTTGTCGGCTGCGAGCTTGTCGGAGCAGAGCCGGGCCATCTCTTCCGCCGCACGCAGGGCCGCGAGGTACAGCGAGCTGACAAACGTGTTCTGGCCGTAGATGTCGCGGTCGTAGGTGTTGAACTGCGGCCGTTCCATGACGCCGTCGCCGTCCTTGTCCCAGGTCCTGATGGCGAATTCCATGGCCTTCTTGATGCGCTCCCAGTACTCGTCGAGGAATCGCCGGTCGGGCGACTGCAGGTACTCGCGATAGGCCTTGAGGATTGCCCCACACTGGCCGTCGGCCACCGGCGGCGAGCCCTTATTGGGGTTGTCGCGAGGCACGGAGACGCGATGGTTGAGGCCCCCGTCTTCGTTCTGGTGGAACCTCAGCTCGGTCTTGCGCATATCGCGTTCGAGGGCCGGCCAGACCTTAGCCAGAGCCTGCTCGTAGTTCCACACGTGGTTGCAGTTCATCGGGCAGCACCCGCCGCCGTTCCAATTGCAGCCTTCAAAACCGTACAAGGTTCCATCCTTTGTCCAGAAGCAGGTAGGTGAGCGGACAATCGAGACGTTGGCCGCGGCGGCATCGACAAGGTACTGCGGCAGCGTGGTGTCGAACATCGCGTCCCGCCAGGCAAAGGTGTGCTTGCGCAGGCCGGCGAGGTTCGCGATGACGTAGCGGGCAACGTCCAGGGCATCCTGGTACCAGTTATCGTACATGTTGCCGACTGCGATGACGCCGCCGGCGCCCGGCCGGTAGTTGTTCTGGGGGTAATACTGGTTGGGGAATCGCCAGGTGAAGATGAAGGTCGCCTCGGCGGCGCTGCCGGGGGCAGCCTTCCGCTGTACACAGAGTGCCGCGTTGACGGTCCGGCCGGGGCCGGTGGGGCCGGTGTGCGGGGTCGTGTCGCCGACTTTGGGCAGCGGCCAGGCCATCGGCAGGCGCCCGGAGTCGGCCAGGGAACGGAGAAGCCGGTCGCGATCCACCCAATCATGGGCGATAGAGGCGTCGACGGCCGGCGTCGCCAGGCACATGGTGCCGAAAGACGGCGCGTCGGGCATCCGGCCGACCTGCGGGCGATACTCGACGCCTGCCAGGGAAGCGATCATCGACAGGAGCCGGTCGGACAAGGGCGGGCCGTCCTTCGGCCCGGCATCCTTGGCCAGATCCCGCGGAATCACCACGACCTCGCCGCGTCCGACGCCGACCGGCCGGCTCGCTGTACCACTTGCTGCATCCTTAAGGAGTGTATTCCACTCTTCCGCCTCATCCATTGTGACCGCATCGACGGGCAGGTTGCTCAGCCGGATGTCGTCGGCCAGGATGTGCCCCCAGCCGCCGCTCTCCTCGTCGACCAGTTCGATGCGGGCCTCGCGGTTGAAGAACTCGGAGACGTCCCACTCCTGGCGTTCGAGGTGCTCGGTGTTCCTGCCGGTGGTGCTGCGAACGGCCTTGCCGTCGACGACCAGGTTGATGCAGCAGCGGTCCGGATGATTGCCGCCGCCGACGAGGAACGAGACGTACTTCTCCTGGATGATGAACACCGGCGAGGCCAGCCGGCCGTGGGGACCGTCGTTCGGATCGAAGGAGTTGACCAGGCCGGCTCCGAGGAAGCCGGTGACGGGGTTCTGGTCCGGGGCGGTGCCGCCTTGCGGTTTGCGAAACGCCCGGCCCCTGGCCGTCCAATGGCCGAAGCTCGGGTCGTCAAACGAGGCGAAGACGGTCTCGCGGCGCCGCACGCCGGCGGGCACCGTCGGCTGAACCGGCTTTGTCAGCGGATTCTTCGTGCCCGACAGCAGCAGGAGTGCGCCGTACTCGCGAACGCTCTCGGCGATTTGTTTGAGCAGCGAGCCGCCGATCCGTTTGAGGTCTCCGGTCGCTAGCCAGTAGACCACTCGGATGTTGGGATTCGCGGTCGGGCGTCCCACGCCCATGAAGCTCAGCCCGCGAACGGTGGCGACTTCCGACAGCGGCAGGTCGTGATGGTCCATCACCAGTTCGAGCGGCGGTGAGATCTCGGCGGGTTTGCCGGCCTCGGCCTTCATGAACACCGAGCAGATGCGCTCATCGATGACTGGTGTGTTGATGTTGCCGCCGTAGGTCCGGTGGGCGACGCCGTTGGAGGCGCCCTGTCCGGCATGTCCGATCGCGTTCTGAAGCGAACTGAGCAGAGAGACCTCGATCGGTTTGTCTGTCTTATTGATCGCCCGCAGCGTGAAGATGGCGCATGGGATGGCCGAGTCCTTTTCGTTCAGCGGAATCAGCGGGTTGAAGGCTTCAAGTTCGAGGTCAACGGGCAGTTCCGGGTCGCTGAAGGACAAACGGGCAACCGGGTACTGTCCTATGAAGGTGACGTCGCGGATTCCCTGGACCGGTCCCAGCGGCTCCCGCTGAAGCACTCGGACAATCGCCGGCTTACCCTCCTGCTGAACGCGGACGGCGAAGAAGGAGTCGTCCACGAGCGTGTTCTTCTGGATATTGTTGAAGATCTGCCAGTTGACCAGACGGCCGGAGCCGTGGAGCCAGATGGTGCCGGTGCCGATACCGCCGAGCGGGAAGATGAGCTTCTCCAGGTGCTTGCCGGTATAGGCGATGGTCTTGCCGGGCTGCAGGAGTTGATCGAACCACTCCTTGCCAGGCGGGGTCTTGCATTCAGGGGGTATGTGGCCCGGCTCCGCGTTCGCGGGCTTGCCGGCAACCAGCAGCCCGGCCGTGCCGGCCCCGATCTTGAGGACTTCGCGCCTGGAAACACCCGACCGGCATTCGCAATCACGACCGCACTGGCTCATGAGTAACTCCTCCACAACAGGGACTGCACGTAGACCCGACCGGCCAAGGCGGCATCGTAGGACAGTGTGGGACAGCCTGCCAGCCCATGTGGGGGCGGGCGGGTACCCGACGCTGGAACGTGGCCACGTCTACAGTGTAAGTTCTGCCAAGCCAGTGGCTTACATTCCCGCCTGGCGATGACGGGCAGGATTACCTCTTTTACCCAGTTTGCCCAAGTTTGGGTCCGTTTGGCGCAACGGCTGGTTGGACCGCCATGACGCCGCCTTCGACAGGCTCAGGCCAGGGAGTTCGGGGTCCAGGACCCACGGGGAGACGAAGCTCTCCGTTTCAATGGGTTCGTTTGGAAAAAAGAGCTGTTAGCTCTTGGCTGTTAGCCAGACAGCGCGAGATCGGCGATTTTGGGTTGTCAAAGATCCGGGGATCCTGCTTCGCTTGGAGAGCCACGCAGGACAGGCAGCGGGCGATGACGCCGGTCCGTTCGGACCGGGCGGCGCGCGGACTGTCCGCCGGTCCCGTTGCCAACATGACACGGCAGGTGTTCGGGAAACGGGGGCGGGACGCGAGCAGGCAGGCTGAAAAAGACGCGGGCACACGGGGACGCCCACCGCGGCGGGTAAACTCCGACGCGGGGACACGGGGACACAGACACGGAGACACGGGGACGCGGAGACACCGGGACACAGACACGGAGACGCGGGGACGCGGATCTCCTTTGCCCTTTCGAGACGAGACGGCCTGCGCCGCGGGTGGTGCGGCGCAGGCCGTGGAGGGTATCTGCCTGCTTGGCCATTGGTGACAAAGACTACTTGGACGGTACCACGGTGATGTGGTAGGTGACGTCCTGCGACGCCCGCGGGTATGGCGGCGGAGGAGGCGGCGGACTCCCGGGCGGCGGAGGGGCCGGAAGCAACGTGAACGCCGCATTCCAGTGGATGGTGTGCTCGCCGACGGGCAGCGGGGCCAGCAGCAGGAAGGTGCCGAAGTCAATCATCATCCCGTAAGGACCGGGATCAAGGCCCGGCAGGTTGTTCTCCGAGAGCACCATGGGCGTAACCGGCGACACCGCCGTGTACCGGTCGAGGTCTTTTACCGGCACCCCGTCGATCTCGCAGGTCGCTTCGGCCGTTTCCATGAGGTCGTTCATGTAGCCGGTGAACGCGGCCACGGCCGGTGGCACGTTCGGCCAGCCCCACACCAGGTAGCTCTGGATGCACACGCAGAGGGGTGTGCCGGCGGGGATCACGGCGTTGCGCACCACGTCCCAGCCATGAGTCTCCGCCAGGAACCAGACCGGTCCCGTCTGGCCCACGGAAGCGTCATAGTCACCCACCCAGGGCGGACGGTCCGGGTTCGGGCCGACGTCGGAGGGATCGTCCGCGTGGAGCGAGGGGTTGATCTCCGCCGGAATTGACATCACCCAGTTCCAGTAGGCGGTGTGCCACTCCGGGTAGGACATATCGAAGGGCGTCGAGCCGGGCGGCAGCACTCGGGGGTCGGCGGCCCTGCTCCCGTCGGCCAGGACGGGGCCGGCGCAGAGGACCGCGGTAATGCCGACTGCCAGGAGGGCGGCGCGCAGCACCGCCCTGAGATTCGGCCGTGAGGTGATAGACATTCTGCGTTTCATGGCGAGTTTCTCCTTGGTACAGGGATCACTGGAAAGGAACGCTCCGACACGTTGGTTTTCCGAATTTGCGTTTGATGTTCGGGCATCACCTCCTTCCCGGTCTCCCCTGGGGTCTGAAAGGGGACTCGCTGATTTTCGACGGCTGCTTCCCCCGCAGAATAAGTGTTGTCCTCTTTTTCGGTTCGGTGAGACCCGTCCTTGTCTTCAGCCCATGCCCCACCTTTCTTCCTCTAGCACAATTAACGCTCCTCGACGAGTACGACATTTCCGGCTTCATCTTCGACCCAGAGGTCCGCGAACTGCCAAATAAACAGTCCTGAGGTGAATTCAGCTTTCAACCGCCCCCTGGCATCGGCTGTGAAGGGGTACCCAAAGAAATGCTCATGCAAAATAGCCACCACCCCACCATACCGATACTCCACCCACCATTCGTGAACCACAACGCAATACTGCCTGCCTGGTGTGAGTTTCTGGCAACTCACGCTCACATCCACCGGGGATTCCGCGTTCGCCCACTGCAGAACGCACTTGCCAACTGCACCTGGCTCGGGAGGATCAACGGCCGGTGGGATAAGCTGAAAGACAACAGAACCTCTGGAGGTCAAGGCGTTCTTGCCCGCCATGGCCGGGCTGACGGCGAACATCGCCCCCAGCACCAGCGACCACGCAACGCAACCAAATCGGCTCACACGAATCATGACACTATCTCCTTGCGTCAGAACTGGTCCGCGGATCAACAGAAACCTGAACTTCCGCCGGGCGCGCGGACCTGACGCCCGGCATGCATCGCTACTGCTGCACGGCCCGCAGGGCGTTGACGCGCCCGGCGCCGTAGTAATCGTCGTTGCCGGGTTTGCCCAGGTCGTCGGCGGATTGTTCGAGGATCGTGCGGACCTGGTCCGGGTGCATGGAGCCGCCGTTGGCCTCGATCACCAGCGCCGCCACGCCGCAAACGTGCGGGGCCGCGAAGCTGGTTCCGGAACCAAAGTTCCAGGTTCCTTTCTTTTCGAAATCCCCCGCGGGGCCGAAGTTAGTGCTCGAGCTGATAACCATGTTAAAGGCCGTGGCGACCACGGTGACTCCCGACCGCGTGACCACTTCGGCGGGAAGAGTCCAATCGAGGTTGCCGCCCGGCGCGGCCAGGTCAATCACCCGTTGGCCATAGTCGGTGTACGGGGCGGGCCAATCGAGGTCCACGGTCGGGTCGAGCGCCCAGCAATCTTTGGGGGCTGTGGCGGACACGCCAATCACGCCCGGCATGTCGCGGGGAAACTGAACCCACCAGCCGCGGCCGTCAAAGTTAATGCTGCTGTTGCCCGCGGAGGCAACCACCAGCGTGCCCTGTTGTTGGGCGAAGCTGACCGCGCGGACGGCGACGGAGTACGCCACGTCGGGTGTTTCCCACCAATCCGGATCCATCTTCAACCACCACCAGGACAGGCTCAGGTTGGCCACGTCCGCGTCG
Source organism: uncultured Planctomycetales bacterium (assembly GCA_964586235.1). Taxonomy (GTDB): domain Bacteria; phylum Planctomycetota; class Phycisphaerae; order UBA1845; family PWPN01; genus JAUCQB01. The sequence goes on from CAZPIO010000012.1 coordinate 23,699, forward strand.
ATCTCGGCGGCGTAGAGGATCGCTTCTACCCACCAGCTCACTCGACTCAAGCGGACCCGATCGGAGAGGACCTTGATGGCCACCAGCTCGGCGTCGGGGGCGACGCCGGTGATGCCGACACCGTCGTCGGCCGCGGCGATGATCCCGGCTACCTTGGTGGCGTGGCTGTCGTTGGTCCCCCAGCCGCCCGGGATGAACTCGACCGTTTCACCGGGGACCAGACTCTTGCTCAGCGCCAGGTTGAGGTTCCGCACCAGGTCCGGGTGCGTGGTCATGATTCCGCTGTCGATCACGGCCACGCGAACTCCCTTGCCCGTGAACCCGAGTTCCCACGCGGCCGGGGCCTGAATAGCCTGGAGCCCCCACTGGAGCGGCGTCAGGTCGGCGTTCTTGTCCACGCCGGCACCTCCTCCGGAACCCGACTCGATGGGCAGGGACCCCGTGTCGTCCGCGGGGTACGCGATGGGGTCGGGAACGACCGACTTGATGCCCGTGATACTCTTGGCCTTGGTCGGAAATTCCGGGTCGGCCGAGGTCGCCACGGCCAGCCCGATCTGCGGAAAGACCTTCACGATCTGGCCGCCGGCCGCTCCTACTGCCTGCACCCGCTCCTCCGGAAAGTCGTTGCCTGCGGCGACGACGAGGTACTGCTCCGCTCGACTCGGCGCGACAGCAGCACCCAGCAAGCCGGCCGCGAGCACCGCGGCGACAATCAGCATTTTCAGCATGTTCGTTGTGCGATTCATCTTCCAGTCTCCTGATTAGAAAAGTCCATCAGTTCGAGTGAATTGGAGAGAACTCTGAGCATATTGCCGGTCCGAGATTGGTTTCGAGTCTTAATACCCTTCCTCCACGAGCACGGTAGCCCCGTGTTCGTTTTCGACCCATACGTGCACATATTCGTCCACGATGAATTGGACGCTCAGTGTGCCCCTACCATCGGCCGTGACTGAATAACATCCTGTGGCCCAAGTCGAATGCCCGAACCAGCAAACAAAATACTGCTTGCCGGGCGTGAGTTTCGTGGATTTCACCGTCACCTCCGTGATGGGAACCGGTGGAAGAGGCGCGTCGCGGATGCACGTGCCGGATGCCCGAGGCTCGGGAGGGTCGATCTCCGGCGGCATCAGTTTGCAGACACGAGGCTGCTTTAAGCCGCCCCTGCCGCCTGCAAGGGCCGGCGAGGCGGCGAGAAGCCCGCCCAGGACGAGCACCAACACTGCTGTACCGACTCGTTTCATGGGATTCATCGCAGTTCTCCTTTTGTCGCTAGGTTTCGTGCACCGTTACCTGGTATTGTGCTCGGGCGCGCAGACCTCCGGCCCCGGGTGGACGGGGAGGCCACTAACGCGGGTGGCGATGAGTCAGGGCCAGCGTCAGGATGCGCACACTCAGACCGGCGACCTGACTCGAGCCCCTCCCGCCCGACCCAGTGGCACGCTCATTCAATAGAGCGCCACGAACGGAAGATTTGCTTCATTTTTCTCGGTTGCATTCCCCAAAGGTGTTCAAAGGGCCGGGCGGGGTGCTGCTGGAGTGCGCGGAACTGGCTCCTCCCTTGCGGATGAAGACGTGCTCCGCCCTGGACGAAGGGCCACCTTGAAATCTTCATCACGCGGGGCCACTGACGCGGTAGAACAGTACTGACGCCCTCAATACGCTGGCCGGGTAGAGGTCTGTGTCGTCGGCATCGAGTCTGCGGCACCGGCTGGGGTGCTGAGCGGCTCGCCGGTGAGGACGTGCAGGCGGTAAGCTGACCAGTGTTTGAGCGGGTGGGCGAGCGGCAGTTCGCCGAGTTCCACGGACTTCCGGTACGCAGTGATGGCCTCCTCCGGTTTGTCCTCCATCTCCATGCGCTGGGCAATGTAGAACCAGGGGAAGCAGGCGAATTTCTCCGCGAACCTGGCATCCTTCCGCCACCGCTCCGCGTACTGATCCTGTGTCACCAGATCAAGGAAGTAGGCGGCCGTCCAATGATCCGGGTCAGCCACGGCCTCGGCCGCAGGGGGCCAGGCATCCAGCGAGCCGATCACGACCTTGAAGGCGGCCCGGGCCTCCTCCATCCTGCCGGACCGGGCCAGTGCCCAACCCAGAGACTTGTGGTAATAGTGCTTCTGCCCGCCGAACGCGATGGCAAGCTGGATCGCGCGGACGGCCCTGTCCGATTGGCCCGCCAGCAGGAGGCACTCTCCGTAGGGCAGCAGATCAGCAGGAATATCCGGCGGTTCCATGTTCAGTGCCAGTTCGACGCCGCGAGCCACTCCCTGCGGCGATTCCCGGATCAGGGCTATCAAAGGCGCGGTGGGCTGCGTGGCGGGCCAAGTTGTCGGGCTTGCGACCGGTTCGTTGGGGAGCCGCTGATTCAACCTGGCGGCAGCCTCTTCTGTGTCAGTGAGCCTGCTTCTCCATTCGGCCGCCTTGTCGGGCTGGCCGGTCTGTTCGTAGAGTTGAATCAGACGTTCCAATGCCTCCTTCAGGCGGGTCGTTCGCCACGGGGCCGGAATCTGGCTCTCGCGCTGTTTCACGCCCTCATAGCCGCTCACCAGCAGTGGCTCGGCCTCTTCGTATTTCTTCTGACCCAGCAGAGAGCCGCCCAGCATGCTGCGGGCGTTGAACGTCGGCCAGGCATCCGGCAGTTTCTTTTCTCGAATGGCCAGAGCCTCGCGGGCCAGCGGCTCGGCCTCGGCGAATTTGTTCTGCTCGAGCAGCTCGAGCGTCAAGATCGCCAACGCGCCGGCCAAAGCTGTCTCGTCAACCTGTTTGCGGCGAATGGCCAATAATTCGCGGGCCGGCGGCTCGGCCTTCGCGAATGCCTTCTGATCCGAGAGGAGATTCGTCAGAAGCTGCAAGGCAGCAGCCAATTCCGATTCGTCAGATTCTTTGCGCAGAATGACGATGCACTCACGGATGAGAGTTTCTGCCTCAATGAACTCCTTCTGGGCGAAGCGAATAGACCCCAGCCGCGACAACGCGTTGGCCAATCCCGATTCATCGGGCAGTTTGCGGAGAATGTCCACTGCTTCGCGGGCCAGGGCTTCGGCCTCGGCGAGTTGCCGCTCTCCCTGCAGAACAAGCGCCAAAAAGTTTAACTCGCTGGCCAAAGCGATCTCGCGTCGGTTTTTCCGGCGGATCGCCACGGCTTCGCGAAGGAGGACCTCGGCCTCGGTCAGCTTGCCCTGGTAGAAAACGGCACTGGCGAGCCAGGACAACGATTGCGCGACGCCGGCGTCGTCATTGCCAAACGCCTGCCGGCGAATGGCCAGCGCCTCGCGAAAAGCTCCCTCTGCCTCGACCAGCTTCCTCTGGTCGCGGAGCACAGGCCCGAGGACCATTAGTGAATTTGCCACACGCGGATGCTTATCTCCGGAGAGCCTCTTCTCGACTTCCAATTCTTCTCGGCAGACCACCTCCGCCTCGGCCAGCTTTCCCTGCCCCTTAAGAACTTGCGCCAAGTCACTCAGCGCTCTTTCAGTCTCTCGGTGGTCAGGCCCCAGTCGTTGTTTCGTCGCGACGACGTCCTCCCGGTATATCCGTTCGAGCTTCTGGCACAACTCCCCGACTCCAGCCTGGTTCCGATTCGCGCCAAACAGATCACCCAAGCCCATGAGCGTTGGTCTGCCCGATTCTCCGGCCGCGAGCCAGCAATCGACCGCCCTAGTGTAATCGGCCACCGCCTCTTCGGATCGGCCCAGCCTGAGGTGGGCTAAGCCCCGGCGAGCCCAGTTGTCCGAATCCTGAGGACTCAGTTCGACGGCGCGTGTGTAGTCCGCCAGCATCTCCTGAAACTTGTTCAGCCACATATGACAGTAGCCGCGATCATGATAGAACCACGTCTCGTGCGGTTTGAGCTCGATGGCCCTGGAGTAAGCACGGACGGCATTGGCCCACTTGCGGCCCCTCAGATAGGAATCGCCCCGGCCACTCCATTCCTGGAGTTCCAAGGCGGCCGGGTCGGGGGCACCTCCGCGCTTGGCAGCTTCAGTAAACAACTTACGGATCTTGTCCACGTCCTCCTTTGCCGATGCCCGCTCCTCCAGGTCGAGGCAGGCGCGGGCCAGCTCCAACCATGCGGAGGAGCTGGCGGAGGCCGGCTCCGGCCAGCGCCGTTGACGCCGGAGCGCCTCGGCGTCAGCAAATCTGCCTTGGTCCTCAAGGACAGAGATCAGGGCGGAGAGGATTGCTTCTGTGTACACGCTGAGATAGCCATATAGTTCTGTGCGCAAGCTCAGCGCCTCGCGATACGCCGATTCCGCCTCGACCAGCCTCCCTGCGCGGCGGAGCACGCTGCCCAGATATGACAGTGATGTCGCCACATCAGCGCCCTCGTCGCCCATCGCTCTTCTTTGGATCGCCAGGGCCTCGCGAATGACCGCCTCGGCTTCCCCCAGTTTCCCCTGCTCGCGCAGCACGAGGGCGAGATTATCGAGTGAACTGGCCACCTCCGGGTGATCGCGGCCCAGCAGTTTCCTGCGGATCTCCAAGGCTTCCCAGGAGGCGGCTTCAGCCTCGGCCAGCTTACGCTGGCGCTGCAGCGTCCCCGCCAGAAGCGCAAGCGAATTGGCGATGTCGGCATGCTCATTGCCCAACAACTCGCGCTGGACAGCCAGCGCCTGACGCAGGGCCTCGTCAGCCTCAGCCAGGTCCTTCTCTCCGCCGCGGCGCGCCAGGACACGCGCGAGTTCGTATCGTGACGCCGCGATCGCCTGATTCATGTCACCAATGCGGGAGCTTCTGAGGCGAAGGGCTTCGCGCATCATGGCTTCGGCCTTGGTGAAGTCGCCAAGCTGGAGATAAACGTCGCCGATGGTGGTTCGCAGTTCGGCCTGGACCGCCGGCCGGTCCGCGAGGTCCTTGCCGACCCGTTCCACGGTAGCATCCAGAATCTCGCGCAACACCGTTGTGTCGCGACCCAGCGCTGCCTGCGGCCCGACGCCCTTGAGCATGTCTTTCATGAACTGGGCGACTTGCCCGCTGCGCGCGGCCTCAGTCTCGGCCTGTCGCTCGGCCCTCAGCGCCCGATCTCGATCCCGTCGGGCCTGGGCGAACCCGACCAGCGCGAACACGAGCCCAACCACAAGCGCCGCCGCCACGCTGACTGAAAAGACGACCGGAATCCGGTTGCGCCGGACGAATTTGCGCATCCGATAGGCCGTGCCAGGCGGGCCGGCCAGCACCGGCTCGTTCTTCAGGTGCCGTTCGATGTCTTCAGCGAGACTGTTAGGCGTCTCGTACCTCCGGCGCCGGTCCTTTTCCAGGCACTTCATCACGATCCAGTCGAGGTCGCCGCGCACCAGCCGGCTGAGCGCCGCCGGCTCGGTGTGACGGTGCCTGGCCACGTCGGGCAGCCTGTCACCCAGCGTGTGCAGGCGCGTCGAAGGCTTAGGCGGCTCGGTCTCCCGGATCACGCGGCGGATTTCGTCGAGCGCCGCCCGGCGGAAGGTCTCGGCGTCGAACGGCGTCACGCCGGTCAGCAGTTCATAGAGCAACACGCCGAGCGCGTAGATGTCGGCCCGCGTATCCACGTCCACCCCGCTCAGGTCGGCCTGCTCGGGGCTCATGTAAGCGGGTGTGCCCACCATCCGCAGGAAGCCGGTGAAGAGCGTCTGGTCGGTGAGTTTCTGGCCCAGGGCCTTGGCCACGCCGAAGTCGATCACCTTGGGCAGCGGCTGGCCGTCAATGAGCGTGACCAGAATGTTCGACGGCTTGAGGTCGCGGTGGATAACGCCCTTCTGGTGGGCGTGCTGGACCGCATGGCAGACCTGCATGAACAGCTTCAGTCGCTCCGGCATGGCGACATTCCGCTGGTCGCAGAAGTCGGTGATGGGGATGCCCCGCACCAGCTCCATGACGAAGTACGGCCGGCCGCTCTGGGTGATCCCGCCGTCGAAGACCTGCGCGATGCTCGGGTGATCCATCAGGGCCAGGGCCTGGCGTTCGGCCTTGAAGCGGGCCACGACTTCCCGGGTGTCCATGCCAGCCTTGATAATCTTGAGGGCGACCTTGCGCTGCACGGGCTCGATCTGCTCGGCCATATAGACCACGCCGAAGCCGCCCTCGCCGATCTCCTCGAGCAGCTTGTAGCGCCCGATCGTCGTGCCGACACGCTCGATGACCCTGTCAGGACCGGGCAAAGCTTCGGTTTCGTCGGGCCGATCACCGAACATGGCCTTCGGGTCCGGCATCAGCGGCGATTCCAGGAAGCTCCCCGCCTGCTCGTGAGCGGCCAGCAGGCGTTCCACCTCCGCGCGAAGCTCCCGGTCGTCGCCGCAGGCCTTATCGAGAAAGGCAGTCCGCTGGGCCGGGTCAGTCTTTCCCGCCGCCTCGGCCAGAAGCTGCTCCAGGCGCTGGAAGTCGATGCTCACCGCATCCCACCTCATTTATGAGCGTGTGCCACTGCCGTGTCGGCGGTGAATGCGCCTCGCCGCACTGCTCACAGAGCAGTGGCACACAGCCGGATCCGCTACTGGTATGATCGCCGCGAACGGCCGATTTGCTTCACCTGCGTCGGCAGGCGCTGCCGTAGTATCATTTGCTCAACCCTCCGCGGGCATACGGACCCGCGCGTACAGCCAGGAACGGGCCAGGATCCAGAGGCGGTCGGCCGTGCTTCGGGAAACGCCAAGCTGTTCCGCGGCCTCGGTCTGCGTCAACCCGGCGAAAAACCGCAGGTCCACCAGGCGGGCGGCCGAGGGGTGCTTCTCCGCCAACTGGCGGAGCCCCTCGTCAAGCGCGAGCAGGTCCTCGTCCGGCAGCGGAGAGGCCAACTGCGCGCAGTCGAGCGGCACGCGCTCGCCTCCCTGAATGACTTGCCGCCGCTGCTTGCGCCGTGCGTTTTCGACCAGGATGCGGCGCATGGCCTGGGCGGCAGCGGCGAAGAATTCGGCGCGGTTGTGCCATGGACGTTTGTGAATGCCGGCAATCCGCAGCCAGACTTCGTGGACCAGGGCAGTGGCCTGCAGGGTCTGGCCAGGTTTTTCGTGAGCCAGGCGAGACGCCGCCAGCCGCCGCAACTCGTCATAGATTTCGGGCAGGAGCCTGGTGGCGCTTTCAGGAACGCCGCCCTCGCGTGCAGGCAGGTCTTGCGCCGGGTCGCTCATGAGCAATCCCTCGTGAAGCTGTTATGATAGCCAAATCCGACCCCAGCAGCAAATCATTACCTGAAGCGCCGAAACCGACCGAAGCAGAAAAACTGGGCCAGGGAAGCGAAAGCGACATCAGGGCTTTCGAGGATAAAGATGGATATGGCATATTCTGACCATACGCAGTCCGATCTCAGCCGTCCCTACGGGACTGTGTAACGCGAGGGCCTCGGTCTCCCAGCGATGAATCGCTGGGTTAATGTCAACTGTCCCTACGGGACAAGGACTTTGCGGGAGTTGGAAAGAAGCAATTGACGTGGCACGCTCATGCAGATGCGGGTAACAGCAAGCTCGCAGGGCAATCGCACACGGCTGGTTTGTTCGCACGCTGCTCACGGAACAGTGGCACCTGGCCTAGACTCTGGAAGACCGCACTGCTCACAGAGCAGTGGCACACGGCCGGCAGATTGCAGATTCGAGATTTCAGAGAGCGATACCGAGTGGGCATCACTTGTCGTGGCGGTGGCGGGTGACGAGGATGTGGGCAAGGCGGGCGGTTTCGGGAAGGCGCTCCGGGCGAGGTCGATTGCCCACCGCAGAGCTCCGCCTTCAATCGATCGCGAACGAGCCGATGATCGTTCGGGCCAGGTTCATCGCCTCGGCATCGGCCGGCTCGAGCAGGAGGCTGGCCATGCTGGCCATAGGGTTCTGTCCTGTCCTGCCGACGCCAGCGGGAGAGAAACACTCGAGCACCATGTGGACGCAATCCTCGCGCTCGCGGACGATCAGGACGCCCGACAGGCGAGACGTGTTGATCCGCTCGACGCGGGTCGGCCGGAGGTCACAGAGCATCGTCTTGGCCTCCAGCAGGGCCGTCAGCGAATCCACCTCCGAGGGGCTCATCCATATCGAAAGGTCACGGGAGCCGGCGGCGTAAGCCGCGGCCAGGAGGGCTCCGGGATCGCGGGCCAGATCGCCGGGGAGGCGTGCGAGATCCAGGTATTCGGCCGGAAGGGACATCGCGTCAGCGTTGATCGGCCTGAACACCAGACCGGCCAATCCGCTTGCTTTGATCAGGGCCGCTCCGTCGCTCACTTCGACAACTTCCCCGCCTGTCGGGGTGGGTACGTGGAAGCTCAGGTGGTCGAGCCGGACGAACCGGGCCTTTGCGGGGATGAACGGCGGCTCAAAGTCGACCACCGGCATCGCCTCAGCCCGCAGTTCGCCGGCCCAGATACGGGCCAGGAGCCTGAGTTGCGGCTCCACCCTGATGAAACCAAGGAAGATCGCCGCCGGCATCACCAGCAGCGACAGGCACCTCATCCCTCGGCTCATGGTCAGCCTCCCTTCTCGATCGGACCTTCAGGTAGGCGTGTGGGCAGACCGAGGTCGTTCACGGCTCCGACGCCAAAGGCAACGGGGACGTTCTGGTTTTCACCGGTCTGTCGACCGCTTTGTCAGCCCGCACTCGCGGCCCGGGGGATGATCGTTTTCGTGGCTTCAGACCGCCGGTCGTCCTCAAAGACTTCTCGGGTGCCCAGCGGAATCATCAGCTCACGCCAGGCAGGCCGACCGCTTCCGGCGCGCGTGGCGTATTACCAATATACTCTGCTCCGGCACTCTGCCGGGTAACAAGTTTGTCACAACTTCCCGCGTTTCGGGGCGGTCCACACCTATGCCTGACGTGCCCGTGGTCGCAGATCCGTTCAGACCACCTGGCAAGCCGCGAGTACATCTCCTGCGGCAACAAACATGGCGGCGCCCCGGCAAGCCGGGGCTTGGCCATGCCACCCAAGGTGCGAAGCAGGTAACGCAGGACATGACGACCGCGATGGCATCGGCTAGGGCGATGCGGTGGCCGATGGCGACGTAGACCGGGTTGATGCCGTCGCGGGTGCGGAGGACGACGCCGACGGTTTCGGCGTGGTCGATCAGGGAAGCGGTGCTGCCGGCCACGGTCGCCAGCAGAAGGAAAGGGGACATTCTGCCGTTCTCGAGAGACCAGAATGTCCCCTTCACCCTTGCACGCTTCAAGGCAGCGGCACACCGGGAATGCAACTTTCGATCCTACCACTCCGGGGCCGGGTCAATACGTGATCGTGCCCTCGACTGTCTCCCAGAAGACCGAGTAGTGATAGGGTCCTTCCCACCAGTCTTCTCCGGTGTAGCCCATGGTCAGGGTGAGCGTCCCGGTGGCGTTTGCGAATCGACCGGTGCCGCCGGTAATCGTTGCGGTTGCCGTCTCCTGGATCACGGGATACGAGGGCCAGACAAGGTCGGCCGTGATCTTGTCACCATTGTCGGCGGTGAATTCCCAATAACCCCACATCTCGAGCAACTCGAAACTGCCGTCCGGCAGAAAGTGCAGCAGTACGCCGCCCGGGCACTTCGCCGTCCACTCGCCGAGGTGGGTGCCGTCTCCGGACTCCTCCGTCACCCACCACACCACAGCCGTGTCCGGCGAGCGCCACTCCCAGTTTGCCGGGTTGAAGTCGGTCTTGAGCAGGCCCATTCCCGTGAGCTTCATCGGCCTGGCCTTGGGGTTGTCGCCCGCGTTGGCGGCGAACGGCAACAGGATCAGCGAGGTGAACAAAAGTCCGACAAACAGGTGTTTCCGCAACATGGTCCGTCCTCCAAAAAGGTTGAAAGGTCTTCGGCGTTCCGCCCACGCGGACCACCCAGTCCTCCAGAAACTCGTAGCCCCTGAACCGCCATTGGGCTGCCGACCTGTGAACACCACAGGTGGCGCGGTGATTGGCCTTCCGTTGGGCGTGCCTGGCGGCGATGCCCGGGAGCACTGCCGGGGTCCGGTGGCTCCAGGTCTCGAGTCGAGGGGCGGCCGGCAAATCCTGCTTTGCGCCGGGCCGCTTTGAAGCCACACGCCTCTACAGGAAGAGTCAGTCTGAGGGGCGTGCTACTCACGCGCAGCCTGCATTTTTCTGCGCATGCACTGTCTCGGGGCTCCGGTGGGGTTCCGAAGGCGGGTCGAGATGAGCTACGCCACGCTTTTCGGGGCGCAACGCCGAGGACCGGACACGCTGTTGAAGGTTCTGGCGCTGTAAGTGGTTCCAGAACCGGGAGTTGCCTTCATTTGCCCCACGTCCCTTGGTGTCGGCGCCGGGCTGGTCTATCTACAAGATGCCACGCGCGGCTGGTCCGGCGGGAGAGGCCCAATCACGGCCTCAAAAACTGCCCGTGACGCCTGCGCAGTCTTCTGTCGCTGGTCCTGGTCGGCTACAATGCGAGCCGGAACACCGATCCGCCCCATGCAAATCTGGGCTTGTCCATGGAAGCGTCCGACGACGACATGCTTCGCCGAGCGGTTCAGGGGGACCGCGAAGCCCTCGGCACCCTCCTGGGCCGTTGTGACCGGGCCGCGCGCCAGGGCCTGGCCGGCAGGATTCCCCACCGCTTCCGGACCCTCCTCACCGAAGACGATGTGATGCAGGAAGCCTACCTGGACGCGATCCTGGGTATCGGGCAGTTTCGCTCGACGAGTGAGGGCTCTTTCGTGAGCTGGCTTACCACGATCGCACAGCGTAACCTGCTCGACGCAGTGAAGGGACTCGAGCGAGAGCACCAGGAGAGCGATCGGCCGCGCCTGAGGCGGGCTATCACGGATGATTCGTACGTCGAGCTCGTCGAAACCATCGCGACCACCAGTGCAGGTCCGACCACCGTGGCCAGACGGAGCGAGGCCGCCGCAAAGCTGAAGGAGGCTATCGGTCGGCTCCCCGAAGACTACGCCAGGCTGGTGGTGATGTACGACCTGGAGCAGCGGCCGATCGCTGAGGTCGCGCAGGCCCTGCACCGCAAGCTGGGGGCGGTGTTCATGCTTCGGGCGCGTGCTCACCGCAAGCTTGCAGAGATTCTGGGGCCGTCGTGGAAGTACCTGACCAGTTCGGCATGATTGAGCCGCCTCGGCGACCAGCCAGAGCACCCAGTTGGGCCGAGGGACGGATATGCCAAGCGAGGAAGAGTCGATCCCAGCCATGCCGCAGCCGCCGACGGACGGTGGGGGCGCGATCGCGCGCGCTTTCGACGAGGCGGCAAAGTGGGAGACTCCCGGCGGACCTAGGGATGATTCCCCGCTGCCGAGTCGGTCTTCCTGCCCCGCGGACAATTCGATCCCGGGGTACTCGATCATTCGCGAGATCCATCGCGGCGGGCAGGGCGTGGTCTACGAAGCCGTTCAAAAGACCACCCGGCGCAACGTGGCCATCAAGGTGATGCGTGAGGGGCCCTTCGCCAGCAAGCTCGACAAGGCCCGCTTTGAGCGCGAGGTGCAGGTGCTGGCCGCGCTGAAGCACCCGAACATCGTGGCCATCCACGAGAGTGGCACGGCCGCCGGCAGCTTTTACTTCGTGATGGATTACATCTCCGGTCAACCGCTGGACCTCTGGATGGCGGCCGGCCAACGCAGCGTCCGCGAGACACTGGTCCTGTTTCAGAAGATCTGTGAGGCGGTGAACGCCGCCCATCTGCGGGGTGTGATCCACCGCGACCTCAAGCCGGGCAACATCCGCATCGACTCTGAGGGCGAGCCGCAGATCCTGGACTTCGGCCTGGCCAAGGTGGCCCCCGGACAGATCAGCGATCAGAGCGCGTCGATGACCCAGACCGGGCAGTTCGTCGGCTCGCTACCCTGGGCGTCGCCGGAACAGGCCGAGGGCATACCGAGCAAGATCGACATCCGCACGGACGTGTACTCGCTGGGTGTGATGCTGTACCAGATGCTCACCGGCAAGTTCGCCTACGACGTGGTGGGCAGCTTCCGCGAGGTACTGGATCGAATCATGCAGGCCGAACCGGTCCGGCCACGCGCGCTTCGCAAGGACATCAACGACGAGGTCGAGACGATCGTGCTGAAGGCGTTGGCCAAGGAGCGCGAGCGGCGCTACCAGTCGGCCGGTGAACTGGCCCGCGACATCGGCCACTACCTGGCCGGCGAGGCCATCGAGGCCAAGCGCGACAGTAGCTGGTACCTGCTCAAGAAAAACATTCACCGCTACAAGGCGCCGGTGGCTGTTGCGGCCGGGTTCGTGCTGCTGCTGGCCGTCGGCCTGGTGGTTTCGCTCACCCTGTGGCAACGAAGCCTCCGCCAGCGCGTCGAAGCCGAGGCCCAGCGGCTGCTCGCTCAGCAGCGTCTGTTTGACGGACTCATCGAAGCCGCAGACAGCCGCGTCAAATCGAAGCAATACGCGGAGGCACGCCAGGCCTACTGCGAAGCCTGGGACCTGTCCCGGCAAATAGAGCTGCCTGATCTTCAGCCCCGCCTTGGCTGGCTGAACAGTTACATGGCCAGCCCGCCGACTCTGTTGGTTCATGACTTCAAAGAGGAAGGAGCAGCTCGGCCTCCACGAAGTGCCATTCTGTGCATGACGAAGGGCGGCCCGTTGGTCCTGATGCAGCGCGCGAGCGTCGTCTACCTGATCGATCCGCTCACCGGCCGGCAGGTCGCGGCTTTGGCGGGCCATACGGGTCAGGTGAGCGGCTTCGATGTCTCCAGGGATGGAAAATGGTTCTGCACGGGCGGAGAGGACCGGACGGTCCGGCTGTGGGATGCGGCCAGTCAGACCGAGCGTCGGCAAGTGACCACGGATGCGTCGGTGGTTGACTGTTTTTTCAGCCCGGACGGACAGACCGGCTTCTGGAGCGAGTACGACGGCAAGGCCGCACGATGGGATCTTGCGACCGGCAGAGTGCTCTGGACACTGCGGACTGGAATCCAGGAGTTTCACCTAGTCGTATCGCCGGACAGAAGATGGCTCGCTGCAGGCGGCAACGCCCCCTACGACATCCTGATCAATGCCGACGCCGGCCGAGTGGTGCATCAGCTTGACGCTTTCGGGGATGTGGCCTTCTCCGGCAACGGCACGCACATCGTGGGCGGACGCCTGGACCGGACCCTGCGGGTCTGGGAGGTCGCCACCGGCCGGCAGATCCAGACCATTTCCGGCCGCAACAGTTTCCTCACCAGTCTGGCCGTTTCGCCGGACGGGCGATCGGCACTCATCGGCGAAGATGACGCCCGAGTGTCGCTCTGGGACCTGGTGAGCGGAAGCGAGTTGCAGAGCTGGTCGGGACATTCCGCGGCGGTTCTCGGCATCGGCTTCATGCACGAAGGAACATCGGCCATTTCCTGCTCGCCGCGAGAATGTCTCCTTTGGAACCTGCCTTCGGCGGGTGGGGCGCGGGCCTTCTGCGGGCACCAGCAGATCGTCTACGCGGTCGCCATTTCACCCGACGGGCGCACCGCGCTCTCCGGCGACGCCAGCGGCCTGATATGGCAATGGGACGTGGCCACAGGCCGGGCAATCAGGGTTCTCGTCGGCCATACCGCGGCGGTTCGCCACCTGGCCTTCCTGCCCGACGGGCGGCGGGCTTTGTCCGCAGGCAGCGACCAGACGCTGCGGCTCTGGGATCTCTCCACTGACGCGGCGCCGCGGGTGCTCATCGGCCAGAAGGGGGAGCCCTCCAGCCTGAGCGTTTCTCCGGACGGCGCAACCGCACTGTCCAGCTCGTACGACGGGAGCCTTTGGCTTTGGGATCTGCAGGCAGGCAACGGCCGTGAACTCCGCCGGGAAAAACCCGGGCTGGATCAGATCGGAAGAGTCTGTGTTTCTCCGGATGGGCGATCGGCGCTATGCGGACACCGGGGTGGCGCTGTCAGCCTCCTAAACCTGGCCAGTGGAACCGAGCGCTGGAGGTCCGCCGGCCATCAGGAAAACGTCAACGGGGTGGGCTTCTTATGCGACGGGCACGCCGGCCTGTCCGTGAGCATCGAGAACACGCTGATCTTGTGGGAGCTGGCGACCGGAAAGCAATTGAGCAAGCTACATGGGCCTCAACTCAGCTACTTCTCGAGGGTCGCGCTGGCTCCGGATGGAGAGAGTGTTTTCTACGGGGGCTACGACGGGGGCATCCGCATGGTGAGCACTCGGACCGGCAAGCAGCTTCGGACCCTGTCCAGGCATGCCGGGGGGATCAATTCACTGGCCGTTTCCAGGGATGGTCGGGTGCTCCTCGCCGGCAGCGAAGACCGGACGGTCAGCATTTGGGATTTCGACCTGCCGCAACGTTTTAGAGTTTTTGAACCCCGTGCCGCCGCCGCTCGCGAGCGACTGGTTCTCCAGCCACAGGACGCGGGAGCGTTGCTGATCCTTGGCGAGTGGTTTGCCTTTCGAGAGGGAGACTACCTCGCCGCCGATCACCTGGAACGCGCTCGCAAAGCCGGGGCGGCCGTATCGCCACTGCTGCTCGGACGGTGCTACTGGAGGCTCGGCCGGCTCAACGAAGCCAAACAGGAGTTCCAGCAGGCGCTGCAGGCCCATGAGGCGCCTGCCGAGTATCTTCAGCAGTGCCTTCAGGCGGTATCCAGACCATCGGCTCCCGGGGCGATGCCGACATCTGTCAAGCAGACAAGTTGAACACTCATCGGTGCAGACTCCTGCGAGACGACGGCCGGTCGGCAAGGCCGCATCGCAAGTAGTGAACGAGGCCGAGCGACTCCTCTTCCGGCGGCAACCTGCTCGTGAAGCGCCAGGCAGTCTGTGCAACGCTGCTGATCGTCATGTGGCTGTACGAGGATGCGCTCACCGGGCTCTAAGGGACTCACCGTCCGGCTCGATGATGAACGTCATCGGAGTGGGTCGCGTTACTTTTCGCGGCGGTGGCGGGTGACGAGGATATGGGCGAGGCGGGTGGGTTCGGGGAGGCGGTAGCGGGTGACGCAGGACATGACGACCGCGATGGCGTCGTCGAGGGTGACGCGGTGGCCGACGCTGACGTAGACCGGGTTGATGCCGTCGCGGGTGCGGAGGACTGCGCCGACCTGCTCATCGTGGTCAATCAGGGGGGCGGTGCTGCCGGCCCTGGGCGCGGGGGTGGCGTGCTCGCCACAGAGGCGGCTCTTGGCACAGCCGACTGACGGGGAGTCCATCAGCAGGCCGACGTGCGAGGCGAGGCCAAAGCGTCTCGGATGGGCCAGGCCCTGGGCATCGAGCAGGAACACATCCGGCCGGGAGTGCAGCTTGCGTACGGCGGCGAGGACGGCGGGGGCTTCTCTGAAACTCAACAGGCCGGGGACGTAAGGGAATCTGGCCGGTCGCCATGCCAGCCGCTCCTCGACGACCTGGCCAGCCCGGACATCCCAGACGACGACGCCGCCCAGGCAGCGCCGGCCGTCGGCGCTGAAGGCCACGTCCGCGCCGGCCACCAGGCGAGAGGGCTTTCGAAGGGGTTCGATACGAATCTGTCCGGCCAGCCGTTTCTGCAGAGAAATCGCCTGTCGCGGGGTCATCAACCAGCGATGGACGGGCGGCGGCAGCTTCATGTCGGGTTGAATCTCTCAGCGCGGTGCGATCAGAGCTTGTCGGCGAATCGCCTGCCGACGACCTCGTACACCCAGTCTCGCCTGGCCAGCAGGGTTTCGATTCTCGTCCAGCGCCAGTCACCGCTTTCCAGGCGGTCCAGGACGTCGGCCAGCAGCCTGGGCGTGGCTCGCTGGTCCCAGAACGCTCGGGCGGCGGCCAACTGCTGCGTCGTCGGCGTTTCACCTTCGGCAGGCCATTCGAGGACACAGCCGACTGCCTCGGCCAAGGTCAGGCCCACACGTGCCCATTGGCCGGCGGCCGCAGCTCTTGCCGTCGAGTCCTGGCCAGCCGCCAGATCCAGAAGCGCCCGGCCGCCTTCGAGGTGCCCGGCCCGCAGTAGAGCAACGGCCGCATCGAGCCGCCTGCCGGCGTCCGGCGACTGGAGATCGACCTTCATCATGTCGGCTTGAATGGAAGGCGGCGCCGATCGAGGCATGTTATTCGATTCGCGTGTGTGGACAACGACTGCTCCGGCGATGATGACCGCCGTGGCAGCAGCAATGAGGATGACGAGCACGGTCTGAGAGACCGCGCGTCTGTCCTTTTCGGGTGATGTCTGCCGTCTGCTCATCTCATTGCCCCGCTGATGCGGCACGGTTGGGACCGATAAGCACGGGCTTGCCACGCTGAACGCCGGCCGAAACGCAAACACGGTGAATCGGCGAGAACTCGGCACGCCTCGGGGTGCCGGACCTGACCGGCCAACCACCTCGCAGAGCGGCATTATACGTAAGAGTATCCGGACCTCAACGACGGCGGGAACACGCGGACGGACGAGGGTGCGTGACAAATTCGGCGGGGATGCCCTGCGGGTACTACGACGAAGCAGGCCCAAACCGTTACGGACCTGACGGGCGCGTTGGCTGCAACACAGGATATGGTTTTGGGTGCGTCGCTGGCCAACCTTTTGCATCAAGCGGCTCCGTCGGCCGGCTAAAGCCGGCCGGAAAAAGAAGATAAGAAAGAGGTGCGGGGCCACTCCAAACCAGCCCTACAAGGGCTGGCCTGTAAGCCCGCCTCCGGCGGGTAAGCCCCGTGAACGGGGCTCAACGTGAGCGCCTCTCGTCGCATCTGAAGCCTCCTTGATGCAAAGATCTGTGGCGCTCCGGGTTCTGAAGCGCGCCAGTATTGGTCGGCGGGCCGAGAACGTGGCAATCCCGCGGAACGCGGCCTTTCCGTCGCGTCGGATGTCAAGCGACCCCCCCGGCAAGTCGATTGGCTTTGTAGAGGGGAAAGCAGCTTTTTTTCCTTATCGCACCTTGGTGCCGCAACCCCGGCTCAAGGGAGGGGAACATGAAGTTGCGCCGGCTTGCGACCATCGCCGTCCTCCTGGTCTCAACACTATCTCAGCCCGGCGCCGCCCAGTTCGCCAGCCTCGGCCTTTCCGGCGGGCGAGTCTGCGACATCGCCACATGGAACGATGGCGGTTTAACCGAACTGCTGATCGCGACGGACGGAGGCGCGGGCATCTACCGCTGCGGGCTGAGCGGCTGGGAGCCGGTCTTCAAAAGCCCCTGCCACGCCGCCGCAATCGAGGCCGACCTCAGTCCCGGAAATGCGGGAGTCGCGTGGGCGATTATCGACAACCGGGTACAAGTTCGCCGGGCTGGCGGCCCGTGGGACGCGTCGGGCTGGAGCATCAACAAAGGCATCAACCGGGCCGATACGCTCGGCGGCCACACGAGCGGAATGTACATCGGCGGCGACGGGACGGTGTATCGCTCGGCCGACGGCGGTCAGTCCCTGGCGCCTCTGGCCACCTTCGCCGGCAAGCGAATTGACTCGATCGCGGTTTACGACAAGATGCGCTTCTGCGTCGTGAGCGGCGGGTCGCTCTATCGCTGCCAGGACGACGGCAACGGGTTTGTGGTGTCCAAGGTCGACGTTGCCGCGGAGGGGGCATCGGTCGCCGATCTCTCTTGCGTTGCCATCGACCCGGCCGATAGCCGGAACTCGTCCGGATTCAACCGCTTTTTCGTCTGGGGCAACGATCACGGGGGTAACCTGTACCGGACCGACGACGGCGGCAAGACGTGGGTCCGATTGCCTGTCGGGGTTGCCTGCGGGCAGCCTCCCACAATGAGCTTCATCTCGTTCCGGGGCAAGCGGCGCCTGTTCATCGGCAACCGATACTCGGACAACAACGGGCAAACGTGGAACGACATGCCCGAGACGACGATCGCGACGACGCTCGGATTCGTTGCCGGACATGCCACGGGGCACATGATTGTCGGGGACCCCAACGCCGCCGGCCTGGTTTACTTCACCAGCGACTTGGCGGTCGGCCAGTGGGATATGACGGCGAGCAAGGCGGCCGAGGTTCACAACGCGGTGGGTGTTCAGGCAGTGGCCGTGTCCGATGTTGCTCAGATCGGCACCGACGCCGCGACCCGGACCATTGTGTGGGCGGCAACCAACTGCGGGCTGGGCAAGACCATGATCTACCCTGCGACAGCCGACGGCAGCGATTGGCTGTTTCCGGTGCGGCCGCAGGATGATGCCGCGCCGCTGACGGCCGTGGCCCTGCACCCCGCCAACCTGGACATTGTCCTGGCCGGCGACAGCGCGGGCACGATCTACCAGACAACAACCGGCGGGGCCAGCCCCGCGAGCTGGTCGGCCGTCTTCAGTACGCGCAATGCTCCGTTCGACGGGCGGTATGCGGCGCCGGGAAAGGCGAAAGTCACAGCCATCAAGGCTGTCGGCGAGGAGTCGACGATCGTCTATGCCGCGACAGCCGTGAGTGAAGGCAAGTATGAAGGCGCGGTTTACCGGAGCCTGAACAACGGCACGACGTGGGATGACGACTTTGCCTCCGAATCCGGCCTCAATCTGAATATGCCGGTCAACGATCTGGCGCTGCTGGACAACATGGTCTGGGCGGGCGTCGGTCATCCGGCGGACCCGCGTCCCGATGCCAAAGGGCTGTACGCCCGCCTCTCGGTGAACGAGGCGGCAAAATGGTGGAAGATGCCGACCTCGACGGAGCTCGACTCGCAGGCCGTGCTGGCCGTCGATAGCGCCAGGATCGGGGGGCTGATGGTCCTCTATGCGGCGACCGACCAGGGGGTTTACAGCGGGCGGCTGGACAGCTCGTCGGGCTCCACGTGGACCTGGCGGAGCATCAGTCCGAACGGGCGGCAGCGCTACGTCGCCGTGGCTGCGGATCCGGACAACCCCAATCGTCTCTGCGCGGCTCACGACAACTCGATCTGGGTCTCATCCGACGGCGGCTTTAACTGGGGGCTGGTGCCGCCTTCCGGAACGGCTGAGTTCGACCAGGTCACGTCCCTGCTGTATCGCGATCTGATCGTGGGCACGTCCTGCGGCCTTGTTGTGGCAACAGAGGGCATGTTCGACGGTGACGGGCGAATTCGTGTTTCACCCGGGCCTGGCGTGCCGGCTTCGCAGCCTTCCGCGACCGTGGCGGCAACATCGCAAGGCGAGGTCAGCAACGGCCAGGACGTCTTGCCGTTCAGGCTCCCCGGTCTGTTCGGGTTCGGATTGGCAGAGACCGTCGGAATCTGGCTGCCTTTACTGGCGTGGCTGGCGATCACCCGGCACAACAGGAGCAAATAGACGTGTACGGGAGAAAGGCAGCAAGCCAATGACGAATGACGAAACCAGAATGACGAAAGAAACCCGAATGCTCAAATGACGAAATGTGGAAGCGATACTCCTTCGTCATTCGGATTTCGTATTTGATTCGTCCCGCGAGGCCGGATCTTCGACCTTCGGGTTTTATTACTCAACCTGTGGATTCCTGTCTCTTGTCTTCCGTCCCTCATCTTCGGTTTTCTCCTCCCCCTCATGTCGACTGACAAAGTGCAGGCCCATCCTGAAGTATTGAATGACAGCGGCCACCGCGAGGATCGATGCGGCCCACCACAATACGACCGGCACGTATTTCAGCGGTCCGGGGAGATTCGGTGACAGGAGGATGGTGATCACCATGAGCAACTGCGTGCCCGTGCACAGCTTGCCCGGCGGCCGGGGCTCGATGTAGACCTTCGAGGTGATGATGTAGATGAGACAGAAGCCGACGACGATGACGAGATCCTTGCCGACCGCAATGACCGCCACCGTTGAGGGAAGCAGCTCGCCGGCGATGCCGGTTTCGGGCCGAGCGAGGAGGATGACGGAGCAGAGAATGACCAGCTTGTCGGCCAGTGGGTCGAGAAACCGCCCCAGGGCACTCTCGGCCTTGAGCCGGCGGGCCAGGTAGCCGTCGAGGGCGTCGCTGACGGCCATGAGGGCGAACACCAGGATCGCCGACCATCTGGCAAACTCAGCCCAGCGGGCGTCCTGGAGGTGCAGCAAGGCCACGACAAAAGGCCCGGCCAGCAGGATCCTTGTCATGGTCACGCGATTGGGCCAGGAGAGCTTGTACATGATGTCAGCTCCGTGTCAGGGCGTCTCTTCGGCCTTCTTGATCTCCTTGAGTTTCTGACCGGCCTCGGACTTGCGATAAGCCTCGTCGAGAGGAAAACAACCGCTGATCAGGCCCTTGCGGGGTCCGGTCGTGCAATCGCTGAACGTGCGGCAGATGCGCCGGGTGTCCAGTCTGCCAGTGTTCAGCGAGTCGATCGGCATTTCGGGATAGCTGAGCACCATACGGCCAATGCCGACGAAATCGACCCAGCCCCGCCGCACCACTGCCTGGCCGACCGGAGGTACGAACTCCTGCAGGTAGGTGTAACCCGAGCCGACCATGATCATCTGCGGCAGGCGCTGTTTGAGCTGGCGGACGACGTCGATCTGCCGGGCAACGCCTGCGAGCGGGTCCTCGGGCGGCTGGTAGCCGTCGGATGGCGGGAAATACGCCGGCCGTTGAATGTGCGGGTTGTAGTACGGGCTGCCGCAGGTGATATTCACCAGCGTGACGCCGAGTCCGGCGAGCATCTCCAGAAAGCGGATGGGCTCGGTCAGGTCATGCTCCAGCGGATTATCGGGGTTGGTGCCGAAGCCATATCGGTAT
This sequence comes from uncultured Planctomycetales bacterium, assembly GCA_964586235.1. Classification (GTDB taxonomy): domain Bacteria; phylum Planctomycetota; class Phycisphaerae; order UBA1845; family PWPN01; genus JAUCQB01. The sequence goes on from CAZPIO010000012.1 coordinate 44,131, forward strand.
GGCAGCAGATGGTCGAATCGCGAAGGGATGCCCACGCCTTTGGCCCGGCCGCAGCGGGTGGCGGGATCATCCTCGAAGGGGACGAAGTCGAACGCGCTCAGCCGGACGCCGATGTGCAGCCCGGGCACTTCGGCCCGCACCCGTTTGATCAGTTCGCGGGTAAAGCGGGTGCGGTTCTCGAAAGATCCGCCGAACTCGCCCGGCCGCGTGTGGCCGCTCAGGAGTTCGTGCCCCAGATAGCCGTGGCAGCACTTGAGATCGACGAAATCGTAGCCCGCGCCGGCGGCCAACCGCGAGGCCGCGACGAAGTCATCCATCAACCTCCACAGTTCTTCGTCGGTGAACACCACGCGATCATCGTCGGGAGCGATGCCGAAACGGCGGTCCAGAATCGGATGGTGGTAGGCGATGCGCGGCTCCATCCGGACGTTGTCGTTGGGTTTGCTGAACCGCCCCGAGTGGGTGAGTTGCAGCCCGATGAGCAGATCGTCGCTGGTGCCCGTGGCCTGACGGTGGGCCTTGACCAGCAGATCGCGGAGGTCCGCGAGATCCGGCTGCGTTGCGGGGCTGATCATGAGCTGGTTGGGGTTGGCCCGGGCGTCGTGTCGAACGGCCACGGCCTCGCCGCCCCAGATAAGCTTGGCCCCGCTTCGGCCGAAGTGCTCCCATCGTCGCTTGGTCCATTCTGACGGCCGACCGTCCAGCGTGCCGTCCCAGCCCTCCATCGGATGGACGCACCATCGATTACCCACCCTGCGGCCAAAGACCGTGGTCGGTTGCACCATGGGTGAGCCTTCAGCGGCCGTCAGAATCCGCTCATCGCAAGGAATATCGCATCTCAGCTCCGCCCAGCGGGCAAGAAGGTCGCCGGCTCCGCCGAACTGGGCCACCTTGGGATAAACGTGTGATCCGTTCATCGGTGTTTCTTCCTCCGAGTACAGAAGCGTCCGCGTTGCGCGGAGCAGTATACCCTCACCGGCGACGGTCCAAAACCCCGGGACCTTCGCGCCTGTCCGTTTCGAGACCTCGGCAGGTATCCGGGGAGATGGATCGAGCCTCTGCCATGTTCAGAGGTTATCGGAGAACATTGCCAGGCGTGTCACGGGCAGTCTGGCTGCGCAGACTCTCGCCCTTGGATTCGGACGTGCAGCGGGCCACTGTCGTTCCTGCTTACCGCCGGGGGCGAATGAGCAACAGAGGCAGCCCCCCCGCCATGAGAAGCATCACGGCCGTCGCGGGCTCTGGCGTGGTGGCGTCGTGCGAAAACGGGGCAAAGACATACCTGGCGTGATTACGTGCGACGATGTGATCGTAGACATCGAAGTGAAGCCATGAATCGGCTGAGACACTCAGTTCGTACACGTTGATCTGGCCCCGATGGTTACCGGGCGTCGGGAAAGAGTCGATGAAGTCGGCGATCGGCGAGTCCGCTTGAATGAAGTCGCCGAGCGAATACTCCTGCCAGTCGGTTGCCGGACCATAGACGCCGTGGCCGGGCAGGTCCGAGCCGTCGCCAAGCTTGGGCAGGCTGCCATCGGTCACGGTTCTGAGATAAAGCGGGGCCGCGGGAACAGAGGGGTCCTCGAAGCCGCCAAGCCCCCCGGTGGTCGAACCGAGGAAGGAGAGCGTCGCCGTGGTGTCGGCCTCATACGCAACCGCAAGCTTAACATCATTGATCGGAGTCAGTGCAATGACCCAGAGTCGGAGGTGGTCCGGCTCCTGGTCGATGAACCAGCTCTCCGTCGTCGAATCGTAGACGCCGCCTTCCAGATACAGTTGCAGACTGGGCACCGCCCACGCGATTGACACGAAGCCGCACAGCGTCGCCACGCCGATGGCACAGGCCTTCATCCTTGGCATTTGTCTCTCTCCCCTCACTACGGAGTCCTGCTCCGCGACCGAGCCTCGGCTCTCCGTGTCCCCAGTGACCGCTCTTGCCGCCGGCCGGCATATGGCTCACGGGAAAGACACAGACGGAACTGAGACCCTTTACTGCTTATTGCTGCCGAGGCCGTCAAAGTCAAGCTCGCAGACGCGAAAGCGAGAGAAAACGCATACTCGGACGTGCGGAGGCGGCAGCGGCGACACACGCGACCCCGGTCAGCAGCGGGATGACCGGACCTGTGCCGGCGAACCGCTCAACGGGAAACGCAAACCGGCCGGGTCGAGTCATGGTGACTCGAACCGGCCGGCAATAGCGTGAACTTGTGGTTGCCGCAATCCTTTCTGGACCAAGCCTGTCGGCGGAACCCATTCCGCATTCGGCACAGGATCGGCATCCTCCGCGCCGCAGGTCCCAGAACGTACTGCGGGGCGGAATTGCGGTCGTCGGTCATTACCGCCGACGGCGGATGACCAGGCCGGGCAGCGCCGCGGCCAGCAGGAACAGAAGGCCGGCCGTGGGCTCGGGAAGAGGACTGCCGAGGCCCATGATGTCGATACACTTCTCGGAGCCAATCAGCGGAGTCCCGATTTTCGTAAGCTGACCGGTACCGGTGTCGATCTCAAAGAGCTGCGCCTCTCCGTAGCCCATGGCGAGCATCCTGCCGGAGTCGTGATCGTACCACATATCGTTGATCGGCACATCGTCTGAGGTTGGATCCTCCTTGATCTGACCCACCAGAGTCGCCAGGCCGGTGCCGGGGTCCACGTAGTACAGCTTCGAGGAATTCCCGAACTGGTTGGTGATATACAGCCGACCAGCGACCGGATCGTAATCCATCGACCAGACGCCGATGAAGAAATCGCCCGCTCCGTGAATAGCGACAGCCGGACCGGCCGCGCCGGTGTCCATGTTGATCGTGTACAGATTCGTGTAGTCGGACCCATACAGGACCCCAGTTCCGCCCGGAGTGGCGGGCTCGGCATAGGCCATGGTCTTGATCAGCACACCAGCACCGTATGAGCCGATCGGCGGTGCGAACGTCTTGGTGTCGACGTTGATCAGGTACAGTGAGCCGTCTTGTGCGGTCGCGAAGAACTTGTTCAACTCCCGGCCATCCGCGGCATCGAGCCACTGGACGCCCGTGTCGGGGATGAACACTTCGCGAGTGCCGGTTGACTGGTTGATCTTGTAGATGTCTCCATCATGCGAGACCCCATACAGGAAGACCGCCAAGGCCGGCGAGGCTGACCAGCCCGCGCACAGGCATGCGATTAATAGAACGCTCCTTCTCATCTCTCTCTCCTTCGGTTTATCCATGCTTGCCCTGGGTCCTCCCGATTCCTTCGAGAGCCCACGGCAGCAGTCCATTTCCTCAGTTGTCCTGCCCACCCGTAGGCGGCGTCACCGCAATGTTCAGGCACTCGCCCCAATGACTCGGAGGGTCGGGCTGACACACATCTATTGTGTATGGGTCGTCGTCCTCGCACTGCCCGGGGAACGGGGCACTGAACTTGCAGAGGCCACAGGTCGCCTCGAGCTCGGCCGCGCTGGTGAACACGGTCGCGTTGACGATCGCGGTCTCCTCGTCGGTCAGGGACTCGAACACTTCGGCCCCGAGGACGGTGTAGCAGCCGTCCACGACGTAGGCCCCTATCTCGAACGCGAACATCTGCGCGTCAAAGAGATCATCGGTGAAACCCAGTCCATACGGCAACGGCGCGTTCAGCGGCAGGTCGAAGACCAGCATGCCCGGGTCCGTCTGCACGCTGCTGGTGTCGAGCCGCAGCCACAGGCGCTGACCGTACCGGCTGACATCGTGGCCGGGGATGGCCCGGAAGATGTCAAGGGTCAGCGACTCACAGGGGCTCAAATCGCACTCCCGCCACAGGAACACGCGCAAGGTCACCGGGTTGCCCTCGTGATAGATCTCGGCAATGGGGGTCCGGAAGCCGACCGGAGTGGCCGGCGTTTGCGTATCCATGTCCAGGATCGGCTCCTTGATGTTGATCACCTCGCCCTGGCCGCTGACGTTAACGCTAATGTCGGTGTCGTAGGTGAAGAAATCCTCGATGAACCAGTCGAACACCTTCGGACCGGGCTCGCCCGGGTCGCCCGGGTCGCCGTCCTGTCCGTCGTCGCCTGGAGGCCCGGCCGGACCGCGGCAGTCCAAAGCGTTGCAGGCACCGTCGCCGTTGGAATCCTCGGTCGCCGGATCGCACTCGCCGCTGGCGTTGATGTCCCAGCACTGCACGCCGTCAAGAGCCGGAATAGGCTGCCCGTCCTCGCCCGGAGGCCCCTGGCAGTCCAGGATGGTGCATACCCCGTCCTCGTTGGTGTCTTCGGTCGCCAGGTCACACACGGTGTTACCGTTGAGATCCCAGCAGGAGATCCCATCGCTGCCCACCTCGCCGTTTCTAAGCAGCCAGATGGCCAGCAGGCCCGCACCGAAGAGGCCGTTGCACCCGCAAAGGTTGGGCAGGCAGATCTTGCCGCCGCCACAACCGGTGACCATGGACATTGAGATCATCGCCAGCGGAGCCACGGCCAATACAGCGGCCATGGCCAGGCCGGCGGCTTTCGTTCTGATTTTTGACGCGGTTCTCATCTTGAGATCAATCCTCTCTGCGCCTGTGCGTCCCCTTCCCATCACCGCTCTTTCCCTCGGCTGTCAATAGTCGTATCCCTGCGGGGTGCAAAAGCCGACACCCTCGTCGCTGGTAAAGACCGTTACGCCCGAGATGGCCGTGTCCGCAGCATTGGCCGACTCAAAGAGCTCGGCCCCAAGAATCGTGTGATACCCGTCGATCTCAGGGAATGACCAGCTCGTGTCCTGGATGGTGTGGACCCTGAGCTCGAATGCCAGCATCTGCTTGGCGAACAGGTCGTTGGGGAAGCCCAGGCCCTCGACAACGGCTGCTGTGTTCGGATCGTCCGCAACATTCAGCGGCAGATCGAAAACCAGCATGCCCGGATCGGCCATGCCGTTGGGCTCCAGCCGCAGCCAGAGCGGGGTGCCGTAACGCTCAATCCCGCCGCCCGGGAGCATGCGGAAGATGTCCAGTCTCAAGGTCGTGCAGAAGCCTTCCACGACGTCCCGCCACAGGAAGACCCGGAGGGTCACCGGATCGCCAACAGTGTAGATCTCGGGGACCGAGACGCGGAAACCGATTGGTCCCTGGTCCTCGACGTCCGGGCCAAGGACTGGTTCCTGGAGGTTAATGACCTCTGTCTGGCCGCTGACGTTCTCGCTGATCTGCCCGCCCGCGAGGGCAAAGAAATCCTCGATGAACAGGTCGAACAACGTGCCGCCGGCAGGACCCGGGGGGCCGTCGTTGCCGTCTTCGCCATCGTCACCCGGAGGGCCGGGCGCACCCTGGCAATCGAGCGCGTCGCAGACACCGTCGCCGGTGACGTCCTCGGTCGCGAGGTCGCACTCACCACTGGCGTTCAGGTCCCAGCAGCTCACGCCGTCCACGCCGGGAACCGACTGGCCCGACTCACCGGGAGGCCCCTGGCAGTCGAGGGCGTTGCAGACGCCGTCGTCGTTGGCGTCCTCGGTGGCCAGATCGCAGACCTCGTTGCCGTTCAGGTCCCAGCACGAGATGCCGGTGCCACCCACCTCGCCGCCCTGGAGCAGCCAGATGGCCAGCAGACCCGCGCCGAACAGGCCGTTGCACCCGCAAAGGTTGGGCAGGCAGATCTTGCCGCCGCCACAACCGGTCATGGACACTGAAATCACGGTCACCGGCGCAATGACCAGCAGCATCGCCATCGCCGCGCCGACAACCCGTCTCCTCCCGCTCGAAACGAACCCTCTCATGACTAGCCCCTTATTCTGATGCGAGCCGTGTTGCCTACCACGCTCAGCCTAAGAAAGAAACCTCTTCTCCCATCATTACAGAACTATAATTCGCCCGGCGCCCCTCGCGGCACAGGACAAGCCGGCACGACAGCGGCCTCACAGCCGGTGCATGACGGGCGTCGGCGTTCTTTATTGACTTCAGGCGGAGCACACCCAAGATTCTCTCCCCCTTGCTCTTCCCCCACCTTCTCCAACCATGCCATCTCCCCAACATGGATTCACGCAGCCGCGTGAGACGCCGCGCGCACAAAACAACGGCGTCGGTAAAGATCGTTTTCTGTTGTCACAGCGCTGACCTCTCTCTCCCAGCGCTTCGAGAGGCGCAGTCAATGTGTCTTGGTGTATGCTATCCGGTACGGGGGTAGATGGCAAGAGTGGCGCAGGAAGAAAATAGGAATTCCCGCATTGGGGGCCGGTTTGAGCGGCAGCTATCGGACGATGGGGGTTGGGGAGAGGCCCGGCCGGCAGCGGCTGACCGTCTCCTGGTCTGCTTCGCTGGCCGAATCAGGCCCTCAATGGCGACCCGCGGCCCGGTGCGATGATGGCGGGCCAGGGCGGGGGCCCCGGCGGCCCAGGCCGCGATGCGGTGCGGATATCACGCCCTGCGGAGCTGTCGGTGAAGGCGTCGGTTATCAGACCAGGACCGGCTCGCGGCCTTTCTTCTTGGCATCGGCCTCGCCGAGTTTGGTCAGAAAGCCGTCCAGTGCCTTTTGGAGGCATGAGTCGCCCCACTGGCGGTCGACCTTCCGAAGACTGCTCGAACACCGGAGACCGGCAATCCGGCCAACCACAGGTATGCCGTATTCCCACTCGCATTCGAGGGAATCGATTCCCTCCAGCCGGAAGGTCACCAGCACGTATGCGTCTTCGGTCAAGGCGAACTTGAACGAGCGACGGCCCGGCTGGGTCTGCGGTGTCGAGGTCTGGAACTTCCACTGTGACAGGAAGTTAGTGACGCCCTCGAACGCCGTCTGCAGATCCGCCTGCATGAACCGTTCCAGGCTGTCCGTCGACAGCTCCCGGAGCGACTCCATCTTTCTGCTGAATTCGCGTTCCCAGTCGTTCATCCCTTCATCTCCCAAAGAAGCGGGATTCCTCGGCCCGGCAGCCGATCTGTGGGCTCGGCCGAGTCAACCCCTCACAAAGCCCGGCGACGATCCTGAGTGGGCGGTTGTGTCCCCTGTTGCCTGTACGATATAAGCATCGACCTGCAAAATGGAAAAGCGAGGAAAAATAGCGAAAGTAGCTAATCCACGTGTCAAACTGCTTATCGGGCCCGTCTGGAAGTGAGGCGCCCGGAGTTCCTCTGAGGATTACTGGACCCGATTGCGGACCAGGCGATACGAAGCGTGGTCGACTCCGCGGAGTAATCTCGGACCGTGACACAATACTTCGTCAAATGGCCATTTCTGCCCGCCGTCGAGCCGAAACAATTTGTATATTTCCCAGAGTCACCAGTTTAACTGGATGACCATAGAGCTGTCTGGGCCTGGGCTTTCCGCAAAGCCTTGCCCTGAATGGATTGGGGACTGATGGGCAGCATGACAGAGGATATCTCGCAGATCCGCATACCCCCGGCAGACGAGACCCTGCCGAAGACCTTCGCTGACCTTGAGGCGAAGCTTTCCCACTGGAAAGCCGCGATGCTCGCGGCCCAGGAACAGTTGGTGGATCAGGCGCGCATGCAGGCAGAGCTGCAACAGCAGCTTGAATCGAGAAATCAGGAGCAGGCCCAGTTGAAATCGCAGCTTGACGCCCAGGCCGAAGCCCAGGCCACGGCGGCCGAGCAACTGCGACAACAAGCGGATGCCCAGGCGGTGTACGAGCAACAGGCGGACGCCGGGCCCCGGACTCCGCCGGAGTCGCCGGAGACCGCCGATGGTGAGGTAGCGGCCGGCAGTCCGCCCGACTGGAGCAGCGCGGACATCAGCAAGCACATCAAGGTCTACGGCGATTACGCGAAACGCCCGCCGGAGCCGGAGCCGAAGGCGGCATCGGCGGACGCCAGCGAAGACGAGGCTTTGCTGGCTTCGCTGGATCCTGAGACGGCCAAGGCCATCCGCGTCATGCGTCGAATGAGCGGCGGGCGCAAGAGTGTCCGGGAGTTGCTCGAGCAATACCACACCGGCCAGTCAACGCCACGGAATGAACCCACGAAGAAATCGTGGTTCCGAAGGGGATAGCAGGACATGCTGAGATCCAGATCGAAAGAGAATGCAACCACGGACCAGGCGGCCGCCCAGCCGTCCGCCGCGGCAGGCGGATCGGCCATCGACCTGGCCAAGATCGAGGCGGCGGGTCACGACCTTCTGACGGCCATGCAGAGCGTTCGGGGGCTCCTGGAAGCCCGAGCCGAGGTGCTCGAGGCATGCCGCAAGGCGATGGAAGAGTACGCGAGCCACCTGAGCAATGAGACCAAGAACCGCGAGCAGCAGACGAAGGAGCTTTGCGACCAGTACGAGAACCGCGACGCCCAGTACCAGAAGCGCGAGCAGGAGTTGACCGAGACCGAGAAGCGGCTCGAGGCGCTGACGAAGGACCTGGGCACGCAATCCGAGCAGGTGAGGGCAAAGGCCGAAGCGCTAAAGCAGGAGGAGGCCGAGCTGAATGCCCGCAAGGCCGAGTTCGAGAAGCAGGAACAGCAGATCAAGGCCGAGATGGGCAAGGTCGGGGCCCGCGCCGCGGAGATGGAGAGGGAGCAGAAGCAGATCGAGGCCACAAAGGCCTCGTTGAGCGCGGCCTCGGGCGATCTGGAGAAACAGCGAGCCGAATGGGAGAAGCAGCGATCCTCGCTGGGTTCGGTCGAGGAACAACTCAAGAAGGAGCAGGAGACCCTGGCCAAGGAGCGGGAGGCGATGAAGGCCCGGGAGGCCGAACTGAGCCGCCTGGCCGCCACGGTGGAGGAAAAAAACAACCAGATCGCGCAGCGCGAGGCCCAGTTGGCGAATCTGCAGAAGGAGCTCGACGCCCGGGCCCAGGAGACCGCCGCGGCCCGCGACAGCCTCGCCCAGTTGCAGAGTCAGCTCCAGCAGGAGATCGACCGGGTCTCACAGCAGAAGAACGAGCTGCTGCCGCAGTACGGATTGACCGAGGGCGACATTTCCCAGGGCAAGAAGCCGGACCAGAACGTGCCATCGGTCGCCGAACAGGAAGCTCGCGACTCCATCGAACGGTTCCAGAAGCTTTGCAGAGACGCGAAACGAAAGGCGCTCGGCGCATGATCGGCCCGCCGGCCGCATGCATCTGACGGGAAGGGTGATAATATGGGATTGACACTACTGTCACGAAAGAAGAATCGGCAAAGCGGGTCGAACCGCGGTATTCCGCCGCACCGCAGACGGCACGATTATGAGCCGGCGGACACGGTCAAACTGGATCAGGACCCGCTTCAGCGGCACGTCCAGCTCGAACGCTTCGGCCTGATTGTCCGCGGGCGAAGCCAGCATCAGAACCACCAGATGATCGAGTCGGTTTTCGAGAAGGCCGTGGAGGCCGTCGACGAACGATTCGCCCTGGTGCCTGAAGGCTTCGCGTCCATCAGCATGTCGGTGATGGACTACCCGGGCAGCCCGGAGCAGGACTTTGAAACGGCCCCCTTCCTGCTGGCTCGGTGCTGCATCACCCAGGAGCAGTTCCAGAAGTTCGTGGACGCCGGCGGCTATGAGGACCTTCAGCTCTGGCCACAGGACATCTGGCCGCACCTGATCGACTTCAAGGACCTGACCGGCCACCCGGGTCCGCGCTACTGGCAGAACGGCCGGCATGACCGGCGTCTGGCCGGGCACCCGATTGTCGGCATCTGTTCGTACGAGGCCGCGGCCTATGCCCTGTGGGCCGGTTATCGGCTGCCGACCGGTGCCGAGTGGCAGATGGCGGCGAGCTGGCGGATCCGGAGCTCGGCGAACGTCCTGCGCCGTTATCCGTGGGGCGATACGCTCGACATAGGCAACTGCAATATCTGGGCGTCCGGTATCGGGACGACGGTCCCGGTGGACGATTGCGAGTCGGGCGCCGCTCCCAATGGGGTCTTGCAGTTGATCGGCAACGTCTGGGAGTGGACGTCGTCGAACTACGAGATCAGCGACGACTGCGGCCGGACGGTTGTGGGCGACATGCTGATGAAGGAGATCCGGGGCGGGGCGTTCGACACGTATTTCCCCGTCCAGGCAACGAGTTGTTTCCGCACCGGCCTGGCCAGCCTCGCTCGCATGCACAACGTGGGTTTCCGATGCGTGCTGGACCTCGACTTCGACGAGCAGTCGGCCAGCAAGAACCCGCCGCCGACGGACGTGCCGTCAGCCGGCCCGAGCAACACCCAGGCCCCCTCGGCCGCGCCGAACCAGTCTGAAAGGAGCCCGGCATGAGAAACCAAGGTACCGCCACCCAGGCACCCACCCGGTGCATGATCTGCGGAGAGAACAATCCCAGCCAGCCGCCGCAATGTCTTTCATGCGGCGCCCCGATGGCCCTGGTTCACGATTCGCTGGCGCAGGACCGAGAACCGCTGATGGTCAGCATCATCGGCGACAGCAACGTGGGCAAGACGGTCTATCTGGGCTTCCTGCTGGACATGCTCAGCCACCGGGTCGGCGATTTCGAGGCCATCCCCAAGGGTGCGTACTCGATCGACCTCCAGCAGAACGTCATCAGCCACATGTGCCGAAGGACGTTTCCGCCCAAGACGCCGATGGAGGCGAACCAGTGGTTCTGGGCCTATTACCAGATCTATCAGAACGCCCCCCGGCCCAAGTGGGTCGACCTGATCATGCCGGACATTGCCGGCGAATCGCTCGCGGCGGAAGTCACGGCACCCAAGACGTTCAAGGTCATCAGCAGTCTGCTGGACAAGTCCGCGGGCATGATGTTGCTGCTGGATGCCGCGTTGGCGGCCAGCGGGTCGTCACAGCCTGACTTCTTTGCGGTGAGGATGCTGACGTACATCGACACCATGTACCACGGCAAGCGCGACCAGCAGGTTGCCACGCCGATCGCGATCGTGCTGTGCAAGGCCGACCAGTGCCCGGACTGCTTTGACGATCCGCCGAAATTCGTCAAGGCAAACCTCAACCGGCTCTGGAATCTGTGCCAGAGCCGCTTTGCGAACGTGGAGTTTTTCGCCTGCAGCGTCGTGGGTTCACTCGGTTACGCGACGGCCCCGCAAGAGGACTACGTGATTCCGGTTCCGCTGCACGCCGCGTTGCAGGGGATCCTGGAGCCGTTCCATTGGGTAGTCGATCAGTTTTAGCCGCTGTCGCACGGAGGTGATGCGATGTCCGCGGGCAACACAGTCGCTTGCGACCAGGCAGTGTTCACTTCGATTCGCACCCCCACGGGGCAGGGCTACCGCATTGTCGCGGCCAGCCCGCAAGTGCGCGCCGATGAAAAGGCGGAGATCACCGCCCGCTCGCCGTCGCACGGCAGCCTGGGGGGGGGCCGGCCGGACGCCGTCGGCCTGCTGACCTACGAGCTCGGCAGTGGCCGTCGCTGCGTGGGATATGTCTGCCACGCGGGGACGGAGCACACCGGGCGCGGCGGCCAGCGCGTCTACACCCACATGGCGCTGCTCGACCGCGCGACTTACCAATCGCTGGACTGCGACGCGACCCGTGTGCATTCGGCCATCGGCGCCTGTGTGCGGGCCTCGGGGCCGATGCTGAAAGCCCCGCCCTATATCGAGCGGCTGGCGCTGACGCCGCCGGCACCGGCCGTGCCGCCGGCGCCCCAGGCCTTCAACTGGATCGGGGTGACCGCCGCCGATCTGATCGCCGGCCGACGGTTGGTACTCATGGGGGAAGACAATCCGATCGCCTTCCTGCAACTCGTGCTGCTGAGCATGCCTCGTTCGCTGCGGGAACGGGTCAACGCCTCGGTTGAGATTCGTTTCTCGCCGTCTCGCGGGATGAACCTGGTCATGCTCAGCCATCCCGACCCGCAGTTGACGCGACAATTGACCGGTCGGGATATCGGGCTTGGCGTGGTTAGTGAGCCGCCTCCGGCGATTCCGGCGCACCTCGAAGGGTGGTTCGCGTTTGTCGACCGCTGGTACCGCGAGGGCCGGTTCGCCGAGGTCGTACAACTGACCTCGGACCTTTGCGCCGATGCCGCGTCCGACTCCCTGGCGCGGATCGCCGCCATCCGGCAGGACATGGAAACGGTGGATGTCGGCGATCTGGGGGTCGTCGAGAACGTGAGCCAGAGGCACTCAGGCAGCGGCCGCACACCGGCCGAAGAGGCGCTCCTGCAAAGACTGAGAACCAGGATTCAACAGCGCCGTGAGCAACTGGCGGAACCTGTGAATTCGATCTGACGGCTCGACGGTCGTTGCTTCAAACCGATACGCTATCCAGTGGCCAGTCTCGCAGTTGAGGCTCCGCGAAGCCCATCCTGGCCCTGTCGAACGAGCGCTGGACGCGCAACCCCCGCTCCCGGAAGGCCGTCAACGGAAACCATGGCTTTGAGACTCCCAGCCTGGCACTTGGCGGGGCTTTCGGTCTTGTGCCAATATCGAGTCACGGCTCAAACAGATAGCAGCATGCGTTTTTTTTTTTGACCTGACTTGACTCTGAATCAAACGTGCTGTAAGCTTATCGGACAATCGGCTCGGGGCGAGTGTTCCGCATATTCGCCCGGGCTCTCTGGAGTGGCAAACAGCAGTCCTTTCAGCAACGCTTTCGATCCCCATGGTTGGTCGTGCGGGGGAGGTGCGCGCATGCGACGACAGTGCTTCTTCCTTTATGCCTGCGGTTTGACGGTGTTGGCCTCGTCTCTGCTGTCTCCGGCGGTGCGGGCCGCCGATTCCTCGGTCGCCTCGCTCTGGCAGGAGGCCGAGCAGCTTCGGCAGACCGAGCAATACGCCGAGGCGGCCGATCACTACCGATCGATCCTGGCCAGTGAGACCCATTGGAAAAAACGGGCCAAGGCGGCCTGCATGGGGGCCGCGTGCCTGGACCGCGCCGGTCGGTCGAGCGAGAGCATCCCGCTTTTGGACGCGGCCATTGCCGAGGCAGACAATCTCCTGGCCCAGAACAAGCCCGGAGTGGATGAAAGCTGGACCTTGAGTGCCCTGTACGGCAAGGCCGTGGCCTGCGAGAAGGCTGGCGACAAGGCTGGGGCCTTGAAAGCGATCGAACGGCTGCGAGCCCAGTTCTTCAAGTCCGATCAAGCTCGTCAGGCAATCCAGATCCGAGCCCGCCTCGAAGCATGGAGCGAACAACAACTGGCTCAAACACTCACTCGCGAACAGGAGGCCATGGACTTGGCCGAACAGGCGGCCGCGGCCTTCCATCAAAAGCAGCACCCCCAGGCTCTGGAAATCTGCGACCGCATCCTGCAGCAGTACGCCGACACGGCCGCGGTTTACCCCGCCCTTCGCACCAAGGCTCTCACCTTGTGGAACGACGGGCGGTACCGGCAGGCCAAGGCCGTCTACCAGATGATCCTCGACCGCCTTCGGCCTGTCGCGCCCCATTCCCGCCTGGCCCAGACCGCCGAATATCGGGTGGCTTGGCTGGACGCCGGCCAGATGTCCAAGGATTTCCTCCTCAGACGCCGCAAGGGCATGCCGCCAACGGACGCCGAATGGCAGCATCTTCGGGATCGTTGCCAAGTCATTCTGACTCTCGATCCCGATCCTGTCCAGCGGGCCGACGCCACGGTGATGATGGTCCAATCGTGCTGTTGGCAGGGGCGATCCGAAGATGCCCTCCAGGTCGCCGAGGGGTTCCTCCGGCAGCAGGAGGGGGGCAAGAAGCTCGCCAAGTTCGGCTATCAGGCTGCATGGGTCCGCCTGTTTGCCAGTGTCGCCGCCACGAACCTGGGACGCTACCAGGAGTCGACGCTGCATTACGAGCAGGCATTTTCGTATGCGTCTCAGTGTCCCGATGCCCGCTTGCGAGACGCCATCCTGGACGCAGCCCACGTGGCCCGTTGGCATGCGATGGAAAGATCCGGGGCCAGCGCCGAGCAGTTGCTTCAGCTCGCCCAGGAGCACGTGGCCCAACTCCCGAACACGACGAGCGCCTCGCAGATGCGCGGGTACATCCAGCAACAGGAGCAGGAGCAGTCAACGCAGAGCGAGGCACCGGTTACACCTCCGTAACCGCCAGTTTGCGAGGCTGACACGTTCGAGTCATCCTTCGTTGACAGGAGGAGCAGATGTCCAAGCGAACAGGGAATTCAAGCCGGGCTCTCGCCGGCCTCTCGGCGGCGGATGCCTTCGCCTGCCTGATTGCCTTGCTGGGCACGGTCTTACCGGGTGACGGGCCCGCCCTTGCCGGTGAGTTCACCCCCTGCGACGTCAATCCGTGTCAACCCTGGTGCCCAGACCCCGACTGTAACCCCCTGTGCGGCGGCAGCATGGAGGACCCGGACTGTCTTCTGTCAGCGTGCTCTGGTCCCTCCGGCGACTGCCAGGCATCCTGCTGCCCGTGCGATGCCGGCTGCGAGGAGCACGGTGCGGATGTCTCCGTTTGGCCCGACCTGACCTGGATCGGAGACGTCGTCACGGCCACGGTTTGTTCCGGCGACATCGACCCGATGTGCTCCAACCTCCTGGTTCAGGGAGCCGAGTTTACCACGCACGACTTCGCTTGTCCGCTCAAGTACAGCGCGCCGGTGCCGCCGCCGCTGGCGGAGTGGCTCTACACGCCCTCGCCCTGGCCTATTGGCCCATGCGTACTCTCACCCTACGGGGAGGACTGGGACAGCACCGTTTATCTGCCGGACTCGTATACTTTCTCTCTGTCGCCGTATACGGTTTGGGGCTGTAGTATCGATGCAGGGACGCCGTACGGCACTTACGGACACCGTGTGTTCAGCGCCTTGAGTCTGGACCTTGCGCTTGCCAACGGCTCTCCTCCGTACACAGCGTTCCCGGAAAAGACGCCGCTGGAAGACCAGGAGCCTAGTTACTACCTCGGCGTCAACGATGACTTCGGCGAAGGCAAGCCGACGGAAGACTGGGAGGACCCCAGCCCGATTTCTGTACCCCATCTTCCGGGTGAGGCTGCAATCGCGAGCGTCAATGACATGGTCCGCTTGTACCTGGATCTGATCGGCCTTGACCTCACAACCTGCGGCAGCGGAAGGGTGTCGGTGCGTCTATGGGCTGCTCCCGCCAACTGGGTTCGCCTGCTGGCGATCAATCCCGATTGCCTGACCCTCGCCGACTGCGGCGGTGATCCCCTGTGCCCCAACTGTTACGAGGTGATAACTTTCTCCCGCGATATCGCCCCTGACTACCTGCTCGGAAGCAGGTCCAACTGGCTATTCTATCTTGAAGGTCTGTACCCGGGCACAGTGGTCGTCACGGCCGATGGCACCATCGACGGCGACCCCAACCGGAGGCGAATCGATGAGATCCTGTTCAAGGTCGTCAAAATCGACGCCGATGTGGACAGCGATAACACCAAGACCGCCGCCCCGTTCGGCCCTGACGGGAGCATTGACGAAGACCGGATCGAAGACAGTGCAGACTTGCCGGGCCGCATTATCCTCGTGAACGATGACGATGACGACAACGATGGAGTGGTGGACTACGGGGACGGCTATGACCTCAACCCGCATGCCTTCATTCCCCAAGACAACTCCAACGAGGCCGAAGACGACTTTATCGAAATGAAGCTCAGAGTACCCGCCCCGGTCGATCTCGCGATTGCCGAGATTCGGGTAACCTATGAAGCCTCCGATCCACTGAACGCAGCCCACGAGTACGGACAGCCCCCGGAGGTTCCGCCGATCAGCCTCACGCCTGCTCCCGGCGTGTTGCGCATTTGGACGAAGAGAGGCAGCGAGCCGCGGTCCTGGTTGGCCGCACCTGCGGGCGATTACGTTGTTCCCGACACCCACCCCGCGTCTGCTCTGGGTCTGAGCAACGGCACGCGCGAGGTGAGCCTCTGGCTGGAGGGCATCAGCCCCGGCCAGACGCGGGTCGTGTTCGAACTCGACCCCGACGGCGACGGCCCGGCGGGCTTCGTCCACAGCGATGCCTTCCGGGTGACGGTCCTCAAGGTGGCCATCGTGAATCCTACGGCGCCGACATGGGTATATGATTCTGAAATGGGAAAGAAAACGCCCAGAATCATGACCCCGGCGGCCGGTGATTCGCTCACAGGGAACGAGTTCACATATTCCGCTGCCTATCCCGACGGCGTGCTCTTCGTGCCGGTGCGCATCCAGATTGAACCCGACACCCCCCAGATTCGAGCACTCTTTGAGAACAGGATCCGCACCCGGGTTTCTCCAATCGATGATTCGCACTCGGGCCACGAGAACGTCCAACTCGCCTGGAATAGCCCTTTTCCGGGTGAAGCGACTGCCGGGAAGGCTGCCCCCGCTGGCGGTTCTCTCTGGTACGCCCTGGCCACGTTCACAAAGCTTCCCCCCAATAACGGCGATTTCGGTCGCAAGACGCTCACCGTGGACTTCCTCGGAGTGGCGGGCAACGTCCTCTGCTCCCCGAGAACCAGGGATTATGAAATCTTCTACGCGTGGGGCGCAATTAATCATCCCAACCTACCCGGGAAACCTGATCTGGACAACTTCTCGGCTACCAACGTTGACACCATTGGATTTGGCGATAGTACTCGCTCGCCGAACTGGTTCTTCTATTGGAACCGTACTGGCGCCGGCAACCCGGCGGCGCGCTTTGACAGCACCATGAGCGTGTACGAGAACGAAGCAGCCTTCGTACCTGCCGGTTTCAACTGGTATAGGTACACCGGACCTCGCGAACGAATCCTTGTGGGTCCCCTCGGCCTTTCGGACTTGTTCAATACCATCAACTCGACTGGTACGCCGAAAACCGGGATCGATGCCTTCGCGGATCTCATTCTGCATGAGGCGCGCCATGTCACACAGGTCATCGAGCACAACGGATTGAACCCTTACGACGTCGCGACCCTGGGCGGAGCGAGGATTGGATGGTCATGGTGCGACATGGGCATGGTCTTCAAGCGCACCAGAGCAAACATCGAGGCTTACGGCTACAATCATTTCCAGGCGGGGCCCGATGGTGAGCCAGGAACGGCCGGTGAAGACGACGACAATCCGCCTGACGGTGAGATCGACGAACTGGACGAGTTCATCGCTGGTCTAGGCGACACAGTTGTGGGAGACGACGTGGACTTGGATCCGGATGGTGACGGCTGGGGGGTTGTCGCGACCGAACCGGACCCCAACCAGAACGCAGACGGGGATGGTATAACACCTGAATGGAACAACGGCGGCTGGCAAGACAACAAGGTCTCCGGCCCCAAGGGTTCGCAGTCGAACCGTGCGGAGACCTCGCCTCAGGGGCAGTTTGCGGAGGATGATTGGGGAGATCCAGGGAAACAGCACGGCTTGGAGCATGCGACACAGAACGCGGACGGGGAGTACAATGACTATCGTGACTAGATTCATCGCTGGCTCAGCGATTTCTATGGCCTTCCTTTCCAGCACGGCCTTGGCCGAGGCGCTCGTCCGTGGGCCTGACTGGCTCCTGAGCAAGTCCGACCTTGTGCTAATCGTCAAGTTGCCGGAGTCCTGTAAACCGGGTCAGGTCACCACGGTGCGACTATTGAAAACCATAACAGGCCAAGCCCCTTCCGAGTTCTTCTCGGTCTTTTATCCCCAGCCCAACATGGAGGAGATCTGGACCCATGTTCCGCCCAAGAAGGGGACGGTGCTGTTGGCCTTTTTGAAGAATTATCCCGACGGGACCTTTGTGGCGGCAACGGCCGTCGGGCGCGCACGCTCCCTTGTAGACGGAAAGGAGGTTGAGAAAGAGTATTTCCTTCCGTCGAGCGGAAATCAGTGCCTTAAGCTCATCAAGGACGAAGGTGACGTGAATCGCGTCGCTGAGTTGTTCTCACAGTTCCTGGGATGGGACCAGCTCGACGCGCGCCGTCGATCGGAATTGCTCAAGGCATCGCTGACCGGCCCTGAAATCATGAGGGGCATTGCTTTCGACTGGATGATGATCGACTCCAAAATCGATTTCGAGAAGCATGAGGAGGTGTCAGACGAGATTGTAGAAGGAATACTCGCAAATCTGCATTCGCCTAACCCCCTTCTTCGTCAGGATGCCCGCTTGGCCATCTATTATGCGCTCTGGTCGCGCAAGGACCTGCTGCCATACTGCATCGATGCCTTGGATGAGCCGGATGCTCTCCCGTGGGCAGTCGCCACACTCAACGGGCGTCTCGAACTCTTCCTCGATGCGGACAAGTCGCCGGAGACAAGAGCCGCTGCGATCAAGGACTGGTGGGCTCGAACGGGATCGAAGAAGCCCGACTTTCGCCGATTCATGCCCAAGCCCGCACCGCAGCCGCAACCGGGGGCTTCCGTCAGGCCAGGCGCCGATGGCGCCGCCGTAACGAGCGGTCCTGGCCGGAGCAGAATCAGGATGGAACTGACCACCACGCACCCAGCCACCCAATCGGCAACCCGGCCGGCAACGACTCCCACCCCATCCGAACCGACCGAAGGCGGGAGATGAACGAAGGCGAGGGGGCGATCAAAGGGGACGCGGGCAGACGGCGTTAAGGCTTGACTCTTCTTCGCCGTTCCGGCCTCCTCACACTCAGACGCGTTGACTGGACAGGGCCGATCTCTATAATTGCCCCTCCAAGTGGACGTTGCAGCCGGAGAGATGGCCAAAGGGGCCGACGCCGAGGCGCGGATGCGGCTCTTCCGTTGAAAGGCCCGACACATTGGCAAGAATCACCTTGCTGGCTGGGATTGTGCTGGTGATCTCGCTGGTGACGGCGTCACCATTGTCCGGTCAACCGCGCCCGCTTGAGTACACGCTGGGGTCAGAGCTTCAATAGTCATTAGAGGGTGCGGGTCATGGCCCGGGCTTTGCGGATTGAGTTTGCCCATGCCTTGTATCACGTGACCTCGCGGGGGAACGCCCGTCAGAAGGTGTTTCGGACAAAAACCGGCACACGAGCACGCGGGGGTGACGCCGCCGTCACTTGGCGCAGTCAGGATTCGGAGGCACGCCCGGACCGGATAGACAGCGTCTGAAAAGCGTCCAATCCTTGTTGTTGACCTGGCCGTCGCGGTTCAGGTCACGTCCGCTGCAGGGCGAGCCCGCCGGTGTGACACTGATCTGGCCGAGACAGCTCTGGAAGAGGCCGAAGTCGGACTGGTCGGTGTCCCCGTCAACATCGAAATCGCCATAGAGCCATTCGCAGACGTCGGGCATGCCATCAGAATCCGTGTCCGGCTGACAATCGTCCGGAACCTGGTCCTGGTTGCAGTCGGCGCTCTGGCCGCAGCCGGCGACGTCGCATTGCCCGCCGGGCGGGCCGCAACTGGCGTCGCACGAGTCCGGGATGCCGTTGCCGTTGCAGTCCGGATGCCGCTCATAAGCTCCCATGTCGACCACGGCGCCCTGCTGACCTTCGCGGCCGGGAGCATCGGCATCGTCAAGAACTCGTGAGAAACCCGCCAGATCCAAGGTGATCGTTTCGTAGACCGCTCCGTTGCCGTCCAGGTCCGCGATATCCTCGGCCAACAGGCTGTTGCCGCCCATGTCGATGCAAGGCGAGCCGCTCCGCAGGCCGAGACTGCCGAAATCGTCGTTGCCGCCGACTCCCCAGCCGTCGCCGCCATCCGCCGGTGGACGAACGAAGGCCGGGTCGGCGTCGATGTTGCCGATTCCCGCGTAGACCTGCCCGTCACCGGCGACCGCGTCCTGGATGCAAGAGTACGCGACGGTCAGATAGGGCCGTTCGCTGAAGATCTGGGCACCAGGACCGCCCGATGATTTTCGAGCCGTGTTTCCCCACAGGATGCAGTTGGCGATTATCGGGTTCGACCAGCGACTGCTGATCCCGCCACCGTGGTTCCGCGCCTGATTGCCCGCAATCGTACAGCCCAGGATTCTCGGGCCGCTGTTCTGAACGGCGATCGCCGCCCCCTCGCCGGCGACGTTGCCGACGAAGGCACAGTTGACGGTCTCGGCGTTACTTTCATGAACGTTCCAGATCGCCCCGCCGTGCTCACCCCTGTTGGCGGCGAACACGCAATTGACGATGGCCGGGGCGCTGTAGTAACCGTTGAATACCGCCCCGCCCCCCCGCCGGGCGTGGTTCAGCCGGAATTCACATCGGGCGATGATCGGGCTGCTGTTGATATTCAAGAGTCCGCCGCCGCGATCGTCCGGCTCAGTACCGTCGGCCCAGCCGCCGGTGATCACGAAGCCGTCCAGCAGGGTGCGGGCAGCTCGCGACGAGGAGAACGGTCCGCTGACCACGTGATAGCTGTTGTCCGAGGCCTTCGACGGGTTAATGGTGCCGTCGTCATTACCGGCCAGATCGCCGCTCAAGATCGTTCGATTCAACCACGGCCGTCGCTCGTGCACGCCGGTCTCGGTCCCGGCGAAACCGCCGAACACGGACACGCCGTCGATGAGACGGAAAGTGGCGGAGCGGTTGCGGCTGCCGCCGTCCGGCCGATAGGTGCCGGCCGCCACCCAGATCTCGCCGATCATGCCGTTCGAGTCCGCGGCGGCCGCCAGGGCATCCTGGAGATCACGGAACGCGTCGGTCCAGTTCAGGCCGTTGTCTGCCCCGGTCGCGCGGCTATCGACGAACAGCATGATATCGCAGGCGTCTCCCCGCCCGTCGCCGTCGACGTCCGCCTGGTCGGGGTTGGGTACGTAAGTGCAGTTGTCGTCGCAATCGGTCAGCAGGCTGTTGCCGCAGGGCTTGTCGCCGATGACTTCGCTGCCATCGCCGTCGTCCGGGACGCCGTCATTGTCGTCGTCATCGTCGCAGGCGTTGATTACGCCGTCCTGATCGGTGTCGCCTTCGCACTCGTCGGGCCACTCGTTTTCGTTGCAGTCGGAGCTGGTTCCCGAGGCGATGTCGCACTCGTCGGGGATGCCGTTTCCGTTGCACTCGTTGGGATAGATGAAGGTCAGCCCGGTCGGCTCGACCGACCCGGCGCCGGCGGCAAAGACGGGCTGGACGCCGGGACGAGCCGGATCATGATCCACCGGCGTGCCGTCCGCGCTGCGGAATTCGAGGACGCCACGGTTGTGCAGGCTGCACACGAAGAGGTTGCCGTTCCACCCTCGGGTCATGGCGACCGGGGCGGCCAGGCCACCGCTTCCACTGGAGACGAATTGGCCGAGGAATGTCCCGTCGGGGGCATACTTGAGGACGGCGTTTGTGCCGCGGCTGGCGACAAGCAGATGACCTCGATCCGCAGCCAGCGCGCTCGGGCGGATCAATCCGCCGCCCTCGCATGCGATTCGCCTGAGCTCGCCGGTCTTGCGGTCGTACTCAAGAACCTGATTGGTCTGCTCGCTGGCCACGAGCAAACCACCCTCGCGCGACCAGAGCATGGCTGATGGGCCGCGCAGGCCGCCGTCGCCCGGCTTGACCAGCACGCCGAGCGGCCGGCCGGAGTCCAGGTCGAACTGAACCACGCTGTTGTCGGCCTCGTTGGCCACCAGCAGCCTGGCAGGCACATCCAGCAACAAGGCGGTTGGCTTGCCCAAGCCGCCGCCTGAGAGTTGCCTCAACACCGCCCCGTTTTGTCCGGCGAAGTGGATAATGCTGTCAGTTTCGTAGCTGGCCACGTAAAGGTTGCGATCGCTGTCGAGAACAAGGGCCCGCGGTCTGCGCAGACCTCCTGCCCCTTTCGATGCAAACGGGCCCAGGTAGGCGCCGGTGATTCCGTCAAAGGCCTCGACGCTGTCGCGCAGACGGTTGGCCACCAGGAGCCGTGTCTGCGTGATGACCTCGCAGGTATCCGGCGTCCCGTTCGCGTTGCAGTCGGCCAGCTCGCCGCGGCTGATCTCGCACCCGTCGGGTTCCTGGTTGCCGTTGCAGTCACGGTAGAAGGGACTTTCATCGGCACCGATATCCGCGCGGCAGAGCTGCACCCGGGGCTCACCGTCGATGTCGGTCAGCGTCGCGTCGTCGGACAGCAGAGGATCGCCGCGGTCCACGCACGGCGACAGGGCCGAGAGATGCCAGTCATCGTCCTCGGTGCCGGGCACGTCGTCGGCGCCGTCAGCATCGACGAACAGTGCGTTCCGCGCAATGATACCTGTCGTTCCCCACAAATCCTGGTAGTCCTGAATGCAGCAGTACGCGACCACGGCGCCGGCGGGTGCCGTGATCTGGGCGCTTGGTCCCGGGGCTCCCTGCAGCTTGGTGTTACCCCAGAAGATGCAGCCGGTCATTTCCAACTGCGTCCCCGACGGGAGGTATGCTCCACCGCCGCTTACGAGAGTCTCGTTCTGGGTGAAAGTGCAGCGGGTCAGCACCGCCCGGCCTCGGCCCAGGAACATGCCCCCACCGGTGACCGAGCTGCGGTTTCCACTGAAGACACAGTTGACCACGGTCGTATCGGCGTCCAGGCTGTATATTCCGCCACCTGACGCCGCGATGTTGCCAGCGAAAATGCAGTTCAGCAGGGTGGGGCTGCCGCCATTGACGGACACGCCGGCGCCGTTGTTGGCGGCGTTGGCGATGAACCGGCAGTTCGCCACCGTCGGACTGCCGCCGACGATTTCCAGGCCTCCGCCGGCGGTGAACGAGCTGCCGGCAGTGACCACGAAGCCGTCGAGGATCGTGCCGCTGTCGCCGCCGGCAATCCTCACGACGTGGCTGGAGTTGTCCGTGCGGCTGGGGTGATTGCGATCGCCGGCCGGATCATCGTTGTCCTTCAGGTCGCCGCTCAGGACGGTTCGGTTTTGGGTGGGGTTACGCTCCGTCGGGCTGGTTTCCGTACCGGCAAAACCGCCGTAGACCGCCACGCCCGATGGAACATCAAACGTTGCGGACTCGGGGATCTCGGGAATCAGCCTGACCGATGGGTGATACACGCCGGCAGCCACCCAGATTTCTCTCGTGCTGCCGCCGGAGCCCGCCGCGGCCGACAGCGCCTTGCCCAGGTCCTGGATCGCGTCAGTCCAACTGGCCCCGCTACCCGCTCCCGTCGCCCGGATGTTGACGTACAGTCGGCTCGGTTCACAGCCGTCGCCCATGCCGTCGCCGTCAGCATCGGTCTGATCGGGATTGGCCGAGAACGGGCAGTTGTCGCACGCGTCGCCAACCTGGTCCCAGTCGGAATCCTGTTGATCAGCATTTGCGGCCGTCGGGCAGTTGTCCTGCGCGTTCTCGACGCCGTCACCGTCGAGATCCGGATCGCAGGCGTCGCCCTGCCCATCACCGTCCGCGTCCGCCTGGTCGGGGTTGGGTGCAGCGACGCAATTGTCGCACGGGTCGATGACTGCATCTCCGTCGCCGTCGGTCTCCTGGCGGTCCGGGACACCGTTCTTGTCACAGTCCGCAAATGAGCCGAATTCGTATGCCCCGATATCGACCGAAGCACCAGCGACACGCGGGTTGCGGTCGAGATCAATGGACTGGGTGGCGCCGACGAGAGAGGTATCACCGGCATCGATGCATGCTGAGCCGGTTGTCAGACGGTAATCGTTGTCTTGCCACGTTCCGGCGCTGCCGTCGGAACCGGCGGGCGAAACGAAACCCGGGTTCAGATCGATGTTGCCGGGCCCCCACTCCAGGATGCATCCGTCGGCAACCGAAGCACTGGCCTGCCCACCCTCGACATCACTGTGCCGCACGGCGAGGCGGCCGGGGGCCTGTCCGGCCCGGATCGCGATCTCGGCACCGTCGGCCGCAGCATTGTCCCAGAGGATCAAATTGGCCAGCACGGCATCGCCGCCGGTGCAGAGGATGGCCCCCCCCGATCCGGAATCTGCGACGTTGCCGGTGAGCGTGCAGTTGGTGATCTCGGAGCCGGTGGCCTCCCAGATGTGAATCGCGGCCCCTTCGGCCGCGGTGTTGCCCGCCAGGAGGCAGTTGCTCAGCGAAAGGCGGCCGTCGAGCCATGCGGCGATTGCACCGCCCATTGCTGCGTGGTTTCCACCGAGGATAGAGCCGCTGATTGCCGGGTGAGCATCGCCGAGGGCAAACAGGCCGCCGCCCGCGTCGCCCGCCGAGTTCTCGGCTATTACACATTGCCGGATGGTCGGGGCGGCGCCGGCACACAGAATCGCCCCGCCGACGGACTTCTGCTGGCCGCCAATGGCCTCGGCCGGTGCGTACCCGCCTCTGATAGTCAGCCCGGCCACGACGGAGCCCGGCCCCTCGCCGCTGCGGAAGACAAATGCTCGACGAGGACGCGTTGGCGCAGCCTGGCAGTCGATGATCGTTGCGGCCACCACGGCCGGGTCATCGGGGTCCTGGCTGCGGACTGTGATTGCCTTGCCCCAGAAGTTGAGGTCGCGATTGCCCCACCCGGTATAGACGCCCGGCCGCAGCACCACTTCGTCGCCATCCGTTGAGGCGTTGATCGCGGCCTGGATGGTTGCATACTCGCCGGACCGGCCATCGGCGTCGACGAGCCTGACGCGCGGTCCGCCGCCGAAGCCGGCCGGGCGGAGATGGATCGTGGCCCCCTGGTATCCGGGGCTTCGCGGCATGTTGCTCAGGAGGTACCAGCCGTCGGACGAACCGCCCCATCCCATGTTGATGTGAAAGCGTTGTTCGATGGCGTCGCCGATGGTTTCCTGCGAATACCCATCGAGCACCATCGTGTGATCCTTGACCGTGTACCACACGGGCCAGCCGAGGTCGACCTGAAGCTTCATCTGCTCGAACCAGCGGTCATCCGGGAAATCGGATCTCGCAAGCTCGAATCCGCCCGGGGCAAAGCCGAAGTAGCGGACGACCCTCTCCGAATTCACGCCCGCCCCGGATGAGTTACCCCCTCCGGCACAAAAGAGCATCGAAACCGAGACCCCACATTGGTAGGAGAGCTTGGCAACCGCGTCGCGGGCTTCGGGGGGATCGTTGGGGCCCACCGCCTCCGACATGCTGCGCCAGTCATAGAATGGCAGATCGGCGTCGTCGCACACGGGCTGGTACTGGCCGTCGAACCAAGAGCGGCCAAAGCAGAGCGAGGGCCAGTTGGCCTGGACGTCATCGCCGTTATCCCACGTGTAACACTCGGACCCGCCCGGCCCGCCAGTCCCGTGGATCGGGCTCTGCCACCAGGCGAGGATCTGAGCCATGGCTGTCGCGACGCATCCGACGGGGCACTTGCAGTATGGGCCCGGCAGCGTGCAGTCGATTCGCTGGGGGCTGTACAGGTTATACGGAGCGGTTTGATTCCATCGCGTCCGCAACAACGGGCCTCTGGACACGGCTGACTCGCCGACACTCGGAATCGGGCCGGTGGCCTGCACGCCGGCCGTCAGGGCGCCGCCGCCCGCCGCTCGTTCGAGCGTCGTCCAGGCGCGGTGGACCTCCGGCGTACCGGCTGCCTGGGCGGCATTTTGACGGACAAGGTCGCAATAGTCGCGCCAGATCGCCGCGGCCGGAGGCACATTAGGGTCAAACCGGCTGTCGGAAGAATGAAAGAATACAGGTGCGACGCCATCATCGGCCGCCACCACCACTGCTCCGCCGCCGGGAAGGGCAAACTGGTAAGCGATCACTCTGCCTTCATCGTCCGCGAGGGGCTCAACCTGGTCGGTGGAGAGCGTACCGGCGGTCGCCGTGGCAGCCTGGAGCGATTTGAGGGCCGGCGACCCAATTGCTGGGAGCTGGCGGCCTTTCAGAACCGCCTGGGTCCGCAGGCTCCACCAGCCACGGGCGGTGTCAGTGGCCCGCTGCTTCGAGACCTGCGTTCCCTGAACGCCTGCTGACCCGCTTGCGAGAGTCAGGACGAGGACCGTCAAGGCACGCAGCGGCCGCTTCCTCAGCTCAGTCTGGTTCAAGTAAGCCATGACGCCTCTGGTCTCGTGAAAGTCAGGCTGGGATACCCCATCCGGCGCCCGGTGGCGCTCGCTCCCATCCCTCCTGGCCCGAAGGCGGCCAGAGCAAGCCTCGGGTAATCATACGCGCTGATTTCGCAGAACTCCGTGTTTGTGATTCGGGCCCGCGCAAACGCGCGTCGGCCTGACGGCAGCCCGCCCTCCGAGAAAAGCAGGTTGCGAATGAAGCGTCCACAAGCCCCGTGATCAACTAGAGTTACAGTATAATGGACCGAGACAGGGAATTCCAGACAATCTTCGTTAAACCATACCCGATCGGCAGCGGTACTGCCCTGGGAACCGGGCTGCGGGAGTGGAGATCAGCGGGCAACACTTCCGATGGACATGGGTGGTGAGTCCCTGCGCCGCGGGCCGGCGGTCCAGAGCGGGGGATCGAGCATGGAAACGCCCGCATGTGTGGAATCGCCGGGTATATCGGAAGATCGGAGATCGACGCCGGCCGGATCGGGCGAACACTCGCCCTGATGCGCAACCGCGGCCCCGACCACCAGGCTCATCTGGCCTTCCGAGAGGGGCAGACGAATGTTCTCCTTCTTCATTCCCGTCTGAGCATCGTCGATCTCGACCCCCGGTCCAACCAGCCGTTCACTGTCGGCGATTGCAGCCTCGTTTTCAACGGTGAGATCTACAACTACGTCGAGGTGCGACAGGAGCTCGAACAGCGGGGAGTGCGGTTCGCGACCGAATCTGACACAGAGGTTCTGATCCAGGCCTACCTGGCGTACGGGCCCACGTGCGTGGACAAGTTCGAGGGCATGTGGAGCTTCGCGATCTATGACCGCCGCGAGCAGACCGTCTTCCTTTCGCGCGACCGCTTTGCAGAGAAGCCGCTGTACTACCTGATTGACAAAGACGGCGTCTACTTCGGGTCCGAGGTCAAATTCATTCACTCCCTGGTCGGCCGCCCGCTGCGGGTTAATGAGCGCCAGGTGCTTCGGTACCTGGTCAACGGCTACAAGGCCCTTTACAAGCAGCCGGACACGTTCTTTGAAGAGATCAGCGAGCTGGCATACGGGTCGAATATGGAGATCGGCCAGGACCTGCGGCCCCGCGTCTGGCGGTACTGGGCACCGCAATACACTCCTCGCGAGATGACCCTCACGGAAGCCATCGAGGGCTTCCGGCAGCATCTCAACGAGAGCATCCGCATCCGACTGCGGGCGGACGTGCCGCTGGCCTTCTGCCTCAGCGGCGGCGTCGATTCCGGAGCCATCGCTTCCATCGCCGCCAAGGTGTTCGACTACGACGTCACCACCTTCTCGATCAGCGACGAGGATGAGCGGTACAACGAATTCGACAACATCCGGGCGACGGTCGACGATCTCGGCTGCCGTCACTACATCATGAACATCCCGCAGCAGGGAATGCGGCGGCGCCTCGAGCAACTGGTGCGGTACCACGATGCGCCGGTCTACACGCTCACCTACTGCATCCACTCCTGCCTTTCCGAGATGATTTCGGCCAACGGATTTCGGGTTGCCGTCTCAGGCACGGCCGCGGACGAGCTGGTGACCGGCTACTTCGACCACTTCAACCTGCATCTATACGAGATGCGCGATCGGCCGGACTTCGAGACGTGGATGAAGGGCTGGCACGACGGACCCGGGCAGTTCGTGCGCAACCCGCACCTTCAGAACCCGCGGCTCTATTTCGACAACCCCGACTTCCGCGATCACATCTATCTCAACAACGAGGTGTTTGCCGGCTGTCTCACGTGTGACTTCAGCGAGGCCTTCGCGGAAGAGCGTTTCTGCGACTCGCTGCTGCGGAACCGGATGCTCAATGAGCTGTTCCACGAGGCCACACCGGTCATCCTCCACGAGGACGATCTCAACTCGATGTTCTACAGCGTCGAGAACCGCAGCCCGTACCTCGATTCGCGGCTGTTTCAATTCGCTTTCTCCATCCCGGCGGAACACCTGATCCGCGACGGATACGGCAAGTACGTGCTCCGCGAGGCGGTCCGGGGCGTGCTGAACGACCAGGTGCGGCTCGACCGGCACAAGAAGGGCTTCAACGCCAGTTTCCACGCCCTGTTTGACCCCAGGTCGCCGGAAGACCGAGAGTTTCTACTCGATGACGGCCCGATCTTCGATCTCGTCCGCCGGGACCGGATCGAGGCCATGTTAAGCGGGGAGCATTTGAGCAACAGCTACAGCAAGTTTCTGTTCAGCTTTGTCAGCGCGAAGCTTTTCCTGGACCAGTGGGCAACTGGCCGGACCGACTCAAGTCTGCTCGGCACAGGCAGCCTCGCCTTCACGTGAAATCGCAGGCCCCGCACGCCGGCCGCCCCCGCCACCGGACGTCCGGGCCCGCACACTACCACCCGGTGCCATAACGACTTTTCGATGCCGCGCCGGGTGTTCTTTCGGAAGATTTCACCCTCGATCGGTCGATAAACAGGGCAGAGGAGCGGGGAGAAGGTCTGTCCCGCCTGGGCCGGCGGATTGTACCGGCCCGGCGTGCGAAGGTGAAGGCTCTCCGGATGACCACAATCTCATCAGGCACTTCTTGCGGATCACCAGCTCTTGCTGCATCGGCGGCATGCGCCGGGCAGATGGACGCCCGCTCTGCAGGCAAGTGCCGGGTGTGGACGACGCCGGACGGCCAGACCGCTATTCGAGAGATGATGGACCTCGCCCACGAACTCTTTCCCATTCACCGGACCCTGGTCAACGATGGCTTCGCCAGATCGCTCGACCTCATCCGACGGCACCTGAACCTGGAGGTGCTGGAGTACCCGTCCGGGCAGGAGGTGTGGGACTGGCAGATCCCGCCGGCGTGGGACGTCAACGAGGCCTACGTCGAGGACTTGAAAGGAAACAGGCTGGTCGATTTCGCTGACAACAACCTGCACCTCTCGGCGTACAGCATTCCGTTTGACGGCGAGGTTTCGAGGGAGGAGCTTTTTCAGCATCTGTCCTGGATCGAGGATCGGCCCACCGCCATACCGTACAACTATCTCTACTACCGGCGTGACTGGCAGTTCAACGTCGCGTATGACCGGCTCGGACGTTTCACCGACAGCCGCTACCACGTGCGGATCGACGTGGACCTGAGGCCGGGAACGCTCAAGATCGGCTGCTGCCACCTTCCCGGCGAATCCGATCGCGAGGTGGTCTTCTCGACCTACCTGTGTCACCCTTCGCTGGCCAACGACAACCTCTCAGGGGTCGTGACGGCCGTTGAGCTTTTCAAGTGGCTGGCCGCGATCGAGGGTCGCAGGTACTCCTATCGCCTGCTGATCGTCCCCGAGACGATCGGGGCCATCACTTACCTGGCGCACCACGAGGAGAGCATCCGGAGGATTCTCGGGGCTTACGTGGTCTACGACTGCGGCGACCGCGGCCCGATCCACTACAAGCGATCCTATTTCGGCGATGCCCTGGTGGACCGGGTCGCGGAGCATGTTCTCCGGCACTATACGGACGACGCCAGGATCCGGCCGTGGTATCCCGGCGGTTCCGACGAGCGGCAATTCAACGCCCCGGGTGTGCGCGTGCCCGCCGGCGCCCTGACTCGCACGCCGGCCGGCGAATACCCCGAGTACCACACCTCGCTAGACACCCTGGACACGCTGAGCAGCGACTGCCTGTTCGAGTCGGCGGCCACGCTGTTTCGGTTCGTGCAGGTCATCGAACGGGACCGGGTTTACGTCAACCGCTACAAGGGTGAGCCCTGCGTGTCTCGCCACGGCCTGGCCTACCCCGCTCAGCGTCAGGATGAGCGCGAAGAAACGAAATTCCTGGTCAAGAAGTGCATGCACGAGTTCGACGGAAGGCACTCGCTCCTGCAGATTGCCGACAAATGGGGCGCCCCGTTCGACCAGGTCGATGCCATCGCCGAGGATTTCGTGCGCGCCGGCCTGATCGAGCCTGCGGTGTCGTCCGCATAAGACCCGGCCTGGGCAAGGGATGCAGGAGATGACGAGCCTGATCAACCTGCTGCGTTCGTGGTACTGGCGTTTCCGCCTCCGCCTGGGCGGCGCCTCAGTCGGCAGCGGGTTCCGCGTCGAAGGCACGCTGGAGATACTCCTGCGCGAGGGAGCGACGCTGGGAAACATCACGATCGGCCGCAACGTGACCTTCGGCGGCAGAACCTACATCCGTATGCGCAAGCGGGGCCGGCTGACGATCGAAGACGATGTGCGAACAGGGACGGAAGTCTGGCTGGTCTGCGCCAACGAAGCGGAACTGGCGGTGCGGGCGCGCACCGCGCTCGGCCCGTACACCATTCTTAACGGCGGACACGGCCTGTCGATCGGTCGGGACTGCGTGTTTGCAGCGTTTGTCTACATCAACTCATCCGAGCACCGCTTTGCTCGCGACCAGTTGATTCGGGAGCAGGGCTTCGACGGTGAACCAGTAACCATCGGGGACGATGTCTGGCTCGGCGGGCACGTCACCGTGCTTCCGGGTGTCGCCATCGGCACCGGGGCGGTCATCGGGGCCAACGCGGTCGTCACCCGCCCCGTGCCGGAATACTCAATTGCCGCCGGCGTCCCGGCCCGGGTATTGAAAGAGAGAGTGTGACTCTGCAGGTCGTCCGAGCCGACACTCAGGCCGGACGCAGCCCGGCTTCGATCACCGGGGAGCGGCCCTGCCTCTGCCAAGCAGGTAGCGATGCTCGCCGTCACCCCACAGCGCCTGCGACTCCGGGTGAGCCGCGCACTGCCGGCTGTCCAGATCGGTGGCCCGCCCGCTGTGGATCTTGACGATCGGATCGAAACCCACTTCTGCCAGGTAGCGTTCGAGCCACTGCCTTGACGTGTGCCGCTCGAGGGGGACATACCAGTTGTCAACAAAGAAGAATCGGTTGCCGGGCAGACCGATCATGTCGAGGACCGCCATGGTGTATTCCTGGGGGATCCGCTTCATAATCTCGGGCATTCGTTTGCGCGAATACCAGAACAGCCCCCCGTCGGCATAGAGATACAGAAAGGCCTGCCCCTCGGGCCTGAGTACGCGGTGGAGTTCGCGGATGGCTCCTTCCATGTCCGTGGTGTGATGCAGCACCCCGTTGCAGAAGACAAAATCAAAGGCCTGATCCTCAAATTCGAGCTTGAGGACATCCCCGACAACGAATTGGACGTTGGTCAGACCGACCCGATCGGCAAGGGCCCGGGCCGATTCGACGGATCTCGAGCCGAGGTCGACCCCCACCACCGAAGCGGCGCCGGCACGGGCCAGAGCGATCGTGTACCGGCCGCTTCCGCACCCCATATCCAGCACCTTCCGCCCGGCGACGGTGTTCAGGTCGAATTCACTGCCCGCAAACCGCTCCGCCAGGATCTGGTAGGCCTGCTCGACATAGGCCTTGTCGTCGAACTTGTCCCAGAGCTGTCCGTAGACCTGCTGCGTCTCGCCTTCCTTCTCCCGCTGTTCGGATCGAGGCCTCAGTTGTGTGAGCATGGCCGCCCGCCAGTCCGTCTGCTCCCGCAAATAGGAGCCTGTGAATTCAAATGATTCCAGGCAGCGTATGGCTCCGTCGAGGACGCTCTCGATGCGGGTCAGGTGAGACGCCCCGGGCGCGAACGGCAGATGCGGGTCCGCCGGGTACAGGTTCCGGTAGTACTCATGCATGAGGATGACGACCAGCCAGGGACGGACGTCAACCTGGTCGGCCGCAAGTCTGAAGAAAGCGTCCGCCTTGCTCCTGATACCGTCCTGCACGCTTGTTCCTGCCTTTTCGAGGTCGGTTTCCGGCGGCCGTCGCCAAGCCTGCGGGGATGAGCGGATCCGCCCGCCGTCCGCGTTCAGCGTCGGTTTACCGCGAGCCCCGGCTCGCCTCCGGGATGCATCGCTGCCGATAAGGGACTATATCGGCTGGTTTTCGATCGAGGCACGCGTGATATGTCTGCGCTGCCCTGCAAGGCTGCGGTTTGACCGAGGCTCTCGGGTACGTACGTCGTGTGTGGGGCCGGTGCGTTTCGTACAGCAGCAGGCATGGCGGCGCCCGCCGTGGCGGGCTTGGCCATGCCACCCCGGGCGCGAAGAGCTTTTCGCACAGACCGTCGGACAGGATATGGCTATGAGTTGGCAAGAGAGCGCGACCTTCATCGGCGGACATCGCAAGTCGGGCACAACCTTGCTGTTGAACCTGTTTGATTCGCACCCCCAGCTTTGCGTGTTTCCGCCTGACAGCGGCTTCTTCTATGGTTACTACCCGCCGTATGATGGCCCGGAGCATTCTGTATCAGACAAGCTTCAGCGCGTCATCGACGTGATGTACGGTAACTTCCGCCGGGATCTCGAGAAGCTCGAGGCCTGGCACGGCGAGTTCGCTTATGGCCGGCTCGAGCAGCGGTTTCGCGATCGCATGGTCGCCAAAGTGTGCACCGCCCCGAGCCTTCTGCTGGAAGCCATCTGCGCGTACCAGGAGATCGCGGCCCCGGCACCCGAGCATCAGCTCCGACGCTGGGTCGAAAAGACCACGAGCACCGAGATCTATGCCAGCGAGGTGTTCAACTGGTTCCCGCAGGCGCGATTCATCCACGTGGTCCGCGATCCCCGCGACAACTTCGGCTCGCTCAAATCCGGCTGGTCCGCCCGCTACCAGCAGCAGAACGACAGCATCGAGCGCCTGCTGCAGAGCATGCTCGATCGCGGGGGACTGGGCATGAAGCTCGCCAGGCTCAACGCTGAGCGGTTCGGCCCAAAGCGGTATCGCGTCGTGCGATACGAGGACCTCACCACCGAGCCCGAGAGAGTAATGAGAGATCTCTGCCTGTTTCTGGAGATCGACTTTGACGAGATGCTTTTGAAGCCGACCTACTACGGCCTGCCCTGGCGGGGTAACAACTTCGACGGGCTCAAGTTCGACAGAGCTTCCAGCGTCAACGTGGGCCGCTGGCGGGATCGCATCACGGACCACGAGGCCAAGGTGATCGAGTTCCACTTCTCGGAGTCGATGGCCGAGTGGGGGTACGAACCGGCCTTCAGCCGCGACGAGCAGATTGACGCGGCCATGCAGCATTACAAGTGGTTCAACTTCACCCAGCTCTTCTCGATAACCACCGGAGTGGACACCTTCCAGAAGGCAACCGTTTCGGCGCGGTGAATGGCGTTCCGCACTCCGGGCACCTGGGCTCGGGCAGACCGGTTCGGGCCTACTTCCTTTCCATCGCCTCTTCGAGGAGCGACAGGACCGGGTACGCCGCATTGTAGTGCTTGTGCAGGAAGAGCGGGTCGCGCTTGCGGTAGAGGCTCTTTCCGATGCGATCGGCGATGGGCACCAGCATCTGCTCGTAGCGGCACAGCACCGGAGACACGGTGTCGATCGAGCCGGTCGCCTGCCAGTTCAGGCAGCCGCAGGTGTTGTTGCAGCGGTCCTTGATGGCACAGGAGACGCAGGTCGTTTTCTCGACCATCGACCGGGCCGCGATCCGACACCGGGCTTCTTCGTCGACTCCCCGCGAGACGTGCCCGATGCACCATTCGCTGTTCGGCCCGGCCTTGGGGAACTGTACGCATGGGTAAAGATAACCCCGCGGGTCGACCGAAAGCTGCCGCTGGGCCAGCTCGCAGCGCTCCTTGCGATAACAGTGCCGGTTGATGTGCGAGGAGAGCTTGACCTCAATGGGGCTGAGATAGAACTTGCGGCCGGCCCGCGTCCATTGCACGTAGAGCCGGCCCAGCCGCTTGTACTGGCGGGACAGGACGCGGAAATCCGATTCCTTCCACTCGGCGGCGTAGTCGAGCGAGACGATCAGGTACCGGCAGCCCTGGTCCATCAGGAACGACACTGATTCGGTCAGGTACGGAGCGGTCTCGGGCGTGACCACCATCAGGACGCTGGCATACGGCCGGACGGCCAGGAGCATTCGGAGACGATCGAGGAGGATGTTGAACGAGCCCTTGCCGCTGCGCAGGCGGCGGTGGCGGTCATGGGCCTCGCGGATGCCGTCGAAACTCATCGCCACCAGGATGTCGTTGCGGACCGCGAATTCGAGGAACTCGTCATCGAGCAGCAGCCCGTTGGTGGTGAGCTTGAAATGAAACCGCCCCGCCCGGCGCCGCTCCAACTCACGGCCGTAGTCCACCAGCCAGTAGATGAGATCCTTGCACAGCAGCGGCTCGCCGCCGAAAAACACGATCCCGCATGAGCCGGAGGTCAGCCGCGAGCCGAGGTCCATCGCCTGCCGCCCCACCTCCTCGCTCATGGGCTGGCCGTCGTGCGGCGGGGCATAGCAGTACGAGCATCGCATGTTGCAGGCCGTCGTCAGGTGAAGCGTCAGATGCATCTCAGATCACCCCCTGACCTTTGAGCCAGTCGAAGCATCCGGATCAGCCAGAGCCTCCAAGCGGCTCGGATAGGCGGGCATACGGTACGATTGCACCGGCTTCTGCGTCAGGTTGGCCATTGCCGTGCCCCCAATGCGGTCGCGCACAGAGCGACGAACCCCGAATTAGCCCCTTTGTTTAGACAATAACCCCCTCCAAAAGTTCCCTGGTCGGCCCGTACAATCTGTGCCGGCTCCCGGGAGCTTGCCGTCGCCAGTAAAACCACTCCCCCCTTCTTGTGACTGCTTAGATCACCCCCTGCCCCTTCAGCCAGTCGACGAAGTCCTTGACCTGCTCACGCAGGAGCCGCTTGGACTCGACCAGGCGTTCCTCCCTGGTCATCTTCAGGATGCTCTCGATTTCGAGAAGCGCAGCCTTCATAGCCTCGACGTCATCCAGTCCACCCGGCGGCCTGGACGTCTGGCGGGAATCGGTTCGCGGCTTTGAGCGTTCCAGCGGATCGTAGAAGACTCCCAGACGCAAACTGCGGCCCTGTTCGTTGGCACACTTGCTGATCCAGTTGGCCGTCGATTTGAAGTCATATTCGTGTACAGAGGACCACGTTATCGTTCCTGTGCTATCGTCGTGGTCCGTCCTCATCTCCCCACAGTCGGACTGGGACACGAACTCGACGCCTACGCCGTGGGCGGAGTCTCTCAGATCGAGCCTCAGAGGCCTGGCGTCGCGCCCCGAGGGTTTCGCTGTGAGACCAGTTCGGCCGGTAATCCAGTCCTCTCTACGCGTTTCGATCCGCAAGGGAATCGAGACACCTTCCATGGGAGTGTCGGCCTGTGAGAAGCTCAGTCCTGCCTGCCCCAGTTCCTCCCTGATCACTTGCAGGGCCTCCTGCTCGGACAAAAAAACCGGCGGGTTGATCACCATGCAGCCGTCGACGCCGCGCCCATCACCATGCTCGAAGATCGGGGCCACAATGGCCGCCTTGCCGACCAGGTCATTCCCGGCCGGGCGAGTCGATGGTCCGGATGACGGCTCTTTCGAGCATCCCCCGCCGTTGACCGCCAGGAACACGCCCAGAAGGCCGGCCATCTCCTTTCGCGACAGCCAGCTCGGCGGGATGTGCAGCCTGAGCAGGTCGGGGTCGGCCAGGGCCTCCACACGAGTCGGGTAGCGGGGCTCGGCAGATCGCCGGACAGGCCTGGACCGCACAGCAGCCATCGTCGCAGCTCCAGCGGGCAAATCGACGTTTCGGGCATCGAATGACCGATCAACATAGGGTTATACTTGAAATGCCCGCGTCCGGTTTCAATCGCAGCCGGTTTTTTTCATGGAGTCTGTGATGAGGCCGGGCTGTCCGTAAGGGGTGGCACCTCAGACGGGAATCCGCCGGCCGGTGCCAGCGTCGCCCTGCTCTGCTCAGGCACCCAGGATGGTCCGCAGACGAGCGGTCAGGGCCGCGGCCATCTCCAGCCCCTCGGCCTGGCGAACCACGGGCAGGCCGGCAAGCTTCTCGCCGGTGTCCGGGAGGATCAGATCCGGGGCCAGTTCCAGGAGTGGGACGGCGACGAACGGGCGCTGGCGGATGTCGGGGTCGGGGATTCGCAGGTCCGGCTCATCGACGACCAGACGGCCGTAGAGGACAACATCGAGATCGATGGTCCGGGGTGCGTATTTGTCGGCAGTGCGGATCCGGCCGAGGTCGGACTCGATGCCGCGAAGCACGTCGAACTTGAGCTGCCGCGCGGGCAGCGAGGTCTCGATCTGCCAGATGCCGTTGAGGAACCGCGGCTGCTCCGGCCGGCCAACGGGCGTGGTCCAGTAGAACGTGGATGTCGCCGTCACCCTCGCTCGCTGGCGAAGGCGGACGATCGCTTCGGCAATGCTCTCCTCCGGATCGATGTTCGATCCGACGCTTACGAACACATTCTTCTCGCGCACTGCCGACATATCGCCGCTCACATCCCGCCAATCGTCCACGCGTTCCGCGACTCTGCTCGCACTGCTGCACCCATGGCTACATTCCGCGATCCTTCCGGGGTCTTGTCAATACCCATTCCCTCTTCCGCCCGCCCGACACCCGGCGTAGAATGTCGCGAGGTTCGAACACATGTCCTTTGACAGAAAGGTGGGAGCCATGTCTGCCAGATCCGTTCTCCTGCTTCTCGGGCTGCTTTGCCTGGCCTGCTCCGGGTGCAATCCTGCTCTGAGCGCCATTCCGACGGGCCAGTGGGCGGGCACGGGCACGTACGTTGAATACGAGGCACGCCGCAGGGGGGAGGGCAAGATCGAATCCCGGTCGAAGAGCGCCGACTATGCCACGAGCCTGAAAACCACCGAGGGCGAGCTGTACGGCAAGCGGGCCCTGTTCCTCGACGTTCTCTCGAAGCGCGGCAAGCTGATGAACGTGGAAGGCGATGAATCGCACGTCACCTTCATCCTGGTCAAGGTGGAGACCCTCGCGAGCGGCTCGACCCTGTATGCCCTGGTCGATTTCCAGTTCAACGCCTCCTCAAGCCAGCAGGTCAGCCGAGAGGACTTCGACGAGAAGTCGCAGATTGCCTCGGCCGTCTGCATGCGGCAAGGTCGGTCGATCGTTCTGACGGTCAACTATGCCGTGCCGACCGCTGAGGACCCGATGTGTTTCTGGGATACGTTCACTTTCGAGGGCGGCACGGTCCGCAAGACCGGCCGAGTCCTCCAGGTCAAAGGCGGCGAGCCCCTGCCGCAGGACGTCGTGATCATTGACTGGGTGGAGGAACTGCACAGGACACGATAAGCGCGGCACCCCGGTGCGAGCTGGCCGGTTCTGTGACTTCCACACAGGCGTCGGCCCTCAGGCCTTTCGCGGGCTTCGCAGCCGGGCCAGTTCCTGTCCCAGGCGGCGCAGCGCCGGGCTGCACGCCGTCCTGGGCAGCCGGATCTCGATGATCGACAATTCCCTCGAGCTGACCGCGTTGGTCAGAGCCCCTTCGAGCTGCCCCTTGGTGTGCACGACGGTTGCCTGGCCCGCGCGGAAGACCTCGCAGACCTTGGTGTAATCCCAGGGATGAATGTCGTTGAATCTGCCTTCGAGGATGAATCGCTCGGTTCCATAGCCGTCGTTGTTGAGGATGAGCACAATGGGGGCCATACCTCGCTTGACCATCGTGGACAGTTCCATGCCGGTCATCTGAAACGCACCATCGCCGACGATGGTGAACACGCGTTTCCTGGGGTCGGCGGCCATCACCCCGACGCTCGCCGGAATCGCAAAGCCCATCGAGAGGTAATACGCGCTGGCGATGAATTCCTTCTTCCGGGCCGTTCGCAGGCCCATTGCCCCGAACAGTGCGTCGCCGGCGTCGCAGACCACCGCGGTGTTTTCGTCCACGTGATGGGCGATAATGCCGAAGACGTCCTCGGACGTCAGCGGATCCTGCCGCTCGGAGGGGCGGAGGGGTTTGAGTTCGCGGGCGGGGTTCGGGTTGCGGAATGCCGGCCGTCGGCGGATCCTGCCGGCCCGCAGCTTGCGAAGGAAATCCGCGAAGGGTACGCCGTCATAATAGTGCAGGCCGACACGGGTGCGTTCGGTGGTGCTGAGAATCGACCGCTGCCGGGAGATTCGGGCGGTGTTCACGCCCAGGAACATGTCGGTGATGAAGGTGCCCAGCATCAGCACGCAGTCGCTGCCGTCCACGTAGTTGCGGCAGGCGGGCTCCGACAGTGCGCCGCTGTACACGCCGATGTAGAGCGGGTGTGTTTCCTGGATGACGCTCTTGCTGAGCAGGTCGGCGGCCACGGGGATGTTGAACGCCTCGGCCAGGTCCAGGGCCAGATCGGTCAGCTTGTGCCGGTGCAGCTCGATCCCGGCGAGGATCACCGGCCGTTTCGCCCGGTTGATGCAGGCGACCGCCTCCCTCAGGCACTCGTCGAGGCTGTCGGCGTCAACCACGGGCCGCGCCGGCTTGTGGCGACGGGGCGGGCGGATCGGGACGTCGACGATATTGTGCGGGACCTCGATGTAGCCCGGGCGGCACTGGGCGAGGACGGTGTCCACCACGCGGACGATCTCGTCGGCGGCGGCGTCAGGATCGAGCAGGATGGTGTTCGCACAGGTAACTTCTTCGTAGATCCGCCGCTGGGTGTCGAACGTCTTGACCTTGTGATGCAGGAGCGGGTCGCCCCGGCGCTCGGCCTCGGACGGGCCGCCGGAGATCACCACGACGGGGCTCTTCTCGGCATAGGCACCGGCGATGCTGTTGAGCATGTTGAGCCCGCCGACACAGTAGGTAATGCACGCCACGCCGAGCCCCCGGAGCCGGGCGTAACCATCGGCCGCAAAGCCCACGGATGGTTCATGAGTCATGGTGACCAGGTCGAGTTTCGACCGTTCGAGCCACCAGAACAGCGGCAATGCGTAATCGCCCGGGATGC
Source organism: uncultured Planctomycetales bacterium (assembly GCA_964586235.1). Taxonomy (GTDB): domain Bacteria; phylum Planctomycetota; class Phycisphaerae; order UBA1845; family PWPN01; genus JAUCQB01. Next base: position 82,338 of record CAZPIO010000012.1, read on the forward strand.
CGAACGCATGGCGGGCTCCTCGCGAGTACAAGTGCTCGAACAGGAAAGAGCCAACCGTCGGGGCCTTGTGCAGATGGCGGCGTGGCATGGCGTACTCCGATAGAAACGGCCCATCGCCCCGGGCTCCGCGCTTCGCGCTCCCAGGACCGGCGAACGTGGCGCTTACGGCTCACTCAATTGTAGCGGTCTGTCACCGGGTGGACGATTGCTCTCTGACGATCTCGACGGCCACGCTGCGGGTGAACCTCAGGGCCCCCGGCTTGTCCACGCACACCGAGACGCGGACCACGCGCGGGTCGGCCAGGCAGCTTTGAGCGATCTGTTCGGCCAGATGCTCGATGAGCCGGCAGGACGACTGCTCCACCAGGGCAATCACGTTTTTCTTGATTATCTTGTAATCGACGGTGTCGCCGACGTCGTCGCTGCGGCATGCCTTGCCCAGATCGGCGTACAGGGTGATGTTGATGACGACGTCCTGCTTCTCCCGGCGCTCGTCCTCGTAAAGACCGATGACGCAGCGAAGGGCGAGGTCGCGGATGTGGATACGGTCGAGATCCTGGCGATCAGATCCCATAGACGCTCCCCCTCATGTGGAAACCGCCGTCCACGAAGAGCACCTGGCCGGTGACGTACTCGCTTCGAAGCAGATACAGGATCGCGTCGGTGATGTCGCCGGCGTTGCCGACGCGCTGGAGCGGGACGGAGGACGAGAGCTTCTGCAGGTAGGACTCATCCTCGCCGGGCGGAGGCAGGATCAGGCCCGGGGCCACTGCGTTCACCCTCACCGCCGGGGCGAACTCCAGAGCCATCATCCGGGTCAACGTCAGGAGTGCCCGCTTGCTGAGATGGTAGGCTGCATGCACGCGGTCGTAATGAACGACGCGCGTGTCGAGGAGATTAACGACCGCCCCGCTCCTGCCTTGGGCCGCAAGCCCGCGGGCGATCAGAAAGGGAGCCATGGCGTTGACCTGCATGTTGTCGGTCACGTCCTTCCAGGTCATGTCCGCCAGCGTGTTGCGGGGGAAGATAGATGCACTGTTGACGAGGATGTCGACCGGTCCGGCCAGTTCGACGGCCCGATCCATGACCGCCGCCGCCGCGGGCGGGTCGGACAGGTCCGCCTGCAACGTCCACGCCTTGACGCCGTTGGACCGGACGAGCTCGGCGCACTGCTCGGCTTCAGCCTGGGAGGACTGGTAGTGAACGACGACGGAAACGCCCTGCGAAGCGAGGGTCAATGCCGTCGCCCGCCCGAGCCGTTTGCCCGCCCCGGTCACCAATGCGGTTTTGCCGGACAAAACCATCCCGACGCCTGCCTCCATTGCCCTTGCCGCCGACACCACAATCCCACGGAGCTGCGCGGCGGCTTCCCCGTAGTATAAGGCAGAAGTGAGTGCCAGCACATGATCTTGCCGAAGGGGGAGTCCCGCTCGCCGGCCGACGACGGCAGATCGCCGAAGCCGCTGGAGCCGTCTTACACAGGGGGTGACCCGGGTGGCCACAAGGCCATCGCCAGGCCCCACAAGTGCCCCATGGTGTCGCAAAACGACGAGTATTTGATCTTCTGCCGGATCTCCGGGAGCAGCGCCCGCCCACCCACGACGAACGCACTCCCGCAGTCAATCGACGTTTCATAAAGCCACCGGCATTCCTCGATGAACTCCGGCACGCTCTCGATCACCGAGGCGCTCAGCCAGAACAGGCGCGGGCGCACGTCTGAAATCGCCGCCACGAGCGTAGTCGCCGGGTGCCCGGGGCCGTAAGACCTGGCTATCCAGCCCGCTTCGATGAGGGTGACCTCGGCCATGCTGATCGGCAGACTGTAGGGGTCTTTGCCGAGCGTCGCACCGATGGCCATCGGGGCCGCTTCGGGCGGCGGCGGGAGAATCAGCCGCAATTCGTGCATCAACCGGGAGATAATCTCGACACCGCGCCGTTCCTGAAAGATCTCGACCTCCCCGTACCGCCAGCGGTCGCCGATCTCATGGAAAGCGGGGGCAATGACGTAATCGCAAATGGCATGTACCTTGCGCCCCTCCAGAAAGAGGTTCATGATCAGACGACGGCACTGCTCTTCATCGCCTGCCTCCAGCGCCGCCCTGAGCAGTTCCCTTGCCCGGTCCCAGGCCTCCTTCGTCTGCCCCATCGACGGCGGGAGCCCGAGCACCTCGGGTCGGACCAGTCGCTGACCGGTGTGCCGAATGAATTGCATGACACCGTTGATCGGGAGCCGCCGATGTCCTCCGGCGGTCCGAATGGCCGGGATCACGCCCTTGTCGCACCAGCGTTTGAGTGAGGCCTCGCTCACTCCGAGTGCCAGAGCGACCTGCTTGGGGGTCATGAGTTCTTTCATGGCTACGCACCTCGCGCGATCCGACAGATTCTAGGTCTCTGCAACTGTACCGGACGAGTGCAAACGCGGGTTTTAGCCCCATATTCCAGATTAACCGGTGGAGACGAGTTGACGGCGAGCCATGGCGGAAAACCGCACCTCCCCGTAACCAATCGTACCGGGGCGGCTTATGGCTGCGGCACGCGACGCACGGAGAGTGACCGCGATGCCTGTGCTGCGTTTTGCAGATGAGAGAACCATGACAAGGCCCGCTGGTGCATGAAGGTGGCGAGCTCATGCCGGCCTCACGCCGCGGCCAAAACGATCGTCAGGGTCTGCCGGGGGACTTCTTGACGCGGCAGGAGCGAACGGTTAACCAGACCGGCATGATTCACCGAACACATCTGACGATCGCGGTTTCGAGTCTGCTGATTGCGGTGGCGACCGGCTGCGCCCCTCCCGGGCGTTTCATCGATGCTCTGCCACCCGATCAGGTCGCGGTGCAAACTGGTATCCCCTACTCCAAGTCCGGCGGAGAAACGCTGAATCTCGACCTGGCGCGGCCGAACACCGGAGAGGGTCCCTGGCCGGCGGTGGTGTGCATTTACGGGGGCGGGTGGATCTCGGGAAGTCGGGTTTTCATGCGTCCATGGATTGAGTACATTGCCGCTCATGGTTACGTGGCGGTCGCGCCCACGTATCGCCTGGCCCCGAAGCACCGCTTCCCCGCGCCCGTGGCCGACGTGCGCAATTGCGTGCGGTGGCTGCGCCGCCACGCACGTGAATACGACATCGATCCCAACCACATCGGTGCGATGGGCCTGAGCGCGGGCGGGCATCTCGCGCTCATGGTCGGGGTGACGTCGGACGACGACCATTTCGGTCCGGACGATGTCGCGCAAGGCGGCGAGTCGGCTCGGGTGCAGGCGGTGGTGAACTACTACGGCCCATGCGACCTTATCGCCAAAGACTGGTCGTCGCCGGTGGTCGGCAGATACCTCGTCCCCTTTCTCGGCGATGAGAAGACCCAGCGGACGACCACCGGCCGTCAGGCCTCGCCGCTCAGTTACATCAGCAAGGATGACCCCCCTATTCTGACCTTCCAGGGCAACGCCGATCCGACCGTGCCGCCCTCGCAGGCGTACGAGTTGCACAGCCGGCTGAGCCAAGCCGGCTTGGGCAATGAGCTGCAGGTACTCCACGGTCTGGGTCACGGCTGGATCGACCCGTACCTGACCATCACCCGGCAAAACATGATCCGCTTTTTCGACTGTTATCTGAAAGGCATCATCAGCAGGCCGCCGACGAGTATGGCCGCAGAGTGAGGGTTCAGGGTTCAGCGAGCCGGCGGGCTTGTCCCGCCGGTATTCACGCGGGTG
>CAZPIO010000012.1:86148-94173 GCA_964586235.1 uncultured Planctomycetales bacterium
AGGGTTCAGGGTTCAGCGAGCCGGCGGGCTTGTCCCGCCGGTATTCACGCGGGTGGCCCATCCATCCGCCGCAGCGAACGGGTGGGGGCACGATGATGAACTGCGCACCGGTGCCAGCACATACCTTTCTTATAATCCTTCAGGAATCGCGGCGATCCGGCGTTCTGCTCTGCGGTCGGCGAATCCGCTGTTCCCCGGTGCTCAATAGCAGGTGTGGACGTGAACGTCCTCGAAGTAGTGCTTGAGGATGGCCTCGTACTTGTAGCCTTTCAGAGCCATGCCCAAGGCCCCGATCTGGCAGAGGCCCGCCCCGTGGCCCCAGCCGCCGCCGAGCAGCGTGATCCGTCGGGGGACGCTTGCCTGATCGCGCTGGATTTCAACCAGGAACGCGCTGCTGAACAGGAACTTCTCGTGCAGCACCTCGCGAATCGTGTACTCGGTCAACACGTGGGCCTTGTGCGTCACGCCCATGGGATCGAGGTACTCGATCTCCAGATCGATCGCCCGGCCCGAGTCACCCCGCTTGCAGACACGCAGGTTCATGAGCGTGTTCAGGAAGGCGACCTTGCTCGGGTCCTGGTGGCTGAAGAACTTCTCCCTGAGGATCTTTTCCAGGTCGTGCCGATCGTAATCCACGCGCCAACGGAAGTACCCGCCGCCTTCGTCGATCTTGCTCAGGTATGAGGACAGGCTGCTGTCCGGGACGATGTTGGGGCTGCAGAAGACATCGGCTCGCTTGAGCCAGTCTCCGGTCAGGTACTCGCGCAGCAAGTCCTCGGACATGGGGAAGAACCGATGGGCCTCGGAGTCCACCGGGGCGTCGACCGTGGCCCGCTGGCCGGCCTTTCGAACCGACCACACGTGCTGGGGCGACTCGATGATGCCGCCGCAACTCTTGGAATAGTTCGTGTCGATGAGGTTCTGCTGCCGGTCGACGAGCACCTGCCCGCGCGTCTGCCGGACGGCCTCGACCGCCCGCTCGGTCAGATCGGTCGTTCCGTGGTACCTCTGGCAGCAGTCGTCATTGCAGCGGTCCAACGGGTAGTGCGTGTGCTTCTTCTCAGTGTGCGCAAGGACCCACGCCCGAGCCACAACCGTCTGGCACTTGAGGAACTCCATGGGGCAGTCGCCGCTCATTTCGCCGGCGATGACGCCCGGAAGGTACTCCTCGACCGCCAGCTCGTTGACGACCAGGAGGCGTCCCCGATTGGCCCGGAACTCCAGGGCACCGCCCACGGTCGGATGGATGCGTTTCTCCCAGTGGAAGCCTCGCCCGGCAACCACGCCACGAAGCTGAACGCCCGCCCCCCGAGCCTGCGGAATCGGCTCCTCGGGCCAGATGCGGACGATGTCCGCGGGACCCGCGACGCCGCCCTCGGACAAGAAGGACACCTGGCCGTTCTCGACTGCCACCTTGGCCATCACGGAGCGGAACATCTGCCCGGGCGCGTCGCCCGCCGACACGATGTAACCGCGGCTCGGAATCTTGAGCAGGATCGAGTCCATGCCGTCTTCGGGCAGGACCATGCCTACTCGGATAAAGGGTTCCTCTCGCGAATCCAAGCTCCAGGTGGTCAGGCTGCAACGACTCATCGGATGTAATTCCTTTTCAGGATCGCAGGCATCGCCGTTGGAGACTCGGGTAACGGCAGTCCCTGCCGGACAACAAATGCGCCTGGCGCATGCCACTTGCCGATCAGTCCCAATAGTCTAACAGTCCGACAGTCGGCCAGTCCAGCAGTCTGGTCCCGTATCACAAAGCGTCGCCGGCCGCGGGATCCGACCGCGTGGAATCATGACTTCGCCAGTCTCTGCAGCGTTGAGAAGTACCTGTGGGCCTCGATGAGGTCGCCGGCCTGGTACTGAAAGGTGTCGACGCTGAGCCGCCTGACGCCGGGAAACGCCTCGCAGGCGTGCAGGCCTTCCCAGTTGCGGAACCGCATCGTGATCGTAGCGGGCAGACTCGGGCGATAGATGGGAAGCCGCTGAAGATCGCTGAGGGCTTGGGCGGCCGTCTCCCGGATCTCCTCCCGCACGGCCGCGATCGGCCGCATCTGAGCGGCGTTGAACGCCCACCCGGTTTTGGTCACGACGAAGTGGATACCCGGCGGAAGGGTCTTGCGGACCTGCCCGGCCAGCTTGTCGTCGCCGGTGATCATGGCCACGGGAACACCGAAATGGCCCGCGAACGCCGCCGCCCATTCAGCTTCGCCCACTGATACGTCGTTGATCCGCAGATCCAGCACGTTGCGCGACCAGGTATGGGAGAAGGTGCCGTCCGCGGTGGACGCTCGGGCGTGGTAGCCGATCAGGATCAACGCCTTGAAGTCGCTGCCGATGCCCTCGACCATGCTGTTAAGCGGGCCCCAGCCGCTGATCAGTTCGGCCGCCGGGTGGAGCCTTTCCAGATCGATGTTGTTGCCGTCGCAATGGGCGTCTTTCACCACGATCCGGCGGGCGCCGGCCTTGACGGCTCCCTCGACGGCCGCATTGACCTCGCCGGTCATCCACTCGCACGCCCGGTCGTAGCCCGAGCCTCCCGGCTCCCACTGGTTCAGGCTGCAAACGCCGCAGACTCCCTCCATATCGGCTGAAATGAACACGCTCATATCACTGACTCCTCGCCCGGCCGCACCTGTATGCCGCTGCTCTGCGACCGGTGCGGGGGCTCTATGCCGTTGTGTGCCACTGCTGTTGCGAGCAGTGCGTCACAGTATAACCTCACCGCAGCTTCGACTGCCAAGCGCCTTGCCGCCTGCGGCCCGGATGGGTACAACGTTCACCAGTCGTTGTCGATCCTCCACCACCCTTTGAAAGGTTGCTCCGATGCTCCCCTCCACTCTCCTGCTGGTCTGCCAACTGGCGGCCAGCCCATCAGACGCGTATTTCAGGATCCAGGTTGTCGACGAGCAGACGGGGCGAGGCGTGCCGCTCGTCGAACTGATGACCACCAGCAACATCCGCCTCTATACCGACAGCAACGGCTATGTGGCCTTCAGCGAGCCGGGCCTGATGGATAAGCGGGTGTTCTTCAGCGTCAGCAGTCACGGTTACACGTTCCCTAAGGACGGGTTCGGGATGGCCGGCCTCGCGCTGGACGTCAAGCCCGGCGGCAGCGCGGTCGTCAAGATCAAGCGTATCAACATCGCCGAGCGGCTCTATCGTCTGACGGGGGGCGGGATCTATCGCGACACCGTGCTGCTCGGTCTGAAGGCTCCACTCAAAGCACCCGTCATCAACGGCCAGGTCCTCGGCTGCGACAGCATACAGGGGGTCACCTATCACGGCCGGCTGTTCTGGATGTGGGGTGACACGACACGGCCCTCCTACCCGCTGGGCAACTTCCACATGACCGGGGCGACGTCGGCGCTGCCCTCGGACGACGGGCTCAACCCCGACGTCGGGATCAACTACGACTACTTCCTAGGCAAGGACGGTTTCGTCAAACAGATGGCCCCTCACCCCGGACCGGGGCCGGTGTGGCTGGATGCACTGGTCGTGCTCCCCGATGAGACCGGCCGCGAACGCCTCTATGCGGCGTACGCGCGCGTCAACACCGCCATGCAGGCCCAGGAGCGTGGGCTGATGCTGTTCAACGACGAGAAGGAGATCTTCGAGAGGATTGCGGAGTTCGACCTCAAGGCTCCGGTCGGCCCGAGCGGCCATCCGTTCAAGTGCAAGGTCGACGGCAAGGAGTATGTCTATTACACGCCCGGCTTCCCGATCGTTCGGATCGCGGCCGACGCTCGGCTGCTGACCAATACAGCCAACTACGAGGCATACACGCCGCTCGCCGACGGTAACAGCAAGGAGTTGCAGGTGCCGATGCTGGACCGCGGGGCCGACAGCCGGCTCCGCTACGCCTGGAGGAAGAACACGCCCAGCCTGACGCCGGGCGACTACGCCACGATGGTCCAAGGAGGCGTGCTCAAGAAGGAGGAAGGCCTCGTCCAGACGACGGACGTGGAGACCGGCAAGCCCTTCCAGGTCCACGGTTCGTCGGTCTATTGGAACGAGTTCCGCCGCCGCTGGGTCATGATCGCCAGCGAGATCATGGGCACTTCCATGCTTGGCGAGCTCTGGTACCTCGAAGCCGACACGCCGCTGGGCCCGTGGGTCTACGGCCGCAAGATCATCACCCACGACAAGTACAGCTTCTATAACCCCAAGCAGCATCCCGTGTTTGCCAAGGACGGCGGGCGCATCATCTTCTTCGAAGGTACCTACACGTCGTTTATCTCGGGCGCCCCGATGCTCACGCCGCGGTACGACTACAACCAGATCATGTACAAGCTCGACCTGGGCGATCCGCGGCTGAGGCTGCCGGCGCCGGTGTACCAGTTGTCGCAGGACCCCGCCAAACCGCGCTTCGGCCGCTGGCAGGATATCGAAGTGGGCCACCCCGTGCCGACGATTGCGTTTTTTGCGCCCGATCGGCCATTTACGGGCAGTGTGGCGGTCTATCGTGAGAAAACCGCCGATGGTTCGGACAGGCTGGCAGTCAGGCAGGCACCCGCACAAGACCCGGCGGCCGCACCGCCCTTTTATGCATTGCCCGGTGATACGAAATCCCCGCCGCCGGGCGTGGTGCCCTTATATGAGTCTGTGCGTGCGGACGGCAAAGGTCGGATGTATCCGGCGACCGCGGCTGCCCCGGCCGAGGGCTACCAGCGCAGCGACACGCCGCTGTGCTTCGTCTGGCCAGACCCCTACGCCGGCCCGCCACCACTTCCGCCGAAGGAACGAATCGAACCGGCACTGCCCGAGTGATACAGGCTGCCCAGGGCGACCCGAAGAGAAAGGCCCGACGAGGGCGCGCGCCACGGCGACACGATGCAGGTGCCGCACTCCGCCAACAGAACAGTCGGCGAGCGCGAGCCGTATCGCTCCGTCAAGCAGAAGCCGTGTCGTCGCCGGGTCGGCCCCACCTGTAGAGCCGGTGCCCTCACCGGCTTTCTAATCTCGCTATCGTGCGTGTGCTCATGCAGGTAGAAACCACCGGGATAAACCCGGTGGCTCGCTCTGGCCGACCGCTGACAGCTACTCCTGAAACTGAAACGCGTACAGATCCGCGTCGCGCACGGTGAATCGCAACCGGACCGGTTTGCCGACGAGCGAACTGACGTCGCTGCTGCGTTTCCACGTGACCGTGCGGTCGATCTCATTGCAGGTGTGGATCCGGTCGCAGTCATCAAGCGCGAAACCCTCGATGGGCCCGCCCTTGGCATCGAGCACCTCAACCTGCACGATCCCGGCCGCGGAGGTGTCCACATTGAGCGTCAGCTTCCTGCCCACGAATGTCAGCGGCGGCGTGGTGAACTCACCGTCCCCGTAGGCTCCGCGGACGGACACAAAGCCGTCGCGGCGGGAGACCAGACGGCTGAGCACCGCAATGTTCTGGCTCGCGTGCAGGCCGGCCTCGGTGAGCAGGCGTTTGTTGCGCTCGTCGCGGTCCCAGCCGTGGAGCCAGTCGCTCGCCCGGTAGTACAGGTACATCTCCCGGCCCTCGACGTCGGGAACGAGGCCCCAGATTACCCGCGTGGAGGCCCAGTCGAACTCGCCCTTCATCCCCAGCGGCACGAACGCCCGCCGGTCGTAGCGCTCCCAGGAAACGCCGTCCCGGCTGGCCGCGAAACGCGTGTCGAGCGGCCCGGCGTTAGTCGGGGTTTCCTTCGGGAACTCCGCCAGGCCCGGGATGTAGTGGTAGTACATCGTCGGGAACATGAAATAGGCGTCCTGTGCCCACGGATACTTGACCGCCGCGCTCATGTAGAAGTCGACCATGGGTGTCTCGCCCTGGTAGAGGTCGTTGCGATCGGAGCCGAACACGATGGGCATATCCTGCACGGCCGGGAAATCGCCCAGGTGATCCGATTCGCCACGGGCGATGCAGCGTCCCTGCGACCCGGGCTCCGCGCGGTTCTTTCGCACGTAGCAGACGTACTTGTTGATGCGATCGTCCCAGAACATCACGTTCTGCGAATCCAGGTGATGGCCCCGCTCCTGCGGCCGGGCGGTCACGATCGACTTGTGGGTCAGCTTCCAATGGATGCCGTCGCCCGATGAAAAGAGGTGGATAGCCTGGCCCTGCTCGACCGGCGGGCCGAACCTCCCCAGCAGGCGGAATCTCTGGTCCTCGGGGGCGTTGGGATCGAGAAAAACCATGCCGCCGTCCTGGCCGATCTGCTCGCCGGCCGCGCCGTGACCGACGACAATATTGTTCTTGCGGCTGCCCCGGTACTCGACCAGCCCGAGTTCCGGCTTGTCCCAGCGGACGCCGTCCTTCGAGGTTGCATAGCAGATGCACCCGCTCTTCTCGCCGGTATGCCACTGGACGGTGTCCATGACGTGGTACCACATGTGGTAGGTGTCGCCGACCTTCATCACGCTGCTGTAAGGACCGACACCACCCATCTCCCACTCGTGATCGCACTTGATGGTCATTTCGCCGGTTTTGCGCGGCGGGTGAACCGTTAGCTCGACGCCCTTGGCCTGGGTCACGAAACGGCCGTCAATGAACACCTGTCGCCGACCGCCGACGTCGATGATCGGCGACTCGGACGAAGGCTCGCTCGCCGCCTGCACGGCAAACGTCGCCAACAAGACGGACGCAACACCGATCAAACACATCAGCATACGGCTCATGGGATCGCCTCTCCAGACTTCTGCTCCGTCATAAGTGATAATCTTCAGCTTGAAATCCGCACGGTCCACCGGGGCAGACCGCTTCAGAACGACGTCGCGATCACCTGTCTGACGGGCCGTGAGAAGACTTCACCACCGTGACCTGGTCGACGACCCGAGATTGATGCTCCGCTTCGATCTCCCGTAAATGACGGGCGTACGCCCGCAGGTCATCGTTGAAACGGGCGCTCAACTCCCGGCATCGTTCCCGAACCTCTTCGACAAGGGGGCTGTCAGCTTTCATGACCAATCCTCCAGTGGGCCCAGTTGATGGGGCGTAACCAACCTCGGAACCCCAAGGCCCATTTTCAGGTTGAGGACCTCCAGGTGCCTCGCCTTGTTCTCGTTGGCCAGGTGGCGGCAGTTCCAGGTCAACACGTAGTCCATCCGATAACAGGAGGCCAAGGCCAAGTGCAACGCATCACGAACTGGCGCCTTGGGCATGAAACCACGCACCTGGTAGACCTCAGCGACTTCCACCACTTCCGGCCCCGCCGCCAGAAGGGGCAATGATTCAACCAGCGTCAGGCACTCCTTCTGGTGGGGGTAGTTCCCCGCGGCCAACTCCTCGAGCACCACTGCCGAGATGAAACACTCATATCCAGACCGCTCCTGGTCCCACCACTCGCGAGTCCGGGCAACGTCACGCTCTAATTCCGGACGCTCATCGTAATAGTAGGATGGCACGGTCGTCTCAATGTACACCGTCGGTCTCATTACTCTATCCTATCACCCCATCGGCCCCGATCAAGGACCTTGTGGTCCGCCTGGACGGACCGGAGTCTATGACACATTCGGCGGGGAAGTGCTGCGGTTCTTTCAGACTTCGACGGGTTCAGTCGAATCGTGGCACACACCTCCCGGGCGCGTCGTCAGCGTCTCTCGCGGCACCTAGAATCCTCTTGAGTGGACAGAAATCGCCCCAAGTGATTGGAGGATCTTGAAATGGTCGCAACGCTTTCGACAATGATTTCGGTGGGGACGCGGGCCCCGGACTTCTGCCTTCCCGACACCAACGGGAAGACGGTTTCCCTTTCCGATTTCGCGGACTCGCCCGCGCTGCTGGTGATCTTCATGTGCAATCATTGCCCGTACGTCAAACACATCCGGAGCGAGCTGGCCCGTATGGCCAGGGAGTTCCAGGATAAGGGCGTGGCCGTGGCAGGCATCAACTCCAACGACGCGACCGCCTACCCCGAGGACAGCCCCGAGAAGATGCGAGAGGAGGTCGTCTCCGCGGGCTACACCTTCCCCTACCTGTATGACGCGACGCAGGACGTCGCCCAGGCATACCGCGCCGCCTGCACGCCGGATTTCTTTCTGTTCGACAAGGACCGGAAG
>CAZPIO010000013.1:0-90016 GCA_964586235.1 uncultured Planctomycetales bacterium
GTCCACCGGCCGGTCCAGCGCCGAGAGATTCGCCGGATCGATGTCCGCAAGCCATACGTCATGACCGACCGATCGTAAAGCCGTCGCGATCGCATGGCCGCTGCTGAGGCTTACCTCGCGTTCGGAACGCGGCCCGCCCGAAAGAACGGTGATCTTCAGACCGCGCTCGACCCGCAGGCAGTTGGTTTCAGTTCGGATTGCTTGTTCCGCCAGGTGTGTCATGTTGGACTTCCATTTCCCTGTTACGCCGTCCCTGCTCGAGACGGGGTGTCACACAATCGGTTCGGCGGTGCGGGCCGTTTGACAACCCCACATCTGGACCTCCGTCTCCAGTTCGACGCCGAACCGGTCCGCAACCTCCCGCCGGATGATGCCGATCAGGCTCAGCACATCTCCGGCGGCGGCTCCGGCCTCGGTCACGATGAAATTCGCGTGCTTCCGCGAGACGACGGCCCCGCCCACGCGCCGGCCCTTCAGACCGGCCTGGTCGATCAGCGAGCCCGCGCTCCCGCCGGAAGGATTCTTGAAGACACATCCCGCGGAGTTGTCCGACAGAGGCTGCGTCTTCTTCTTCAATTCCCAGATTTCCTTGAACCGGACCCGCAATTGCTTCGGATCTCCCGGTTCGAGAATAAGAGTGGCCCCGCAGACAACCGTCCCGGCCAGCCTCGAACCACGATACCCGAAACCCGCCTGCTCGCGCGTCACGGTCCGCCGCTGCCCGTCGGCATCAACGACGTCCACGTCCTTGACCACGTCGCAGATGTTCCCGAAACGCCCCCCGGCGTTCATGCGGAGCAGGCCTCCGACCGTCCCCGGAATCCCCGCCAGAACCTCCAGGCCGCCCAGGCCGTTGCGGACCGCATCGGCAATCAGGCGGTACATATCCGCGCCGGCCGCCACGGTGATGAAGGCCGGCTCGTTCGCCCGGCGGACTTGCCCCTCGGCCCATTCCACACGTTCAAACGCGGGATCACTCAGCCGGATCACGAGGGCATCCACCCCGTCGTCACCAACCAGCAGGTTGGCTCCCAAGCCCAGCGGCAGCACCTCCACGCCTTCCTGGCGGCAGCGGCGAACCAGTTCACGAATCTGGTCAACGGATCGAGGCCGTGCAAACCACCGGGCCGGCCCGCCCACGCGCAGACACGTGTGCTGCGCCAGAGGCTCGTTCTCGGCGACGATCTCGGACAGGTCTGACAGAGAATCCGTCTTCATACGCTCTCAGTGGTCGGCCGAGTCGCCCATGGCGACGAAACTGCTGCCGTCCTTGTGTGCGCCGGCCAGCCCGGTAAGCACGCTGTCGGCCACCTGCCACACGTTCCCCGCGCCCATCGTGATGATCACGTCGCCGCTGCGGATTTCCCGGCACAGCCACTTGGTGATCGAGTCGAAATCGGGGTCGTAACGGGCCTCGCCGTCACGCAGGCGGATCAGGTCCACCAGGTCCTTGGCTTCGATCAGTCCGCGCTCCGCCTCGCTGTCGCGGACAAAGTAGATGTCTGGCACGATCACGACGTCGGCCGCGCCGAAGCTGTTCGCGAAATCGTTCAGCAGGAAGCGGGTCCGCGAGTGCTGGTGCGGCTGAAACACAACGCAGAGCTTGCGCGGGTTGTAAAACTCGCGAACGGCCTTGAGCGTCGCCTGAATCTCCCGCGGATGATGGGCATAGTCGTCCAGGACCGTCACGCCGCCGATGCAGCCTCGCAGGGTCATGCGCCGGTGAGCGCCGCGGAACTCACCCAACGCCCCGGCGATCACCTCAGGTTTGACTCCGCAGTAGAAGCAGACGGCGGTCGCGGCCAGGGCGTTGTATACGTTGTGGCGGCCGGGGATGCCGGGTGTCATCTCCGTCAGCGGCTGACCCTTGCGCAGCACGCGGAAGCAGTAGCTCCCCCTCTTGGCATCCAGGATTTCCGCCCGCCAGTCGAACAGTCCCTGCACGCCGAATGTCTCGGTCGTGGCCGGGGCATGCTCGACCGCCCGCATCGTGTTGCGGTCCTCACCGTTTACCACCAGCAGACCGTCCGCCGGAACCAGTGACGCGAAATCATGAAAAGAAGCGATGATCTCCTCGATGCCCCGGTAGTAGTCCAGATGATCCTCGTCGACGTTCAAAACGAGTCCGTAACGCGGCCGAAGGTTGAGGTACGAACGGTCGTACTCGCAGGCTTCGACCACGAACTGATCGCCGTCGCCGACGCCCGATCCGCCGCCCAGTTGCTCCACGCCCGCCCCGATCACGAACGAGGGATCTAGACCCGCTTGCTGCAGAACGTAGGCAATCATCGCCGTGGTCGTGCTCTTGCCGTGCGTGCCCGCGACGGCAATCCCCATCTTGCGGGACATGAGCAGTCCCAGGAGCTGGGAGTACTTGACGACCTCGATGCCTCGAACGCGGGCCTCAATCAGCTCGGGATCCGAGTCCTTCACGGCCGCCGAGTGCACGACCAGGCCGCAGTCCGCCGGGACGTGGCTCGGCTTGCTGCCGATGTGGATGTCGACGCCCTGCTCGGACAGCAGAACGAGGGCCCCGGACTGGTTGCGATCCGAGCCGCTCACCTTGGCCCCCGCGCGCATGAGCACGCGAGCCGCGCCGCGCATGCCGCAACCGCCTATGCCGATCATGTGGACCCGCAGGCCCGCCGGATCGAAGACTCCGTTGTCCTTGCTCGCAAGCTTGCCGCCCGGCGAGACGGCTGAAGTCAATCCGCTCGACCCGAGACTACCGGCTGCTTCACAACTCGCCCCTGCTGCCTGGGACATCGAGAATCCTTCCGTGTGATGTGAGACAACTACGTCACGCAACCGGCCGACTCGTCCCCATAAGGCTTGTCCATCACACCTCCACAAGCCGATGCTTCGGCCCCTCCCCATCAGGCCGGCTCCGCCACCTCATGGCGAGCTTCACGGGTAAGCAACAAACCGCCGCTGCACACGACTCACCGGCTTGGCTCGCACATTCTAGTGCGATAAGCGATTTGTTCCAATCGCGCACCGGCCGCACGCGATGCCGAAACAGACCGGCCGCGCGCAGCCTTCGCGCTCCAAGCTGGCTTTGCCCTTAGTTGTATCGGGAGTCGATCTGACTTTCCTTTAGGGCGGACAAGGAGTTGCGGCGCGTCCGACGAGGAATTTCTGCGCCAAGCCGGCGAAGACCACAGGTCCGCTAATATCGCAGGCCCGCGGCTTGACAAAGCCGTTCGGCGATCTCCGCCGCCGCGTGCGGCTTGCCCAGTCCGCAAGCCGCGGCAGCCATCTTCGCGCGATGCGCGGCGTTGTTGAGAATGTCGGACAGAACCGGCTCCAGTTGCCCGGCGTTGGCCGAGGCATCCTTCAGGTCATCCAGCAGGATTGCCGCTCCGGCTTCAACCAGAACCTCCGCGTTGTGCCATTGATGCCGGTCACGGTGAAACGGATACGGCAGCAGGATCGACGGCTTGCCCATGGCGAGGATTTCGGCCAGGGTTGAGGCCCCGGCACGGGAAACGATCAGGTCGGCCGCAAACATGGCCTCGGCCATGCGGTCAGTAAACGGCAAAACGACCGCCGGCAGGCCCGACTGCTGGTATGCCGCCCGCACACGCTCCCCGTCCGCCTGCCCGGTCAGGTGCAAAACCTGCCAGCCGGCGGTCGCAATCAGGCCTCCCAGTTGAACAAACGCATCGTTGATGGTCCGCGCGCCCTGTGAAGCCCCGGTGATCAGCAACACCGGGCGGTCCGGGCTCGAGCCGAAAGACCTTTTCAGCTCTCCCGCCATCCGCCGGACCCCGTCGGCGCCGCCCGTCTTGGCGGCCTCCTCACAGATCAAGCGGAAGGCTTTGCGGACCGGGCATCCGGCAACGAGAATGCGCGCCGACTCGGGAAAATGCTTGCGCGTCACCGGCCATTGGGCGAAAACACCGGCCAGACTCGGTTTGGCCCCGAGATGCAGGTTCGCTCTGCCGGGAACGGCATCCGGGTTCAGCAGAAACGTGGGAATGCCCATCTGCAGGCCGGTGTGCACCGGCGGCCCGGAGGCGTAACCCCCCGCTCCAACGATCACCGCCGGGCGACGCTCCCGAAACGCTCTTCGACAGGCTGAAACCGACCGGCGCCACCGCCAGAGGAACCTCGGCCATCGCCACGGCCGTGACGGGAACGGCAGAACGGTCAGCGGCCGCCCCTCGACCCCGACCTTCCCCAGCACCTCACGGTCGATCGGCCGCTCCGTGCAGAAAAACGACACGTCGACCGGCAGACCTCGCTCGCGGAGCAGCTCAACGACCGCCAGTGCCGGGAATAGATGTCCCCCGGTCCCACCGCCGGCAAACACGAACCAATGCCGGGATCCGCTCACATCCATGCCTTTCCAGGTGAAAGCCCGCAGGTGTCATCGGTGACGGAGAATCAGTCGCGAGAGTCTGCCCCATAGGCCGACCTGACCCGGTTTCATCCTCTCTTGGCCGGCAAACCGGATCGCCGGGCAATGTTCGCCAGGACCCCGACTAGCCCCCCCAGAAACACAGTGCCCGAGCCGCCGGCCGAGACCAGGGGCAGAGCAATCCCCTTGGTCGGCACCGACGCGGTGACCACGGCAATGTTCATGGCGGCTTGGACGCCTACGATCAGCACAATCCCGAACGCCAACAGACGACCGACCGGGTCCGGGCATCGCATCACCACCCCGCGGCCGAGCCAGACCAGGGTGATGAAAAGACAGATCACGGCGATGGCTCCCACGATCCCCAATTCCTCGCAGATCACCGCGAAGATGAAATCGTTCCGAGCCTCGGGCAGATAGCCCTTCACGAAACCGTTACCCAGGCCGCGCCCCCACCAACCGCCGTTGACGATGGTGCACATCGACTGGATGACCTGGTAGCCCTTCCCCGCAGCGTCCTGGAACGGGTCGAGGAAGATCTTGAGGCGGTCGATCCGGTGAGGCTTGGTGATGATGAGGTACCCGAACGCGGGGACGACCGGGACAACCATGAGCAGCAGGTGCCATATCTTCGCCCCGGCCACCAGGAGCATCCCGCCGGCCACAACCACCAGCAGCGCCGCCGTGCCGAAATCTTCCAGCCCGATGCCCCCTGCGCAAATCCCCGTGACGATCATCATTGGAAGCAGGCCGGTCCAGAACTTCCGTACGTTGACCCGGTAAGCCGTCCAGGTGGCCAGAAAGATCGGCAAGGCCCCCTTGACCAGCTCGGATGGCTGAAACCGACTGCTCGTACCCGGAATCTTCAGCCAGCGAATCGCGCCGTTGACCTCCACACCCAGACCGGGCACAAAAACCAGCGCGCAGACGCCGAGCGCCAGGATGAGCAGCACCAGGGCCCCGTAGCCCCGCCCCACCGACCACAAGCTGTAGGGCACACGCGTCATGACCAGCATGGCGATCAGGCCGGCGATGACGAAAGCCAGTTGTCGAATCGCATCGGTTTGCCAGATGGGCCAGATGACCAGCGGATGATCGATCGAGGTGCTGGCCGAGAAGGTCATCACCGCGCCGATGGCCATCAGACCGCCGGCCACGGCCACGATCCACACGGACATGGCGTGAGCCCGCTCCTCAGACGTCAACGCCGGCACATCTGGGGAAACCGCGGAATCCATTCCCATGATCAGAGCATCGCTCATCGTGGCTCAGCTTTCAAGGTCGGGTGGCCCAGGTTCTTCCTGAACCTGGGCTCGCGATTGTCACTCGCAGTGTGCCACTGCTCTATGAGCAGTGCGGGCGTACTCCAACTCCCCCTCCCCGGACAATCCAACCGCCGATCCATTTATCATCGGCCTGCGGGCTCTTCTGCGCTCAACATTCGTACTACAATCAGCGTTGGCTGGCCTCTTCGATCCGAGACCAGTCCCAGATCGCCGTCCCGGCTGTAATCCAGGCGACCATTGTGGCACCATCGGGACAGCCTCAACTCTCACCGCCTCACGTGCCGATCCGCTCAGCTCATGATAGGATGCTGTTCATCCAGCCCATGGAGGTAGCCATGACAAAGCTCACAGTGCTGGCCCTTCTCACCACCGGATCGCCCGCCGCCATAGCCCAGCCGGTCACGTGGGAGTCGACCGAGGTCGGGCAAACGGCGATCGTCCGGATGAGAAACGCCCCCTACCCTCACCCCAGCCGCGCCGACGGCTTCAGGAGCGGCGACAAAGTCTTCCCCCGCGACCCGCATTACGTGGACAACAGCGTGGCCCTCTTCATTCCCAAGGGCTACCAGCCGCAGAAACGCACCGACCTGCTGCTCTACTTCCACGGGCACAGCAACAACATCCGCAAGGCCATGACCGATTTCAGGCTGCGCGAACAGATAGTCGCCAGCGGCCGCAACCTCATCCTGGTTTTCCCGGAAGGCCCGAAAGATGTCCCCGACTCCGGCGGCGGCAAGCTTGAAGAGAAAGACGGTCTCCGGCGTCTCGTCGAGGAGGTGCTCGGCACTCTGGCCACCGACAAGAAGATCCCCGGCACGGAGCTGGGACACGTCGCGCTTGCCGGCCACAGCGGGGCTTACCGGGTCATTTCCTTCTGTGTCGAGCAGGGTGGCTTGCCGGACGCCGTCAACGAAGTGGGTCTGCTGGATGCGAGCTACGACCGACTCGACGCCTTCGTCGACTGGACCGCCAGGAAACCCGACGCCCGCCTTTTCAGCATCTTCACCGACCACCTCGCCGACGAGAACGTGTACTTGATGACCCACCTGCGTAAGCGCAAGGTGGCCTGCGAACTGCTCGATGAGGAGGACGCGACGGAGGTAATCCTGTCAAAGACGCGGATCACCTTCGTCCACACCCGCAAGCTCAAGCACAACGATACCGTTCAGTGGCTCGAACGATGGCTCCGCGCGGGCGGGCAGGCTCCGCCAACGCGCACGAACTTGAAGTCGCAGGCCTTCAAACCCGAACCCTGAACCCTGAACCCTGCTTCACCCCGCGCAAAAAGAAGGCCGCGATCAGATGACCGCGGCCTTCCCTGTGTAGCATGCTTCTGAGGGAGGATCAATAACGGCTTCTGCCGCCGCCGTAGCCGCCACGACCGCCGCCGCCGCCGTAGCCGCCGCGACCGCCGCCGCCGCCACCGTAACCGCCACGGCCGCCGCCACCGCCGCGATTCTCGCGGGGCTTGGCTTCATTGACCTTGAGCGCACGGCCGTCGTTCTCTTGACCGTCAAGAGCCGCGATCGCCGCCTGAGCTTCCTGATCGGAGCTCATTTCCACGAACCCAAAACCCTTGCTTCGGCCGGTCGCCCGATCCATGATCACTTCGGCGGTCTCGACCGTGCCAAACGGCGCAAACAGTTCCTCCAGCTTGGCATCACTCACTGAATACGACAGATTCCCAACATAAAGCTTTTTGCCCATCGTTTAGATCTCCTGTTCATGGGCACTACGACCCGAGTTTTGCTTTCCGGGTCCTTTCAGAAAGGGGCCGACATTCCGGCCCAGAAGGTCAGGAGGGCGATTGAGAATGCGGTTCGGATTTGACAGATCAAGATCTCGTTCCCAACTCGTTCGACTATCCAACCGCCCCTAATATACGCCGACAAGCCAAGAAAGTCCAGGCGCGGTCAAGGCTCCCGCGGGACGCGTCAACGGCCGGCCGGACCGCCACCCCCTGCGGAGGCCCCGGCGGAGGCGGCCACTCAGGCCGCCAATCGCCCGCACGAATAGCGGCCCGCTTGCCTGCAGCCGGCCTCCCTGGCGGGGCAGGGTGGCATCAATATGCCATGAACCGCACCGGCAGTGACGCCCCTCCCACGATCGTGACTCGGCTGCCCCCGGCCCCAAAAGGCGGGCCACCCCCGATTCCACTACGCCTTTCCGCGGGCGGTGACGAGTCCCTGTCCTTTGATCACCGTACCTTGACCGTGGCCAGGGCGATGCCGGCGAAAACGATCGCCAGGAGCCAGAACCGGGTCACCGTCTGGGTCTCGGTCCAGCCGCCCAGGTGGAAGTGGTGGTGGATCGGGGCCACGCGGAAGATCCGTTTCCCGCCGCTCAGTTTGAAGTAGCCGACCTGCAGGATCACCGACACGGCCTCGATCACGAACACCCCCCCGACGATGAAGAGCATCAGTTCCTGCCGGGTGCAGATCGCCACGTAGCCGATCAGCCCGCCCAGGGGCAGTGAACCGGTATCGCCCATGAACACCTTGGCCGGGTAGCAGTTGTGCCACAGGAAACCCATGCACGCGCCCATCATCGCACCGCAGAGCACCGCCAGCTCGCCGGTGTTGGGGATGTACGGAAAGAGCAGGCCGTTCGCCAGTTCCTGGTCGCCGCCGATAAAGGCGAGAATCATGAACACGAAGCTGCACAGGACCATGCACCCGGAGGCCAGCCCGTCCATGCCGTCGGTCAGGTTCACCGCGTTGGAGGTGCCGGTGACGACCAGAATGGTGATCACAAAAAAGGCGACCTTGCCCAGGAACCAGCCGGCCTTGTAGAAAGGCACGTTCAGAATGCGGAAGGATTCGATGCTGTGGCCGCCCACTGGAATCGCGTTCATCTCCCCATGCTGGTAGATGTAGTTGCCCAGCAGCAGAGCCAGCGCAATCTGGAAGAGCAGCTTTTCGTGCAGCTTCAGCCCGTCCCGGGTACCCGTCCGACGCTTAACCGTCAGCTTCAGCCAGTCGTCCACACCGCCCAGCGGCGTCAGCCACAGCATGCAGAACAGGCCCATGCGGATGTAGTAGTTCTTGAGATCCGCCAGCAGCAGGACAGCGAAGAAGATGACCGCCACGATCAACAGGCCGCCCATGGTCGGCGTGTTCCGTTTCTCGACGTTCTCGACGTTCAACTGGGCATGATCGAACTCCGCCAGGTCGCCAATACTCCGCCGCCTGAGTTGCCGGATGAACCACGGACCCAGCAGCCACACCAGGAAGAAGCTCAACAGAATGGCGCAGGTGGCGCGGAAGAGCGGGTCCTTGTAGGCGTACGGGCCGGCGGGGTACGCATACAGCTTGTCGAACAAGTGGTAAAGCACGATACTGCCCGTTTCACTCTGATCCGGCCGCTGGGACGCCGGCCGAGGCCGGTAGGCCGGAGTCGTCCTTCTTCATCCTCGCGACGCGGCCGAGGAGCGCCGCTTTCTCTTTGCCGCCTGCCTGGCCGCCTTCTTCGCCGGCGAACAGGCCCAGTCCCTGACCACCGGCGCGAGCTTCTCCAGGGCCAGCATTCGCGAGCCCTTCATGAGGATCGCATCGCCTCGTTTCAAATACGACGTCAGCCGCCGCTTGGCGGAGTCCGCCGACGAATACGCGTGCGTCTCGACCGAGCCGCCGGAAACTGCATCGATTGTGCGACTCACCAGCCGACCATTCTCGCCGATGGCGATCACCAGGTTGACACCGCTGCGGGCGATCATTTCCGCCGCCTGCCGGTGCAGTTCCTCGGAAGCCTCGCCCAGCTCGCGCATGTCGCCGACAATCAGCACCTTTCGCCCGTCAGTCGGCAGATTGACGAGCACGTCGACGGCAGCAGCCAGCGACGCGGGGTTGGCGTTGTAGGCGTCGTTCACCAGCGTCACATCGCCGATCCGCTGGTACTCGAGCCTCATCGGCGGCAGCGTGAAGGTCGCCAGCCGAGCGGCGATCTCCTCGTGATCCGCCCCGAATCGCCGTGCCACCCCAATCGCCGCCAGCGCGTTCAGCACGTTATGCCGCCCCGGAACCTGCAACTGGTACTTGAAACGGTCGTTGACCGTGAACTCCAGGTGCACCGGCGGCAAGGCCTGCCCCGCCTCCTGGCCCGCCGGGACCCGGGCGGTGCTGATCTGAAGGCCAGTCACGCGAAGATCCGCGTCTTTCCACTCACCAAAGGTCACGCATTTGAGGGCCGCCAGCCGCCGGTCGCGCTCCAGCGTCTTTCGCAGAACCTCGCAATCGGCATTGACCACTGCGAGCCCTTCCGGCCGCAAGGCGTGCAGCAGAGAAAGCTTCTCTTCGGCAATCTGCCCAAGGCTGCCCAGCCCTTCGAGATGGGCCTCCGATACGCCCGTGATGACCGCGATTTCCGGCTCGATCAGCCGGGTAAGGTTCGCGATTTCCCCCGGGGCGTTCGTCCCGACCTCGCAGACAACGAACGTGTCCGAGGGCTCGACGGATAGAAGCGTCAGCGGCACGCCGATGGCGTTGTTGTAGCTCTTGAGCGATGCCCGGCCCTGCCACCGTCCGGACAGAATGTGAGCGATCATCGCCTTGGTGGTGGTCTTGCCGTTGCTGCCGGTGACCGCGATCACCGTCAGCGATCCCCCCACGACCGATCGGCGATAGTAGCGTCCCAATCGGCCAAGGGCCTCCACGGTGTCTTTCACGCGGATCAGCAGCCCGTCGGGCTTCGGATCGGTCACACGATTGCGACCAGCTCGCGCGGCGGGCATCTTGAACTCGCTCCGCACCACCGCCGCCATCGCCCCCTGTTCGAAGGCCTGCTCCACGAAATCGTGCCCATCGAACCGCTCGCCCGGAATGGCGATGAACAGGTCGCCGGGCTGAAGATCCCGCGAGTCGGTGCAGACCCGCGAGAAACTCCCCGCGGTCACCGGCCGGTCGCAGGTGCCTTCCAACGCTTCAATTCCCTCTGCCAACGTCAAAGGTCTCATGGCTTCCCGCCTTCGTGTTGCCTGGTACCCCTCACTTCTCTCGCCAACACCGCCCGGCGAGAGCCTCGGCCGCCACGGCCGAATCGTCAAACGGAAACCGCTCGCGCCCGATCTCCTGGTAGTTCTCGTGTCCCTTGCCGGCCAGCAGCACAATGTCGCCGCGACGAGCCGTGCCCACGGCGTGGGCGATCGCTTTGCGGCGGTCCGGCTCAACGTGGACTCGCGCCAGATCCGCCGGCTCAAAACCCGCCATGATCTCCTCGACAATCTTCACCGGATCCTCTGTGCGCGGATTGTCACTGCTCACGACAATCTGATCGGCCCATTCGGCCGCCACTTTCGCCATTCTCGGTCGCTTGCTGCGATCCCGGTCGCCGCCGCACCCGAACATCACGATCAGTCGTCCACCGTCGCGCTGAGTGAAAGGCTTGAGCGCCGAGAGAACGTTCTTCAGCGCGTCGTCGGTGTGGGCGTAGTCCACCAGCACGGTAAAGCCCGGATCTCTCCGGCCGTCGCCTGCGACTTCAACCCGCTGGAGTCGCCCGGGGATGTACCTGGCCGCCTCCAATCCCGCCACCACCGTCACCAGCGGCACACCCAGCGCCAGCGCCGCCCCAGCGGCCGCAAGACTGTTCTGCACGTTGTGGTGGCCGATCAGCGGCGAGACGACGGTGCAGGCTTCCTCCCGCCCGTCCGCCGCAGCCGTGCCTCGGACAGCCAATTCGAACACCGTCTCCGAGGCTGTGCTTTCCCGCACCCGGGCACAGAGGTCCGGCATCCGCGAATGCACCTGCTCGCTGTCGGCCACGACCCCGTACCGGATGATTCGTCCGCGGCAATCGGCGACGATCTCCTCACCGCGCGGGTCGTCCACGTTCACCACGGCCGTCGCCTGCGGGTCGAGCCCGTCGAACAGCTTCTTCTTGGCCCGCAGGTACGAATCCATGTCCTTGTGATAGTCCAGGTGATCGCCGGTCAGGTTGCTGAACGTCCCCACGGCGAAACGAATCCCCGCGCAGCGATCCTGGTCGAGCGCATGGCTCGAGACTTCCATCACCGCGTGGGTGGCGCCGGCCTCGTAGGCCTCCGCCAGGTAACGCATGATCGTTGTCGCCGGCGGCGTGGTCATCGACGCGGTGACCTTGCGGGCCAACAAGTCGTATTCGATCGTCCCGAGCAGCGCCGTCGGGTGCTGGCCCACCTGAAAGATGGACCGCATCAGGAAACAGAAGGTGCTCTTTCCGTTGGTGCCGGTGATGCCGACGACCTTGAGCCGTCCGTCACGCAGAATTCCGTCCAGACCGTAGAGCGCCGCCGCCAGCCGCCCCGCCACGCTCCGGCCGTCGGCGACCACCAGCCCCGCCACACCGGGCGGCAGGTTCACCGGGCGCTCGCTGATCACCGCCACGGCCCCGGCTTTCACCGCCGTGGCTGCATAGTCATGGCCATCCGCGCGCAGGCCGCTCGTGGCCACAAAACACGCGCCGGGTTGAACCTGTCGCGAATCCTCGACGACCGAAGTGATCAGGGGATCAGACCCTGCATCCCAGTTGGCGGCCAGACCCGTTGAACGGATCAACTCGCTCCATCTCAGACCGCAAGTCGGCATGTTTCTCCATTACACCCTGAAGGCATCCTGCCTTGGCGCCGCCGCTTTGCCGCCATGCGTCCGGCCGAAGCTCCACCCCGACCCGGGACGGCCGCGGGAAAGCCTCCCGCGCCAGCGAGCGACGAGGCAGATGTCGCACGACATCCTATCATCGACACCGGCCATGCCGGGCCTGAACGCTCCGCACTACTCGTCCAGAAACCGGCGATTCTTCCCCGGGCAAGCCCCGGTCGTCGGCCGCGGAAGAGCAATCGCCCCCGCCCGGCCTCCGGCAGTCGCCCGGTCGCGAACGTCAATTGTATGTGGTTTGCGAATCCCACGCCAGACTGGCCTGCTTTGACGGCAGAGTCTTGTCGGGCGGAATGTTCAAATACGGCAAGACACCCTCCAGGATCGTCCTGGCGCCCGGCAGGGCGACCGTTGCACCGTAGTACCCGATGCTCCGCTTCGGCTTGCGGATCATCACCAGCACCACAACCTGCGGGTCGCTGGCCGGGGCCGCCGCCATGAATGAACCCAGATAAGCGTCCGGCTCATAGTGGCCGCTGCCGATCTTCGGAATCTGCGCCGTGCCCGTCTTGCCCATGACCTGCCACTTCTCGATGTTGCACGGCCTGCCCGTACCCTCGGTGACCACACCGATCAGAAGCTTGCGTATGGTCTCCGCGGCCGCCGGGTTGATTTTCTGCCCCTTGTCGATGACCCGGCTGTTGTCTTTGACGATCTTCCCGTTGCGGTCGATCACCGCCAGGACGACGCGCGGCTGAATCAGGCGGCCCCCGTTGACCAGCGCGCAAAACGCGGTCGCGATCTGGATCGGCGTCACCGCCACTTCCTGACCCATCGGCACCGACGTCGTGGTGAAAGAGTCCCACTTCTTCAGCGGCATCAGCAGGCCGTTGTCTTCGCCCGGCAGATCGATCCCCGTCTGATGGCCGAACCCCAGAGCGTAGAGGGCCTCGTACATGCGTTGGTTGCCCAGCCTCTGCCCGAGCTTGGCCATGCCGATGTTGCTCGATTTCGACAGGACCTCGGCAACGGTCAGGTAGCCGTACGGATGATGGTCGTGCAACCGCCGCTTGCCCACCGCATACAGCCCGTTCTCGCAGAAAATCGTCTCCGTCGGGGTCGCCACCCCCTCCGCCAGGGCGGTCACCATGATGAACGGTTTGAAGATACTCCCCGGCTCGACCGGGTCCGTCAGCACGCGGTTACGCATGCGTTCCGCGGTGACCTCCCCCACCGCCGTGGGGTTGTACGTCGGCTGATTGGTCATCGCCAGCACTTCACCCGTCTTGGGATTCATGACGACGGCCATCCCGCATTCGGCCTGGAAGTGCCTGACCTGTTCGCTGACCGCCCGCTCGACCATCTCCTGGATCGCCACATCGATAGACAGAACCACGCTGTCCCCGTCACGAGGGGCCACCGACGAATCCGGAACCGGGAACACCGCTCGTCTCCGCACGTCCCGGTACACATCCCGCTTGCCAGGAGTGGCCCGCAGGAACGCTTCGAGACGGATCTCGATGCCCTCCTGGCCCTTCTCCAGGCCTTTCTCGTCCTTGGCAACGAAACCCACGACGTGGGACGCCAGCGTCCCCATCGGGTAGGTCCTCACTGGCTCGTTCTGGATGCCGATACCGGGGAATTTCTCCTGCAGCACCTTCTCGGCCACCTTCGAGTCAACCTGCTGGGCAAGCACCACGTAGCCGGGCGAGCTGGGCTCCTCGAGCCGCTTGCGAATGTCCCTGGCAGGGATTCCCAACAACTCGCCGAGCCGGTCGGCGACCGCCGCCCGGTCGTCCATCGGCCGGGGATCGGCAAACACCACCGGGAGATCCTGGCTGCCGGCCAGCACCCGGAATCTGCGGTCAAAGATGAAACCCCGGCGCGCGGGCATGGGAATGGTGCTGATCTGCCGGTCCTCGGCATAACGCTGCCAGAACGGGGCCTCCTCAGCTCTCAGGTAGACCAGCCTGCCGACCAGCAGGACCAGAGACCCCCCGATCAGGCAGATCACCCAGAGAGCGATGCTCGTGCGTTGTCGAGTTGGCGGATCCACGACGTGGCCCCCTGCCCACAATCAAATCAGCGTCGCCCGGATGTCGACGGCGAAGCCCCGGACTTCTTCTGGCCGCCTTTGGCCGTCTGGCCGTCCTTCTGCACGTCCTTGAGCAGACCGAGTTCTGTGGCCCGCTGCCGGATCGTCTCCGGCGATTTCAACCTCGCCAGCACCATCTCCTGCTGCGAGATCCGCTCCGTGACCCGGGTCTGTTCGAGCAGCAGTTCCTGCCGCCGGCGCTCATGCCGGGCCCGCTCGACGCGGGCGCTGACAACGGCCAGACCAATCATGGTCAGGCCGATAAGCAGACCAATCATTCGAGGTATGGTCATCTGGACGACCGTACGGCGAAAGCCGTGGACTCCGAAATCAGCTAGCGTATCGGCAACCGGATCCTGTCGCCGGCTCTCAACTTCGTCGGCTTGATGCTCTTATTCAGCTTGACGATCTCTTCCCAGTTGTGTCTACCACCCAGGTGCCTGTCGGCAATCGAGCTCAAGGTATCTTTCGGCCGAATGGTGTACCAACGATCAGCCGCCTCCGCGGATTTCTTATCCGCGGCTTTTGTCCCCGCGCTGGGACGCTTCTGCCCGGTATCCCTCTTGGAGTTGCCACCGGAGGATGCGTGTTCGTTGCGGAGGGAACCGCGAGGCTCCTTTTCGGTAGTGCTGCGCGCCTTGGGCCCGTCCTGGCCCGCCGCTTCGCTACGATCCTGTACGAGAGCGGCGCCATCTTCCTTGATGGGCGAGGAACTCCCCGAGGCCATCGGCCCGACCTTCGAAGCACCACCCGCGCCGGCCCCCTCCGACGCGACTTTCACCAGCACGGAAGACGGCGGGACCACCCGCTCGGCGTTCAGCGGCCGGAGAACCGGGCGACTGCGAGGTGGGGCCGGGCTGGCCGACTCCTCCAGATGAACCGGCTCGCGACTGGCGCTCGCACCCTCGCCTTCAGAACCACCCACCGGCGCCCGCAGGTGCACCGGCAGCACCGGAATCAGCAGAGTCTGCCCCTCAATTACCCAATCCTTGTTCTTGACCTTGTCGCTGTTGTACCGGACCAGGAAATCCAGCACCGGCGTGGAGTCGCTGTTGTAGTGTTTTCTCGCAATCTTGCTGAGGCTGTCCCGCCTCTGAACGACATAGGGCGTCGGCAGTTCATCGGCGGGATGGGTGCGGTCGCTGGGTGAAGGCGCGACGTCGCGAGGCGGTGTCGGCGGCGAGGGGGGCGGAGATGACTCCGGCTCGTCCGGTCGATGCGTCGGCCTTACATCATTCGGCAGTTCAACCTGTACCGGCGTGAGTCTTTCGGCGTCCGGGCCCGACCTCGGCTCCGGCGTCAGGTTCTCCGTCATGGCCGAGTGCCCCGGCCCCATGTCCCTGTAATCCGGCCTCGCGTCCAGGATCGGCGGGTTGGGCAGACCGCTATGCCAGGGCTCGGATGCTCGCGTCAGCGCCTCCGGGACCGACTCAATGCCCGAAGCACTCGGGATCGTTGACGGCTGCTGTACCCCCACAGGCTCGGGAAGCCGAGCGCCGGACTCCGGCCTCCGGGCTGCCGACTCGCCCTGCATGTTGACGAGCATCGTCATCTCGTCCGCATGCGGCCGTTCAGGACCCGTCTGAAGCAGCAGCACCGCGAAGACCACAATGAAACCAAGACCCATCAGCAACCCGATCTTCGTCTCGCGAGTCATCGAAACCTCCGTGTCGAAACGCGAAGAACCCGTCCGTGGAATGGCCCAGGCACCCGGCCTCGCCCGGAAGCCCGTTCACACTCCCGCATCACAGACCAACCGATCACTCCGGACGGTCTGCGACTGTCGCGTCAACTTGCCAGGTGTCAGCCTCGAGGCCCCTCCGACCGCCCGCCACCCGCGCCGGTGACGGCCGGTCACGCCACTTCCTGCGCGTCTGCCTTGCGGACCGCAACACGAAGCTTCGCGCTGCGCGATCTGGGATTGAAGCTCACTTCCTCGCTCGAAGGACGGATCGGCTTCTTCGTTCTTATTTCATACACTCCCAGTCGTTGACGTGCAAGAAAGTCTCTCTTGACCATCCTGTCTTCACCACTGTGGAAGCTGATCACCGCGATTCGCCCGCCGGGCGAAAGCCGCTCCGCGGCCTGCTCCAACAGGGCTGTGAGATTCTCGATCTCCCGATTCACCGCCATGCGCAACGACAAAAACGTGCGCGTCGCCGGATGCAGTCGACCCGGACGCGACTCGGCGGATACTCCCAGGGCCGAACACACGATTCTCACAAGCTCGCCGGTGGTCCGGATGCGCCGCTCGTGGCGCGCCTGGCAAATCCTCTTCGCGATCCTCCGGCTGAATCGTTCCTGGCTGTTCCTGTAAATCAGATCGGCTAATTCGCGTTCATTCAATGAATTCACAAGATCGGCAGCGGTGGTGGTCAGGCGATCGTCCAGCCTCATGTCCAGCGGTCCCGACTCCGAGAAGGTAAAACCCCGTGTCACGTCCAGGAGCTGATCGGTGCTGACCCCCAGGTCCGCAACAATCACGTCGACCCTCACCACGCCCAGACGGTCGAGAACCTCGCCGATGAATGCGTAGCTTTCGTGGACCAGGTCGATGTGGGGACCACCCTGAAGCAGCCCGGCCTGCTCAAGCCTGTCCCTGGCCCGGCCGAGGTTGTGCTCATCCACATCCAGCCCGATGAGCCGGCCCGTCGGACCGATCGCTTTCGCCATGAGTCGGGCGTGGCCGCCGTGCCCGATCGTGGCATCCACCGCGATCTCACCCGATTTCGGAGCCGCCCAGGTCATGAGCGCTCCGCACAGGACAGGCTCGTGCTCGATCTGATCGCGATTCACAACCGGCCCGCACCGCGTCACAACCGGGGCACGACTCACACGTATCGCCCCGTCCTTGTCCGTCACCGGAACCCGGCCGGCCATCCGCGACCAACACTGCAAAAAGGGGCACGGTCACGCCTCCTTGGCGACCGCTGCCCAGCTCCCTGGTTGTCGGCGGCGCTGGCCGTGTCTGCGAGGAGCCGACACCACGAATGTCTTACGCCGCAATCTGCCACCGGCGACCCGTCCGCGTCGTCGGGCCAGGCTCGGATGGCTCCGGCGGAAAACGATGCCGAATCCCCGAAACGCCGGCCGCAGCCGCCAGTGGAACTAGCTCCGTTCCTCCAACAACCAGGAGGTCATCAGCCCGGCGACTCCCTTCGCTTCCTTTGCTGAATCCGTCGGGCTCGGGCGCCCTCACCGACGCCACCATGCACCCTCGAGCACCCGCGCTTGCTTTCCCAATCTGATTCCACTCGCTGCGACTTCGGGCGGAGCCGCAACCCGCGCTGCGGCCCCGGATTGTCGCTTCCTTCCCCGCCTGCAACTACGAAAATGGGCTGGTCGGGAAGAGGATCCGATCCGCGCCGGTCGAACCCCCTTCCCAGACCGTTCCCTCGCTCTCGTCAATGATCCGGCCCCCTTTCGGCCGGCCTCCAACTCGAACTCCTTCAAACTCCCTCACTGAGTACCGTTCGCCTTGCTCAGTTCCGTCTTCAGACGTGCCTGCCGCAGCAGATCCGGATATCGCTGCCAGTTCTCGTCCATGAACTGGTTGAACCGCTCTCGATTCCAGATCACCAGGTGGTCCCGCTGCCCGGCAACCGTCACCTTCTTCCCCAGCCCTGAGTAGTCCAACACCCGTTGCGGAAGGACAACGCGACCCTGGCGATCGATGTCCAGGAGCGTGGCCATCGCGTAGAAAACCTGCTCGAAATCCTCCTTCTCATCGTTGGCCGTCAGCGACGCGTGATAGGCCTCGGCATAACGCTCAAAGTACTTGTCCGCATACAAAGCCAAGGTGCATCGCCGGTTGCCCGGAACCAGATAGAAACGGGTCCCATCCTTCTCCGGATCCATCAGGGCCCGGATATTGGCGGGGATCGACAACCGATTCTTCGGATCCACCGTCAGTTCGTAGGTCCCAGTGAAGATCATGCAAGCTCAACGCGTCTGCCCTTGCCAACCACTTTGAGGTCGTTATAGGTCGTCGATGGGATTTCATAACACATGGACCCACTTCATGCAAGCACAAAGTCAGAATAATCACGCCAAATCCCAATCTTTTTTTATTTGGAGTCTGTTCGCCCTAGATGTTGGGTTCAATTGTGGCCGCGCGTCAACCGCTCGCTCCGTAAAAACCCGAACGCGCAGAAAATGCGCTGTAGAATCAGAGCCCACGGGCAAAACGACTCCGCCCAATGCTCCGAGATGACTGCGGTCGTAGCTTCATGGTCGGACCGCGAGTGGGGGAAGGTGGGAGGATTTCCAGGCTATTGAAGTCGTCACCCGGCCTTGTTCCAGGGCGGTCCAGCGGCAGCCAACTGACCGGGCTGCAGAACGATACGCTGCTTGGGGTACGCTCCGGCCTGCCGGCAGAAGGCAAACAGCCGCGTGAGCTCAAACATGAACTGGTCGAGATAGTCAGCCGCGGCGTCGGCCCGCCAGTGCGACAGCCGACCCGCGTGAAAGTAGGCCGTTGTCATGCCCAGTCGAACCCGCAAGCACGGCTCAGGCAACCCGTACTCGCGCACATACCCGTACGCAAAGCCCTCTTCGACTGCCCATGTGACGATTTGTCGATCCGCAGGATGCACGATCATGGCTTCATCCTTCTCGTGCAGCGGCCCGACCGGGAGAATCGGGCGGGAGAATCAGGCGGACCCGGGAGGCGCCACTCAAGGGTAATTGGCTTTGAGCGAGGGAACTATCAAGCTTTCGTCTGCGGTCCAAACGCATCTTACTTGACAGCCTTGAATGCGAGGGCACCCCCCGGGTCTGCCGTTGGATCCCATCGATGAAGCATCCTTTCTTCATCGATGGGTCAGTCCGAAGCGGTCGATTGCCTGGTTTCGTCCGATCCGCTTCGCAAGCCGGTCTCGGTTATCTCATTCCTCCTTCTGTAGCCGATCCTTCGACCACCCGCTCGTTCGCGGGGCGTCCATGCCATCCGCACCGACTTCCCAAAGGCATCGTCCGCACGAGACATCCCTGGCCACGTGCCGACGGTTGCACGTCTATCACCGGTCGAGGCCATCCGGGCTTTGGCCAGACCGCGAGAACTAGCTGAGACCTGGTGGTTCCATCCCGATGGGAAATGCGATCCGTCGCTCGAAGAGGGCGGGCCGAGATCGTGCCCCCCTGTCTCCGCCCTCAATCACGAATAACCAAGTGAGTCGGTCCATGATTTCAACAAACCTCATGGACCGCAAACGCGTGCTTGAATGATCTGATCCGGCATCCGCCGGAGCGTTCCCTCGTCGCCAAACGCCTTGACCTTATCACATCATCGGCTGATCACAAGCGGGGCAAATACCCGTTTTATCGAAGCTTAGGAGAATTACCACCACCGATCTCCACAGAAAAGTCACAGCTCACCAATAGCTCGCGTCGCGTCCCGGATGCCCCATCGAGCAATGGGTGGGGTGAATCCATCAGGCACCTGTCATGATGCAGAAAAGATTTCTTCATGATCTATTGAAGGTCATATGCCTACATCGCCGTCCGCAGCCTGAGCTAACCTTCGATAATCCATGATGCTAAGACGATAAATGCCCCGCAGCACGGTCGACCGGAGGGGCAAACGCTCCCCCCGATCACCCGCCGACCGCCAGGCAACTATCAGCTCGAAAGCCGCATGCGACAAGCCGTTGACCGTAGATCCGGCTGGCAGATCCCTGTGACCAGCGACTGGCCGGACTCAGGCATAACGGGCAATAGCTCGTATACAGTACCCCGCAGACCTCACGGGGGAGGCTCGGACGGCATCTGGCCGCCCTGCATGACCAACAATCGTCGCTCCATCAACAACTGATCGTTCCCGAATAACTGGAAGCGGTAGGCACCCGGACGTGGGAAAGCGACATTGCTGAGCTGGAAATTCAACTCCGCGACCACGCGAGGATCGGCAAAGTGGATGACCCCCTCGCCTGCGAACAGCGGCGGAAGCGTCTCATCCTCGCCCACCAGAGCCAACTTGATTCGCACGTTGCCGTGACCGTCGGTCAACGCCACATGGACGGCCAGTTGCGCATGGACAACGGGGAAACGGCGGGCGGTTATCGTCGAGAATGTGCCGAGGAGCGTGCACTTCTTCGTCGAAGGGTCCTGGTAAATCGCATCGCACACAACCATGGCCAAGGCCATTGGAACCGGCGGACCCAGTTTAGGTTCGGTCATGGTCAAATCCTCCTTCCATCGCCCCCCCACCGCCAGCATCCTGTAGCGAGGCCAATTCCCTCGTTCCGCATCCTCTTTGCCTCATCGCCGGCGAAAAACCAACACGTGCCAGACGCCTCAGGCCAGCCGAAAACCCGTCACTCCCCGTCCCGGAGTGGACGTGCCGTGCCCGGCAACGGTTTGGTCATCATACCCTTGCCGGGGGGCAAAGGCTCAGGATGGACCGTAACATCGGCCCCAGGCGCCACCTGGGTGATCCGCTCCTCAATCATCTCGGTGATAGCGTGCGCATTGGCCAGGGTTTCGCTCCCGTCCACGTAAACATGAATATCCACGAACAGGCTGGGGCCCGACGAGCGCACCCGGACGTTGTGACAGCCGGTCACGCCGGGAAGGTCGTCTACCGCCACGCGGATCTTCTCTGACAGGCCGGCCGGCGCCGCGTCCAACAGCCCGTGCAGGGTCTTCCTCCCAAGCCGCAGGCTGACGTAGATCACGATGAGAGCGACACCCAGTGCCGCAACTGAGTCCGCCTTCTCAAGCCAGAACTTGTGCGCCGGAATCTTATTGCCCAGCAAAACACCCAGCAGACCAAGGATCACCACCGCCGAACTCCAGATATCCGTGCTGAAGTGCAGGGCGTCAGCCTCCAGGGCCTGGCTATTGTGTTTTCGCGCGGCCCTGTACAGCACTCGGCTCCGCGACACGTCCACCGCGATGGAGACGATCATCACACCGAAGGCCCACACCGAGGGATCGACCTCGGCATGCTTGTAGATCAGCCGATCAACGCCTTCGTAGATAATCCACCCGCAGGTAACCAGCAGGAGAAGAGTCTCGAACAACGCCGAGAGGTTTTCGATCTTGCCATGGCCGTAGAGGTGCTCGTCGTCAGCAGGCTTGTCGGAGGCGCGAACCGCGAACAAGGTCACCAGGGCCGCGACCAGATCGATGCCGGAGTGGGCCGCCTCGGCCAGAATGCCCAAACTGCCGGTCATGAAGCCGACAACAACCTTGAGCGCGGCGAGAAAGACAGCTCCGACGACGGAACTCGCGGCGGCCCTGGTCTTCTCGATCCCTGCGCTCGTGCTGTCTGCCGCCACTGAGGTCTCCATGGCCACACGAGAACCGCCGACCGGCGCCGGCTCCCCAAAAAACTCGACGGCCGACACCCGGCCGGCCGTCCAATCCATACACCGAGCATCACGACAAGGCCCGCAACTCCGACCTCCGGTCTCGGCTCAATCTCGGCACCACGGCTACTATCCCCCCACCCCTCCAATAGGTCAAGCACGGCTGAGCAGAGACGTGAGAATGGCCGGGAACGGCCACCCTGCAAAACGATCGTCGCCGCACCCGCCGTCCGCCGCTGGGTCCGTGCTCACGGCCGGGTGCCGCCACAACTTTGCGCGGACATGCCCGTCGTCTGGTGGCAATCCCGGCAAAGCCCGGAATGCCGCTACCGACGCGAAGAGCGAAACCCTGAAGATCATCAACGACTACTCTGGTGCAGAGAGTAGGAACACGGCTGTCGATCGTGGCATGATGGTATCGTGGATCGTCACCCGGTCTCCATCCCGTACCCAGTGCGCCACGCGGCGCGGGAGGAGCTCGGCCACCGACCAATCGAGGGGCAGCGAGACTTGGACCAGTTCGCCCGCCACTGATGCGTAACCGGCGTTGTACAGCGTGACGATCATCCGGTCGCGGCCGGCAAAACGGTTTGCGTATACGTCTCCCCGCAGCGTGGGGATCAGGGGCTCGCACTGCCGCGAGCGAAGGACATCCGGGTGATCGTTGAAGATTCCGTGAGCCTGCCGGGCAAGGTCGCGGAACTGCGGCGCGTACCAGGAATCCGCCCTGCCCTTAAGCCAGATGCCCAATCCGTGAAAGATGCAGCGATGCAGATCGTCAACGTCGACGGGAACGGGCCGGATGCCGTGGCCGACCATCTCGAATGATGCAAGCTCGGGAAACGCGTACCGGTACAACGGCAGGGCCGCCGGGTGCTGGCCGGCCTCGACGTCCGACATACCATAGTCGAACGCCGCATCCACAAGGTCCATCAGGCCGTCGGGAGGTGTGTACTCGATGTACACCGCAACGCCAGGCGTCTGCCGATCCAGCGCTTCGCGGATGGTCCGCAGCATCGCCCGCTCTTCCATGATCGGGTTGGAAGGAACCGGGTGTCCGTGGTCTCCAGACCAACAGGCTCTGCCCGGCCCGAGCAGGCCAAACTGATCCACGTACACCGCATCGGCACCCGTCTCATGCGCAACTCTTGCGATCATCCCGGCCAGCTCACGCCGCCACGCCTCAACACCCGGACAGGCGAAGAACTCCATGTCACCCGACCACCAGCGCGGTTTGCCCGTCTTGTCAATGAACTGCCAGTCCGGCAAGGCTTTCCTGGCAAGAGCCGACCGCCGGTCGATGAGGTAGCCCTCAAAGTACAAGCCCACCTTGATCCCATCCGCGTGGGCCCGTTCCACCATGCGGCGAAGCTCGCCCAACCCGCCGAGATCATTCGACAGATAGTCGCCGACACGCCCGGTGGAACGGTTGTAGGCCCATCCGGAGATGTCGATCATGTGGATTCCACCGAACGCCTCGTTGGACTCGGCGATCAGACGCTCCGGCGTGTACCACAAAGCCCGCGGGCTGAACAGGTGTCCGGTCCCTCCCAGCGGATAGTCCCGACGGCAGTAGAACGATCTTCTGAGACGCTTGTCGTCTGGTGATATACGGGCAGTCACCTGGGCGCGGTACGCGTTGAACAGATCGTGCCAATCTCCCGTATGTGCCATGACTGTCGCCGAAGGCAATACACGACTGCCGTGGGGTGGAACCATCAGGTCTCGCAGTTCGATGGCCATGTCGGCCCCGCTGTCGGACGTCTTGAACTCAAGCGTCTTTGGCAGGAGATCCGAATCGATTACGAATACTCCCAACCCGCCTCCCACCTGTTCGGCGAACAGATCGACGAGTGGCAGAGGCCAGGTGCCACTGTAGTCTTTTCGGATAGCGATGGGCTCGCGACTCATCAACGCATCTCGCGTTCCGACCAGGTACCAACCGTCGCCCTGAACGGGTGAAACGCGGCATCCACGGATCTGCGGATAACGGAGGCCGGCCTTCCACGGCTCGGCCGTCTCGTTGTGCAACGTCGGCGTCAGTCCAATGGAACCGGTGTCCTCAACGCGCACGGACAGGGAGAGCCCACATCCCGCCTGGGCCGTGGACCAACGGAAGCCCAGCTCAACGCCGCCGGGCGTGGTGGTCGCGTCGCCGACCTGGAGGCGCATCGGCAACGCTCGGCCATCGTCTCCGATGACATCAACGAGCGGAGTAGAAGACCCGGTATCGAGGATCTCCCGATCAAACGGCACCAGCCTGAGCTGCTCCACACGCAAACCGGCCTCCGTCTCGGCGGCAAAACGCAGCCATGCGTTAACGACGGTGAACCGATTGCCGTTGCGACGCCACTGCGTGGGTGCGACGGCCGGTGCTTCCAGAACCTGGCGAGGCCGGCGCGGCTCGGCCTCCGGACGCGCCCGGGAAAACGCCGGTGATGCCGATGAGTTGAGACTGGCAGCAAGGAGGAACGCCTGGCCGTAGTTCATCCGGTCAACAACCGCGAATCGAACGAGAGTCTTCTCGGGGTCGATCGGCACGATGTAAACGCCTGGCAGGCGCTCCACGGCCCAGGTCCTGCCGCGAATCGACCACGGGAAGTGAGTGCTGGTGCTCCCGTCCTCATATTCCATCCGGACCGCCAGCCGATGGGGCGAGGTGATCGTGGTGCGAGGCCGGGCCGATGTGGGACCGTACCACGCCGCATCGCTGCCGAACACGCGGCTTGCCAGCAGCAGGGCCAGCTCGCACCCGCGCCAGAGCCCCTTGACCTCCAGGCTGTCCATCTCCATGATCCCGCTGCACATTGCCGCCTGATCCGCGTCCCCCAGGGTGAACCGGACGCCCTCCTGCTCAATGTCCTTGGCAGCCGGCCAGTCGCCCGATGTCCCCAGGGCTGAGGCCAACCAGGTTATGGAGATCACCTCACCCTGCGGCAAGCGAATGGGCCGCCAGCGGCTTGATTGGGGAGGCTGGCTTGCCGGGATGCTGCCCTGTTGAGCGAACAGTGGTGTTGAGGACGGTTGAGTCGCCCGCGGTGATGAGCCGCGCGGATCCGACGCCCAGAAGGCAAGTTGACGGAAACTGACCCTCGCTGGCGCGTCTCCGGACGTGACCCGCAGTGTGAGCCGGGCCACCCGATCGGATGGGAATATCCCTCTCAGGTCAAAAACGGCCTGGTCCTCATCGCGGGGCAATGGCCCGATGAGGGCCTCGTGCTCGCCGGCAAGCGGGTTCTCCGGATTGAGGGCATCCGGTGTCACGGGGCCCGTCGAGTCATCCGACAGCAGTAAAGAGACAGACGCCGACGAGCCCCCTCCCTGCAGCATGTCGTATCTGATCTCCAGAAACGGAAACGCCTTTACCCAGACCGGGTTGGTGGTATGTGTCCAGGCCGTCGTCCGGTTGGGCAAAGGCGCATTGACCACAGCGCCATCCGGACCGAACGTCATTTCGGCCTGACCCGCGCCATCCGTGCCCCGCTGCTCTTCTCGAATCCAACCGCCATCGGTCCGGAAGTCATCCCGCCAGCCAATTTCGACCCGTTCGCGCCCAGCAGAGGCTGCGTCCGCCGGCAGCGCTGCTCCATGAGCCGCGACCAGGATCAAGTACACCAGGCAGGTAGAACTCATGTCTCGACTTCTCCAAAAACCAAACGGACAACCGGACACGCACCTCGGAGCCCGTGCAGAAGTCTCTTCACGCCGGGAGTGGCGTGCTGGCGTTGCCAAACAAGTTAAGCAATCTAGTCCGCGCAGAACGGATCGGCGTCCACGCCAGGACCGCTCATACAGGCCTGAAGGACGCCGATGTCGACTGAGTCGATGCGACCGCTCAGATTGAGGTCGGCGTTCTCGCACCCGGAGGCCGGGGCACCGGCCGTACCGGTCAGACATGCCTGGAGATGACCGAAGTCCTCCTGGTCGACGTCGTTATCAACGTCGAAATCACCCGGCACAGGCCGGACGGTGAGCGTTACCGTGAAGGTCTCAGGCGTGGGGTCCTCCACGCTGGCAACCTCAAGATGCGCGACATGCTCGCCGGGCCTCAGGGCCGCAACGTCGTAGACCAGCCAGATCGTATCGGTTTCGGTGCTGCAGTCACCCGAGCCCGGATCGGCCCAGACCCAGGTCTGATCGCTGGTGATGGTGTAGTGGTAGGTTCCCATGCCGCCATTGCTGAGCGTAAAGGAGTCGGTATTGGGCGGCAGCGGGTGAGCCCAGGCCACGCTCTTGGTGATACCGGGCGGCGACAGCACGATGACCGGATCCGAACCGATGATAATCTGGAAGAAGTCAATGTTGTTCAGGGTACCAGTGATGTACTCAGCATTGACACCCCAGGCCCAGGCCCCGACGTTGGTGGCGGTGTGGCCGCCCGTTGACCAGCTCACATCCGGGAGCACGTTCTGCCCGTTGTTCTGGGTGATAGACAGCCCGCCGGTCTCATGGTCGGCAGTGACCAGGATCAGCGTGTCGGTCCGGCCGGCGGCCCAATTGATAACCGTCTGAACGCTTTTGTCAAACTCGAGCACCTCCGGAACGACCCGAGCGATATCGTTGGCGTGGGCCGCATGGTCAATGTTGCCTCCTTCAACCATTAAAAAGAACCCATCGGGATCGTCGTCCAGGATGTCGAGGGCCTTGGCCGTCATTTCCCGGAGATGAGGCTGGTCTCCGACGCCGTCGTACTCGTACCGCATGTAGTTGGCGGTCCCGAACTGGCCCGAGAGCAGGCTGACGAGATTCGCGTCGATGCCCAGCATGGCCGCGCCCGTGGTCACCGCAGTGTAGCCGGCATCCTGGGCCGCCGAGACCGATATCCCGTTTCCACCTCCGCCAAGCAGGACATGGGGCTTCGTCTGCGTGAGGAAGTCCGTGGCAATCTGGCTCCGGTTGTCGCGGCTCGGTTCGTGGGCTCCGAATGCGCCCGGCGTCGCGCCGGTCATCGCGTCGGTGGTAACCAGCCCAGTGCGCGCACCACGGGACTTGTAGACTTCCAGAAGCGTCAGCAACGCGCTTCCATCGCCCGGTGTGGCGATCGAGATGACGCCGTTGTTGACCTTGTGGCCCGTCGCCATGGCGGTTCCGGCCGCGGCCGAGTCGGTGATCGAGGCGTTGGCCGAATAGGTCGTGACCTCGCCGTGGTAGGGAAAGGACTCGAAGCTGAGAACGTAAGGATTCTCGTACTGGTAGCCGTGCAGGAACATCCCGCCCGCCCGCACGTGATTGAAGCCCATCCCGTCGCCGATCATGAAGATGACGTTCTTGGGCGACGCGGCCCAGGCGGGCCCGGCGGACAAGACAAGGAGGCACACCAGCAGGCCGCGATTCAGACAGTACCTGAACATGAGTTCATCCCCATGAAAATGATCTATGGCTTTTACTTCTATTCGACCCCCACGGAGCCGACTGACGCAATCCGATCCTGCACAGTATCAGTATAGTGGGTCGACCGACGGCATGAAAGCTCTTTGTGGCGATTCTCGAGGCATCGACGGCACAGAGGCGTCCAAGCCGCTGCACCGACGAGGCACGCCGGCAGGAAAACGCTTCTGACCCGTGCCTTATGATCGGTCCTGTTCGGAGGCAAAGCCTCGCCATGGCCCCGCCAGACCCACCAGGACAACCGGGCACTGAGCGGGCGCCCGGTCAGCAGAGTGCAAGCAGAAATGCACAACATTGCCGGGTTACGTCTTTCCCGGCGGCCGAGCCTCGGCCGGCAAGCCGCCTGCGGGACACGCAACCACAGCTTCAGCCGCGATCTCGCCCGAATGGACACAGTCAGGGATCCCCACGCCGCCGAACGCGCTGCCGGCGATGGCCAGGCCCGGCCATGCCGCTACCCGCGCGCTGATGTCGGCAACATCGTGGAGATGGCCCACAGGGTACTGCGGCATCGACTTCGGCCAGCGATAGAGCTCGACGAATCGCGGCGGCGAGACGACGCCGATCAGATCGCGCAGATCGCGCAGCACGGCCCGGCGAAGCTGCTCGTCGCTCATATCGTAAACCTCCGGCTGCATGGCCCCGCCGAGAAACGCCCGCATCAGCACCCAGCCGTCAGGGGCCCGGCCGGCGAACTTGACGCTGCTGAACGTCACCGCGATCAGCGTTCGCCTCTCGATCGCGGGTACGACGAAGCCGAAACCGTTCAGCGGGTTGGGCACATCCTCGCGGCGGAACGCCAGCGACATGGTGGCTGACGAGGCGTACTCGATCGAGGCCAGCTTGTCGGCTAGCATCGCATCAAACGGTCGGACAAGCTTGGCCGATCCGTGGGCCCCGCAGGTAAGGATCACGGCATCGGCCGTCTCGAAACTGCGGTCTGCCGTCGAAACCTGCCATCGCCCCCCGATCTGGGTGATTCGGGTGACCGGAGCATTCATCCGGACCGAGCCGGCCGGCAGGCGCGAGCTCAACACCTCGATCAGCCGCGACATGCCCGAGGCGAGTGAAACGAACATGCTGTAACGGGCCCCGCTGTCGACGCTCTGCTTCGTCTGGCGCTCGCGGACCGCCCGGGCCATGGCCTTGGCGCCTCGCCGCATCGCCAGGATCAGGCTGCGGTGCTCTGCCTCCATTTCCAGGAACCGCGGCATCGTGGCCCGCAGGCTGAGCTTCTCGGGATCGGCCGTGTAGATCCCCCCCACCAGCGGCTGGGCGACCCGCTCCAGGGCCTCCCGGCCGAATCGCCGCCGGACAAAAGATGCCAGACTCTCGTCGCCGTCGCTCCCGTGGTCCTTCGCCGGCAGAACCAGGTCCAGCCCCATCCTCAGCTTGCCCGGCCAGGAGAACAATCGGCTGGTCACAAAAGGCATGATCCGAGAGGGCGCCAAGAGCAGGAAACCCTCGGGAATGGGATAAAGCCTGCCCTTGCGAACAACGAAGGTCCGCCGGCAGGCGGGATTGGTGGCTATGATCTCGCCGGCGAGCCCGAGGCGCCTGCAGAGCGCCAATCCCCAAGGCTTCTGGGTAATGAAGGAATCGGGACCTGCCTCAACCAGGAACCCATCGTGCCGGTTCGTGACAATCGAGCCGCCGAGTTGATCGCTCGCCTCCAGAACGCGAACGCTGACCGGCAAACCCTTCTCAGCGGCCAGCTCGACCACGCGGTGAGCGGCCGCCATGCCCGAGACCCCACCACCGACAATCAGGATCTGCTTATTGTGTGGAAGTGCCTCAGCCATTTGCGACATTCATTCCCTGCGCAAATCACGCGCCGGCCGGACAAGCCCGTATGTGATTGCGGCCCACTATCACGATGCCGTCAGGGCACTGTGATCTCATCATCCTGCCTCCGGACGGCAATAACTGCAAGCTCGCGACACCGCCGGCGTGGAACCCGGGTGCATGAGAGTTCAGGCGGGCCAGCGACGGGCCCAATTCAGAACCCGGAGCGCAAGCGACGGGCCCGGTTCAGAACCCGGAGCGCAAGCGACGGGCCCGTGACCGCCCCCCGTAAGTCGGGCAAGAGCGGGCCAGACCGCGAGCCGGTCGACAATCGGAGACCCGTTCGCTTGCGGTGGATGAGGGTCAACCACCCAGATGGTATAATCAGATGCCGAATCCTGGGCACGACTTGGCAAAGGGGCAGGCACGATGACGCACGAGCATCCGAAAACCGTCCTGTGGGCAGCGGCCGTGGTCTTCCTCGTCGCAGGGGCGGCCTGGGGGCAGGACAGCGACGACGCGGAGTCGGACGAGAAACAGCCGCAGACCGCTCCGGCGGCAACCCAGCCGACCGGGCCGTTGATCGAAGGGCTCGTCCTCAACTATGTCGGCGGCGGCATCGCGGGCGCCCGCGTGCGAATCGAGGCACTCGATGCCAGACCCGACGACCCGCCCCTGGCCGAGTGCGAGACCAGCAAGAGCGGCGATATTTCGGTTCGTCTGCCAAGGCCGGTCAACACTAAGGTCCGCGTCCGCATTCAAATGGACGGATACGACGAGTACGTGCAGGAAATCGATCCGACCGACCCGGACGAACCGCCGTTCATCGACGCGACACTTGAAGGGGCCGCGAGCATCTCCGGAGTGGTCAGAGCCAGGTCGACCGGCAAGCCCGTCAAAGACGCCAAGGTGATGTGCGAAAGCGGCGGCCGCGAGCTCACGGCCAAGACCGATGCACAAGGAAGATACACACTGAAAGGGGTTGTCAGAGGCCAGGCACGCCTGAAGGTCCGGGCCGACGGTTTCGCCACCGTGCGTCTCGGGATCGAAGTGGAGGACGCGAAAACGGAAGAGGACATCGAGCTGCTGGCCGAGCGGCCGGTCGAGCTCACCGTGGTTACCAGCGAGGGCGACCCGGCCAACGAGGTGTTGATCGAGGGGTGGATTGAGTCCTCCAACACCTACGTCGAAGCGATGACCGACGCGCGGGGCCGGGCAATGCTCAGAGGCGTCGGCGAGGAGGTTGAGGAGATCCGCGTGCGGCTGAACGGTCCTGACTACGTTCGCATGACCGATTTCGAGGAGCGAATCGAGATCACCACCTCCCAGCCCGCGACAGACACCATGCCCGAAGGTCCCGCGCCGGTCCGTCAGCGGATCATCGTCCACCGAGCGGCAAAGGCCCTCGGCACGGTCACGAACGCTGCCGGCGCCCCCGTCGTCGGCGTCCGGGTCACAGCAGGCCGGACCCTCCGTTCCAACATGCCGGTCACCTGGACGGGGCAGGAAGGCACCTATGAACTCAAGGGCCTGCCGGCCGCGAAAGTCACATTGACGTTCCAGCACCCCGATTACGCCCCGGACGTTCGAGAGGTGGAACTGAAAACGGACCAGCCGGGCAAGGCAGACGTCAAACTCGACGAAGGCGGACCGATCGCCGGGCAGGTGCTCGATTCGGACAACCAGCCCATCGAGCATGCATGGCTGGCGGTCGAAGATTGGAAGGGATACCAGACGATCGGGATGCGCGTGGCCACCGACAAGGACGGCAAGTTCCTCTTCGAGCACGCGCCCGAGGGCGAGATCACCTTCACGGTGGTCAAGGCCGGATACGGCGGGCCGATCCGGCAGGCGATGACCGCCGGCAAGAAAGACTATCGCATTGTGCTGGAACGATCGGCGGCCGTGGCGGAGGGCGGCGGGCGCGGCCCGACCGGGGAGGTCAGGATCGCCGTGGGCCGGACGGTGCCGGATTTCACACTGACCGGCGTCGACGGCACGAGATACAAGCTGTCGGAAATGAAGGGCAAGTATGTGTTCCTCGACTTCTGGGCGAGCTGGTGCCCGCCCTGCGTCAAGGAAATGCCCAACATCAAGGCCCTTCATGAGGCAATGAAAGACCGCGCCGACTTCGTGCTGATCGGCGTCAACCTGGACAGCGAAACCAAGGATTTCAAGACCTTCGTGGAGAAGAACAAGATCGCCTGGCCGCAGGTCTCCGGACCCGAATCGGGTGCTGAAGAAACCTTCGAAATGCTCGACGGCCTGGGCATCCCCTACACGTGTCTCATCGGCCCCGACGGCCGGATGATCGCCCAGCACCTCTTCGGGTCCAAGACGACCGAAGAGGTTAAGAAGAATCTGAAGGATTAGACGGCGCGGCTGGAAACCGCCCCGAGGGTCCAGGGTTC
This sequence comes from uncultured Planctomycetales bacterium, assembly GCA_964586235.1. GTDB lineage: Bacteria > Planctomycetota > Phycisphaerae > UBA1845 > PWPN01 > JAUCQB01. The sequence continues at coordinate 31,208 of CAZPIO010000013.1, forward strand.
AGGACTGAAACAGGACACTGTCTGCGCCTTTCAGAAGATCACAGCCACAGCCCGGAGAACGTGATCATCAATCCGATGACGATGATCGCGAAAAGGCCCCACCATAGCACGACGCTGGTGTACCAGTGACCGCCGAGATTGCTGAAGATGTTCAACTTCCGCCAGTTGAAGGTCAGGTCGTCGGTAACCTGCTCCGGCCGCGGCGCGGGCGTCAGCAGACTGACGACGACGCACACGATGATCGCCATGAGCCAGGAGACAACCGCCTGGTTGCCAAACGGCGACAGCCAGTTGGCGAGGCTGCCTGACAGGATTTCCCGCCACAGGCACAGCTTGATCGCGATGGTCACGAGGAAGCCTGTCACCACCGCTGCGGTCGCGCCGTACCCGTTAACCCGGCGAAAGAGAATGCCCAGCAGGAAGATCGCACCGAACGGTGGGGCGAAGAACGCGTAGAGGTTCTGCACGTAATTGAAAAGACCCTCGCCGCGACGGGCGATCAGCAGGGCCAGCAGGATCGCCAGAGCCAGGAATCCGATGGCGGCAAACCGGCCCGTCCACACCAGGGTTCTCTCCGAGGCCCCCGGCCGGATCATCTGCTTGTAGATGTCCAGCGTGAAGATGGTCGCCGTGGAGTTCAGAACCGCCTGCACGGTGGATTGAATGGCCCCGAACAGCGCGGCCAGGAACAGCCCGCGAAGACCAATCGGAATCAGTGTCTGAAGCAGGTGAATGTAGCCTTTGTCGGCCTCGGGCCCAACCTTGTCCCAGGGCAGGCTGAGAATCTCCGGATTCTTGGCGAACAGGATCAGGCCCGGCAGCACGACGATGGTCGGCAGAATGATCTTCAGGTAACCGGCCAGAACAATGCCCATGCGCGCGTGGTACATGTTCTTGGCCCCGAGCACCCGCTGGATCATGAACTGGTTGATGACGTTGTACCAGATGCTCACCGTGAAGGTGATCAGGATCAGGCTCGACCAGGGGATCAGTATGTGCGTCGCCGGTTGAATCACCGAAAGCCGGTTGTACGTCTCCTGGCCGGGCACGATGTCCTGGACATGTTTTGCCACTGCCTCCTTCCACACGCCCGAGTTGGCCTGATTCCTTTCGATCATAATCTTGAAACCATCGACGATCGACCCCTCCTCGGGCGAAAGACTCTGCAACCCGAGAATGGTGACCATCAAACCGCCCGCCACCATGACGATCACGGTGAAAACGTCGGCCCAGGCCGCCGAACTCAAGCCGCCGTAGATCGCCCAGGCGGCCGCCGCGATGGCCAGGATCGTCACCGCGAACCACAGGTCCCAGCCAAAGAGCTTCTGAATCGCCACGCCCCCGCCGTACAGCACGCCCGCCAGGAAGGCCAGCACATTGGTGACCACGGTGGCGATGGCAAACGCCTGCCGAAGCACATGGTTGAAGCGCCGCTCCATAAACTCGGGTGCGGTGAAGACCTTGGAAGCCAGCAGGAAGGGGATGAAGAACCAGATCAGAATGCTGAACGAGAGGATGTTGCCCCATTCGAAGAGGGCGGCACAGATCCCGACCATGAAGGCCGAGCCGATCATACCGATGAAGTGTTCGGAGCTGATGTTGGAGGCGATAAACGAACTGCCGACGACGTACCACGGCAGGCTGCGGCCGGCCAGGAAGTAGTCGTCGGATTGCGATTTCTTCCGCCGGCCGGCCCAGTAGCCGATCATCGACAGGACCACGAAATACGAGAGAAACGCGAAGTAGTCCCAGGCGCCAAGGTGGAACGACTCCAGGCCCTTCAGCGAGGTCGAAGCGATCATGTCATCTCCCGGTTTGTACTCACGGACAATCGAGGCGACATCCTAAGGGATGGCGGCCGGTCTGATCAATCTGCCGGCGAAACAGGCAGAAGCTCTCATGACGCCCCGGCCCCCGTTTGGTAGACTGTGGGACCTTTCGGCAGCACCGACAGCGCTGCTGAAACAACTGACCCACGGAGCATGACACAATGAAGCTCACAGGCCCTCGCTCGGACGGCGGCAGGCTCACATCCATCGATGCCCTCCGCGGGTTCGACATGTTCTGGATCATTGGAGGGGATTGGATCTTCCGGGGACTGGTCAAGGCCTGCCAGTGGGAGTGGCTGAAGGATCTGGCCCCGCAGATGAAGCACGTCGACTGGGAAGGCTTCCACTTCATCGACCTGATCATGCCGCTGTTCCTGTTCATTACCGGAGCAGCCATGCCGTTCTCGTTCGCCAAGCGACTGGCCGCCGCCGACAGCAAGACACCGCTCTACCTCCACATCATCAAACGGACGATCATTCTGTTTGTCCTCGGAATGATCGCCCAGGGCAATCTCCTGGCGTACGATCTCTCGAAGCTGAAGCTGTTCTCGAACACGCTGCAGGCCATCGCGGCCGGCTACCTGATCGCCTCCGTGATCATGCTCAATCTTGGCGTCCGATGGCAGGTCATCGTCACGGCCGGCCTGCTGCTCGGCTACTGGGCGCTGCTGTCATGGGTGGCGGTGCCTGGCCACGGTACCGGCGTGCTGACGCCGGAGGGCAACTTGGCGATCTGGCTGGATCACCAGATCCTCGGCCGGTTCCAGGACGGGACCCCCTACTCGTGGATCCTCAGCAGCCTGACCTTCGCGTGTACGGTGATGATGGGCGCCCTGGCGGGACAGTTGCTGCGATCGAGCATCAGGCCGGGGACCAAGGCAGTGTGGCTCCTGGCCGCGGGCCTCGGCTGCTGTGCGCTGGGATGGGGTTGGGGCAGGTGGTTCCCGATCATCAAGCACATCTGGAGCAGCTCGTTCGTGCTCTATTCAGGCGGTCTCAGCCTCCTGCTGCTCGGGCTGTTCTATCTCGTGATCGACGTCTGGGGTTGGCGCAAATGGGCATTCGGCTTCACCGTGATCGGCATGAATGCGATCGCGGTGTACATGGCGACCCGGCTTGTCGACTTCCGCGGCATTGCCGACGTTTTCGTCAAAGGGTTGAACCCCCACGTCGGCCCATGGCAGGAGCTCATCCGGGGAACGGCCGGCTTCGCCCTGATCTGGCTGATTCTCTACTGGATGTACCGCAAGAAGTCGTTCGTGAAAATATGATTCCGAGCTGCCACCGGCCACTCGGCTCATTGGGGTAACGCGGAGGCGAGGCCGGCCTGCCGGAAGGAAGTGCCGACGAGGGCGTCGGCACCACTTGTGGGGCCGGTGCCCTCGCCGGCCCATGTGACCCATCATCATACCCGGTACCCACGGCCCAGCATCGAGCTGATCCGCTCCCGGCACGTCTCGATCAGGCACGGCAGCGCCTGGCGCTCGAAGGGGCTCTGCCAGACCTGGTAAATGTCGAGGTCGTGCAGCTCTGGCGGGCTGATGTAGCCGCAGCAGCCGTTGACCACGTTCATGACCACGACCGCGTTGCGGGGAAACATGCGGCGCAGCTCGGTCTGGAACAGCGAATAAGCCTCGTTGGGCTGGCCAACGAAAACCGCGTCACCGATCCGCCAGATCCAGGCGGGCATGCGGCTGGTCGGGCCGGGACCAACGCCGTGAACCACGCGGAGCTTGCGGCGAATGCGCTCGGCCGTCACCCGGTCGCTGCACGCGTCGAGCTGGCGGTGAAGCTCCTCCTCGCTCGGCAGCGGCTTGAGCGGCAACGGCACCTCCACCTGCTCGGCCAGCACCACCTTCGACGGTTCAAACGGCTGCCGCCGCCAGGTGGCCAGCGGGGCACCGGATTCGACGACCCCGGCGTATACCAGGGCGGTACGAGGCGGCAGCATCGACTCCAGCGCCGCCAGGGCAGCAAAGCCCAACCGCCGGCCGTTGGATTCAGCGATGGCCAGATCGCCGACGTACTGCTCGCGCGGTGCCAGCTCGCCGGACGCCCCCTGAAGGAAAAGACACAGGGCCTGGCCGGTATGCGATTCGATCACTTCACGCATCGGCCCGATGTAGTCGGCCGAGATCAGGCGGTTATCCCACGCCAGCGTGGTCGGGTGGCAGGCATAGTTGACGATCGTGGCCAGAAGACGGCCGCCGGCATCCGTGGCACGCCCCACCAGCACCGCATCGTCGGCCGGGATCGCGGGGTTGAATCCGCAGATCATCCGATTGCGATCCGGGTCCCGAAGGTCGCGGTTGGCGGCCAGGTCGCATCGGCCGGTCACCCAGCTCAGCGTGCCGGGGACCATCCCGGCAATCGCCCGGCGAGACGCCGACAGGACGGCATCGCGGAGCATGTGCAGGTATGCCTCGATGAGATGACCGCCGGGCTTGTCCGCATCTTCCGAACAGATTGACGCCGATGCATGGGTGTGAATGCATGCAATCATCACCCGCTCAAGCTTGAGACCAAGCTGCTCGATGACCGCCCCGCGAACCAGCCACTCATCCTCCAGGCTCTGCCACCAGCCCAGGTCCGCGCTGACCAGCAGCAAAGGGTCCGGCGAGCCTTCGCCGCGGATGGCCATCGCCGTCGTCGACAGCGGCTGATGTAGCCCTTCGGCCACGTCATGCTTAGCCGCTCCCCAACTGCGAGCGTAGATCCCGGCCGGCGGGCTGATCTCCTCGCGGGCAACACCGATTTCAACCGCGGCGGACGGTGCCACCTGGTCCGGCGGTCTGGCGACTGATTCACTCATGGCACGACCTCATTTCTTGCGCAGACTGCTCGGTTTCATGAACCGCATCCGCGGCACCTGCTCGCACAGCACCCCGCCGTCGATGATCAGGTGCTGACCGGTCATGTAAGCCCCCGCCCGAGAAGCCAGGAACACCGCCGCTCCGACGCAATCCTCGACGTTGCCGAAACGATGCTCCAAAGGGATGTGCTCGAGGTAGTAACCGAAGAACGCGGGATCGAGCTCGAATTCTCCGCCGATCTCCGTCTCGATGATACCCGGTGCAATGGTGTTGACGGTGATGCCGTACGGTCCGAGCTCGATAGCCAATGACTGAGTCAGCAGCTCGATGCCGCCCTTGGAGGCGTTGTAGTGGGCCAGGCCCGCTTCGGCAACGAAACCGTTCTTCGACGAGAGATTGATGATCCGGCCTTTGACGCCGGCCTCGACCATGGACCGGGCCACACGCTGCGTCAGGAAGAACACGGCATCCAGGTTGATCGCCAGCACGCGGCGCCAATGCTCGGGCGTAATGTCCTCGAAACGTTCGAGATACGCCATGCCGGCGTTGTTGACCAGGACGTCGATCCGACCGCAATCCTTCCAGACGCGATCGGCCAGGGCAGCCAGCTTGTCAGTCTCGGCCAGGTCTTGCTGGTAGGCCCAGGCCCGGCGGCCCAGCTTGCGGATCTGCTCGGCCACGCTGCGGGCCTCGGCCTCGGCCGCCCGATACACGATGGCCACGTCCGCACCGTGCTCGGCCAGACCGACGGCGATACCCCGCCCGATCCCCCGACTGCCGCCGGTCACCAGGGCGATTTTGCCTGTCAGGTCGAATCTCTCTTTCGCACTCAAGGTCAATCCTCCGATTGCCGGGGCAAATGATGAATCATGAATGCTGGATGAACAAAGACGGAAGAAAGCTATTAGCTCTTAGCTGTCAGCCATCAGATCTTGCGGCTGACTGCTGAATGCTGACTGCTGACAGCTTGATTCATCGTTCAGCCTTCATCCTTCGTTTTCCCTCACCGCCTCCATCAACTGGTCGAACAGGCGATCCACTTCCTCCCGCGTCTCCTCGTCGAGCTGGAAGCCGACGGGCCCCCGGACGACGGCGTTGGCGAAAACGCCCTGCTTCACCAGCAGATGCTTCTCGACCGCCAGGAAACCATCGAGGCCGCTCTGCATCGCCACCAGGGCCGATAGAGGCAGCGACAACCGATAAATCCGTCGCTCGTCACAAGCCTCCAGTGCTCGCCAAAGGGCCACGATGCCTTCGATCAGGTCGGCCCCCGGCATGGTCCCGACAATCCCCCGCCGGTAGCTGTCCACAAGGGCTATGCCGCCGCTGCCTTCAAAAACCGCGGCCGTCTCGCCGGTCGCTTCGCGCAGAGCCGTCAGGCGCGGACCGATCGGCGTCGCCTCCGGTTTGAACGCCACCCGGTCGCCGAACTCGGCTCGCATCTTGGCCAGCAGGTCCACCGCTATCGGCCGGCCGACATAGCCGCTGGCATCCTGCACGATCACCGGGATTTCCACCGCCTCAATGATGCGTTCGTAGTAGCGGAGCGTCTCCGACTCCAGCGGAGCAATCGATACCGGCGGGATGGCCATCACCGCATCGGCCCCGACCGACTCGGCCTGCCGGGCGTAACGCTCGGCCATGTGTGTGCTCTCGGCCCCGACACTGATGATGACGACGCCGGCCTCGCCGCCGATCCGGCACGCATGCTCGGCCAGCAGTTCCCGCTCGTCGGTCGACAGCCTCAGCACCTCCGAGACCATGGCCATGACGATCCCATCCGCCCCGCAGTCGTACAGCCAGTCGATCTCCCGCTCGAGCGTCACCAGGTCGAGGCTCTCGTCCTCGTTAAACGGCGTCTGAAAAACAGGCAGCACGCCTCGCAGAATCCGAGGTTTTCTCGCCGGGGTCGGGGCTGTCTCTTGCATGGCCGCATCTCCTCAGAAGATGGACGGCGACATTCTACTATGCCTGAACCGGCTTGCCAGTCTTGCCATACAGCGCCGCCGGGTTATCCTCTCCTTGTGTTTATTCCAGCCCGCAGACAGGCCTCATATGGGAATGGAAAGGGAACGTCGATGGATACTCAACTCCCACGCGCAGCCGTTTTTGGAAAATTCATGTCCTTTGCGGCCGTCATGGCGCTCCTCGCACCGCTCGGATGCAGCCAGATGACCCGGCCGGCGCAAAGCGGTACCCTCGGGGCGCCGGCCAACCTCCGGTGCGAGTACCGGGTTAACCCGCTCGGCATCGACGTCGCCGCGCCGCGCCTGTCGTGGCAGGTCAACGACGCCCGCCGGGGAGCGGTTCAGACGGCCTACGAGATTCAGGTCAGCACGGCGCTTGACATGGGGACCGTTGAGAGCGAGGTCGAGGCCGGGGTCCCGGTGATGAGCAAGATCCCCGTCCTCCAACGAGCTTTCACCAACCGTGCGCGAATCCAGGACGCAGACCCCGCAAAACTCGTCTGGGATACCGGCATGGTCAAGTCCGACCAGTCGAGCCACGTCGCTTACCAGGGCAAGCCTCTGATCAGCCGCCAGCGGTACTACTGGCGAGTCCGCACCTGGGACGCCAACGGGGTCGTCTCGCAATGGTCGGCGCCGGCCTGGTGGGAGATGGCCCTGCTGACGCCCCAGGACTGGTCGGGCAAATGGATCATCAGCAGCAAGCCGCCCGAGACCGAAGCCCAGATGAAATGGGGCGACTGGATCTGGAACGCCAAGGCATCGGAGGACAATGCGACGATCTTCGTTCGCAAGTCGTTCACGATCGGCGCGACCGACGCAGAAAAGGGCTCAAAACCGAAAACGGCGGCCGACCTCGTCGAGCAGGCGAGGATCAAGATCGCCGCCGATGACGATTTCACCCTGTACGTCAACGGTCACCAGGTCGGCGCCAGCTCCGGCTGGAACATCGGCCGCCTCTACGCGATCGACGAGTATGTCAAACCCGGCAACAACGTCATTGCCATCAGGGCCCACAACGGCCCGGGGCCGTATGGCCTCATTTTCACCGCCCGCATCACCCTCAAGAGCGGCGAGACGATCGAGCTCCGCAGTGACGCCCAGTGCAAAACCGCCAGGACCGAGCAGCCAAACTGGACCAAGGCCGATTTCAACGACTCGGAATGGGAGACAACGGTGGTGGTCGCCAAATATGGTGATGATCCGTGGAAGCAGATCGGAGAGTCGCTCCCGCCGAGGCAGGCCGTTTGCATGCGCAAGGACTTCAAGGTCAAAGGGCCGGTCGCCAGGACCCGTGTGTATGTCAGTGGCCTGGGCATCTACGAACTGCGCCTGAACGGCCGGAAGGTCGGCCGTGACATCTTCACCCCCGGATGGACGCACTACTTCAAGCGCGTCCAATACCAGGCCTACGACGTAACCGGCATGCTCAAGGAGGGAGCCAACACCGCCGGGGCCGTCCTGGGCAACGGATGGTGGAGCGGCGGCCTGGGCTGGCAGACTTCCGACAAGTACTCGGAGGGCGATCTGAGGCTGCTCTGCCAGATCGAGATCGAATACGCCGACGGCAGCCGCGAGATCGTGGCCACCGACCCCACATGGCAATCACACCCGTCGCCCATCCTCCGCAACACCTATTACCACGGCGAGACGTACGACGCCCGGCTGGAGCAGCCCGGGTGGGATGCGCCCGGCTTCGACGCGAGCAAGTGGTGGAAGACGGCGCTGCTCAACGAGCCGCCGGTCAAACTGGTCGCCCAGTACGACGAGACCATCCAGACAACTGAAGAGATCCTCCCGATGCAGATCAGCGAGCCGCAAAAGGGCACGTTCATCTTCGACTTCGAACAGAACGCCGCCGGGCGATGCCGCCTCAAGGTCGAGGGCGCGAAGGCCGGCGACAAGATCCGCCTGCGTTTCGGCGAGGAGCTCGATCCCAACGGGCGGCTGTACCGCGACAACTACCGCTCGGCTGAGGCCACCGACTACTATATCTGCAAGGGCGCCCAAACGGAACTCTGGGAGCCGATCTTCACCTACCGCGGATTCCGTTATTGCGAAGTGACCGGTCTGCCCAAACCGCCGACAAAGCAGACGCTCGCTTGCCAGGTCCTGCACACCGCCGCCCCGCCGGCCGGGAGCTTCAGATGCTCCAACTGGCTGATCAACCGCATCCTGCACAACGTCAACTGGGGCCTTCGCTCCAACCTGCACAGCGTGCCAACCGACTGCCCGCAGCGCGACGAGCGGCTCGGCTGGATGGGCGACGCGCAGGCGTTCGCTCACACGTCGTGTTTCCTTCGCCAGATGGCCGAGTTCTACACCAAGTGGATGTTCGACATCACCGATTCACAGGGGACGGACGGTGCGACCACCGACGTATCGCCTGCGAAGGTCGTGCACGGCGCGGCCAAACCCGGATGGGGCGATGCCATCGTGATCATCCCGTACACCGTCTGGCGCTTCTACGGCGACACCCGGATCATCGAACAGAACTACAAGGCCATGGCCGCATGGATCGAGTATATGCGAACCCATGGCAAGGACGGCCTCTACGAAACCGGCGGTTACGGCGACTGGGTACCCGTCCAGACTTCGCCGAGCGAGTGGATCGGCTCCGCCTACTTCTTCTACGACAGCAAGCTGATGTCCGAGATGGCCGCGGCCATCGGCAAGACCGACGACGCGAAGAAGTACAAGGATCTGGCCGAATCCATCGCCAAGGCGTTCAACGAGAAGCATTTGAACAAGGAAACCAACAACTACTGCACCGGCACGCAGACCTGCAACATCCTGCCGCTGTATTTCGGGATCACCCCGGAGGATCGCCGCCAGGCCGTGCTCCAGAACATCCTCCGCGACATCCAGTTGCGGGGCGACCACCTGTCGACCGGCTTTCTGGGCACGACCTACCTGATGGCCCTGCTGAACGAGACGCACAACAACGGGCTCGCCTGGAAACTGGCGTCGCAGACCAGTTACCCGTCCTGGGGCCACATGATTCTCAAGGGCGCGACGACCATCTGGGAGCGCTGGGACAGCGACAAGCAGGGGCCGGACATGAACTCGCGCAACCACTTTGCTTTCGGCACCGTCGCGAGGTGGTTCTACGAGGTCCTCGCGGGGATTGAGCTCGACCCGCAGGTTGCCGGCTTCAAGCGGTTTGTCATTCGGCCGGTGGTGGTCGGCGACCTCACCTGGGCCGAGGCAGAATATCCGTCGATGTACGGAGAAATCCGCAGCGCGTGGCGCCGAACCGACGACGGCCTGGTCCTGAAGGTGACCATACCGGCCAACACCACCGCCCGGGTGTACGTGCCCGTGCCGAGGGGTATCGGCAAGTTCTCGGTCACCGAGAGCGGGACGCCCGTGCTGACAAAAGCCTCCGGCGTGGCCGGGGTGCGATTCATCGAGACGCGTGACAACGCCGCCGTGTTCGACGTTGCCGCTGGAAGCTACACGTTCGTCGTCGAGAGAAAGTGACGGGTGACCCAGGTTCTCTGAACCTGGGTCCTCGATTTCCACGCAATGGGTAACGGAACCGTAATCCTCCTTGTTTTTGCGCTCGTGTACGCGGGCATGATCCTCGGCCGTTTTCCCGGTCTGGCGATGGACCGGACGGGCATCGCCCTGATCGGCGCGATCGTGCTTCTGGCCGGCGAGCAGATCGATCTGGCGGACGCATGGGAGGCGATCGACGTGCCCACCATCGGCCTGCTGTTCGGTCTGATGGTGGTATCGGCACAGTTCCGACTGGGCGGCACCTACACGTTCATCACCCGCCGTATCGTCGCCGCTGAGCTCTCCCCGCCCGCGCTTCTGGCGGTCATCATCGCCGTGAGCGGACTGCTCTCGGCTCTCTTGGCCAACGACATCGTCTGCCTGGCCGTCACCCCCCTGCTCGTCGAAAGCTGCTCGCGACGACGTCTCAGCCCGCTGCCGTTCCTGCTGGGACTGGCATGCGCGTCCAACATCGGCTCGGCCGCCACGCTCATCGGCAACCCGCAGAACATGCTCATCGGGCAGAAGCTTCAGATGTCCTTCGCCGGCTACATGCTCGACAGCCTGGTGCCGTCGATGCTCGGCCTGGCGGCCATGTGGGGCATTCTCGTGTGGCTGAGCCGCGGGCGCTGGCATGCCGAAGTGCCGGTGCGCCACGTGGACGCCGCGAAGTTCAACCCCTGGCAGTCGGGCAAGGCAACGGTCATCCTGTTGGCCCTGATGGTCGGCTTCCTGGCCGTCCCCCTGCCACGAGAGCTGATGGCGCTGGCCGCCGCGGGGCTCATTCTCACCAGTCGCCGAATGCACTCGCGCCACATGCTGGGGCTGGTCGACTGGCAGTTGCTGGTCCTGTTCGTCGCCCTGTTTATCGTCAACAAGGCACTGGAATCGACGGGTGCTCTGACGTTGGCGATGGAAGAATTGCAGACCCTGCATGTGGACGTCGGCAACATGGGCTGGCTGTTCGTGATCACCGCGGTCCTCTCCAACCTCGTCTCCAACGTGCCGGCCACGATGCTGCTGCTCCCAGCGGCGTCGGCCCACGCCGACTCTCACCTGGCAGGTGCAGTCCTGGCCCTGTCCAGCACCCTGGCGGGCAACCTGTTCATCGCCGGCAGCATCGCCAACATCATTGTCGTCGACCAGGCCCACCACCTCGGCGTCCACATCGGCTGGCGCGACCACGCCCGCGTGGGCGTGCCGGTGACGCTGGCCACGCTCCTGATTGCCGCGGGATGGCTGGCGCTGCGGTCGCTTATGTAGGTTCATCGCAGGGGACATGGCAGAGCCGCCGCGGCGGACTTGGCCATGCCACCCCTTTCGAGAAGGCACTCGGGAATTGCCGCAGAACAGGGAGAATCTTGAACGCAAAGAGGGCATCTTTTATAGTGGCGGTATGATTCAACCGGAGGAACTGGTGGGCGAGGAGTGGGCGGAGTGGTATCGCCTGAGCCCCGCCGAGCGCTGGTTGGAGAGCGAGAAGCTCTGGGAGACGTTCCTGGCTCTGGGAGGCTCGCTTGATCCCGAACCCGATACGCAGAGTCCTTTCTTCGATCCAAAAGCACCGCGTCCGCGCCCTGCTCATGGGCGGTCAGGCGTGCGTGTTATACGGCGCGGCGGAGTTTAGCCGCGACACGGACCTGGTCATCCTCGCCGACGCGAAGAACCTGATGCGGTTGCGCCGGGCACTGGCCGAACTGCAGGCACAGGTGATCGCGATTCCCCCTTTTCAAGTGCGGCATTTGCATCGGGGGCTTGCCGTCCATTTCCGCTGCTGTCACCCGGACCTGGCCGAGATGCGCATCGACGTGATGTCGCGGATGCGAGGAGTGGGGACGTTTGCCGGCCTTTGGCGGCGCCGCACGACGTTCACCTTGCCCGACGGTTTCTCCATTGAAACACTGTCCCTGCCCGATCTGGTGCAGGCGAAGAAAACGCAGCGCGACAAGGACTGGCCGATGCTCCGGCGGCTGGTAGAATCGCATTACTTCGACAACCGGGATCATCCGACCGCCTCGATGGTTCGGTTCTGGCTGGCTGAACTCCGCTCGCCCCAGTTGCTCGTCGAGGTTGCCCGCAATCATCCGAGTGCCTGCAAACGGGCGGCCCGCCGGCGTCCGTTGCTACAGCATGCGGTGCGAGACGAGCAAGCGGCCTTGGATACCGCGCTTCAGGAGGAGGAAGCCCGCGAGCGCGAAGCCGACCGCCGCTACTGGCTGCCATTGCGGGCCGAGTTGGAGCAGCTTCGACGAAAACGGGCTCGAAAACCCAGGGACGGGTAAGGTGAGGTGCACCTTTCGGCAGGAGTGAAGCCGAGTTAGAATTCCCGCCATGCTGATGAGGCGGGCGACAGATCTGCTCGTTTACCTGGTACTCAGGCTGGCGGCGATGGTGTTCCAGATGTTTCCGGTGGACTGGAACCTGGCCACCGCCCGGATGATGGTACACCTCTGGTGCCGGATCATGCCGCGACACCTGAACCGGGCCAAAGAGCATCTGCGGCTGGCCTGCGGCTCGGAGATGGCGGCCGAGCAGATCGACCGCGTCGCCTTCCTGTCGCTCGAGCAAATGTCAATGATGGCCATGGAGTGCCTGTTCACCCCACGGCTGGTCAGCGAACTCACCTGGCACCGGTACATCCGGCTCAAGGGCATCGACAAGGCCCTCGACCGGCTGCTCCAGGGCCAGGGAGCGATCCTGGTGACCGGGCACTACGGAAGCTGGGAACTGGTGGGCTTCACGCTGGCAGCCCTGGGGTTTCCGCTGACCGCGGTCATGCGGCCGCTGGATAACCCCTACCTCAACGACTTCCTGCTCGATATCCGCGCCAAGCGAGGCCTGCAGCTTCTCTACAAAAAGGGCGCGTCCCAGTCGGCCGGCGACGTACTCGAATCCGGCGGACTGCTCGGGTTCATCGCCGACCAGAACGCCGGCCGCAAGGGCGAGTTCGTCGCTTTCTTCGGTCAGAAGGCCTCCACCTACAAATCCATCGGGCTGCTGGCAATGCAGCACAATGTGCCGATTCTCGTCGGCTACGCACGCAGACTCAGCGGCCGTTTCGAGTACGAAGTCGGCTGCAACCGCATCATCGAACCTCACGAATGGGCCGGCCGGCCAGACGAACTGCACTGGATCACACAGGAATACACCTCCGCCATTGAGGCCTTCGTCCGCGAGGCCCCCGAACAGTACCTCTGGATCCACCGGCGCTGGAAGACGCGACCCAAGGACGAAAACCAGAAGGACGAAAACCGAATGACGAAGAGAACGAGTCTCGGGCCTGCGGAAGAGGTCGAAGACGAGTCCGCCGGGCGGTTGACGCGGATATGAGACAGGTCTAGAATCCCTCACCGTCAGGTGTCGTAACGGGCGCACCTTCAGGCAGTTGGGCACATACTCAGGAGCAAGCCATGGCCGGGCCGAACACCAAGACCTTCACCGAAGCCAACTTTCAAGAGGAAGTTCTCCAGGCGTCCGAGCCTGTTCTGGTCGATTTCTGGGCCGAGTGGTGCATGCCCTGCAAGGCTCTGGGCCCGACCATCGACGAACTGGCGACCGAGTACGCAGGCAAGGTCAAAATCGGCAAGGTCGACACCGACGCCAACCCGTCGCTCGCAACGCAGTTCGGCATCAGCGCCATCCCGACAGTCATCCTCTTTCAAAACGGCGAGATCAAGGAACGTTTTGTGGGCCTGCGCAGCAAGCGCGATCTGCAGGCATCGCTCGACGGCTATGTGAAACGCTGAGCAGCTCGCCCTCAATCCCGGCAAGCGACCATCACCCGAAAGCCTGAAAACCTCGATTCGCGATTGTCCGGCCTTGCAGTTACGGCGCCGTGGTCGGGGGCGCTTCCACGGCCGGAGCGGTTGAGGGCATGGTGCTCGGCGACACATCGGCCGGCGAGCTGAGCGGCAAGTCGATCTCATTCGTCGCGACCACCGAGCCGCGTTCCACACGCGTCGCAATCCGGCAGATGCGCCGCTCACCATCGGTCATCACGGAAACGGTCGCCGAGGCGGTCAGGCATCGAGGAGCCAGCGAGCTGACGTCAAGATCGATGCCCGAGTCCGGCGGCTGCGCCGTCCACTCGGCGATATGAAGACGGGCGTATGCCAGCGCGCTGTCGTTGATCACCTGCGCGCCGAGCCGCACGCGGTCCAGTTGAAGCTCGCGGTATCGGTAGACGCCCCAGCAGGCGATCAGAGCCAGCACCCCGGCCGTGAGCGTCATCACGATCAGCACGATGGTCAGCACGAGTCCGCGCCGGCGCCCTCCGCTTTTCATGACCCACCTCCGCGCCCCACGGCGGCCGCGGTCGTCAGACGGTAGTCGTGACCAGGCCCTCTCTCTATCGGTGCCCGGAAAGTGAAGAGTAGCCAGACCACGCCCGGCGAGGAGCCGATCGCCTCATGTCTGACGTCGGCCTCTGCCTTCTCCAGTCGCCACTCGTAGCGGGACGGTGTCGCTTCTGCCGGCCGCTCAGTCCGCTCCACCAGGGTGCCCGCAAAACGGTAAACAATCGCCGTCCCATCGCGACGCAACTCCAGGCTGGCACCGTCTTCGCCCCTCCTGGCCACGGCCTCATTCGCGTACGACGCATCGGACCTAAGCCGGCGGGCGATGTCCCGCATCCGGGCCTGGTCTGACAACATGCAGGTCTCAAGCTGCTGCACGCGCAGAAGCCAGGCGCTGACCTCGTAGCCGACCGCCATCACCCCCAGGATCAGGGGCAGCATTCCGATGACTTCGATCAGCGAGTATCCTTTTCGCAGACGGTCCTTCATGGGTTGCCTCCTGCCGGGATGAATCCGCTGACCTGCTCGCGGAGTTCCTTGCCTCCCCAGGCTGTCGCGGTCGCCGTCACCGTCACGCGGTTCAGACCTTTCCACTGGCCCTCGCCCGGCTGGGTCTGGGCTTGCAGAGAAACACCTTCAGGCAGCATACCCTCCGGCGGGGGCAGATCCGCCGGGGCACCCGCCATGATCCGCTCCCACTGTGCCGAGGCGGCCCAAACCAGCATCTCCCTCTGAAGCATCTCGTTGCGCGACTGGCGGTATTCGAACACAACGTCCGTGGCAAGCCCGGCGAGCAGCGCCAGAAGGGCAATGCCGACGACCAACTCGATCAGCGTCCATCCATGTCGACCGGTTCCGGGGCGTGGTTTTCTCATACGACAGGCACCCATCCTGTTACCGACTGGATCAACTGGACCAACGGAATGAACAGGGCGAGCACGATGAAGGCCAGCACCGCGCTCAGCGCGACCGTGCAAAGCGGCCACACCAACGAGTTCACCACCATCCACCATCGCGTCACGATCGCCTCGTGGTAGTCGGCCGCGTACCGCAAGGCGGCGTCCATGTTGCCCGATCTCGCTCCGGCACCCAGCGCGACCGCCAGAACCGGCCCCAGGCCGGCGGTGCGGCAGGCCTCCACTGGGCCACCGCCCGCCTCCAACAGGTCGGCGAACCATCTCATGCGGTCGCGCACGTGCCGGTTCACGTCCAGGCACGCCGCGAGCCGTGCGGCCGAGGCCAGATCCATCCCGCTTGCCAGCGCGGTACGCATCAAACGAAGCATCTCCGCCATGCAGCGGCCGAACTCCATCCGCCGAACCCCCGGCAACGTGGCCCGGACGGATTCGCCGATTCTCGTCGTTAACGGGCGACCGTCGACGTACCAGACCCGCATCGCCAGCCAGATGAACGGAATTAACACAACCGGCACCCAGCCGGGCGGGGTCCCCTGGACAAACCATGCGGATATGTCGATCAACGCAACCGTGAGCCCGGGCAACGTGGTCCCGAAATCCGCGAAGATGGTCTTGAACTTGGGTATGATCGCGACCATGATCCCGCTGACAACGAAGCAACCGAAAGTGAGCACGATCGCAACATAGATCCCGACCGGGACATCGAACAATCGCCGCCAGCGGGCCTTTCGGACAAGATACTCCTCCGCCTGCTCCATGGCGGCGGGCAGCCGGCCGGCTCTCTCACCGGCCTCCGCCAGGCTCAGGACCAGCCGCGAGCACTCGCTATATCCCAGACGCATCGCCTCGGCCAGGGAGGCGCCCTGGGTCAGAAACCGCGATATCCGCTTGAGATGAACACGAGCCATGCCCTGCTCCGAATCGCCGGCCAGCGACAAGGCCGTCGCCAGCGGCAGGTTCTGGCGCAGCACCGAGCCGATCTGACCGATCACGATGCGCTCGATCGCCGGACGCTGGAAAAAGGAGATGATGTACATCAATCCCTGCCAGAGCAGGACTATCACGACGACGGCGAGTATCGCAAAGATGATTGCTACTGCGGGTGGAATCATGCGAGCCTCACCATTTCTAACTGGCCCCGCCGGATGACACACTGTTGACCAGGGTCACAAGCGGCAGGAACATCGCTACGATCATGAAAGCGAGCAAGCCGCCGAGAACGATGATCAGCAGCGGGAAAAGCAGCGTGCGGAGCATCGACTGAGCATGAATGGCGCGGTTCTCATATGACCTCGCCAGTTGTCCAATGGCCGAGGGCAGGGCATCCCGCCCGACCGCAACCTGCACGCAGAATCCGAACAACGGGGGAATCACGCGCGCCGTCTGGCAGGCCACGAAAACGGAACGGCCTTGCTCGGTTTCGACCGCCAGGCGCTCGGCGTCGGCCGACAGCCGGACCGACCCGGTGGCCCCGCCGCCGAGCCGCATCGCCTGGGGCAGGGGGATGCCGGTGGCCACGGCCGTGGAAACCGAACGCAGGAAGCGGGCGATCAGCGATGCGCGGTACACCCTGCCGACGATCGGAATCGACATTAGAACATTCTCTCGCACCGACAGGCCCGCGGTCGAGAAACGCAGGCTCGTCCAGCCCACGATGAAGGCGGCCACCAGGCAGGCCAACACGAGAAGGATCAGCGGAAAAGACTCGGCGACATCAAGAACCAGCATGGTCATGGCCGGCAGCTTGGTGCCGAAGTCCGCGAATATTTCCCTGAACCGCGGCGCCACCAGAACGAAGAAAACCGAGATGATCGTCAGGGCAATTCCCCCGACCAGAAGCGGGTACGTGATCACCTCCCAGATCAGCCGCCGGGTGTTCCCCGCCAGGCGCAAGTGCTGGTTGAGGTTCAGCAGGGTGGCGGGCAACTCGCCGGAATCGATTCCAGCCCGAATAACACGACTGTAGAGCAGCGGCAGGCCCTGCTCGCGCGCCGCAATTGCCTGATCGAGCGGCAGGCCGCGCCGCAGATCGCCTACCAGGCCGTTCACCCACTCCCGTAACCGCCGTGACTCGATGTCCCGAGCCAACTGGGCCAGCCCTTCATCGAGGGCAATACCCGCCTCGGCCAGCGAGGCAAGCTGCTCGTTGAAGAAAACCAGGTCATCCTCGCTGATCGTCGCCATCCGCCGCGCCTGCGGTTCGGCGGTGCGCAGTTCCCGAACCTCGATCCGCATCTGGTTGAGATCATCGAGCGCCCGGTCGCGGCTGGAAGCCTCAACCCTTCCGGCAATCGCCGTTCCTCCGGGAGTCTGACCTTCGTATTCAAACCACGGCATATCCACATCTCCCAATCACGTCCGAGGCGCCTCGTTGCACTCTGACACCACCCGTCTGATGGCAGCCGGATGACTGAACAGTGACCCCAATACGCGACGGACTTCATCAACCGTCGTTCGGCCCTCATCGATGAGCCGGCGCGCATCCACCCCCAGGTCCGGCCGGTTCGCGGTGATCACTCGACGCAGCTCGCCGGCCGATCGGCGGCTCAGAATCGCCTCCCGCAGCGGTTCATCCATCACCACAATCTGTCCGCAGGCCGTCCGGCCCGAGTACCCGGTATCCGCGCACGTCTCGCAACCCCGACCGCCGCAGGTTCCGCACACAAGCCGCACCAACCGCTGAGAGAATACAACGGAAAGCGCTCCAACGATCTGGTAGGGCTCGATCCCCATCTCCAGGAGCCGGACCAGTGCCTCGGCCGGATCACCGCTGTGCATCGTGCTCATGATCAGGTGACCGGTCAATGCGGCCTCCACGACAAGGTGGCCGGTCTGGGCATCCCGGACTTCGCCGACCAGAAGAACCTGAACATCCTGCCTCAGCAGCGAACGCATCGCCCGTACGTAGTCAAGTTCACCATGAGGCTGGATCTGGATCTGGGCCATGCCGCTCAGCCGCTGCTCAACCGGGTCCTCCAGGCTGACCACGCTTCGGCCGGGGGTGGCACCAAGGATGTGCCTCGCCAGGGCATACAAAGTCGTACTCTTGCCGCTGCCTGCCGGTCCGGTAACCAGGATCAGACCATGAGGCTGCTCGGCCGCCGTACGGAATTCCGTCACCACTTCATCGGAGAGACCCAGGTCGTCTAGGCCGCTGACCTGCCCGACCGAGTACATCAGACGCACTACTGCCCGTTCCCCCCGGACCGTCGGGAATGTGGCGACCCGGACATCGATCGGGGGCAGCCCGCCCGTCAGGTGCCCTGAGGCCTGAAATGACCCTTCCTGGGGGATATCCATGCGATAGGTGAGCAAACCGGCGAGCACCTTGAGGCGGGCAATGACGTTCTCGGCCAGACCCGCCGGCAGCCTGTCCATCTCGTGCAGGACCCCATCGAGCCGGTACCTGACCCACATCCCGCCTTCGGACGGCTCGAAATGGACATCGCTGGCCCGCCGGGCGATCGCTCGGGTTAACAGGGCGTCTACGAGCTGAACGACGGTGCTCCCCACTGGATAGCCGCTATCAGTCATCAGACTTCCCCGCAACGCGATCCTACAAGGCCGGTCTGGGCTCAGAACCGCTCAGAAAGGCCGGATGGCACGAGAATATCCACCCGGGCAGCCTCCCAGGCAAGCCGTCGGGACTGACCGGGCCGACGCCTCGTGCCATCCGCCGGCCCCGCATTCTGGCTCGAGGCTCCCGCCTCTCAAAGACTTAGAAGCGTTGCCAGGGACCTTGTTAGGGTCAGGCAGCGGTTCAAGGAAAATCTGCAAATTCCGGTCGATTCGGCACTCCAGGCGTATACATCTCCCCCCAGTATGCGTCATAATTAGTTAGTACAGGAGTACCCCACCATGGCCCGGGCTGCCTCCGCTGCATTGCCCCTGGAACTCCGCACCGTCCTGGCTGGGCTGGCATCCGCCGAGGTCACCGACGACCAGCAGTGGATCGTGACCCTGATGCGCAGGCACGGACCGGCCGTGGTCACTCTGCTCTGGCGGATGCTGGGCTCCGAACAGGACGTCCTGGACGCCTACCAGACGGCGATCTGCCGGCTGACGGCCAAGGGAAGCGACGGGCTTGGCTCCAACCCACCGGGTTATTTCTATCGAACGGTCGCCAACGCCGGTATCGAGATCCTCCGGGCCAGGCAGCGACACCGGGCATGCTGGCCGACCGTCGTCGACCTGCAGCGGAGACGCACCGAGGACCGGCCGCAACCCGTGGGGCTCGATCAGCGCGAAATCATCGACAAAATGAGGCAGGCCATCTGCCAGTTACCTTCACATCTGCGGAACGTCATCGTTCTGCGCGAACTGGCCGAACTGCCCTATGCCCAAGTCGCCAGGATCCTGGGGATACGGAACGGCACCGCCAGGCTGTATCGCCGGGAAGCCATCCTGCGGCTTGCAGACATGATTGGACGGGAGGCAAATCCATGAGGCGTTTTGACAACATCTCTCGAAGGCCCAAGCACATCTCAAATGAGGGCCTCACCCAGTCAGGTTGCAGCAGACCGGATCTGCTCAAGTGGGCGGATACCGGCGGCGCGCTGCCCGGCCGGCTTTCCGATCACATTCGGCTCTGCCCGGGTTGCGCCGACCAGGTGCGACGGGTGAGCACGGTGCACACCGGCCTGATGCTGCTCCAGAATCAGCCGCTTCCGCACGGCCTGCACAACCGGGCGAGCAGCCGGGCTCTGCGCAGGCTCCGCCGCGTGGCGCGGGCGTCAGAGGCCGCCGCTCGCCTGCTGAAGATGCGGCCGGGCATGTCGCGGTGGCAGCGGGCCAGGCTGCACATCGCCCGTATATGCTGCGGGGCCGTCGCGGCCAGCCTCGTGCTGGTCGTCCGGGTGGGTGTGATAACCGGCGTCTATCACACTCGGGACATGGGTCAGCAACTGGCCGCCGCCCACTGGGACCGACACATCGACCCGAATCACGAGTGGCTCGACCCGCCCAGCATGGCGTAGTACCCTGTCGGGCATGATTACGCTTAGCCAGCAAGGCGAGGACGTCCTTCTGCCCGTGAAGATCGTCCCGAAATCATCTCGCGACAAGATCGTCGGTGAATTGGACGGCGCCCTCAAGATCACCGTCTCGGCGGCGCCCGAAAAAGGGGCGGCCAACGCGGCGGTCTGCAAACTCATCGCCAAAACACTGGGGCTGCGCACGGCACAGGTCACGGTTGAGGCCGGCCACGGCTCGCCGAGAAAGACCCTCCGCATCAACGGCCTGGTCGTGGCGACCGTTCGCGAGAAGCTGGAGATCGACTGAGCTGCCACGGCCAGTCGGCCGTCCGCCAGCCCTTGCCGGCCCTTTCGACCGCGAGAAACCGCAACTCTCGCGTATAATATACCGATGCCGTGCGGTTGCTTGTTGGTGGTGTATGACGTGGCGAGTGTATCCAGTCCGCAGTGGTCGGCCAGGACCCGGGGCCACCCTGGGCTTCACCTTGATTGAGGTCCTTGTTGTCGTTGCCATCATCGCCCTTCTCGTCGCCGTGCTGCTGCCGGCGCTGGCCCGGGCCCGCGAGCAGACTCGGGCGGCGGTGTGCCTCTCACATCTGAAGCAGCAGGGCATCGCCTGTTCGGCCTACTCCTCCGATAATAAGGCGATCCTGCCGTGGGCCGGCTCGTTCAGGTTCTCGTTGATGGAGGGTAAGTACTACCTCGGGTACACCAACAGTGAGCTGCACGACTGGGCCCTCGTGAACATCGGCCCACTCTATCCCAAGTACGTGGGGGCGAACCCGGAACTCTTTTACTGCCCGAACAACAGGGCCACCGACAGCACCGGATCGAACGGCGTCGCCCAGTTCCTGAGCTGCTATCGCGCCCCCAAACGCGGCCAGCCGGGATATCAGAACTCGCACACCTTCCCCATCTCCCCTTTCAGCTCATACAACTACGCCGCACCCCTGATCCCCGCCGCCTCGCCGCGCGACGCCGGCGGCCAGATGTACCCGGAAGAGTCGGTCCGCTACGGCGACGCGTCGCTGGCGAACGAATCGCCCTACTGGCAGTACCTGAACGAGGCCGTTGATTCCGCTCCGGAATTCCTCGGCCCGTTCCCCACCGGGGCACGCGGCAAGCATGCCATCCACGCCTTCATTACGGACGGTTACTTCGCGGGCAAGGACACCTTCACCTGGGAGGGCAAGCTATACGACCGCGAGCCTTACGAGGGCTACCACCTCAAGAGTTACAACGTCCTGTATAGCGATCTACACGCCAAGCGAGTGGTTGATCCCCAGGGCCAGATTCACGCCGCCCAACTCAACCCCATCCGCTACAACAACCCGGGCGGGACCAATGCGACAAAGGTCTTCAAGGTGTGGGACCATTTCTCGCGCAACCACTGATGCCCTGAGAAGTGGAGAAGGGCTCACGGTTCAGGCCTGCTCGCGGTGGCGAGGCTTCGTCAGGGATGGGGCCATAGTCGCAGAGCCTGTAGTTCAGGCCGCTCGCACGGAAGAGCGAGTCCAGCCGGCGAATCAACGATTCATGTTTGGCAACTGATACCGGTTCGTGGAAGTTAAAGGAAACCAGGGGCAGCGACCAAGCCGGGAAATCGAGCCTGCTGATTTCCAGCGCCGCACCCCGCCAGGCGATGTTCAACGCCCAGCTATGCACCCCTGCAGGGCTTTTCCCGCGATATTCCCACGTGAATCCGTCGTTCGGGGGCCTCGGCGGCGGTTCGGGCTTCCTGCCGAAAAGCCATCTCAGGAGTCCGACCGGCCCGGCGGGCGGGAGCGAACTAGGCTCTTGAACCTTACCTGCGCTGGACCGCGGAGCCGAAAGCTCCCCCACCTTGGCCAGGACCGCCAGGACAGGCTCAATGGAAGACGTATCGAAGTTGAACTGAACGGCCCACTTCATCTCAGAGACGTGCCGCCGCTCGGACATACCAGCGATGGCAGCATCGACGATCTCCACGAGCCATTGCTGAAACGTCTTGCCGATCGGCTCTGCTGAGCGTCTTTCATGGTCGATGAAATAGATTTGGTCCTCCGGCTCCCCGATCCGCAGGGCGTTGTAGTCGCCCGCACCATCGTCCGCGAAGGGAAAGTACTCCTTGGCCTGAGGACCGAGCAACTCGGGCAGAAACTGGGCAGCCTCGACAAAGTCCCGCTTCTGGGCGAAGAAGTCGGGGGTCGCGTTCTGGAATACTCCGAGGATCCCGAGGAACTGCCGCAGGCACTGTGGCATGGGCCTGTTGACTTCCTGCTCAATCGCCTGGATTTCCTCGTTCGAAAGCGGCCGGCGGACGACACGGTCCCAATAGGGCTCGAGGCGCTTAAGAATGCTGGGAACGTCCGGGTTGGGGTCCATTGGTGCTGCTCCTCGTGGTTCAGCGAGAAGGGGGACACTGCTCCTTATCGTCGTCCGCCTGCCTCAACAAGCTGCGGTGTCCCCCTTTTTCCGCTCAGTTTACCACGTTGACCGGCTTTCCCCGCTGGAAGGCGCGGATGTTCTCGGCGGTGATGGCCATCAGGCGTTTTCGGGCGGCCAGGCCGGCCCACGCCATGTGCGGGGTGATGATGATGTTCCTGGCAGTCAGCAGCGGGTTGTCGCCGCGAATCGGCTCGATAGCCACGACATCGACGGCCGCAGCGGCGATCCGCTCGTCGTTCAGCGCATCGGCAAGGTCGCGTTCGACGACCAGCCCGCCACGGCCGGTATTGATGAGGAAGGCATGCGGCCGCATCAGTTTCAGGCGATCCGCGTTCACCAGCCCGGTGGTCTCGGGCGTCTGGGGACAGTGCAGGCTCACTACGTCAGCCTCAGTAAACAGCGTCCGCATGTCGACGAACCGGATCTCGCCCTCGGCGGTGCCGGGGGCTCGCTGCTGGTCACAGGCGATGACCTTCATATCGAAGGCCCGGGCGATCCGGGCCACCTTACGACCGATACGGCCATACCCGACCACTCCGAACACACGGTCGGCCAACTCGATCTGCGGCGTTTCACAATAGGAAAAGTCGGGGCTGCGCGTCCACGTTCCCTGCTTGACCGAGGCATCGTGTGCGCCGACGTGGTGGCACAACTCCAGCAGGAGAGCAAACGTGAACTGAGCAACGCCGGCCGTCGCGTACACCGGCACGTTGCAGACCGGGATCCCGCGAACCCGGGCCGCCGCAACGTCCACAACGTTGTAGCCCGTGGCCGTCACCGCGATCATCTTCAACTTCACGAGGCGCCCCAGGTCCTCCGCGGTCACGGGAACCTTGTTGGTGACGATGACATCGGCCCCGCCCGCACGTTCGAGCAGTTGCTCGTGGGCCGAGCGCTCGTAGACGGTCAGCTCACCGAGAGCCGCGATCTCGTCCCACGGATTGTCGCCGGGGTTCATGGTCTGGCCGTCAACAACGACGATACGCACGATGTCCTCCTTCCTCGGCCAACTGCTCACTGTCCTCTGCCCGTCGCCGGCTTTCGAAACGCGACACCTCGATCGAACTTTCTGGCTTTCTCCAGTGCGGCCAGAATGGGCAGGTCGCCGTACTGCGGGTGGTCGAACCAACTGTCCCACATGAACGAGCCGGTGCGGGCGTGGTAGATCCAGCTCATCTGGGCGAACAACGGGTCACCCCAGTACTTGGGATGCCGTGGGTCGAACCGCTGGAAGATCTCCAGGTTCATGTCGCGATGAAGCTCTGGCGTCACCTTGGGATAGTTCCTGTCCTCACTGGCGCCGAGCGCCGCCCCGCCCTCGGTGCTCAGGATGGGAATAGGGTAGGGCAAATACTCGTCCATCAGGTGCATGATCAACTCGCCGAGCAGGTAGCAGGTGTTGTCCTTCATGAGCGACTCGAACCGCTCCTTCGGATTGGCGTGGGGCAGGTTCTTTTTGGCGTTGAAGGGGTAGTCGAGCGGATGATTGAGCGAGCACAGGTGGGCTCCGATCGCGCAACCCGCGAAAGCCGCTTCGATCTTGCCCATCTTCCTGAAGGTCTCGAAGCAGTCGGCGTACCACTTGCCGGCCGAGCCCGGCGTCATGGCGTAGAACACGGGGATGCCGCCCTCTTCGGTAATGATCCGCCTGACGCGCAGCCACTGGCGGCACAGGCGGCCGACCGGGTCAGGCTTGTCGAATTCGCCGGGTGACCACTCCAGGCCGAGGTTGGGTTCGTTGCCGCTTTCAAAGT
Source organism: uncultured Planctomycetales bacterium (assembly GCA_964586235.1). Taxonomy (GTDB): domain Bacteria; phylum Planctomycetota; class Phycisphaerae; order UBA1845; family PWPN01; genus JAUCQB01. Next base: position 55,684 of record CAZPIO010000013.1, read on the forward strand.
AATGGGCGCCGGCGGCCACATACGTGCGGACGATCTCGCGGAAGCGCTTTTCCTCATCGCCCGGGCGCGGATAAAAGGGGCTCGGGCCGGACACGTAGATCCGCACCACGGGCTCGACCCCGTTGCGGCTGGCGGCCTCGACGACGTCGACCTTGTTCATCCCGCAGTCGAGCACCTTGAACCAGGTGAAGCCGTATCGCTGCCTCAACTCCTTGAAGAAGGCGTCGAGATCCTTGGCCTTCCAGTCGCATCCCGGGTCGTCATGGATCCCCCAGCCTGTGTCAGGTGCCGGGGGTCGAGGATAATCAGCCAACGCCCGCCACGGCGGCCGAGGCGAACTCTCACCCGACTTCGCGGCCCTGAATCGAGACACGGGCTCGGCCGCCGAAGCACTCGCCGCGACGGCGGCCATAACCGACACGAGCATAGGCAACACCAGATGCACCCGCTGCACTCTATTCTTGAGACCCACTGGAACCATGGACAGATACCCCTGAAACCATCCCCGGTGCCAACTCGGACCCGGTCCGGACCTGGCTGCCGACAACACTCTCATGCAGCCCCAAGGACCTATCCCAGTTGGGTGCCACGGGCAGCTTGTCTGCCCGTGCGGGCAAGCCGCCAGTGGCACCCGAGCCAACTGAGCCTACCGAGATCGGCTCCAAGCGTAAACAAACGTGGCCCGCGGCGAAAGAGGCGAGGGAGAATTCACGCCTGCTGCGCGCATCAGCCGCTATTTGTTGACGAGTTCGACAACAGTGGGCTTGGCCAACTCAATCAGTTCGGGCACGTCGGCAACCTCCAGCAGGCCGAAGCAGAACATCGACGGGGCGTCGTTCCACGACGCTTTCTTGGTTATCAGGTCCTTCAAGCTAGGCACTGCGTCGTGGAGGGTCAGGCTTGCCACGCGTCCGGGCATCCATGCCATCGTGGTGAGGGCTGCCAACCCGGATACGCGGCCTCGTGTTGTCAGATGCACTGCCTCACCCGGATAGTATCGCAGAAGGTGCTCGATGATCGCATCCAGTTGGGCCACTTGCATTCCCAGCGGGCGATAGCCGACCGCGTCCAGCATACCCGAGAACTGCCACGAACCCGTGATTCGCGGCACGCACTCCCCGGTGAAAAGGATATCTGCCACAATCACCCGTTCACCTCGCTCGAACCCCGCCGCAACAAGATCTCGGGCCTTCTCGATGCCGCCATCCGTGACAACGAGGCGACAGACAGCAGGCGCATCCTTGGGCACATATTCAACCATCGGCAGTGTCCACCATCCGCCCACGCGAAGGCTCATCGCGGCCCCGCGCGTCTGCCCGACCGGCATGGTGCTCGTCGACAATTTGCTCACCGTGGGGGCGACCCGCCAAAGGGTATCGGCCCTCAGGATCGTAGACAAAGCCGCACGGGTACTGTCGCACCACAACTTGCGGGCAGCCTCGTCACCCGCCGGACACTTCTTGGCCGGCAAGTCGCGCATCGCCTGCTCCGCCAGCGACAGCAAATCCGCGTTGTCGGCCGGATACTCGATCTTCAGCTCGTCCTGCTTGCGGAGCTCATCATCCGAGGGGATCTCCTCGTCAACGCGCTGATCGGCAGGCATGAACTGGCGGTTGATGAAACGGTAGAACGCCTGGCGGTTGTCCTTCAGGTAGTTGTGCGTGCCCGGATCGCTGTTGACGTGCATGGCGAAGCGATCGGCGACGCCGAGCATCTCGTAGACCGGCACAACGGGCTCGAAGACGGACAGCCTCGCGGTGGCAGCATAGAAGCAGCAGTCATCCTGAGCGTTGTAGATGAGCAGCGCCGGCCGTGGGGCCAGCAGGGCCGTCAGCACGGGGTAATCGGCGATGGCCACCAGGTCGGCCGGGTTCTGCTCGCGGTCGCCGATGTCCCGTGTTTCCCAGATCCGCCGATCGATGCCGCTATAGCCGGCGTTGGGGGCACACAGCTTGACCCGCGTGTCGAGCGAGCTGAAGAAGATCGTCTGCCACCCGCCGCCGGAAAGCCCGGTCACCGCGGTCCGCTCCGGGTCGGCCGACGGATGCGACAGCAGTACATCCAGCCCGCGTTTGAGCGACTGATAAAACACCGATACGCCCGCACGGCCACACAGGTCGAGATGGGACACATTACCGTGAGCGTAGCCCGGCCCACGCAACTGCCCCATCCCGAGCCACTCGAAGTTGAGGGCCAGCATGCCCCGCTTTGCCAAGTTGATGCAGCGCATCTGCTTGTAGTCGATAGTCATGCCGGGGGCGCCGACGTGCCCGTTGGCGTTGAGCACGACCGGGACCTTGCCCTTGAGGCCTTCCGGTTCATACAGCAGGGCCCCGACCCAGAAGCCGGGCACCGCTTCATAACGAAGCTTGCGGATCGTGTATCCCTTGCCCGGCAGTGTCTCCTGCCAGACCATATTGACCGGCCCGTCGAGCCACTGCTGCGGCACCCCTTTGAATACGACGTTCCTGAGGACGTTCTCGCGGGTCTGCTCGGCCTGCACGAGCCACTCGGCCGGATCGCTCGGCGCGATGAAGCGTGGCGCCCGCCGCAGCAGGTGAGCACGCAGGTCCCGCAGCGTCTGGCCACGATCCAGAATCGATACCGGCTGGGTGGCCGGCGCGGCCCCGAGGACGGATCCCACGACCGTTAGAGTGACCAGCAGTGATGCCGACAATCGAACCGCACCTCTCGACAACATCGTAAGGCCTCCATAAGACCCGTCAGTACAGGACTTAGGCCCCAGTCTAACCGCCCCTCACTCTGCTGTCAGGAGACCGGGGGGATGGCCAGCCATCGCCCGCTTGATGTACAATTCCGTCGCCTGCCGGGTGGCCGAACGCGCCGCCCGAGGCGAAGCTTGGGCACCCGAACTCGAGAGGAAGGCCATGGCCTCGCAGACAATCCTGATCAAGGGCGGAAGAGTCATCGACCCGGCCAGCCGGCTGGATCGCGCCACCGACCTGCTGCTGGCGGATGGCAAAGTCGCGCAAGTCGCCGACAACCTCTCCGCCTCAGGTGCCCGCAGAATCGACGCCTCGGGCTTGATCGTCTGCCCAGGGCTGATTGACATCCACGTACACCTCCGCGAGCCGGGCGACGAGGACGAGGAGACGATTGAAACCGGCACAGCCGCGGCCGTCGCGGGCGGCTTCACCTCGGTCGCCTGCATGCCGAACACAAAACCGACCCTTGACGATGAGGCCTCCATCGAGTTTATCTGCCGCCAGTCGCAGCGGGCCGGGGCCTGCAACGTCTACCCGATCGGGGCAATCACCAAGGATCGCCAGGGCAAGGAACTGGCCGAGATGGGCCAGATGGTCCGCTCGGGCGCGGTGGGCTTCTCCGACGACGGGTGCGGGGTGGCCAACTCCCAACTGATGCTTCAGGCCCTCAACTATGTCCGCATGTTCGACAGGGCGATCATGCAGCACTGCGAGGACCCGCACGTCGCCGGCGGCGGCGTCATGAACGGCGGAGCCACGGCCGTGCGACTCGGCCTGCCCGGCATCAGCCCGATCGCCGAGGAACTGATGCTCCAGCGAGACCTGACCCTGGTCCGGGCAACCGGCGCCCGATACCACGTGTGCCACATTTCCACCGCCCGGGCCGTCGAACTGGTCAGCCAGGCGAAGGCCGCCGGGCTTCCGGTCACCGCCGAGGTGTGTGCCCACCACCTGGTCCTCACCGAGGCTGAATGCGCCTCCTATGACCCGAACTTCAAGATGAACCCGCCGTTGCGATCGCAGGAGGACGTGGATGCCTGCCGTAAAGGCGTTGCTGATGGGACAATCGACTGCCTGGTCACCGACCACGCGCCCCACGGCATCCAGGAAAAGGAACTCGAGTTCTCGACCGCCCCGTTTGGGGTCATCGGCCTGGAGACCGCCCTGCCGCTGTTCATGAAAGCCCTGCTCGAGTCGGGTGTGATGGACTGGCCGGCCATGATCGAGCGAATGACTGTTCGCCCGGCAAAGGTGATCTCGGTGAACAAGGGGACGCTGGCTGTCGGCGCCGACGCCGACGTGACGCTGATCGACCCGAACTGCCGCTGGACGATCGACGCGAGCCAGTTCCGATCGAAGAGCTGCAACACCCCGTTCAACGGGTGGCAGGTCACCGGCCGGGCCGCCGTGACCATCGTCGGAGGCGAGGTCAAGCATCAGCTCAGTGAAACAGCCGTCGCATGACCACCGGACATTGATGGTGATGACTGATCATCCATCCTCGGCCGGCACCGCCGGCGACACCGTGCCGGACGCCCGGAGTGCCGCATCGCCAGGATGGGCCGACCGGACGATGGGCGGCTGGCGGTGGCGAATCCGGACCGACTGGCTGGCATTCATTGAATCGGCCGACGCCCCCCGTTGGCTCGCCCTGCGGCACGACGCCCGCGCCGAACTCGTCAAAACCAACTCGCTGCGGGATGTCTTCCGCGTCACCACGGACAAAGGGGTTCTATTCGCCAAGATCGCCAGGCCGGCAACGCACTGGGACCGTTTGCGGCGGCTCGTGCTGGGGCCGGACTGCCTGCGCGAGTGGCGAGCCGCCGATTATGCCCGGCAGCACGGCATCGCGACCGTCGACCCCGTGGCCGCCGCGTGGGCGCCTGCCCGGGGAAAAGAGTCCGCCAGCATTCTAATCACTCTCGAAGCACCCGACGCCCGCCCGCTGGACGAATACTGGCGCGAGCGAAAGCCGCCTGAGACCGGGTCTCGAGCCGAGACGAATCGGCTCATCGATGCGGTTGCCAAGCTTCTCGCCTGCGCCCATCACAACAGCTTCGTCCACACCGACCTGCACGCCGGCAACATCCTCGTCAGCCGAGCATCGGACGGTGGTTTCAGCGTGCGCTTCGTCGACTTGCAGGCGGTGTCGATCGGCCGACAAGTCGGCGAAAAGCGGGCAACCCGCAATCTGGCCTGTTTCGGCCACTGGTTCCGCACGAACGCCTCGCTGTCCAAGCGGGTCCGCTTCCTCGATCTCTACCTGGCCTGGCGCGACCGTCTTCAACCGGGTCTGAGTCTTGTCCGAGACCGCCGCAGATTGCTTCGGCAGCTCGATCTCGCCGCGCAGGCTCACGCCGCCGCCCTCGCCGCCAAGCGCGACCGCCAGGCGCTTCGCAACGGCCGGCGATTTGGCATACTCCGTATGGAGCACGATACCACAGCCCACGTATTCCTCTGGGCCAGGCAAGCCGCACCCGGGTCCGCGATCCCCAAGGCGCCTCTGACCCTCCAGTGGTGGCGTAAGTGGCTGACATCGAGGATGGATTTCTTCTCGCGGGCGCAAAACACCGCCTTGGGAGGCGATGATGGACGCCTGCGGGGTTCATTTGTTCTGGAACTCGAAACCGGCGAATCCATCGCGGTGGTCTTCCGCCACTACCGCCCGCCCCTCGGCAAACGACTCAAGTATGTTTTGTTCTCGTCTCCTGAGATGCAGCTCTGGAAAACCGGAAATGCCCTGCTCAACCGTGGCATCCCGGCCGCACGCCCCTTGGCCGTCTGCGAGAGGCGTTTCTGCGGCTTGCTTCGGTACGCTCTCATCTTCATCGAGAACCCGAGGGGAAAGCCGCCGGATGACTTCATCGACGCGCAGATGAAGGAGTTGCCGCCCAGCAAGCGGTATCGCGCCATGGTCAGCATCGCACACCAGATCGCCACCCTCTTCCGCAAGCTCGACCAGGAAGGCTTCGTTTGCGACAACCTGAACACGCAGGACCTGGCCATATGCGACAGTCCGGCTTCGGACGAGACGCCGATCGTGGTCTTGGCCGACTATCCAAACCTCCGCCGAGTCTCTTCTCGCACCCCGCTGGCGAACCTTCGCGCACTGAGGCAACTCAGCGAAGGCTTACAAGAGGTCCCCGAAGTCAGTCGAACCGATCGGCTGCGAGTGCTCAAGCAGTACCTCAACCGCATCGGCCGGCCGGCAGCCGACTGGAAGCACGTGTGGCGGGAACTGGCGTAGGGTCCGCGCTCGCGGACCGCGGTGAGGGTTCGGGTTCAGGGTTCAGGGTTCAGTCCGATGGTCCGCCGGGGCGGGGCCTACTGTCTTCTGTCTCCTGTCTTCTGTCTCCCCGTATTCATTATTCTTTCTCTTCTTCCTCTTCCTCCTCCTCCGACGGCAGCTCGCCCTCGATCACCAGTGTCCGGGCAAGCAGGTCCCCGATCCGCTGGCGGTACGGGGTGAAGAAGATGATCGCCAGGAAAAACAGCATCGCGGGCTCGAGTTCGATCATCCGCGTGGCGTTGCGGGCGATGATCTGCAGGGGCGTCGGCTCGCGAAGCGATTCGCCCGCCACCCGGCAGCCCATCAACCGCTTGCCCGGGGTAAACCCCCACATCAACTCGAATAGGAGGCAATAAGTGGTGTACATCGCCCGAAACACCAGGTCCGCCCAGAACAGGGTCGTCGGCACGGCGAGGTTCTTCAACTGCTCGGGCGACCCCAGCGCGTGGTAAAAGTCGTCGCTGAACTCCCGGAGCGGCTTGTACCACCACCAGGTCACCAGCACCAGCGCGGGCAGCATGTCAACGAGCGCCCCGCCCAGCCGCTGCCTGACGTTCGCCACCCTCACGCTCTCGGGAAGCGAGAGCGGCGATAACAGCGCCTGGTTGCGGCGCCGGAAGACCAGCACGAAGACGCCCATCAGCACCGCCAGGATGACCACGTCCACCAGGCCGCGGCCCGAACGAGGTCTGCCCTCGGTCTGCCGGGCGGGGACGCTGACAAACGGCCTGACGACCCGGCCGTCTTTCAGCGACCACAGGCCGACTTCCGCCTGCCGTCCCGTGGATCGGACCACGGCGAGCGAATCCTGGAACACCGTCACCACCGAACCGGCCGGCACATCCAGCGGCTTGCCGGCCTCGTCGAGCGGTGAAGGCACGGGACCCCACTGCGGCTGGCCCAGCTGGCTCCACTCCGCGTGCATGCCCCACACCCAGCATCTCAACCCGTCCGCGGCGACAGGCTGGCGGATCAGGGCGGCGAACACCACCCCGTCGTTGCCGGCCATCGCAAAGCCGGCCGCCGGTGGTCCCGGCAGTTCCAAAGGCTGGCAATCATGCCAGCGGCCATCGGCCTGCCAGGAGGAACGAATCGTGCCGACCTTCGCATCCGGCTGCCAAATCACGATTTGTCGATTCCCCGAAGCGCAAAGCCACACAGGGCCGCTGGCCGAGAAATCCGCGGGGGCAGGAAAACCCGGCTGCCAGTTGACGCCGTCATATTGCACCAGATGGTAGCTGCCGAACGGACGGGATGTCGGCTCAGACGGCCAGACGCCCGAAGGTCCCTGGCCCTCCGCGGCCGTCGAAACGGTCTCGGCCGCCGGCCTGGTTGTCCCGGGCTTCTGCACTGCACGCCAGGCGGCCTCAACCCGGTCGGCCGTCTGATCCCCGACCAGGGCCCACAGAACCGGCGGCGATGCCTTCGAATCGCTGCCGATCGCCAGAGGCATGGCCGAATCCGGCAGCCGTATCTGGCGCGAATCGACGGATTTCGAATAGCTGTAGTGAACACCGTCGCTGTAGAACACGTGGAGCTTGTCACCAACCGACGCTACCATCGCGATCCGCCCAACCTGGGGCCTGAACGAGGCCGCGCGCGGCGAATCAGCCGGCTTGTCCAGAAAGGAGAACCATTGGATCAGTTGGGGCGGCGCTTTGTCGCCCGGTTCGAGGATGCCCGTCACAAACCAGAGGATCTGCCGGCCGCCGGCAACGTTCAACTGCTCGATCGCACGCTCTTCCGCGGTAGCCATCCCCGCAGTCGCGATGGCGAACACCGCGAACAGGACCGCGGCACCCGCAATTGGCGATCGAACTGCTGATCCGCTGGTCATGGTTTCACCGAACCCGGCCGCGTCGTGGGCATGGACGACGGCAAAGTGGCCGGCCCGCTTGACGGCCGCGGGAAGGGTCGCCAGCCATCCACGCGCCGCACGTGGCTGAGGTTGCGGTCGCCCCGCTGCATGGGCGAGATGAAATAGCTTTCCACGCCGGCCTGCTCATATCGCTTCATCTCGGAGAACTGCAGTGTCATCTGGTTCTCGTTCTCCAGTGACCTCATCTCGATCCGGCGGGGAGCCAGAACCTCGCTGCCCTCGACCTTGCGATAGTCCGAAAGCCCGACCAGCATGGTCGGCACGCCGTCGCGATTGAAGTAGCGGACCGAGTCGATCAGGTACGGCGGGCGCCGTCCCACGTCCATGACCTTGGTGATGTACGATTGGCCGGTCTCGTCGACGTCCAGGAAGACAAGCTGATATTCCGCCTCCACCACCCACAGTACGGGCCCGCGCGGCCCAGTGGTCTCGCAGGGCAGGTCGCCGACACCCAGGACGTCCAGGAGCACGTCCGGGCGTATGGGCAGATCCACATCCTCGCTGTCCCTCAGCCAGCGGTGCTCGCCCCACCAGTACCGGCTGTCGCTGGCGCGCTCCCAGACCCAGAACTCCCGGGTGTTTGAGCCGGCTTCGAGCTTGCCCGCCAAGGTCTGTTCCAGCCGGAAGTACATGTCCCGCGGTTTGCGGTACAGCAGAACGCCCTTCATGTCGAACGACGTGCTCTGAGCCGACTCGTCCGGGCCGCGCCGCCACTTGCCGGTGGCCGAACTGATGCGCCCCCAAAGAAGGAAATTCATTTTTCGGTTGTTGTCGTTGACCCGCTCGATCACCGAGCTCATCGGGAGCGGCTCTTCGAATTGCGAGAGGCCCCCGTTCGGCGGGCATCCGGCCACCCCGGCCAGGAGCATCGCCAGGAGTAACGCGGCACATGCGAGCCTTGCCATATGCATCATGACGGGTGACCTGCCTTCGCTCGACCCGGAATCCCTTCCGGGTCGCATCCTCAGGCGGAATCCCTTCCGCATTCCGCACGAATGAAGATGGGAATCCTCGCCAGAGGGGCCCCGGAAGTGGTTCCGGGGCCGGCGTCATCATTCATCGTTCCGCGCCGGCGGAACTTCCACCCTCCGCGCCCCACCTTCTAGCTCCGGTTGATCATTTCCTGCTTCCCCTGCCGCCGCTTTCGGGTCTTCATTCGTCATTCTCTCCCCCTCCGGCTCTTCGACGATCTGCAGGGCATTCACTTCACCGCTGAGGATGGCGGTCAACTGGACGCTGAGCCGTTCGATCTGGTCGTTGGCCAGCCGCGGGTTGAGCACCCGGTGGATGCTCTGGTCGGCGGTCATCCGCATCAGCCAGTATTCCTGCCCTTCCTCGCTGACCGCCCGGTCCATCTTGAGCAGCCGCTTGCGCATCAGCAGCAGCGCCAGCACGAACCGCAATTGCTGCCTCGACTCCGAGGCCGCCTCCTCGAGCTGGACAAAAAGCTGGGACAGGACGGCCGTGTCAACAGCGTACGTGCCTGGCTTCTTCTCGCGAATCGGCACCCGCCCGCGCCAATAGCAGAACGTGCCCTCCGGCGGGCCGCTCCAGGCCTCCTCGCTGTAGTCGCGCCGCTCGAGTCCGGCCGTGGTCTCCAGCAGCACCGCGTAATAAGCCTCTCCCTCGGCCAGCGGCCGGTCCGAGGCCGCGCACTTGCCCGTCGTCCGTGATATCTCCCAATCCTCAACCGCCAAGTCACTACCTCCGCGCAACCGAGAAAGCAGCGGCAACCGCCGACAAAGGTAACCGATCCAGGCCAGGGCGTAAATGAGGAGTAGGGTCCGCGCCCGCGGACCGCTCGACCCGGAATCCCTTCCGGGTCGCATCTTCAGGCGGAATCCTTTCCGCATTCCCGCTCGCTGGCAAGGCTGCCCATGAGCCCGCTCGACCCGGAATCCACTCCGCTCGACCCGGAATCCATTCCGGGTCGCCTCTTCAGGCGGAATCCCTTCCGCATTCTGCATGAATGAGGACGGGAATCCTCTGCAGGAAGGTCCCAGATGGGAATCTGGGAACAGCGTGATGCCCCGCTCGACCTCGAATCCTTCCCCTACCCGCACCCTACTGCTACCATGCCTTCATGCCTCGTTACCGCGCTGATGAGCACTTGGCTTACTTCTGTACAATAACGGTCCTGGAGTGGCTGCCGGTCTTCATTGACCGCCGTTACGCAGAACCGATCTTTGACAGCCTTCGTTACTGCCGCCGTCAAAAAGGCCTCAAAGTCATGGGCTATGTTCTTATGCCCAACCACCTGCACCTGATCGCCGGTTGTGACGGCCACGTCCAGCCTGTCATCCGTGATTTCAAGCGATACACCAGCCGCACAGTCCACGACCTTCTGAAGGCCGACAGCCGGCACAGCTTACTGCGATGGCTCTCCGAGGCCACTGAACCCGGCAGGCGGGCGGCAGGAGAACTCGGCCTCTGGCAACCAGGATTTCATCCGCAGGCGATCATCTCCGAGGCCGTCTTCGAACAGAAGCTCCGTTACCTCCACGACAACCCCTTTCGCAAAGGGCTCGTAGTCAGTCCGCAGGATTGGTGGTACAGCTCTGCTCGCATCGCCGCAGGTTCGCGAGACGCACCTATGGATGTGGATCCATGGGACGCATAAATGAGGATGGGAATCCTCGGCAGAAAGGTCCCAGATGGGAATCTGGGACCAGCTTCCGCTCGACCCGGAATCCATTCTGGGTCGCATCTTTCGCTCGACCCAGAATCCATTCTGGGTCGCAGCTTGAGGCGGAATCCTTTCCGCATTCCGCTCGCTGGCAAGGCTGCCCATGAGCCCGCTCGACCCGGAATCCATTCCGGGTCGCATCTTCGGGCGGAATCCCTTCCGCATTCACGTATGAATGACGATAGGAATCGTCGGCAGAAGGGTCCCAGATAGGAATCTGGGACCAGCCCGCGCTCGACCCGGAATCCATTCCGGGTCGCATCTTCAGGCGGAATTCCTTCCGCATTCCGGAGGAATGAGGATGGGAATCCGGAACCGGCGAGCTTCTGCTCGGCCCACTGGTCCTCCTCCCTCCTGCCTCGTCCTTGCGGGCCGGGCAAAGAAAGAGCCCGGTGGGATAGTGCCCACCGGGCTCAAACAGAGTTCACGATCAAGTGTAGCCGTCAGGGAGCCGTAACGGCATCCCAGGCCGGCTTACTCGAACAAGAAGTTGTCGGCGACCAACTCCGCCACTTCGGCGGCCGTGATGTTGCCGATCACAACGGCATCGGAGAAATCTCCGTTGGCATCATAATAGATGTCGCCGGTGTCACTGGCGATGGCAATCGGGTTCGAGCCGTTGCCGCCGCTGGTGTCAATGCCAGCGATGTTGGCTGCGGTATCCACAACCACTTCGTTATCCGCACCAGCATCATCGCCGACGCTGGCCGCATCAACGATGGTCACATCGCCGCCGTCATAATCAGTGAAGGTAGCGATGTCGAAGTGAAGGATATCGCCGTCCGCACCAGCCACGAAGTCCTGGATAAGCTCTCTGTTGGCATTCAGAACGATCGTGTCCAGCACAAACGTGTCAACGCCATCACCGCCGGTGACTTGGTCGACGCCAGCGCCGCCGCTGAGTTCATCGGCACCCGCGCCGCCGACGAGCTGGTCGTTGCCGGTGCCACCTGCGATGGTGTCGTCGCCCGCGCCGCCGGTGATCTGGTCAGCGCCGTTGGCGCCCGTAATATCCAGGTCGCCGGTCAACGCCGACGCATTCACGACGACGCTGGGGCCGGCCGCCAGCAAGGTGGTGGTCAGATCCTGATCGCCGGTGATCACGATCGTCTCCGTCACGAAGGCCTGATCGGTCATCGTGATGGCCCCGGTCGTGTTGGCGGTCGTGCCGCCCGAATTGATGGTCAGCGTATCCACGCCCAGGTCGGCGCCGCCACCACCAACGTTGATCGCACCGCAGCCATCGCCGTCACCGGCAAGATTGATGGTCAAGGCGTCGTCCGCGTCACCACCGTCGTAATCAGCGGTGATCGCTCCGGCGGTCTCGCCCTCAGCCAGGGCCACCTCGATGACCACGTTGTTGTCCGCATCATCAAAAGTGACGTCCAGGGCATTGGTGCTGCCTTCCTGCAAGGTAACCTGGTCAACGCCCAGTGCCTGCTGACCAGCGCCATCGCTGAAGTCGAACGTCTGGGCTCCGCCGCTGGCATCGACACTGATGACAAAGTCGCCAGTCAGGCCCGAGGCATCAATCGGATCGGTCATGAGAGCGGCCGTGACATCCATGATCGTCAGACCACCGGCTCCCGTGATGGTGATCGCCTCGTCAGCAGGAATCACGATATCCCCGGCGGCCGCCGCGAAGATCGCCGCAGTGGCCGGTCCGATCACGCTGTCGGCCGTCACTGCCACGGTCATGGTATCGAGCACGTTCGCACCACCCGTCCCGTCATATTCGAACACGGCGCCATCGGCCGTGCCGTTCAAGGTCAGGGCAACCGAGGTCGGTGCACCCGCCGGAACCAGTGCGAACGCGTCAGCATAGCCCGCAGCCAGCGAGACGGCGTTGTCCGCGCCGGCTTCGACGACGTTGATCGTCAACCCGGCGGTGCCCGCCGCGCTGTAGGCCGTCGTGCCCACGAAGTTGGTGGCGTCGACGGTCCTGTCGGCCGTGCCGACCACCGTGAAGTTCACGGTCCCGATGTTGATGAAGTTGGCCGCGGGCACGTTGGCCGCGATCTCGGCATTGAGCACATCCGCGCCGCCGGCGCCGTTGACCACGTCATCGACCTGGATGGTCCCGATCCCGGCGGTGAAGATGTCATTACCCGCCGTGCCGGTCAGGACATCGGTGCCGGTCGTTAACTCGAACGAGGTTGCCGCCGAGACCACGATCTCGATCGTGTCGTTGGCGGTGGCGCCGCCCGCGTCAGCCACGCCCACCCTGATGGTGAACGTGCCGAGAGCGTCGGCTGTGAAGGTTGCATTCGTCACCTGGGCGTCGTCGGGGTCAAACGCGACCGTGCCGGCATCGCCGAGATCCTGGATCGACCAGTTATAGGCGATGGCCGTCCCATTGCTGACCAGAGCCGTGAGGGCCACGGTGTCTCCGGCTTCGGCCGTCGCCGAACCCACGATCTCCACCGCCAGCGGTGGGGCCGTGACATTGATGGTCTCGGAATCGGTATCCGTCCTGCTGTTGGCATCCGTCACCGTACAGGTGAGGACAGCGTCGGCCGTGACTGTGGCCGTGGTATTGGCCGCAGCAGCATCGGCGAACGTGGCCGCGGACGCCGGTTCGGCCGTCCACGCGAAGGTGTACGGTTCAGCGCCGCGTGTGGCGGTCGCGGTCAACGTGACCGTCAGCGGGGTGGCACCCGTCAACGGCGTGGCCGTGATCGCCAGCGACGGGCCCCTGCCCGGAATGCATAGCTGGCCCGTCATGGTGAAGAGAGAGGCGGTGACTGCAAACACCGCCCAGGCCCTGAAGTTTTGCTTGCGCAACATTCTGGTTACCTCCTGCACTAGAACTACAATCGCAACAATTCTGTTTCTTCACTGGGGCGCCGCGCCGGCCGATTCCCGGCCTGGTTGGCCCTGTTCGCCGCCCGCCTGTCGGCGTTCGCCCGCGGGTTTCCAGATCCCGGATCACGCGACCCGGACCCTGGAGAGCCGCGGCCGCTGCCGGTCGAACAGGGCGGTCCGAAGGCCAGTCACTCGCCTTTGCCGACCGTCCCAGCGAAACGATTACCCTATTGTCAAACAGCCGAACCGACGGACCGCCCGCCGGTTATCACAGTCACGACAGAGTGCCACCGGCCGCCCGCGCCAGCAGGTTGTTGCCGGTATCACACAGCTTTGCGACCATTCGAGAGCGAGTTGGCAAATTACCGTTAATGTGATCTCCCGCGCCAGGGACCAACATCAACAACTGTCAGTCACTGCCCTGGACCCGCATTGTGCCGTTGGCGCGGCACGCAAACGCAAGCCCGATAAACAGCTCACGCAAGACAATCTTACGTTGCCACCAAGGGATGTCAAGACCGGGCGAGCCACTTTTTTCCGGCCTCAACCCTTGGGTAGAACCGGGATTGCACGCCTGCCAGACCGCTCGGCAACCGGGCCTGTCCCTGGGGTCTCTGTCCTCGTCGCCACTGCTGTAATGTCACCCACGCCCGTGTGCGCAGACATACGGACGCCTTGTCTGCAATTATCGCCCGAAATCGTGTGTGGCAATAGTGTTTTCGCTCGAATCGCCCCAAAAACGCGTTCCAGACCGTACAACCCCGGTGCAGCGCGGGGTGGGGGAAGAGTTCAGCGTCCAGAGTTCGGGCTTCAGTTATCCATGCGCGGCAGGCGGTTTCAGGCAGCGGCTCGCAGATGCGAGCGGCTTCGGTTCTTCAGGCGAAATGTCGTCACGAGGGAAATAGAGGCGATATTTCGTCAGCCAGCCGCGCTCCGTCAAAATGGTACGCTTGCCGGTTCGCCACCCAAACCGGCGCCATGGCTTCGACAGGTCAATCCGGGAACTTCGACACACCCGCAGAGGAAGACCGGCGGGATAAGCCCGCCGGCTCGCTGATTGCTGATCCCTGCTTTCAACCGGTCAGCTCGGGCGAAGGAAAGCCGTCCCGCACCCGACGGCCATAGGGAAAGGCGACCTTTCTGGACACCCTCTGCTTGTGCTTGAGCCGCAGGCGAAGGTTGTCCAGTGCGTTCATGAAATTTATATACGAGTCATAGGGGGTATCGTACGGATTGAAGTACTTGTGCACGTCGCCGTCGGAGAACCACTTCACGCACATGTAGTAGAAATGGTCCGAGGTCTGCATCAGCCGCCAGTCCCGGATCAGGTTCGGATCGCCGGTCGCTTTCACATCCTTCTCCAGCCGGTACAGCTCGTGCAGGGCGTTGGACTGCATCGCGTTGCCCAGCCACGCCGAGAGATCGCGCTCGACGTCCGCCCAACTGATCATGTGCGGCACGTCGTATTCGCCTGAAACCGGGTAGGTGTCGATCACCTCCGAGGGCGTCCTGAAGTTGTTGTCCCGGTGCTTGAAGATCTCGTGCGGCAGGTGGTTGAGAAACTCGAAGATGCCGGTCTCGGCCCACTGGTGTTCGCCGAGGGTCTCGTAGTCCATGAACAGGTTGACGGTGTAGCCGTTGCCGTTGACCTCATTGATCCAGCGGCCGAACTTTTCGGTGGTGAGCGGCCATTCGGACCAGTGCCGGTTGGAAAAACGGAAGGCCACGTCGTCGCTCAGGCGGTGGTTCCTGAGCAACAGAATGACTTTGTCGGTGGTCGGGGGCCGGTAGAGATAGTTCGGCGACCGGTAGCCCAGCAGGTGGTCGGCACCCTCGCAGATGATCCCCTTGTAGCCCAGGTCGGCGACGAAGGTGGCGACGTCGTTGTTGTGGACGAGCTCGGTGTTGCGGAAAACCTGCGGCTTGGACCCGAAAAGCTGCATGATGCGGTCGCGGTGCATGGCGACCTGCTCGGCGAACTCGTCGCGCGAGTAGAGAAAGCTGAGCGAGTGATAGTAGGTCTCCGCCAGAAACTCGACGCAGCCGGTCTCGGCCAGCCGCTGAAAGCTGTCCAGCACCTCGGGGGCGTAGCGCTCGAACTGCTCGATCACCACCCCGGTCAGCGAGTAGGAGATCTTGAAATGGCCCTCGTACCGCTTGACCAGGTCGAGCATCAGCCGGTTGGCCGGAAGGTAGCACTTCTCGGCCACCTTGCGGCAGATTTCACGGTTTTTCGGCTCGTCAAAGTAGTTGTGATCGGTGTCAAAAATGCTGTAACGGCGGAGCCGCAAAGGCTGGTGAACCTGAAAATAGAAACAAATAGAAGCCACTGAAACACCCCTGCCCGTTCAGGGCGACGACCTACCCGGGAACCGCGCTGCGAAACCGCGACACCCGGCCGGAATCCTCTGTTCACCAGCCGGGCGGCAGTGATAACATTATAACGCATCCGCGATTGCAGAGCTACCGGCAAGCAGGCTTCTGACCATCTGTCGCGCGCGGACGAAAGGCGAACAGGCGCCGCCGGATGCGGCCGGGAGATGCAGCGGCCGATCCCAGGCTGGATCACCGATGCATCCCCCTGCCAATGACGCTGCCGTCCCCGCAAGCCCTGTCCCCCCGTCCGTCCGACAACCGCCGCCGCCGAGGACCCTCTCGCAAGCGGACCGCACCACACCTGCCGAGTGACAGGCAAACGCCCCACCCAGATCTTGCCCGAATCCGGGTTCCTGTCCGACCGTAAAAACAGCCCGACCCGGAGAGGTTCCGGGTCGGGGTAGAAACTCATCCAACTACCGGCGGAACGACTTGGATAGGCTCGGTCCGGGTCAACCCTGACTGAGCCGTCGATCGCTCACCATTCGCGGCGTTTCATGGCCGCCATCAGGAACAGGCCGACCATGACCATGGTCAGGTTCACGCCCGCGCCACAGATCGGCAAGCCAATCCAGCGCACCGGAGCGCCGGGGTTGTCGGTATTGTCGGTCTGGCCGCCATCGGGCGGATTCTGGTCACCGCCGTCCGGGTTAGGGTCGGTACCAGGGTCATCGCCTGGATCGGGCTGGCCGTCACCGGGTTGCTCGCTGTCGCCCGTCCCGGTCGGGTTGCCGCTGGTATCCAGCGCGAAAACCGTCACGGTCACGGAATCGGAGGCCACACTGCCCAGCTTGTCGGTAACGGTAAGCACATAGGTCGTGTTCTCAAGCGGAGCCACGGTGACCGCCGGGATATTCGTCGCCGAGATGAACCCGCCGTCGGTGGTACCCTGGACCGCCCAGGCGAAACCGTAGGGCGCGACACCGCCGGTCACCGTTGGTCGCAGTTCAACCTGCTGGCCGCTGGTGATCACCCGGTCGGCGCCCGCAAAGACGGAGAACGCACCCGCGACACGGACCTTGACAAACGCGGTCTGCACCGTCCCGAGGGAGTCGGTCACCGTCAACCGGTAACTCGTCTCTCGAACCGGGCTGGCGACCGCGGTCTGGATCTGGTTTGCCTGGAACGAGCCGCCCGCGTAGGTCAGGATGGTGATCTTGCGGGTGGGCAGCTTCGGATCGGTGTCCGTGGTCGGATCCCACTTGGCGGTGTAGGGAGGCTTGCCGCCGCTGGCCGAGAACGGGATCGAAACCGATCCGCCGGGCTCTGAAACCTCAAGCTCGCCGAGCACGCCGATCAGGACCTTCAGTTGCGGATTAGGCACCACCGCCCCGCCGGTGTCACCGCCGCCGTCGTCGGTCTCCAGCGAAATCGGTCCGGCCGGCCCGAGCACGCGCTCGATGCCGGTCAGCAAGTCACTGCCGCCTTGGCCGTCGTTGCCGACCAGGTAGCCCCCGGCCTCCTCGGAATAGGTGAAGTCCGTCGGGTCAATGCAGTTCACACAACTCTGGTAATCGCCGGTGTCTTCGCCGACGCCGCCCATGAGCGTGTCGTTGCCGGGCCCGCCGTTGAGGGTGTCGTCACCGGCCCTGCCCAGGATCATGTTGTTGAGCTCGTTGCCGACCAGGATATCGCCGGCACCTGTCGGCCCGACAAAGTTCGAGCCGATCAGGTTCTCGAACCGCAGAACGGTGTCCCAGCCGCCGGCCTTGGTGTTCTGAGGCTGAGTATCGGCCAGACTGACGTTGACGACACCCTTGGCGTGGGCGTACGAGATGAAGTCGCCCTGGGCCATGTAGGGGCTCCCACCGCCGTCGAGCTTGTCATTGCCAGAACCGCTTTCGATGAGGTCATTGCCCGGCACGACGGTGCCGAAGACACCCGCCAGGATGAGACTGACAATGGTGGTTTCGGTGGTCTCCGGGGCGTCGCCGCAGATGATGTTGTGATACAGCGAACCGTCGGTGAGACCCTTGGTCGCGTCACCGCCGACGAGCACATCGTCCCCGCTCCACCCGACGAGGATGCACGGCAAAGTCTGATGCCCGAAGATCACGTCGCTGGCCATCGACCCCAGAACCACCTCAAAGCGGTCCGTGGACTCGTTGTAGTATGGCGTGCTGGGATCGTTCGGAGGGGCGTTGACGATCGTGTCAACCATCCGCGGGACGGCCGGAATGGCCGGGACCGAGGTGGAATCACCGAAGCCGCCGCCGTCCACCGCCGAGTTGGCACACAGCACGGTGTTGCTGCTCGTGCACGGGGCCAGCGGAAGCGGCGTGAGCGAGCTGGGCGCCAGCGGGAGAATCGTCGGGTCGCTGACCGTCTCTTCCTCCCACTGCTTGAGGTCCACCGATTCGTTGCGCAGGTTGGCCACGACGGGGTTGAGGCTTCCGAATTCGGAGTAGTTCAGCACGTCATACGTGCCGGCGCCCCCGGACAGCACATCCGCACCCGCCCCGCCGAACACCAGATCGTTGCCGCCGTCACCGTAGACCTTGTCGTTGCCGTAGCCGCCGTAGAGCAGGTCGTCGTGACCGGCCATGGCGTACTCCGGCCGGAGCTCCAGGCCCAGCGGAACCATCAGGGTCATGTTCAGATACGGGCCCTCGGGGTCGCAGTGGATGTCGGTGTCGCCGCAAATCACGTCGTCACCCGCGCCGCCGTGGATGTAGTCCTCGCCGCCGCGGCCCATGATCACGTCGTTGCCTTGGCGGCCGAGAAGGATGTTCATGTATTCTCCGGAAACATACCTGGGCATACCGCTGCCCACTTTGTCCACGCTGACGTAGTTGATGCCATAACCGGCGCCGTAGGCCATCAGATAGCCGGCCAGGTCTTCGCCGCTGCCGATGATCACATCGTCAAAATCAGAGCCGATGACATTTTCGATCCCGTAGATGAAGTCGTAGCCGTCCTCGCCGTCGTAGGCTTCTCCCGCGTTGAAAGTCTGGGATGTCGCGTCGGTAGCCCCGCCGAGTCGGACGACAATGCCCTGGTGCAGCCACTGCGAGGCGGTGGAGTAATCCAGCGTGTCCGGGTCGAAGTCACGATAGTTGCTGAAGGAGTAGCTGCCGCCGTAGATACTGTCGCTGCCGGCGTTGCCCTGAATGACATCGCTGTCCTCACCGCCGACGATCGTGTCGCTGCCGGCCCCGCCGTACAACTGGTCGAGGCCCCAGCCGCCATAGATGGTGTCGGAGTACATGGCCAACGTGCTCGGGCTGGTCGGGTCGATTTCCCAGATTCCGTCATCCACCAGGGGGTCCAACACAAACCCGGACTTGCTCAGGTAATCGTAGTCGTAGTCGCCCCAGATGTAATCTGAGCCGTACTCGACGAACCCCATCGTGCCGTCGGTTTCGTCGATGTAATTCTCGCCGTAGATGGTGTCGCTGCCCCCGCAGCCGTAGATGGTGTCGCTGCCGCCACCGCCGGCGATCACATCGGTATCCAGGTCGCCGCCGTCGGGAAAGAACGGAGGCTTGCCAAGCGGGATGTGCAGCCCGCCCCAGATGGTATCCATTCCCGCCTCACCGTCGTAGAAAGCCTCTTCATCATCGTCGAGCTTCCGGGTAATAAAGTCGAGGGTGTCGGGGCGTCGCGGATCGCCCAGCACATCGCTGCCCAGACCGCCGACGATTATGTCGTCCCCCAGCATACCCATGATGTAGTCGGTACCGACGGCGAACGCAGGGCTCGTGGGCATAACCTTCTGAGTGACCTCGCCCGAGTCCAGATCCATGTAGACCAACGGCACGATGTCACGCATGTCGATGATGGCAATGTTGACCGGCATCGAGGGATCCAGCGGGTTGGGCTCCCCGAGCAGGAAATCGGGGATACCGTTGCCGTTGGTGTCTGTCGGGGTGGTGACACCCGGCACCGGGCTGAACAACGGATCGCCGTCGCCGAACAGGATGTCATCCCCGGCGAATCCGCGGATCCTGTCGTAGCCCGCGCCGCCGAACACGTAATCGGTCGTGTCAAGCTCGTTTTTCGAGTTGCGTTCCCAGCAGGCCTGCCATTCGCTCTCCGGCGTGTTGGGATCTTCGGCCCCGCAGGCATCGATGACGTTGAGGCTGGGCGTCCCGTAGATGATGTCCATGCCGATGCCGCCCCTCAGCGTATCGAGGCCCTGCATGCCCATGATCACCGTGCCGGCTTTTGCGTTCCCGGTCAGCGAGTCGTCCAATCGCGAACCGCGGATGACCCTGAAACCGATAACCGTATCTGAGGTGCCCCAGGTATCGGTAGCGCTGACCGTCGCAAGATTGACGCTCGCGCCGTTGTCACCACCGTCCCACATGTAATCGAGCACATCGCCGCCGCCGCCCCTCAGCGTATCGTCTCCAGCGTTCCCCACGAGCAGGTCGTTGCCCCCACCGCCGTTGATGGTGTCGTCCTTGGTACCGCCGAACAGGTAATCGGTGACCGGGCCGCCGCTGATGTTGTCCTCATCCTCGATGTCCGCATCCGGCGGCAGGACCGGGCCGCCCAGGATGTAGTTGACGCCCTCGCCGCCGATCAGCCGATCATCACCCGAGCCGCCGAAGATGACATCGCAAAAGTAATCTTGCAGTTCCCTGGGATACCAACCGGGGGCCTGGATGCCGGGCGGCGGAACCCACTGGTCGCGGCCCTTAGGCTCCAGCAGGCAGTCGTCCTCGGCCTCGCCCTGTCCGCCGCGGATGTAGTCGTCGCCGGCCCCGCCAATAATCGTGTCGCAACCCGGCCCGCCATCCACCGGATGATCGTCCTCGCGATCACCATCGTCCCCGTCCCCGCAATCGATGATGTCGTTGCCTTCCTCGCCAAGGATGACATCGTTGTTGGGGGTGCCGATCAGAATATCATCGCCCGGCCCGCCGAAGATCCAGAACTCGGGCCCGTCTTCGGGCATGTTCGAGGCATCCACTCGGTCATTGCCATCGAGTGCGTTCACGGTAAAGGTCTCGATGCCGTCATCCCTGACGTAACAGGTGATCGTCTGCTGACCGTCGTCGTAGATGACGTCGATGGTCTCGATCTCTTCCGTCTCCTCCGTGGGTTCACCGTCCGGCTCTTGGGGTGGGACGATCGTGGTGAGCGTGCATTTGCCCACAGTGAAAATCCACGACTCATCAATCTCGCCGTCGGCATCCTGGACCGATGCGGTATTTTCACCAATGGTGACAGGCCCGGGCAGAACGTCTATACATCTATCTACGCAGGCGGGGGCAGGGTCTTGGGCCATCGCACGCGTGGGGCCAAGCAGCCCGCACAGCAGAGCGCCGAGAAGCACCGACCCGGCCAGGAAGCTCACTACCTTCCCGGCGGCCGGCGTGGAACCACAGACCCCGTTGGTGCGATCGTCATCGGTTCTGATCATCGGAATGAACCTTATCATATTGAAAAGCAGGTACTTAACGCAGCCACGTCTCCACCGACTCCGGGGAACCCGGTCCGAACACGGCACGTTTCCCCCACTCCAGGTTTCAGCCCGGGCGGAGCCGACTATGGTATGGTAACCGGCCACAAATGTCCCGCCAATGGGGCCACATCCGGGCCGACCCAAGCAGTCAATCCCGCCACCCGGCCGTTCATCATCCTCCGCGTGTCAGCACGACCACCACCACCGCCCGCAGGCACGGTCGGAAAACGGCGATCATGCGGTCTCCGCGCTTATGGGACCCTCCTCCACCTGACCCACCCGGTGAATCGGAAAGCCGACCTCCGTCCTGGTGGGCCTGGACGCTTCCGCAATCGTCCCCCGCGGGACGAAATTGACCTTCCGTGGAGTCCCCTAACCCCTCCGCAACAAGACGAGTTCCGATAACGGAGTCTCTCCCACTTCCCGTTGCGGGCAAGATCACAGGCGAGCCTTCTCGAACCGCCCGGATCCACTTCGGCAGTTACCGGTCCTCAGGCTGCTCACGCACCGCTGATCGGCTGACCTGCCTATTACTGTTGTTCCTCTGGAGACGCCGCTGGTCAAGCCGCCGAAAAACATTCTGATGAAAACGGCGACCCGCCGAACCCTTCGACTCGTGTCTGAGCGGCAAGGCGGACAGCAAACGCTCGACGGCGTCGTCGCCCGAGCTTCCGGCCAGATAGTGCTCGAAAAATGCAACCGTCCGGGCGGCGTAGTGCTCCGGGCGGACAACCACGCACTGATTGTGCTTGGCTCCCGGCACAACCCACAGGAATTTCGGACCTGGAGCCAGCTCGTACAGCATCTGCGACTGCTCGACGGGGATGTAGCTGTCCCGCTCGCCATGGATGAGGAGAATCGGACGCGGCCCCTTCATGCGGGTCAGGGCCTTGCGAACCGACGGGAAAGTGCAGTGGAGCCTCTTGCGGCATTCGCAAAAGAGCAGCCACCGCAGGAACCGCCAGAACTGCGGCGGATGGTTCTCGTATACAAATCGGACCTTGGCGAAGATATAGGCCCATCGCTTCATCAGGTGCTCGAGCGTGGCATCGGAACTGAAGACGCCGTCTGTGACGATGGCCTTTACGTTGCGGTTATTCTGAGCCGCCAGGATGGCCGCGCCGCCGCCCCGTGAGATGCCGACCAGCCCCATCTCGACCGGCCGGCCCCTGCTTTCCAGCCAGTCCTCGACGAAGGCGATCGCTCCCAGGATGTCGTTCACCTCGTGGTTCGTCGGCCACTGCCGAGGCTGATAACCCGGCTGCAGACTCGACTCGCCGTGGCCGCGGAAATCGAAGCTGAACACGTCAAAACCGGCCCGCAGCAACGGGCGGCAGTAGCGGGCGCAACTGTACATGTCGCTCGAAAACTCGTGAGCGAAGATGATCATGCCCTTGGGCCGGCCGCCGTGATCCCCGAACAGAAACATGCCGCACAGGTTGAGATTGTCGAACGACCGGAAAACCACCCGCTCGCCGTCGATCCGCTCGAAATCGCAGGGACCCATCGCCAGGGGCGGCGGGGTGTCGCGGATGATGTTAAACATGATCTTGACGTACTTGCGCAGAATAAGCCACACCGTGAGCAGCAGAAAGACCAGGGTCAGAAAGATGGAGACCAGGGCCCAGTTCCGCGCAAGGTAGACCCACCACGTATTCGCCGACATGTCCGATAGGGCCAGCAGTTCCAAGTGCATCCTCAGCGTTGAAGCCTCGCCGTAACCCCGCAGCCGCGCCGGAAAACATGTTACGCACCGACCCCGCGGGGAATCAAGGGCGGAGCATAAAACGAATGAATCGGCACCTGCCGCCGTGCGGGGTGAATCAAAGAGCCCGCAGCCTCGGCCTTCACCATTCTACGTCCGCCCGCTGCCGCTGGCCCCCTGCCGGTATCCGGGCAACTCCGCCACCACGTTGTCCTCGTAATCCCGGTAGATCCGCGCATCGCCGCGGGTCTCGGTCCGGGCCTGGTTCTCACCAGAGCATGGGGGTGCCCTCGACATCCACGAAGGACGACGTCGAGCAGGCGTGCCCTTTGTGTGTGGTCATGCACCGCTGCAGGGTGAAACGCAGCGAGTCGGCGGCACTGTGAAGAATGCTGTATTTCGGGTCAGCCGTGACATGAATCGCCATAGGTGAGATCCTCCACCACGCGTGGCGTTCCCGCGCCCCGCGCGCCCTTTTGCATGCGCCGTGACCGCCTCACCGGCGGAAGTGGGGTATCGCGAAATCAGGAGCAATAACACAATCGTGAACCAGCCCTGCGGCTCACCGCAACCTCCGGCCAGGCCGACCGTCAACTGACCGTAAAAAGAAAACACCGGGCGTCCGAAGACGACCCGGTGCTTTCCGGAGGGGAAAAGCACTATGAACTCCGCCTGCTGGCGGTCATTCGCGTCTCTTTCTGGCACATCAGCGCAGAATCCGTGGACTGAACCGTCCACATCGAGAAAGGTCCTAAGGCTCCGGCCTTGGAGCCTCTCTCTCTCCGCCCTGTTGTGTCACATAATAGAATACTCGATAACAGGCCGGATCGCAAGAGAAAAATCACAATCTCGGCCTTGAGCCAGCCGAAAAACTGAAGCCGCTTCTGATCGCTATAAGTCTTTATCTAACAAAGTTTTACGGATATACTGGGCGTTCAGTGCGTACCCAAGGGCGCGGAGAAAAGGCCGAAGAGTGATCGAGGCTGATGCTTCGGCAGGAGGCTCGGAAACACCTGTCTTATAACCTGGACCCGCGCCCGGACCGGTGTCAGCCCGGACCTCTCAGGTAAGCAGGCCCTTTCAGAGTGCCGATAACAATGAGAACCGCCGGCCGGCCGGGCAAGGAGACTGTCGACCCGCTTGGGGAACCCCTCGCCTCCGCCTGGAGCCCCGCCGGCGCGCGAGCCCGCGCATGAAGAAGATTGTCACCAAGGCCGAGTTGATCCAGCGAGCCGCCAAAGCCCGTGCTGAAGGCAAGACGGTAGTCCACTGCCATGGCTGCTTCGACATCGTGCATCCCGGTCACGTGCGATACATCGAGTTCGCCAGACGCCAGGGAGATGTCCTGGTCGTCTCCCTCACCGGCGACTCACAGGTCTGCAAGGACGTCCAGCGGCCCTACATACCCGAGGAGCTCCGCGCCGAAAACTTGGCGGCCCTGGAGGCCGTGGACATGGTCTACATTGACCCTCATCCCACTGCGACGGAGCTGCTGGCCGAACTCAAACCGGACATCTACGTCAAGGGACGCGAATACGAGCAAAACAACGATCCGGGCTTCCTGATGGAAAAGCAGATCGTGTCCGGTTACGGCGGCCGGGTGCTGTTCAGTAGCGGGGATGTCGTCTTCAGTTCCACCCGTCTGATCGAGGCCCTGAGCCGCGATCCGGCGCTGGACGTCGACCGCCTGACCACAATCTGCCGGCGACACCAGATCGACCGCAATTCGACCGAGGCCCTGATCGACCGTTTCGCGCGGCTGAGGGTGCTCGTTGTAGGCGACATTGTCCTGGACCGCTACGTGCTGTGCGATGCCACCGAACTGGCCGGCGAAGCCCCCATGATGTCGCTGACGCAGCTCGAAGAACGCGTGTACGTCGGCGGCACCGGCATCATCGCCCAGCACGTCGCCGGGTTGGGCGCGAGACCCTACGTACTCAGCGCCTGCGCCACCGGCGAAGACGCGACCGCGGCGAGGCAACTGCTGGAGAGAATCGGCGCCGAGTCCCACCTCGTGCCCGCAAGACCCTCGATGCCGCGCAAAACCCGCTACCTCGTGGACACCACCAAGGTGATGAGCGTGGAGGACGGCCGTTTCCACCCGCTTGATTCCATGGCCGAGGACAAGGCCACAGAATGGGTGCAGTCAATCATCGACCACATCGACGCCATCATCATCTGCGACTTCGGGTACGGAACGATTACCCGGGGCCTGATCGACCGCATCCGCCAAACCGCAGGCCCCCTCAATCCGATCATCACCGCCGACGCCGGCGGGCCGCGCGGCCGACTGCTCGATTTCAAGGACGTCGACCTGCTCTGCCCGGCCGAACGGATGCTGAGAGCCTCGCTTCACGACTTTGACCGCGGCCTGTCCTTCGTCGCATGGGACGCCCTCCACGAGAGCAACGCCAGGGCACTTCTGGTCACTCTGGGCAAGAAAGGGCTGGTGGTTTTCAGCCGGCAATCAGAGGATGCCAATTGCGAGGAGTGGCGCGGGCGGCTTCGAAGTGAGTACCTTCCGATGCTGGCAGATCGGCAGGTCGATCCGCTGGGCTGCGACAGCGTTCTGCAGGCCACCACCACGCTGGCCCTGTCCGCCGGAGGAAGCCTGATGCAGGCCGCTTACCTGGGTATGGCGGCCGCGTCCATCGAGTATGAATGCCTCGGAAACGAACCGATCGACGCGAAGATGCTGCGTCGATGGCTGTGCATGCGTCTCGAGCTCAGCCGTTCGGCGCGCCGACGGCCGGGTGAGCCTATGCGATTCGCCTGCACGCCCCCCGATGCCGACGAGCCCGCTCGGGCTCGTTTCACCGACATGCACTCCGAGTCAGCCCCGCTCGTTTCGAATCCGTAAGAACGTGTCACTCTTGCGTGTGAATTGCGGGCCCAGCCAACTCCCGCAGCAGCCTCCCTTGCGCGAACACTGCTTCCGTTCGAACCCCCCGATCATGCCAACCCGGCAGGGCATGGCCTCAACACGCTGGTGCAAAGGTACTTGCGAGCCGAGGCACCGCGCCGCCGCTGTCAGATTGGCACCGACCAGATCTCCCAATTGACGGAGAGAGTCTTCGTAAGTTGCTTCAATACAAAGAGTTACGAATCATCCAGAGATTTGGCATGCCACGTGTCTTAGTGAATGTGCGTGAGAGAATGAACGCGCCCGAACGTTGGAGGCGCGGAAGAACCAGACTTGTTGGCGAAAGCCCAGGAGGTTTGTGATGCTGCCAGTGAGTGTATTTCAGAGATGCGTCGGCGACACGTGCTCAACCCCGTTGGCCGCTTGGTCGCGGTTGCCCCGGCTGTTCGACGAGGTGTTCGAAAGGGACACGGTCTCGGCGTCCGACGCTGTCCTTCCAGTGGACGTTTGTCAGGAAGGCGACCGCTGGATCATCCGGGCCGACGTGCCCGGCCTGAACAGGGACAGTGTGAACATCACCGTCGAGGACAACGTATTGACCATCAGCGGGAGTCGCGCGGGCGAGGCTGGGAAGGAGAATTCCCAATACTTTGTTCGCGAGCGGCGAAGCGGCGAGTTCTCCAGGTCGTTCCGCCTGCCGGAGACCGCTGATACCGATAACGTGGGCGCGGAGTTGACCAACGGCGTGTTGACCCTGACGATTCCGACCCGCGAGGAGGCCAAGCCGCGGCGGATTGAGGTCAAGTAGTACTCACCGCGATGTCGTGGGGAGAGCATCGGCAGACGCGTCGTCTGTCGCCTGGGACATCGCAGGGAGTGTGTTCGTCACAGGGCCGGCGCGTTCGGATGCAAGGGACGTCATCCGGGCGTGCCGCCCTCGTTTTTTGCGCTGAGGTAGCTGCGGTAGGGTCCGCCCCGGCGGACCATTCAGCCTCAAGATCCGCGGGCGCGGACCCTACCGGAGGTTGGACAGGGCGATCGCGGCGTTCCGCCTGAGCATGCCCGACGTGGCCCGCTTCATCGCACTGCCGGCCAGCCGGCACCGGTAGTCTTCGTCTGACAGATCGATCAGATCTGCCAGCCTCGGCGAGGACACGAGCGGGTTGCGATGTTCCGTCGGCCATGGAGCCACCGCCTGCCCGGGCTTTTCGCGGTTGTACGGGCAGACCTGCTGGCAGATGTCGCACCCAAACACCCAGTTGCCCATCCGCGGCTTCAGCTCGGCCGGGATCTCGCCCCGGTGCTCGATGGTCAGATACGAGATGCAGCGGGACGCATCCATCTGATACGGGGCAACCAGAGCTCCCGTCGGGCAGGCGTCGAGGCAGCGCCTGCACGTGCCGCAGCGGTCCTTGACCGGCGGCGTGGGCTCCAGCACCAGCGTGGTGATGATCTCACCCAGCATAAACATCGACCCCAGTCGCGGATCGATCACCATGGTGTTCTTGCCAATCCAGCCGACACCCGCGGCCGCGGCCACCTCGCGCTCAATGATCGGAGCAGTATCCACGCACACCCGCGTCTCGAACGGCTCACGCAGCATCGAGTGCAGCCGCGCCACGACCCGGCGGAGCATCTTTCGCATCACCCGGTGGTAGTCCCGCCCCCATGCGTACCGCGCCACTCGGCCGCGAGGCTCATTGTCAGGCGGTTCAGACTCCCGCACTCGGCCGGCGAGCCACTCGTGCTGCCAGGCAACAACGATCACTGATCGGGCTCCCTGGAGCAGCAGGCAAGGATCCGCTCGCAGTTCCTGCCACCGGGCAAGGTAGTCCATCGAGCCCGCGCAACCCCGTGCCAGCCACTCACGGAAATACTCGACCCGCCCGACGGGCTCGGCCACGGCCATGCCAACGCGCACAAACCCGGCCTCCAGAGCCAGTTGACGAACCATTGCTGTCTTCTCAGCCGGCGTCACGCCTCCCATGGTAACAGCAGACGGACCTGGAACCATCCCATCTGAACTCCGAACCCTGCTTGCCACGCCGAAGCCCTGGCGAAGGCGGGAACCCTCGGAAGGCGGCCGCAGGCCGCGCGTCGCCCCCCCGCGCCCCTCGCCCCGCACTCCTCGCTCCCGTTTGTTGACACGTCCAGCCCGATGATCTACGGTTACGCCTCGCGCCCGGAGAACGGCGCGCCCCGGACCTGGGGTAACGCTAGGTCACAACCAACCAGAGGCAGCAGCGTCCACGAATGTCATCCGTTTTCGATTATGACTGGTTCACCGGCCCCGCGTTTGAGGGTCAAAAGGCCGTGGCCCGTGAACTATGTGCTCGCAAGAAGTTTCCCGGGGTCACGGAAGATCAGCCTCGTTACCAGGACTACAAGAAGTTCATCGAGGAACTGGAAATCCGCACCCTCATCTACCTGAGAGACGGCTTCAGCTACGAGATGAAGGGGCTGGTCGATCTGGGCCTGCGGGCCATGCTCACCTTCGAGTGCGAGCCGGTCGACGAGCAGTACAAGGTCGGGGCCTTTGTGGTCTCCGCCCTCTTCGAAGAGATCGTCCGGGTCGAAGTCTTCGCCGTCCACCCTTCGGAGAAGCCCGAGGACACCCCAATGATCACCGGCTTCCGCAACCGCCCAAGCGAACCCCCGCCTCGCGACGACGGGCGGGAAGTGTGACCGCGAACCGTAAGTGCTCTCCCATTGAATAGGTGTGCCACCAGGAGACTTGGTGGCGACCACTGAGGTTTCTCAGGAAGCCTCCTTGAATTGCCTGATGCGGATGTCGCCACGGGGCAGATGGGCAATGATTTCCAACTGCCCGCCGAGGGCCTCGATCAGTCTTCGCAGGGTGCTGACCTGCATGTCATCCTGGTTCTCCAGCTTTGACAGGCTCGGCTGCGTGATTCCCAGAGCGGCCGCGAGGTCTTCCTGGGTCAGGCCGACGGACTTGCGGATTTCCGCTAGCAGCATCTCGGCCATCATCTCCTTGGCTTCCACCTCAGCCTGCGACAACTGCTGCGGTGTCATCTTGCCCCGAAGCTTCTGAAAACTGTGGTGTGCCATCAGATCAAGCCCTCCTTGCGGAGTTCTTCCAGGTACTGATCATATAGCCGGTCGGCCAACGGAATCATTCGTTCGTAGAAGCGATCATCTCCCGTCTTGTCGCCGCCGATCAGCAGGATCGCACAACGACGAGGGTCAAACGCGAAGAATGTGCGGAGCGGCCGACCCTTGCTTTGCGTCCGCAACTCCTTCATGTTTGTGTGTCGCGAATCCTTGACTGTGTCGGCATGGGGCCGCGACAGCCCTGGGCCGAACCATTCCAGCAGTCGGACGCCAGCCTCCAACGACGCCTGCTCGGCGGCCGTCAGCGTCTCCCACCACTGGCCAAACTCGTCCGTATACTCCACCTGCCACACAGCAGTATTATAGCCTAAAGGCAATATGCGTCAACCGCTGAAAAAACGGCTGTCTGGCGGCCCGGAATCCGCGACTGTCATTGAGAGCGACGCTGCCCTGAGGCTTCCGACTGACGCAGGGCGTTTCAGATTCGGTCATCGAGCGTTGCACCCGGCGGCATGAGCGGTTCGAATTCCGGCAATCGACAGCAAGGCTACTTTCACGCCCTCCGCGAGCGATTGCGCAAAGAGGGGAAGACCGCTGGATGGGCGGCCCATGCGCTCAGTAGCTCATCGAGCCGCAGCTTGAGTGAGACTGGCGCCACCCGGTCTGGCGTACGTGACGATATTCATGGCCAGGGTCCAGCGGTCCGAATGGAACGCCCGGGGATAGCCCAGACGATCGACCTTGAGACCCTCGTAGTAAGCGTACCCGTGGTCGTAAAAATCGCCGTCGGCATACATGAGAATGGGTTCTGAAGCCGTGACCTCGATGTAGTAGGTCTTGCCCGGCTTGAGCGGGATCTCGTCGGGCATGCAGGCAACCTGGAACAGCTTGCACGGGAGTCTGTAATAGGCCTCGTAGCCCTCGACCGGCTTGGGCGCGTCGGGATACCGGATGATCGGCCGAACGGGTGACTCGTGCCCGACCGCCCTCTTGACCGGTCCGATCGGCCGCTCCCATTCACCTTCGGGGCGGATCTTCACGTCGCACTTGACCGCCCGACTGTTGTCCCCGTCGCTCGCCCAGAACGAGACGCCGGCCAGGCTCACGCCGTTCGACTTGAACGTCTGAGCCCAGCTCCGTGTCGGGCGATGACCGGGAACGAAGATCTCCCATTCCTCGCTGCGAATGTGGTTCTCGACAAGCTGGCCGTGGCTGTTGCCGAAGATCAGGCAGCACAGGTCGCCGCCCGTGGGCTTGTTGTCCTTGAAAACCTCGCCCTGGGCATAGCCGTCGCCCTTGTCCGGCCGGATGTAGGCGGGCAGCGGGACGCGCTCGCCGCCGTGGCTGTTGTAGCCGCCCGCGCACATCGCATAGGT
Source organism: uncultured Planctomycetales bacterium (assembly GCA_964586235.1). Classification (GTDB taxonomy): domain Bacteria; phylum Planctomycetota; class Phycisphaerae; order UBA1845; family PWPN01; genus JAUCQB01. Next base: position 85,877 of record CAZPIO010000013.1, read on the forward strand.
GCGGCCGGGCACCACCTCGAGGTCGCCGTGACGCCACCCGCAACGCGGCGTCCCGTGATCGCTGTGCCCGCCGCTCATAAAGTCGATGTTACGGTTCCCGTCGTGGTTGGCAATGAAGATGGGTTTGCCCCGCGGCCCGTCCTCGTGGAGCGTCGCGTTGAACTTGTTGCCCCACGAAAGGGCCTTCGGGCCGTCGAAGATGGTGCAGCCGTAGATCTGCGTGCACTGCGGAACGAAGACCTGGAACCAGTGGTGGTTGCTCTGCAGGTACTCCTTGTCCCACACATCCGGATAGCCGCCGGGCACGCACGCGTACTCGGTGGGGATCAGGATTTCACGGTCGGCCTTCGCGGGGTAACTGGGCACGATGATCGGCGGCGTCTCGATCCCGTCGAACATCGCAATCAGGCAGAGCGGCTTGTCTTTGGCGGGCGCGGGCAGCGTGAACTTGCCGTCGTCGCCGATCCGCCCCGAAATGCCCTCCCCGCCGCCGGCCGCATATGCATCCACCCAGCCGGGATGCCCGGCGAAAACGTGCGTTTCAGGGCGACCGGTCACATAAGACACGGTGAACGTTCCCCCGCCTGCCAGCGCCGCGTTCCATCCGGTCATGCCGGCGAGAGAAACCATAACAACGATCGCACCGAACACCGTTCGCATGATTCTTCCTTTCGGACTGTCAACTACTGGGGAGAGGCCGGGCGACTCTCCGGCGGCTCGCCACCCGCCCGGGCGTAGGTCACGATGTTTATGGTATGAGTCCAGCGCCGCGAATGGAAGGTCGCGACACCCGCGGCCTGCCGATCAACCTTCAGACCGTCATAGAACGCGTACCCGTCCTGGTAGTAGTCCCCGTCGGCGTACATCATCAGCGGTCTGCTTGATCGGATGCTGATGTAGTAGGTCTGACCCGGATCCAGCCCGATTTCATCGGGAAACCAGGCCACCTGGAACAGCTTGCACGGCAAAGCATAGAATCGCTCGTGGCCAACCAGAGGGGCCGGTATGTCGGGATAGCGGATCACCGGCCGATACGGCGAATCGTGCCCCAGGGCCACCTTGGCCGGTCCCAGCTTTTTTCCCCATGGACCCTCGGTAAAGATCTGAACTTCGCACTCAACGTCCTCCTCGCCGCCGCTGCTCGCCCAGAACGATACACCCGCGATGCTGACCCCGTGCGACAGAAAGGTCTGGCCGAAATCGCGACCGGGGCGGATGGCCGGCATGAAGACCTCCCATTCCTCGCCTCGGATCTGGTTCTCAACCAGTTGCCCGTGTCCGTTGCCGAAAATCAGGCAGCACAGGTCGCCGCCGACCGGTTTGCCGCCGCGGGCATACGCCGTGCCATCCGGGTAGCCATTGCCGCCGTCCGGCCGAATGTAGGCGTTCATTTCATGCTGGCTGCCGCGTGCGTGGGTGCCCCTGAAACGCATCGCATACGTCTTGCCGGGCTCGACCGGCACTTCCCCGTGGCGCCATCCCACGCGAGCCAGACCACGGTCGGTGAACCCCCCGGTCAGCATGTCCCATCGCCCGGCCATTCCGGGGTCAGGAGACTCGCGCTGCTTGATGAACAGCGGCTGGGTGTCCGGGCTGTTCTCGTGAACGAAGACGTGAATCTGGTTGCCGTTATCCGTTATCTTCGGCCCGTCGAACACGCTAAAACCGTAAACTTCGGTGCATCGCGGGACAAACGTCTGCGAGAAGAAGGTGGCCCGAACCATGAGCGGTTGCCACTCCTGTGGGTACCCGGCCGGCACGCAGGCGTATTCCACGGGAATGATGATGTCGGAACCACCCGAGGCATCCGGCCAGCGGCGAACGACAATGGGCGGCGTCTCCATGCGATCGAACATCGCGATGAGACACGCGGGCTGCTTGGCGGTATCGAGTTGGAAGGTCCCGTCCGCCCGGATGCGAGCGGAGGCCCCCCGGCCGTAACCCCTGCCGTACGCGTCAATCCAGCCCGTGAAACCCTTGAGGACCTGCCTCTCCGGTCGCCCGGTCAACGCCGGAACCAGCACGCGGCCTTCCGCGGCCAGCACATGAACGGAACCGGCAACTGCAAACACAATCACGATCAACGGCCGAACCGCCCACAAGCCGCCGTTCATCAGCGCTCTCCAAGAAAAAAACACAGTCTCAGGAGGCTTCTTTGACATGCGTCAATCGTCACAGAAGCGTCATGACCCGGCTTTGACTTGCGGCCACCTTGGGCTTCGTTCGTTCCAGCCCTTCACCCGAGCCCGAAGCGTCTCGAGGACTTCACGGCTGGCCGGGTCCTTGGCCAGATCCTTCAGCTCGAACGGGTCGGCCGGGACGTCAAACAGGTGCTCGGTGCCCCTCTTGCGATCGTTGAAGTACACGTGCCTCAGCGTTCGGACACCGTCGGCGAAAGTCGTCTCGATGAAAGCGACGTTCTCGCCGACCGTTTTTCGCTGCCCCAGCAGCACCGGGGCCACCGACGTGCCCTGCACGCTCTCCGGCGCGGGTACGCCGCACAGGTCCAGCAGCGTGGGCATCACGTCCATGAGGCTGACCACCTGGGCATCGACGACCGAGGGCTTCAGCCGCCGCGGATAGCGGAAGATCATCGGGATGTGGATCGACTCCTCGTGGTGCGTGTTCTTGTTGAACAGCCCGTGGCTGCCGAGCAGATCGCCGTGATCGGAGGTCAGCAGCACGATCGTGTCGTCCTCGATGCCCGCCTGGCGGATCGCATCAAGCACCCGGCCGATGCAGTCGTCCACCGCGGTGATCTGGCCGTCGTACAGGGCGGTCAGTTCGCGAAGGCTCATGCCCTCGGGCAGCGACTCGGCGAACGTGCCCTTCTGCTCGTAGTACTGGAAGTCGAACATGTAGATCTTGAACCAGTTCTCGTCGTAGGCAAGCTTGCCATCAACCCAGACGTTGTCCCGAAGAATGACCTTCGCCGGGTCGTACATCCGGCGGTACTTCTCGGGCATTTCCGAGACCGGCATGTGCGGCGGGCCATAAGGGAGATAAAGAAAGAACGGCCGATCCTTGTGCTGCCTGATGAACTCGATGGCCGTTTCCGTCTCGTGATACGGGCCGTAGTCGTCGTAAATATAGGGCTCGCCCTCGTTCTTGTAGAAGGTCTGCTTGAAGTAGCGATGGCGCATCCGCGGACGCACGCTCTGGCTGAAACCGAGCATCTGCGGTGTGGGCGCGAGGTGCCACTTGCCGACCAGGACGGTTGTGTAACCGTTGGCCGCAAACACCTCGGCCAGGGTGGGCGTCTGGTTGGTCGGACGGCCGGGCCTGGCCTCCTGGTCCTGGTTGCTCAGCACACCGTTGGAGCGGGCATATCGGCCCGAAAGCAGGACCGATCTGGCCGGCGAGCAGATCGGGAAGTTGGTGAAGGCAAAATCCATCCTCACCCCGCCGGCGGCCAGGCGATCGATGTTCGGCGTACGGATCACCGGATGGCCATAGCAGGCCACTTCCGACCAGCGGAGCTGATCAGGAAAAAGAATGACCACGTTGGGCCGCCTGGACAACGGTGCGGCCGGACCGGTGGCCGTCGACTCGGCCGCCGCCGAGATGGCCGGCATTACAATTGACAGGCAGACGAGTGAAATCGCTCGCATAGTGCAAAATCCTCCCTACGAAGCATTCATGTGCGGTCTGCGAGTATAACCCCGCCGGCGCCGCAGGAGAATCCGGGTACCTCGCGTGCTTGCCAAGCCCCCACCCAGCGACGATGATCTGCGGATCGGGGTGCGTTCGGATATCGTGTCACCCCCATCCCGCAAAGGAGAGCCCATGCAAAAGCGGTTGACCAGCTTCTTGATCGTGGCCCAGGCGGCGTTCCTGCTGCTGGCGGGCGTCGCCCAGGCCGAGGAAGTGCGCAAGTCGGTGGTCAAGATCTTTTCGACCAAGAGTCCGCCGAACATGTTCCGGCCGTGGGAGATCACCCCGCCCAGCGAGGCCACCGGCTCGGGCGTTATCATCGAAGGTGGCCGGGTGCTCACCAACGCCCACGTGGTCTCCTGGGCCCAGCAGATCTACGTGCAGCCCAACGAATCCTCCGAGAAACTCGACGCGACCGTCGAGCACATCCCCGCGGACTGCGACCTGGCCATACTCACCATCGACGACGAGGAGGCGATCAAGGAC
>CAZPIO010000014.1:0-89422 GCA_964586235.1 uncultured Planctomycetales bacterium
CCGGCACGTTCGACTGGAAGGACGCCACCGATTACCTCGCCCTGCCCCTGATCGGCGATCTGTACGAGGAAATCGCCCGCCCCCGCCACCTGGCCGACCTCGACCTGCGCGAACCGCTGGAGTGGGCCACCGCCAGCCTCAACAGCGTCGTGGAAGAGGAGTTTTTCAAGACCTTCGACCAACAGCATGCGATCACCCTGTTCTACGAGCCGTTCCTCCAGGCGTTTGACCCCAAGCTACGCAAGGAACTCGGCGTCTGGTACACCCCGCCGGAGATTGTTCAATACATGGTCGGCCGCGTGGACCAGCTTCTACGGAGCGAGCTGGGCATCGCCGACGGCCTGGCCGACGATCAGGTCTACGTGCTCGATCCCGCCGCGGGCACCGGCTCGTACCTCGTCGAGGTCGCCCGGCGCATCCACCAGACGCTCACCGAGCAGGGTCACGGCGGCTTGGCCGCCGGGCGGGTGAAGAAGGCCCTGTGTACCCGCATCTTCGGCTTCGAGATTCTTCCCGCCCCGTACGTCGTTTCGCACCTCCAGCTTGGCGTGCTGCTCCGAAGCCTGGGGACCAATCTCGGCCAGAACCAGCGCGTCGGCGTCTACCTGACCAACTCCCTGACCGGCTGGGAGCCGCCCAAGGGGGCCAAACAAACGCTTGCTTTCCATTTCCTCGAAGAGGAGCAAGAGGCTGCGAGCAAGGTCAAGCGGGAAGCCCCGATTCTCGTCATCCTCGGGAACCCGCCGTACAACGGTTACGCAGGGGTCGGTTTGGAGGAGGAGCGAGGCCTAACACTGGCGTACAAGAAGACAAAACGCGCGCCCAAGCCCCAGGGCCAGGGCCTGAATGACCTATACGTTCGTTTCTTCCGCATGGCCGAGAGACGAATCGTCGACCAGACGGGCAAAGGCATTGTATGCTTCATCTCAAACTACCGCTGGCTCGATGGTTTGTCTGCACCCGGAATGCGAGAGCGGTACCTCGAAGTCTTCGACCGGATTCTCATCGACTGCCTCAACGGTGACAAATTCAAGACCGGGAAGCTTACTCCAGATGGCAAGCCCGATCCGAGCGTGTTTTCTACTGAATCAAACCCCGAAGGCATAGAAGTAGGTACTGCGATAGCATCGCTCGTACGCAAGGAGGATCACACCGCCGCGCAAAGCATCCTGTTCCGGAACCTGTGGGGAAAAAGCAAGCGTCAAGACCTCCTGAAAACGATTGATGAACCAATCCGAGCCGCATACGAAGCTCTCACCCCCGCGCTCGCAGTTGGGTTGCCGTTCGTGCCCGGCGGTTTCCGTCATACGTTCACGGACTGGCCCTTGCTGCCCGAACTCATCCCGCAGTCTTTCCCTGGAGTTAAGACAAGCCGTGATGAGGTACTTGTGGATATCGACAAGAATGATCTGGTCAAACGTATGACGATCTACTTCGACCCCGAAGTGCCGATGTCTGTGATTGAAGAACAGTTGTCGGTTGTTGCACAGCCCACGGCGAGGTTCGACCCGGTTACGGTTCGAAGACAGCTTCTCAGGCGAGGTATCCTGCGCGACAATATAGTGCCATATGCTTATCGACCGCTTGACAACCGGTGGGTCTATTGGGAACCCCAGACCAAACTGCTCGATGAAAAGCGAGCAGAGTACTTTGAGCAGGTTTTCGAGAAGAACGTTTACCTCTTTACCACCTCGCGCACCCGGAAGAGCGACATCGAGCCCGCCGTTGTGACCGATCGCTTGACGGACCTCAATTTCATGGACAGCGGTGCTCGCGGTTTCCCTCTATATCTTCAGGACAAGCACGGCCTCTTCGGACAGGGCCCCTCGGGTCAGCACCCACATCCAAACCTGTCTCAGGCAGCCTCAGAGATCGTGCGATCTCTCAAGCTCCCTGACGACTGTCTCTTCTTCCATGCTCTGGGCATCATATCCTCACCCCTTTACAGATCTGAGAACGTAGGTGCGCTTCGGCATGGTTGGCCGAGGATTCCCCTCCCCCAAGACCGCAAGATGCTTGAGGTATCTGCAGCGCTGGGGCGCGCGGTAGCCGATCTGCTCCTGCCGGATAAGCCGGTGCCGGGCGTGACCACAGGCAGGCTGCGGCCGGAGCTGCGTACGCTGGCCATTCCGAGCAAAGTCGGCGGGAAATCCATCGAGGAACCGGCGGACACGAAGGTCGAGGCGGGCTGGGGCTTCCGCGGCCAGAAGAACGCGGTCATGTGCGGCAAGGGCAGCGTGGTGCCCTGCGGCCAGGACCCGGATAGCGCGGTCAACATCTACATCAACGAGAAGGTCTACTGGGCCAACGTGCCCAACGACGTCTGGGCCATGACCATCGGCGGATACCCGGTGGTCAAGAAGTGGCTCAGCTACCGGGAATACAAGGTCCTCGGGCGGGCCCTGAAAATGGACGAAATCACCTACGTCACCGAGGTCGTGCGCCGCCTCAAGGCCCTGCTGCTGATGGCCAGCGACCTGGACGCCAACTACCGAGCCGCCGCGGCGGCACCGCAGATCGCGGCGGGGGCGAAACCGTCGTAGATCCAAACCGGATCGACGGCTGCACGTACAACCAGATTGTCGGCCGCAACCCTGAGCTCACTTACGGGTCCGTTTTCGTGACTTCTGCGCCTTTTCGTGGCCATCCCCCGCCCCCTTCCGCGTCGTCCACGTGTATTCCGCGGTCTATCGGCCGCCTGTCTGCGGTGGTCTGGCCGTCACCCAATCGCCGATGTACAATGATGACAGATGAAGGAGTTGCCGATCATGACCTATCGCGGCCGCGTCAAGAACGGAATGATCATCCTCGATCCGCCGGCCCAGTTGCCGGAAGGTGCCCGGGTCGAGGTCCAACCGGTCTCCGAAGAGGCCGAGACTCCCACTTTGTACGAACGATACAAAGACTTCATCGGCATCGCCGAGGGCCTGCCCGCTGACATGGCCGAAAACCACGACCACTATATTCACGGTGCCCCGCCGGGAACACCATGACCACGTATGTTGGCGACACCTACTACTACCTGGCGCTGCTGAACCCGGCCGATGCGGCTCACGCCCGTGCTCGCGAGTTCAGTCTTCAGTCGGCCGGACGGATCGTCACGAGCGTCTGGGTCATCCAGGAACTGGCCGATGGCTTGTGCTCACCACCGGATCGGGCAAGGTTTCTTCGTCTGCTGGCCACCCTCGAAGCCGATCGTTACACGGAGATTGCCGCTGCCGACCACCTGTTATGGCATCGCGGCCTGGACCTTTACCGTTCGCGGGCCGACAAGTCGTGGTCGCTGACGGACTGCATCTCCTTTGTCATCATGCAGGATCGCGACATCATCGAGGCCTTGACGGCGGACCACCACTTCGAGCAGGCCGGTTTCAAGGCGCTGCTCAAGCCCGACAGGTAGCCGGCTGGCTTCGGGCCGCTTCAGAAACCGCGTCCACACGCAGATAGGGGCATCGGATCACCGCCCAACCCGACGTCCTCCTCCCGCCCGTCCTCCACAAGGCCTTCATGAGAGGAGTCTGACAAAGCTGTCCGCCCCCTCGACAGCCTCGGGACAGGCGATCAGCGCTCGAAGACCAATCTCACGCAGAGACGCCCGCAACGGCGGATCTTCGACATTCTGATTTCGACATTCATTCGTCATTCTGACTTCGTCATTCGTCATTCCGGCTCGGCGGTGTGTTCCGCTCCACCCGGAGCAAAAAGCGGGACAGGTTCGTTTTAGCAGAGTTCTTATTACATTCTTATAGGGTTATACACAGGATTACGGGCTGTGCCACGATCAACTCTCAGCCCCACACCCACCTCCTTCGCAATCCCGGCCCAGCCAAGGTGGACCGGCTCAAGAGACTCCAGGCCGCCACCGCGGTCGAACTCGACGCGCTGCTTTCAGCCATCCCCGACAAGGCCTTGAAGGGAGAAAGGTGAGGAAGCTGTCCCGGCTGTCAGATCAGCCCGCCACGGTCGGCCAGGCGGACCAGGGCGGGTCTCCCTCCGATCGACTTTCAGCTCTCGGCCAAGCCAAGAAGACGTCCCACGCAGAGGCACCGAGACGCAGAGGAAATGACCGGCGGCAGCTTGCGGGGCACGGCCTGCGGGCTTGACTTTGAAGATGGGTAGGTGGACTATCTGGGTTGTAGGGGGATCAGGAACGTTCTGGCCTACGAGGGAACGACATGATGGCTCGACGAAGACCGGTACTCAGGCGACGGACGACCAGTCGCAAGCTTTCGCCAACCGTACCTGCCCGCGTTGACGGCTATGACGCGATCCTCGCCGAGGTGACCGGCTTGCTGGAATCGGCCCGCCGGGTGTCCGCCCGGGCGGTCAACGCGGTCGTGACCGCTACGTACTGGGAGGTCGGCCGGCGGATCGTGGAATGGGAACAGAGCGGGCGAGAACGAGCGCAATACGGCGCTCAGTTAATCGAGAGGCTTTCCGAAGACTTGGCCTCCCGGTTCGGCCGCGGCTTCTCCGTACGGGCCTTGTACCAGATGCGCGAGTTCTACCTGGCCTACCCGCCGATTCTGCAATCAGCGCGTGCAGAATCTCTGCCGGAGCAAGCTCCCCGGATTCTGCAATCACCGATTGCAGAATTTGCAGACCCTACGCGGCCGGATTTCCGGCTCCCGTGGACGCACTACGTCAGGCTTCTGTCCACGAGGAACCCGCACGCCCGGCAGTTCTACGAGGCCGAGGCCCTTCGCGGGGGATGGTCCGTCCGGCAGCTCGAGCGGCAGATCGGCTCCCAGTTCTACGAGCGGACCGCCCTTTCGCGAAACAAGGCCGCGATGCTCAGGAAGGGGCAGAAACGCCGGCCCGAGGACGCGGTCACGGCCGAGGAGGAGATCAAGGACCCGTGCGTGCTGGAATTCCTGGGACTGCGGGACGAATACTCCGAATCAGACCTGGAACAGGCCCTGATCCGCCACATGGAGACGTTTCTTCTGGAGCTCGGCGGCGATTTCACCTTCGTCGCTCGCCAGCGGCGGTTGCGGATCGGCGATGAGTGGCTGCGAATTGATCTGCTATTCTATCACCGGCGGCTTCGCTGCCTGGTGATCATCGACCTCAAGCTGGGGCGCTTCAACCACGCCGACGTCGGGCAGATGCACCTCTATCTCAACTACGCCCGACGGCACTGGACGCACCCGGATGAGAACCCGCCGGTCGGGTTGATCCTCTGTGCGCAGAAAGACGAGGCCCTGGCGCAGTACGCACTGGACGGCCTGCCGAACAAGGTGCTGGCCGCCGAGTACCGTACCGCCCTGCCGAAGGAGAGACTGCTGGTCGCCGAAATCAAACGGACCCGTGCGACCCTGGAACGTCGCCGTGCCTCCCGAACCAACAGGGTCACAAAGCGATGAGCATTCGTTGGCAGAAAGTGCCGCTGGAAAAGTCCGGCCAGCCAAGGTGAACCGGCTGAAGGAACTCCACGCCGCCACCGCCGCCGAACCCGACGCCCTCCTCCCGCCCGTCCTCCACAAGGCCTTCATGAGAGGAGTCTGACAAAGCTGTCCGCCCCCTCGACAGCCTCGGGACAGGCGATCAGCGCTCGAAGACCAATCTCACGCAGAGACGCCCGCAACGGCGGATCTTCGACATTCTGATTTCGACATTCATTCGTCATTCTGACTTCGTCATTCGTCATTCCGGCTCGGCGGTGTGTTCCGCTCCACCCGCGTTCTGCCGAGCGGGTTGCCGTGTTATCTCCCCATCGGGACCAGCGGAGATACTCTGCCCGTCTCTCTTCGGCCCACAGCTAAGAGCCAAAAGCTGAAAGCTAAGAGCTGATGCGCGAGCCCGCCCGCTGCTTGCCCTGCGAAGCTCGCTGCGGCGAATCTCGCCGGCGGCGGACTTGAAGAGCGAAGCAGGGTCCCATGCTCTTTGACAATTCGCTTTTCGAAAGGAACCCAAACTCGGCAGGGGCGATCCGCCGTCAGCGATCGGAATCAACAGGACAGACCTCTTCCCGTCTTCGCCTGACTGACGGCTGAACGCTGAAGACTGATGGTTCGCTGTGCGAAACGAACCCAACGTGAAGATGGAGAACCTTCGTCTGGATCGCAGCCCTACCCGGCCTCATCCGGCTGACGGCTGAATGCTGATCGCTGAAAGCTCCTTCTCGCAAAACGAACCCACCGGGAAAACCGTTCTATCGTCTCAACCTGTTTAATGCCAACGACTTAAAGCAGAATCCAGCCAGTCCTCCGGTGCCGTCGTAGACGGAGATCCGTCCGGCACCCTCAGCCGCCCCCGCCGGAATCCGAGATCAGCTCGACCTCCCACCGCTCGTTGACGAACAGGCCCACCACCCGCACCGGCAGATGCCAGCCCTGCACGCACCTCAGCGAGCACGCAAGGTCCCGCAGGTGCTGATCCCGGTCCACCGGGTTGCCGGTACAGTCGTGGTGCCCCCAGCGATCAGGCTGCCCCGATCTTCTCTTCCGACTACGACGGCACCGCTGGGAAGGCCCCTTCCGTCTTGGCCCTGGGCTGTGGCGGCCGGACCGTGAAGGTCACCAGGGCCGCGGCCACAAGCAGCACGGCCGAGCAGTAGTAGGCAAACGTGAAGACCTGTGTCTTGTCGTAAACCTTGCCCGCCAGAAGCGACAGCATGAACCCGCCCAGGCCCCACGCCGTGAATACCAATCCGTAATTCACGCCGAAGTTCTTGAGGCCGTAGAAGTCCTTGGTCACAGACGGGAACAGTGACAGATTCGCGCCGTAATTCGCCCCAATCAGTGCCGAAAGCACGGCCAGGACCACGGGGTTGGCCAGCACGCTTCCCTCCTTGGTCATCGACAAGAGAATGATCGCCACCGCCTGCATAATAAAGCACATGAAGAGAGTCGCCTTGCGCCCAATCTTGTCAGACACGATACCCGCCAGGATGCGCCCGCCGCCATTGCCGATGGCCAGCACCGCGACCAGCACGAACCCAAGTGAGATTCCGGCCTGATCGGATGCAATCTTGACCAGTTTCGAGATGATCATCAATCCGGCACCTGCGCCGCACGCATACATGAACCACAATACGTAAAATTGCCAGCTCTTGAGCATCTCGCTCGGGGTGAAGTCCACCTTCTTCGCCGCCACGGCACCCGGCTTGACCACCGGCGTCCCGGCCGGGACATAGCCCTTGGGCGGCGGTTTAAGCAACTGAGCCAGACCCACCACCACGATCAGAAAACCGATTCCCAATGACATCACCGTCGTCGGCAACCCGTACGCCGTCGTGAGGTACGTCGTAAGCGGTGCGGCGTAGACGCTGGCCAGGCCGAACCCCGAAACCACCAGACCGGCGATCAGGCCGGTCCTGGCCGCCGGGAACCATTTCACAGCAGGAGGAGTGGCCGCGGCATACCCGCAGCCGATGCCGGCTCCGGCCAGGATGCCGAAGCCGATCACATATCCGGTCGGCGACGTGGTCGTGCCGGCCAGGATCATCCCGAGACCCACCAGGAGACCGCCGACTGTGGCCACAATCCGCGGCCCGATTTTGTCCTGCATCCGACCGGCCGGCACCATGACGATGCAGAAAACCAGGCATGCAATGGCATAAGGAAGAGATTTGTCGGTCTCCGTCCAGCTCCAATCAGCCGGGACACCTTTGCTGATGACACTCCACGTATAAAGGATGCCGAGGGCCAGATTGATGCCCGTGCCGGCGAGCGTGACAATCCATCCTCTGCTCGTCGCATCCGAGGGAACAGCCGCGGCATAATCGATTGCCTTGGCAGCGGCGGCCTCGCCAGGCTTACTCATGGGTCGATCCTTTCACGCGCCCGCACAAGCACGCATCACGGTCGGTTGGCGAAAAGGCTCCAGCCCCTCAACGCAGACGGCAGAAAAGATGTGAGGGGCAGTCTCCGGCCGTGCTCCGACGAGCCGGATACGAAAAGGGACGACCGCGGAGCGGGAGTCCGCCCGCCCCGCGGCCATGGTTCAAAGCTTCAGTTCGACGGCCGGTAGGTCTCGACGAGGTTCTTGACCACCGTCGGATCGGCCAGCGTCGTGGTGTCGCCGATCTTGTCCGACTCGCCCTCGGCGATCTTGCGCAGAATCCGCCGCATGATCTTCCCGGAGCGGGTCTTGGGCAGCCCCGGCGCCCAGTGGATCACGTCGGGCGTGGCGATCGGGCCAATGTGCTTGCGAACGTGCGTCACCAGCTCCTTCTTAAGCGCGTCGGAGTACTCCTGCCCGACGACCAGGGTCACGTACGCATAAATGCCCTGCCCCTTGATCTGGTGCGGGAAGCCGACCACCGCGGCCTCGGCCACGGCCGGATGCGATACCAGCGCACTCTCCACCTCGGCGGTCCCGATCCGATGGCCGGAGACGTTGATCACGTCGTCCACACGGCCGGTGATCCAGTAGTAGCCGTCCTCATCACGGCGGCAGCCGTCACCAGTGAAGTACAGGCCCGGATACGTCGTGAAGTAGGTCTCCTTGAATCGCGGATGCTGGCCGTAGACCGTCCGCATCATGCCGGGCCAGGGCTCCTCGATGCAAAGAACACCCGAGCCGGGCCCGTCAATCCGCTTCCCCTCGGGCGTGAGCAGCACCGGCTTGACGCCGAAGTACGGGAACGTGGCCGAGCCGGGCTTGAGCGGCGTACAACCCGGCAGCGGAGTGATCAGAATGCCGCCCGTCTCGGTCTGCCACCAGGTGTCAACAATCGGACAGTGTTCCTTGCCCACGTACTTGTAGTACCACATCCAGGCTTCGGGGTTGATCGGCTCTCCAACCGTGCCGAGCAGCCGCAAGCTGGACAGGTTCCGTTTCAAGACCGGGCCTTCGCCCTCACGCATCAGCGCTCGAATGGCCGTCGGGGCCGTGTAGAAAATGGTGACCTTGTACTTGTCCACCACGTCCCAGAAACGCCCGGCGTCCGGGTAAGTGGGCACGCCCTCGAACATGACGGTGGTGGCCCCGTTACAGAGGGGGCCGTAGACGATGTAGGAGTGTCCTGTGACCCAGCCGATGTCGGCCGTGCACCAGTAGATGTCCCCGTCATGGTAGTCAAATATGTACTTGTGCGACATCGCGACGAAAACCATGTATCCGCCGATGCTGTGCAGTACGCCCTTGGGTTTGCCCGTCGAGCCCGAGGTGTAAAGAATGAACAGCGGGTCCTCGGCATCCATCCACTCCGGCTCGCACACCGGCGAGGCGTCTTTCATCAGGTCGTGCCACCAGAAGTCGCGACCGGCCTGCATGTTCACGGGCAACTGGTCCTGGCCAACGCGTTCGTACACAATGCACGTCTTGATGGCCGCGCCCTGTTTCTGGCTCATTTCCATCGCTTCATCGGCGTTGGCCTTGAGGGTCACCGCTTTCGAGCCGCGATAGACACCGTCGGTCGTGACCAGCGTCTCGCAACCGGAGTCAACGATGCGATCCGACAGGGACTCGGGACTGAACCCGCCGAACACGATCGAGTGGACCGCGCCGATCCGGGCACAGGCCATCATGGCGATAGCCAATTCCTTTACCATCGGCATGTAAATCGAGACGCGGTCGCCCTTCTTGACGCCGCGGCTCTTGAGCACGTTGGCGAACTTGCACACCTCGGCATGGAGCTGGCGATAGGTCAGCTTGGCGTCCTCGCCGGGCGTGTTGCCCTCCCAGATGATCGCCACCTGGTCGCCTCGCTTGTTGAGGTGCCTGTCCAGGCAGTTGTAGGTGATGTTGGTCTTGGCGCCGATGAAGTACTTAATGCTGATATCGCCGCTGAAGTCGTACTCTCGGACCTTTGTCCACTTCTCTTTCCAGTAGAACTCCGAGGCGATCTCTCCCCAGAAGCCCTCGGGATCCTTGATGGAGCGATCGTACATCTGCCGATACTGCTCCATGGATTTGACATACGCCTTGGCCGAGAATTCGGGCGACGGCGGGAAGACCCGATCGCCGGCCGGTGCGGATACTGCGGTGTCACTCATTACACAGAGACTCCTTCAAAAGGTAGCCAACTCAAAGGCGGCCATACGTTAGCCGTCCCGCACAGACATGCCGGTTCGCGGACATGCCCGCTGAGGTAGTTTCTTTTGTTGAGGTTGACCGTTCGCCGGAGGATTGCTCCGACGCCGAGCCGCCATGCGACTCCTGTCGGGTTGCGACGACCCGGAGGGCTTTGTCGATTCCCCCCGCCGCGCTCTTCAGGCAACTCGACCGGAAGGTCGGCCCCGCACTTCAATTGCGGCCGCGAAATACTCGAGCCCCACATGCTAAGCGCTCCTGCGGCTTCACGCAACGGAGATCTGTACCCAGATCGCAATCCCAACATCCGCGCTTTATTTTTTGGCCTTCACTGGCCGGATATCCCGGCCTTTCTCAACGATGCTTCTTTCGCAAGACGTTGCTAAAAAAGGTTTTAAGTATAATGGCGAAAACAGGTCAGTGGGGTTGCTGACGGATCAGCGGGATAGCACTCAAAACCTGCGGTTCGCCCCCACCCCCGGCTGCATTGTGCCCCACGACACCCACGAGCCGCCGGCAAGACCCGCCAAGGGCGCTGTCCCGCCGGACAACCGGACTCGGAGGGGCGGGCAGATCGGCCGGGCCAGAACATCGCTCACGCGTCGCTTCGCTGGAAGATCGGCTCGCTTCCTGTTACAGTACGGCACCGCGACAATATGCCGGTATGTGTCCGGCACTATTTGCTACCGCGACCAGGGGCAACCGCTCGCCCCTGAGAATGAATCCAGCATCGTTCAACCAAGAACGAGAGCCGATCGGCGATTGTCAGCCGACGGGGCCATGTGTTCCCGAAGGAGCAAGTTCGAAATGGGTCAGAGAAACATCATCACAGTAGACGGCAACGAAGCGGCGGCCTCCATCGGCCACCGGGTCAGCGAGGTGATCGCGATCTATCCGATCACTCCTTCGTCGCCCATGGGCGAGTTTGCCGACGAGTGGTCGGCCAAAGGCCAGAAGAACATCTGGGGCACGGTCCCACAGGTCACCGAGATGCAGTCCGAGGCCGGTGCCGCGGCCGCCGTACACGGCGCATTGCAGGCCGGGGCACTGGTCACGACCTTCACCGCCAGCCAGGGCCTGCTGCTGATGATCCCCAGCATGTACAAGATCGCGGGCGAACTGACCGCCTTCTGCATGCACGTAACCGCTCGCACGCTGGCCACGCACGCCCTGTCGATCTTCGGCGATCACTCGGACGTCATGGCCTGCCGCCAGACCGGTTTCGGCCTCACCGCGTCCAACTCGGTCCAGGAAGCTCACGACATGGCCTGCATCTCGACGGCCGCGTCGCTGCAAAGCCGCGTGCCGTTCCT
Source organism: uncultured Planctomycetales bacterium (assembly GCA_964586235.1). GTDB lineage: Bacteria > Planctomycetota > Phycisphaerae > UBA1845 > PWPN01 > JAUCQB01. The sequence goes on from CAZPIO010000014.1 coordinate 11,295, forward strand.
CCACTTCTTCGACGGCTTTCGCACGTCGCACGAAGTGGCCAAGATGGAGCTGCTCTCCGACGACGACCTGCGGTTCATGATGGATGAGAAGCTGGTCAAGGCTCATCGCCAGCGGGCTCTCACCCCTGACAAGCCGCTGCTTCGCGGAACGGCCCAGAACCCCGACACGTTCTTCCAGGCCCGCGAAGCATGCAACGGCTTCTACGACGCCTGTCCGGACATCGTCCAGGCCGTGATGGACAAATTCGCCGGCCGCGTCGGCCGACGCTACAACCTGTTCGACTACGTCGGTGCGCCCGACGCCGAACGGGTGATCATCCTCATGGGCTCAGGTGCGGAAACGGCCCACGCGACGGTGGATTACCTCACCGCCAGGGGCGAGAAGGTCGGCGTGATCAAGGTCCGCCTGTATCGTCCCTTCTCGACCAAACACCTGCTGCAGACCCTGCCCAAAACGGTCAAGTCGATCGCCGTCCTCGACCGGACCAAGGAGCCGGGCGCCATCGGTGAACCGCTGTACCTGGACGTCGTCACCACCCTGCACGAGGCTCGCCAGCTCGGGACGTCGCCGCTGCCCTCCGAGCCGCGGATCATCGGCGGCCGATACGGACTGTCCAGCAAGGATTTCACGCCCGCAATGGTCAAGGCCGTCTTCGACGAGCTGACCAAGGGCAATCCGAAGCAGCAATTCACCGTCGGCATCATGGACGACGTCACCCACCTGTCGCTGCCGGTCGACGAGAGCTTCGACATCGAGCCGGAGAGCATCGTCAAGTCCGTCTTCTTCGGCCTGGGAGCAGACGGCACGGTCGGTGCCAACAAGAACTCCATCAAGATCATCGGCGAGGAAACGAGCAATTACGCCCAGGGCTACTTCGTGTACGACTCAAAGAAATCGGGCGCCATGACCGTTTCGCACCTGCGATTCGGCCCGGGCGAAATTCGCCTGCCGTACCTGATCAAGCGGGCCGGTTTCGTCGCCTGCCACCAGTTCGTCTTCCTCGAGAAGTACGACGTGCTCAGCTACGCCGCTCCCGGAGCGGTCTTCCTGCTCAACTCGCCGTACGGCAAGGACGAGGTCTGGGACCATCTGCCCCGCGAGGTCCAACAGGACATCATCGACAAGAAGCTCAAGTTCTACGTGATCGACGGCTACGCAGTGGCCAAGGAGACCGGCATGGGCTCCCGCGTTAACACGATCATGCAGACGTGCTTCTTCGCCATCTCCGGCGTACTGCCTCGTGAGGAGGCCATCGAGCAGATCAAAAAAGCGATCAAGAAGACTTACGGCAAGAAGGGCGAGGAGGTCATCAAACGCAACTTCGCGGCCGTGGACGCCACCCTGGCCAAGCTCTACGAGGTGAAGGTCCCCGCCCAGGCCACCGCTAGGCAAGTCCGTCTGCCCATGGTGCCCGCCGAGGCCCCGGACTTCGTCCAGCGCGTGACTGCGGTGATGATGGCCGGCAACGGTGATCTGCTCCCGGTGAGTGCCTTCCCGGTCGACGGCACCTACGACACCGGCACCACCCAGTGGGAGAAGCGCAACATCGCTCTCGAAATCCCGATCTGGGACCCGGCGATCTGCATCCAGTGCAACAAGTGCTCGATCGTCTGCCCGCACGCGGCCATCCGGCCGAAAGTGTTTGACGCGGCGTTGCTCGCCAAGGCCCCCGCCGATTTCCGCTCGACCGACTACAAGGGCAAGGAGTACAAGGGCAGCAAGTTTGTGATCCAGGTCGCACCGGAAGACTGCACCGGCTGCGGGCTCTGCGTCAGCGCGTGCCCGGCCAAGGACAAGTCCAACCCGAAGCACAAAGCTATCAACATGGAGCCGCAGATCCAGATCCGCGAGCGCGAAAGGCGGAATTACGCCTTCTTCCTCGACATGCCCGACGTGGACCGGACCACCATCGAGAAGGTGAACGTGAAGACATCCCAGTTGTTCCGCCCACTGTTCGAGTACTCGGGAGCCTGCACGGGCTGCGGCGAGACGCCTTATGTCAAGCTGATGACCCAGTTGTTCGGTGACCGTCTGCTCATCGGCAATGCGACCGGCTGCTCGTCCATCTATGGGGGCAACCTGCCGACCACGCCGTACTGCAAGGATCACAACGGTCGGGGACCGGCCTGGTCCAATTCGCTGTTCGAAGATGCGGCCGAATTCGGCTTCGGCTTCCGGCTGGCCGTCGACAAGCACATTGAGCAGGCCCGCGAGCTCCTGGCCCAACTGGGCTCGCAGATCGGCGACAACCTGGCGGCCGACCTGCTCAGCGCCGATCAAACAACCGAGGCGGGGATCAAGGCCCAGCGAGACCGCGTGGCGGCTCTGCGACGGAAGCTGGCAGGCATTGACGGCGAACCGGCACGAAGGCTGGGCCTCCTGGCCGATTACCTGGTCAAGAAGAGCGTCTGGTCCCTGGGCGGCGACGGCTGGGCCTATGACATCGGCTATGGCGGCCTGGATCACGTGCTGAGCATGACCCGCGACATTAACCTCTTGGTCCTGGACACCGAGGTTTACTCGAATACCGGCGGGCAGGCCTCCAAGTCGACCCCGATCGGCGCGGCCGCCAAGTTCGCCGCCGCCGGCAAGTCGGTCAACAAGAAAGACCTCGGGCTCATGGCCATGAGCTACGGGCATGTGTACGTGGCCAGCGTGGCCATGGGAGCCAAGGACACCCAGGCCGTCCAGGCGTTCCTGGAGGCCGAGACCTACCCGGGACCGTCGCTGATCATCGCTTACTCCCACTGCATCGCCCACGGTTACGACCTGGTCCACGGCATGGAACAGCAGAAACTGGCGGTCGACAGCGGGATCTGGCCGCTTTATCGGTTCGACCCGCGTCGGCGGGCGGCCGGTGAGCCGCCGCTGGTTCTCGATTCGACCCCCAGCGGAAGCTCGGTGCAGGAGTACATGCGTAACGAGACGCGATTCCGGATGGTCGAGAAAATCGACCCGGCTCGGTTCCAAATGCTCTCGGTTGAGGCGCAGCTCGCTGCCACACGTCGTGTGGCGGTCTATGATCATTTGGCTAAACTCACCGTGCCCAAGGGAGACGGCAACGGCCACAAGGCGTGAGGAAAATCGGCGTGCTGACGGAGGCCGCCGGCCGGGTTCAGACCCGACGGTGTCCCGGCCAGTTGGAGAATTGACTCATGGATCTGTCTACAACCTATCTTGGCTTCGAAATGGCGAACCCCTTCGTGCCTGGCGCGTCTCCCCTGGCGGACGACCTTGACACGGTCCGCGAACTCGAGGATGCGGGAGCGTCAGCCATTGTCATGCGGTCGCTGTTCGAGGAGCAACTGGCAGCCGAGGGCCTCACTGCCGTTCACAACATGGACGTCCCGGCAGAATCCTTCGCCGAGGCCCTGACCTACTTCCCCAGCCCCGACAATTTCGTGCTCGGGCCGGATGAGTACCTGGAGCAGCTCGGCCGGATCAAGAAAGCCGTCCAGGTCCCGGTGATTGCCTCCCTCAACGGCAGCACGCCGGGCGGCTGGCTCGACTACGCCAAACAGATGGAACAGGCCGGCGCCGATGCCGTCGAGCTGCACGTATTCCAGATTCCCACGGATCCCGAAGAGCCAAGCGGCGCGAGGTTCAAGGCCACGGTCGACATGGTCCGTTCCGTCAAGAAGGCCGTGAAGATCCCGGTCGCGGTCAAGCTCTCACCCTTTTATTCGTCGTTCGCCAACGTCGCCCGCGAACTCGAGAAGGTCGGGGCCGACGGCCTGGTGCTCTTCAATCGCTTCTACCAGCCGGACATCGACATCGAGAATCTTGAGATCGTGCAGCATCTCGAGTTGTCTACCTCGGCGGAGTTGCCCTTGCGGCTGAGATGGCTGGCGATCCTTTCCGGTCGCGTGTCGCTCTCCCTGGGGGTCACGGGCGGCGTGCACACGCCCCTGGACGCCATCAAGGCCGTCATGTGCGGAGCCCATGCCGTACAGATGGTCTCGGCCCTGCTGCAGAACGGTCCGCAGTATATCCAGACGATGATCCGCAAGGTCGGTCAATGGCTGGAGGAGCACGACTACAGCTCGCTGCGACAGATGCAGGGCAGCATGAGCCTGCAGAAGTGCCCGAATCCACGGGCCCTGCTGCGTGGCAATTACATGAAGATGCTCCAGACCTGGAAGGAATGGAATAGCTGATCCGGGACCGGCATGGGATACACGCGACAGCCCACCGCATCGGCCAACGGCAGGTTGCCTGATCAACGACGGCCTGCCGCTCGTGAGAGCACCGTTTGGCTTGGCATTGACGCGAGCGGAGCCCATAGCAGAAGATACGTAAGGTCGGTATGCTGACCGCAAGATTACCGACAGCGCCAGCCCACGGCCAGGGCGTGTGGGCGGTGTCCTTGTTTCCGGGAGGAGTCCAGCCAGATGCCTCTGAGCAGCGCAGCACCACAAGCCGATCAGGCAGACCGTCAGAAGCCCCGTGACCTCGAACCTCTGTTCGCCCCGCGGTCCATCGCCGTCGTCGGCGCGTCCCGCCGCACGGGGACGGCCGGCAGCGACATTTTCCGCAACCTGATTTTCGGCGGATATACCGGCGTGGTATACCCCGTGAACCCCAAAACCAAGAGCATCATGGGCATCCGTTGCGTGCCCAGCGTCTCGGCGATCGATGAGGCCGTGGACCTGGCGGTGCTGATCGTCCCCGCCCCGGCCGTGGAGGGAGTCGTTCGCGAGTGTTCTGATCGCGGGACGAAGCATTTCCTCATCATCTCCGCCGGCTTCAAGGAAATCGGCGGCGAGGGCCTGGAACGCGAAAACAGCCTCAAGGCCCTGGCCCGGGAGCGAGGGCTGTTTATTGTGGGCCCCAACTGCCTGGGCATCATCAACACGCATCCGGACGTGCGCATGAACGCCGCTTTCGGCGGCGAAATGCCGCAGGCCGGCTGTCTCGGCCTGATTTCCCAGAGCGGGGCACTCGCCGCCGCCCTGCTGGACTACGTTGAGGGACAGGCTATCGGTTTCTCCCGGTTCGTCAGCTTCGGCAACAAGTGCGATGTTACCGAAATCGACCTGCTCAGAACCATTGCCGCCGACCCGAGCACCAAGGTCATCCTGATGTACATCGAGGACCTGTCCGCCGGGCAGGAATTCGTCGATGCCGCCCATGACATCACCCATGGCCCCAACCCGAAGCCGATCCTGGTGATCAAGACCGGCCGGACGCAGGAAGGCGCAGCCGCCGCGGCCTCCCACACCGGATCACTGGCCGGGTCAGACGAGGTCTATGACGCCATCTTCTCCCAGGCCGGAGTGATCCGGGTCGAGTCGGTCGGCGAGCTGTTTGATCTGGCCGAGATGTTCGCCGATCCGGCCGTGTCCCGAGGACGCCAGACGGCCATCGTCACCAACGCCGGCGGCCCGGGCATCATGGCCACCGATGCCTGCATCCGCTACGGCCTGAAGCTCGCCAAGTTCCAGGAATACACCACGAAATCGCTGAAGTTCCAGCTCCCCCCGACCAGCAATCTCAAGAACCCCGTGGACGTCATCGGCGACGCCCGTCACGACCGCTATCGCGTGGCCCTGGACGCCGTCACCGCCGATGAGGGAGTCGACCAGGTCCTGGTCCTGGTGACGCCACAGTCCATGACCAACGTCGTGCAGATCGCCGAGGTCATCGGCGAGAGCAAACAGTTCTGCGAGAAGCCCATTTCGGCCTGCCTGATGGGCCTCGAGGACGTGGCTCCGGCCATCGACCTGTTGCAGAAGAAGTACGGCGTGCCCAGCTACCGTTTCCCCGAGAACGCGATGAAGGCCCTGACGGCCAAGGCCAAGTTCGGTGAATGGGTCCGCTCGCCCGAGCAGGAATACCAGGTTTTTGAGGTCGACCGCGAAGGGGCGAGGCAGCTTTTCACGGAGGAGCGACAGGCGGGACGCCCCCAGCTCGTCGAGCTCAAGGCCCTGGAGGTCTTGCGCCACTACGGGTTCCCCCTGGTTCCCTACGGCCTTGCCAAGTCGGCCGACGAGGCCGCCTCCGCCGCGGAGAAGATCGGATACCCGGTGGTCATGAAGATCTCCGGCCCCAAAATCCTCCACAAGACCGACGTAGGCGGAGTAAAGCTCAATCTCCGCGATACCGACTCCGTCCGCCAGGCGTACGACGCCATGATCGCTTCCGTGCGCGGCAAGATGGGTCAGGACGTCGAGATCTGGGGCGTGCTCATCCAGAAGATGCTCCCGCCCGGCAAGGAAATCATCCTGGGCGTGACCCGCGACCCGCGGTTCGGCCCTCTGCTGATGTTCGGTCTGGGCGGCATCTACACGGAAGCCCTGCGCGACGTCGCCTTCCGCCTGGCCCCCATCCGCAAGAACGTCGCCAGCGAGATGGTCACCAGCATCCGGTCCTACCGGCTGCTCCAGGGTGTTCGGGGCGAAGCCCCGTCGGACACCGCAGCAATCGCGGACTGCATCATGAGGCTGTCCCAGTTCGTCACGGAGAATTCGGAAGTCAAGGAACTCGATATCAACCCGTTAATTGTCTACCCCCGCGGCAACGGAGCGATGGTTGCCGACGCGCGGATTATTCTGTCGGAGTAACGAGCAATGAGCACGAACTGGCATGATCGATACGCGGGCAAAATGGTAGCCGCGAAGGAGGCCGTCAGGCGCATCGGGAGGGGAAGCCGCGTTTTCATCGGCTCCGCCTGCGGAGAGCCCCAGCATCTGGTCCGGGCAATGGTCGAGGCCGGGGCGGGCCTGACCGACACTGAGGTGGTGCATGTACTCACCCTCGGCGTCGCCCCATACACCGATCCGAGATACGCCCCCAATTTCCGGGCCAACGCCTTCTTCATCGGCAACAGCGTGCGCGGGGCGGTCAACGAGTGCCGAGCCGACTATACGCCGATCTTCCTCTCGCAGGTCCCGGCCATGTTCAAGTCGCGGCGGCTCGACATCGACGCCGCCCTGATCATGGTGAGCCCGCCCGATGAGCACGGCAACTGCAGCCTTGGCGTCTCCGTGGATATCACCAAATCGGCGGCCGAATCAGCCAAGCTGGTCATCGCTCAGGTGAACACCCACATGCCCAGAACGCTCGGCGACTGCTTCATCCACACCGACCAGATCGACTTCCTGGTCGAATATGACGAGCCGCTGCTGGAGTGGCCCGCAACCCCGGGCGACGAGATCACTGAGGATATCGCCAACCACATCGCCCGCCTGGTCCCCGACGGGGCCACCCTGCAGCTTGGTATCGGCCGCATGCCCGACGCCGTGCTGAGCCACCTGACCGATAAGAACGACCTCGGCATCCACACCGAGATGTTCTCGGACGCAGTGCTTAAGCTGATCAAGTCCGGCAACATCAACGGCAGGTACAAGACCATCCATCGCGGCAAGACCGTGGGGAGCTTCGCCGCCGGCAGCCACGAGTTGTTCGACTTCCTCAGCAACAACCCCCAGATTGAGATGCATCCGTCGGACTACACCAATCACCCGTTCATCATCTCTCAGCACGACAACATGGTGGCCATCAACGCCGCCCTGGAGGTGGATCTGACCGGCCAGGTGTGCGCCGATTCGCTTGGGCAGACGCTCTACAGCGGTATGGGCGGCCATGCCGACTTCATTCGCGGCGCAGCCCTGGCCAAGAACGGCAAACCGATCATCGCCCTGCCCAGCACCGCAAAGTCTCCCGAAGGGATTCGTTCACGCATCGTGCCTTGCCTCCAGGAAGGCGCTGGCGTTATAACCACACGCGGTGACGTCCATTACGTCGTCACCGAGTACGGCGTGGCTTTCTTGCACGGCAAGACCATGCGTGAACGGGCCATGGCTCTCATCAACATCGCTCACCCGGACTTCCGCGCCGAGCTGCTGCATGCCGCCAAGCGCCGCCGCCTCGTCTACCCGAACCAGATCATGCCGCCCGCCAGGCACGAGTATCCCGACCACCTCGAGAAGACCTACAGGCTTCGCAACGGGCAGGAGGCGCTCCTCCGTCCGATCAAACCCGACGACGAGCCGTTGATGAAGGAGATGTTCTACTCGTTCAGCGAACAGACCGTTTACCTCCGCTATCACGGCTCGCTCAAATCGATGCCGCACAACAAGCTGCAGGTGTTCTGCAACGTCGACTACGAAACCGAGATGGCCGTGATCGCCACCATCGGACCCGCAGGGCATGAAGAGGTCATCGGTGTCGGCCGCTACATGACAGACGCGGCCAGAACCAACGCCGAGTTTGCCTTTGTCGTCCGCGACGACTGGCAACGGCAGGGTCTGGGTACGGCGCTGTTTGACCGCCTGGTGGAGATCGCCCGCGACGCCGGCATCCGCAAGTTCGGCGCCGACGTGCTGGCCGAGAACAGCGGCATGCTCAAGATCTTCCACCGCTCCGGTCTGGTCGTGCAGACCTCGACCGAGGGGGGCGTGGTCCGCGTCGAGATGGCTCTGCCCGAAAACGCCGCCAAGGACCGAAAATAGACGGCGGCCGGCAACAGTCCTCACTCGGTCACGAGTTCGCCGGTGTAGACGGCCTCAAAATCGCGTCCTTTCACCTGGCCGAGTGCGTGCAGATCGTCATCGCTCCAACGGGCATCCGGTGCTCCGGAGATGTACCAGCTCGATCCGTTGTCTGCCACGATCATGCCGTACGTTTTCAAACCGCGGAGAATGACCCGGACGCAGTCCGGGAACGGCGTCAGATCGAAATCCGCCCGCAGCCGCACTCGCAACCCCATCGGCGGCAGGTTCGGATCGGTCAAAGTGCTCGCGAAATGCGTGGCCGGCGCCACGTACGCCTGCTGCGTCCGGCTGACGGTGAAGCGGAGAGCATGCGTCAATTCGCCCCGTTCGACGATCTCGTCGTAGCGGGCCAGCCCCGGAAATATCGGCAGACCGGCCGCGTCCGCGGATGTCCAGCCCGCCGGCCGCGATGCGTTCGATGTGAGGTCGAAGATCGCTCCGGAGCCGGCCAGCCAGCCTGTGGCCGTCGGATAGGCATGGTACAGCTCGTACAGTCTGTGATTGTCCACGTCGATTGCGATCACATGCCGGTCCCCATCGCTCTGAGAACCACCCTCGATCGGGGCGTCCAGCGCGATCGGGTACGGCCCCGGGTCGCTCTCGTCGCCATACCACTCGAACGTCACCGGTACCACCGGCTCACCCGCGCGCACCACCACGTACGGAATGCCGATGGGAGCACCCTCCCAGACCGTCCCAAAGTCGGGATGCAGCCCCGTGTCCAGCCCGATCGATGCGATGTAGTTGGACGAATTCGCATGCACGGGAAGTCCGGAGATATCCTGATTCCATGGGTTGTCCGCCGGGAACACCCGATAACCATTCAGACTGGCCGACGGTGTGACTTCATCACCTCCGCCCGCGTTTCCACCCCGCTCGAGGCATCCGCCCACGCCGCCTGCTGCCAGGACCACCAAAGCTCCGATGCAACAGCCCTGAGTCAAGCGCCGAGAGATTCTTGGCCGCATGAATACACCTCCGAACAACGTTTCATCAGCATTCATCGGCTATTGATCGATGTCCTCTGAGGCGGTCAACCGTACAGCTCCCGGCACATTGCCACCAACAGGGCCGCCGACCAGTGATAGTCGGAAACATTGGTGTAGCCTCCGCCGTAGGCAATCCGCGATTTGCGGTCGATCGCGAACGGCGGGACCTGGTCGTCGCAGTCGTAAAACTCGTAGATGCAGCCGGTGTACCGCCGCCAGCGGTCGACAATCGCGATCGTGCGGCGCCGGAGCTCCGCAGCCTCGTCGGCAAAGCCGCTGCGATCCAGGCCGACGGCGATGAGCTGGTTCATGTTCAGCCACGACGGGCCCCGCCACATGTCCGGATGGAACGTCGGCTCATCGGCCGCCACAGTCGGCACCGGCACCGTCCGCCAGAATCGCTTCGGGCGGACCAGCAGAGCACGCAGTCTCGCCGCCCGATCCCCCGGAACAACTCCCGCGAACAGCGGCAGGAACGTCACGCACGTCGACAGCACGACCACGCGCCCGTCGGGCAGCAGGTCGCCATACTGCCCCGCCCGCTCGTCCCACAGCAATCGGTTGATTGCCTCGGCCGCCCGCTGCCGGGCCTGGCGCCATGCGGCCGTGTCGTCGGTGATTCCAAGAACCTCCGCCATCACCGCCATCTCTTCGAACTCACGGCACAACGTGCAGCTCAAATCCACCGCCCCGAAGTCGGCCCCGTGATCGAACCGCGGGTTGTTGTCCATCGATTCGTCGCTGTGGAGCCAGCGATAGAGCCCGGTTTCGCCGAAGGCCCTGGTTCGCTGGAAGTACTCCACGTATCGCCTGACCTTGGGGTAGATCTCCGCGAGGAAATCCTGGTCGCGGCTCGCCTCAGATACCTGCCGCACGGCCCAGGCCAGGACCGGGCTCTGCGAAATCTCCGGGAAGTTGCCGTCAGGCTTCATCATCAGGGCGATGCGCCCGTCGCTTTCCTGTGTGTCGAAGACCGCGGCCAGCATGTCCTTGGCCAGATCGGGAAAGTGATGCACGTGCCCGACCGCGTGATAGCCGCTGTCGTGCAACCACATCCAGCGGTGAGGCCAGCGGTCGGGCGTGGTCCAGCGATGGCGGATCTGCCCTTCCGGTTGGCAGGTGTTGACCCGCATGATGGTCGCCGCCTTGCGATACGTCGCCACGAGCGATTCCGGCAGCCGAGCGGGCAGTTCAATCGCTTCAACCCACCGCTTGCGGGCGTCGATCATTCCGTCGAGATCCGCCGCCAGACCCTTCTCCGCGTTGGCTATCGCCGCCCCCCCGTTTTCGCCGCGGGCGAGGGCGAACCGCACGACCTGGCCATCGTGTCGCACCACCAGCACGGCCACACCCTCCCGAGATCGATGGAGGTACTGCCCGGCCTCCAGCGGGCGCGAGGGCATCGTTGCCCCCGTCCACCATGGCGGCATTCTATTGATGGTCCTGCCGGCAAAGGTGTCCTGATCGACAGGAGCGAACGCAAGCCGGCCCTCCTCGCCGTCGGTGAAGTTGACGCTCAGCCGGATGGCGTCGCCGGTGACGATCTCGAACCACGGCTGGCAGCGCGGATACTTACGGCCGGGGTCCTGCCCGCGGCTCGCCTGGCACCACAGCTCGATCGCCGGATCGAAAAACACACGCAGCCCGATCCGGTCGCCCAGCGTGTGAGCCACCATCGGCGACGCCGCCCGCGTCGGCCCTTCCATCCCGCTGAATGCGAATAACTGTCCCGGCCCCCAAGTGTTTGGAATCACGCTCATGTCTCACAATCCTCGGTACCATCGCCTTCTATGAGTTGGCATAGTATAAGGGGAAAATTGGGGTGAATGCGCCGGCTGGCGGCCGGTCTTGCGTCAAGGAAAGCATGGATGAGTGGATCTCGCGAACGATTCTTCGCCGCCGTGAGGCATCAGCGCCCGGACCGCGTGCCCATGGACCTGTGGGTGCGGCCTGAGGTGATGCGCGAGTTGAGCCGGCACCTCGGCGTGGAGCAGGTTGCCGATGTCCTCGGCATAGACTTCGCCAACGTGGACTTGCCGGATCGTTTCGCCGGATTCGACCGCAAGGCCGCCGACCCGAGAGGCGGCGACTGGCCCGGAGCGGGCGGGCGGTATATCTGGCACGACGAGCGGACCTTCGAAGACCCCTGGGGCATCGTTCGGCGCGTCGGCTCGGACGGCAAGCTGGTGGAGTGGATCAGCGGGCCGTTCGCCGAGACAACCGATCTGGCGAGCTACATTTTCCCCTGTACCGATCACTTGGCCGAGCCCTCCGAGATCACCGCGCAGATCGCAAGCCTCAAGGCCGCCGACAAGATCGTCTGCACCGAGGTCGCGATGCCCTTCAAGCGGGCCTGGCACATGCGCGGCCTGGAAAACCTGCTCTGCGACATGCTGATCGACCGGGAATTCGTGGCGGGGCTGTACGACCGGATCTATGCCTTCGAAACCGAGCGGGCAGTGCGAGCTGCGACGGCTGGGGCGGACGTGATCCAGGTCGTCGGCGACATCGCGATGGAGGACCGGCTGCTGTTCAAGCCCGAGATCTTCCGCGAACTCGATGTACCCCGCCTCCGCGAGATGATCCGGAAAACGCGCGAGGCCAGACCCGACGTGCTGATGTTCTACCACTCCGACGGCGATCTCACCGAGGCCATGGACGACCTGATCAGCGCCGGCTTCGACATCATCAACCCCATCCAGCCCGAATGCATGGACCCCTACGAGGTCAAGCAGCGCTGGGGCGGCCGGATCACCCTCTGGGGTACGATCAGCGTGCGGACGACGCTGCCTGGCGGCACGCCGGATTCCATCAGGACCCTCGTGCACGAACGGATCCGCCGATGCGGCCACAACGGCGGCTTCGTCCTGGCCCCTGCCAATCTCATCTCCTACGACACGCCGGTCGAAAACGTCCTGGCCATGTACGAGGCCGCGCGGGAGTTCAGGTGGCAGTCCCCTGTTTCCGACCGTACGCTGCAACGCGAACACCGAGAATCAGCATGTGGCCGGCCATCAGCCACATGAGCGGCGACAGCAGCAGCACAAACCACCCGGACTCAGGCCAATAGATCCAGAAGACCAGGAGGCCGAGCGCAATCGCGCCGAATACCGCGACGCTCAGCCTCACTGTTCGCAGGTTCCTGGGCCAGTTCTCCAGGTACTCGATCTCCCATTTCCGCCACCAGAAGGCCCACTTCGGATCCTCCAGCCGCATCGGCGTCTCGGGGATCTTCCAGCCGCACTCAGGGCAGATGCCGCTGACGTTGCCGGTCAGATCGTACTCGCATCGCCCGCAGTGCCCGGTATCATCGGCGTAGTTCCGCTGCGCTTCGTCTTCCGTCTGGCGTCTCATCGCCGGCCACACCAACGAGGCCGCACTCACCACCATCACCCCGAGGAGTAGAGCAGCCTGCCATTCAGTCACTCCATAGCTAAGCAAAAGCCAGGCGAGCATCCCGAAGGAAGTCACCTGGTTGAAGAGGACCCAGCGGTACCGCTTCCGAACGGCCCGCGGGGAGAGCGAACGCCCGATCCGCCGGTTGACGATCAGCCCGACCACATCGAGCGTCAGGGAGACGCCGACAAAAACCGCAAGCAGCAGCCAGGTACCCATGATTCTCCGGACTCCCAAGGGACAGTGCCGCCCCGCAGTCGCCCAATGCACCGATGGCGTCCTTGCCCTGCCGGCAAATCACTTCCTCCCCAGCCGATTCTGCAGCCGGTCACAGCTTTCGCCGATCTTAGCCGTGCTGATTGCCGAAAGCAGTCCTGTGCCCGGCCTATTCCGAGGAGCCCGCCCGGATCAAACGTTGGAGCGACTCATTCATTCTCGATGATCGCCTTCACGTGCCTGGCGAAATCCTCCATGCGGGCTTGTGTGTAAATCATGTCGACCAGGCCTTCGTTGTGATACTCGATGAGTCGTTTCAGGTCGCTCTCGCGGTTGAGCCAGCCGCGTCCGTCAGTGACAAGGAAGAAGTACGTGTGGTATTCCTTGACCTGCCCGATCTTGAGGACATCCCCAAGGAAGTCGGTCAACTTGCTGCCGGTGGCTTCGAAGCCTTTGGCCTCGACCACGATCTTCGGATGATTGCGGCCGATGATCGCGAAATCGCATTTGGCCCCCTGACCCCTCTTTCCAATGAACCTGACCCGGGGCTCGAAGGCGACCGGAATGCCCCGCAGAACCTGCTCGACCCGATCCTCCAAGGCACGACCTCGCTTCTGTCCGGCGATCGCCCGGCCACGGCTCATGCGATAGCGCTCGATGAGAATGTCCTCGAGCGTCCAGTTGCGTCGGAGGTCCTTGACGAGGAGATCGGGGACACCGAGCGCGACGATCGCGCGTGCCATGCGGGTGGGATCCTGCCTGGCGAGCAGGCGCAGGCGACTCCACGTGGCAGCTCTCATGTCCAGGTGCTTACACAGCCGATGAGCCGCTGATTCCTGCCCTTCGCCCATCAGCAAACGGCATACGTCCAGAAATGCGGCATTGTCTTCGAGCATCGATGCAAGCTCAGTTACGCTCGGCGCGCGCTTGAGCCGTCGCAGACGCGACAGCGAATCGCGGACCACCTGAATGAGCTCTTCTGCCTGATCGTCCATCCAGTCAGAAGGCAAATCGCCGAGTTCCGCCAGAATCTGCTTTAGATTGACCTTCTGGAGTTTCATCCGGTCCCCACGATGAGGTACTCACGCACTGCTGCCCGGTCGCTGGAGACGCGCGCATGGGTCCCGAAATGATAACGATGCTCACGTTCATGAACCTGGACGCTCTTCTTGTGCTTGCGCATCAGCGTAACCAGCGCATCGAGGTCCGGATACCCGTTCGATGAATAGGAGAGCACAAGCGTGCTTCGTCGAAACGTCTCAAACATGCGATCGAAAGCGGAAATGCAGGTTCGACGGTAGGAGAAGGGCGTAAACCGTTTCCGGATCTTCTTGACCCGCGTCGAGGGCAGAATCTCCGCATCCCGGTCCGCCCAGTAGCAGGACAGCCCTTCGAGAAAATGGTACCGCTTGATGTAGCAGTTATCGTCGGCCCGAGGCACGTAAGGAGGATCCATGTAGACCAGGTCAACACGTTGGTCGGGCAGGTCGAGCACATCCGACCGGCAGGCGGCATTGTCATGTCCGTTGTCGAACACCGTTGCGTTATAGACCTCCACCGACTCCAGGAAATGCTCCTCCAGCGACAACTTGAGGTCGCGCCGGTCGTCTTTGTAGTGACTGGGATCACCCGCAACGGTGAACACCCCCCTTGGCTGTCGTTTGATGCATGAGCGGACCAGCGCGGCGATGGCCACGCTGCGGTGATAGCGGGTCGGCAGATTCGGCATGTTGGACCAGACGTTGTCAAGGAACTGAAGATCGTCAGGCGTAAAGAAAATGCCCGAAAAAGTCTCCTCGATAAACCGTTCTTTGCGCGGATTCGGCCTCAAGAGGGTTCGGCAATGGTCCGGAGAGAGCCGGTAGCGCGGGTTCTCGATAGTGGCCAGGCTGATGTGGTGAGCGAAATTCAGGAAGTCATTCGCCACCACGCGCTTGCCCATGCATTTGAACAAATAGGCCACGCAGCCGCTGCCGGAGAACGCGTCAAGGGCCGAGTCGAACTCCAGCCCGGAGAGAGTCTCGTGAATCCACGAAAGCAGCCTCGCCTTGCTGCCCATATAGCGCAGGAGGGGGTAGGAGCGAGCGCGCTCGGGAAACGCCCGGGCAAACGTGAACGTCTGCTGCTCTCGCAGGATCGGGCCGGCTCTCATGATGCACCAGAATACCAGATTGCCGGCTTCGCGGCTACAACCTTCCCAGGCCGGCCTACTTCTTCCCCAGCAGCTTCTCCAGCCGGTCGCAGCCTTCGCGGATCTGCTCCATGCTGGTGGCGAATGACAGGCGGACGTAGTCGTCCAGGCCGAAGGCGATGCCCGGCACGACCGCCACGTGGGCCTGCTCGAGCACCTTGGCGGCAAAGTCGAGCGAGCCCCTGACGCCCATCGCGGCGAACGCCCCCGACACGTTCGGGAACGCGTAAAAAGCCCCGGTGGGCTGGACGCAGGTCACGCCCTTGATGCCGTTGAGTCGCTGGTGCATGTATTCGGCCCGGCGCTCGAACTCCTTGCGCATCTTCTCGACCTCAGACTGGTCGCCGCTCAAGGCCTCCACCAGAGCGTGATGGCAGAAGGTGGCGGTGCCGCTGGTGGTCTGGCTCTGGAGCTTGGCCATGGCCTTGATGATCGGTTCCGGCCCGGCCACGTAGCCGACCCGCCAGCCGGTCATCGAGTAGGTCTTCGACCCGGCGTTGAAGGTCAGCGTCCTGGCGTAGTTCTCCGGGCTGCACGCGGCGAAACTCAGGAACCGCTGGTTGCCGTAGATCAGCCGGTCGTACATCTCGTCGCTGAAAACGATGATATCCTTGTCGGCCACCAGCTTTGCGATCGCCCGCACTTCGTCGGGGGTATAGGTGAACCCACCCGGGTTGCTCGGCGAGTTGAAGATCAGCAACCGCGTCCTGGGGGTAATGGCCTTGGCAATCTGGTCGGGCGTGACCTTGAAGTTGTTTGACTCACTCCCCTCAATGATCACCGGCCTGGCCCCGCAGAGCTTGATCTGTTCGGGATAGCTGACCCAGTACGGGGCCGGGAGAATGGCCTCATCGTCGGGGTCAAGCACGCTCATGCTCGCCAGGTACAGGGCTTCCTTGCCACCGACGGTGATCATCACCTGCGACGGCTTGTACTGCAAACCGTTTTCGCGCTTGAACTTGGAGCACACCGCCTCCTTGGCGGCCGGGATGCCGGAGGAGGGGCTGGCGTACTTGGTCTGGCCGGCGTCGAGAGCCGCCTTGCAGGCGTTGCGAACGTTCACCGGCGTCGGAAAGTCCGGCTCGCCGGCCCCGAAACCCACGACGTTGATCCCCTGCTTCTTCATGGCCGTGGCTTTTGCGCTCACTGCCAGAGTCGCCGACTCCTCAAGCTGTTGGACGCGCTGCGAGATCTTCATACACCGTGCTCCTGCTGCTCTGTTCCAGCGTAGCTGAAGCCCCTGGACACCGGGGCCCCCTTACCGGGGGGCAGATTGTAGAGATGACGGGCGGCTTACACAAGCCGACCCCGGAGGCCCGCCACCGATAATTCGCATGAGCAGGCCTGATAGTCCTGCGAGCCGGTACAAGCAGCAGGGCCACGTGCGGGCCCTGCACACATGGCCACACCTGGGCTGTGGCAGACCCTGAAATCACAGGGCCGCAGCACCTGTTACGGCGTCACGGTGTATCCGGCCTCTGCGGCCGCCATCCGCAGCATCGTCGTCCGACTGATCACAGACCACGCTCATGAGCGCGGGGGCCATCGCCTCGTCGCCGCCCAACGCACTCACGGGCAATGATCGATCAGATACTGGGCGTCCGCAATCATGATCGCGGCCGCCGTTGCGTCGATGCCTTTGCCGGTCTGAGCGGTCACCGCATTGATGAACGCGTTGTAGATGTTTGCCGACGTCTTGCAGTCGCCCTTGGCGAAAGCCTTGCCGGCCGCATTCAGATTGGCGAGCAACGAGTTGGCCAACCCGGCGTTCTTGATTTTGCCGTCGTAGAGGAACTGGTTCACATCCTGCTTGACACTGTCCGCAGTGACCACCAGGGTGAAGGTGACCGAGGACGACGAAGCGTTTCCGGCCTTATCCGTCGCGTTGATTGTGAAGGTGTGCGGTCCAAGGGCCAGCTCCGTCAACAGATCGATCACCTGACCGCTTTCCAGACCGTGGCCCGCAAGGGTGGTCGAACCATCCAGCAGGACGGTGTAGGAGTCTAAGCCCGAGCCGCCCTCATCGGTCACCGAGTACTCGACCGTCAGAGTGCCCGAGTGCGGATAATCGCTCGCCGTGGGCTGAACGATGGTAATGGCCGGGGGCGTGTCATCCATTCGGACCTCGACCGTGCGTGTGACCTGCTCTGCAGGGTTGCCGCATGTGTCCACCGCATCATAGGTGACGACGTACGTTCCGGGGGCCTCCACATCAACGACATCCCCGCCGACGGTCGCCTCGGTCAGCGCCGTGTCGCACTGATCGCTCACCGAAGCCCCCAGCTCGGTGTAGGTGCCCGTGTGCCACTCCACGGTCACCGTCGCCTCGCCGTTCAACGTAATCACCGGCGGGATCGTGTCCATGACCTCGATCTCGGCCGACACCGTGGCCGAGTGGTCGCAGACATCCTTCGCCGTCCAGGTCACCGTTACCGGGCCGCTGCAGGCCTCCGGAAGCTCTTCGAGATCGTACGTCACCGTAGCGGTCCCGCAGCCATCCGTCGCCGTTATGGCATCCAGCCAGACGTCGGCCTGGGTCTCGTTGTCCGGGTTCCCGCACTCCAGGTTCAGATTCTCGGGAGTGACGTCGAAGACAGGAGCCAATGTGTCGGCGACCGTCACGTCCGCCTCGCAGGTCGAGAGCACCGTCGTGCCGTCGCTGACGGTCAGGGTCACTGTGCACGCAATCGAACAGCCGTCTGAGGCCGCGACGGTGAGCTTGGGCGTCAGGCTGGAAGCATCATCGAAAACAGCTCCGGGACAGTCGCTGGTCCACAGGTATGTGAGAGTAGCCCCCGCCGGTGGATTCGCGACCGACCCGTTGAGTTGGATCGTCGCGCTGCCGGCCTGGCACTCGGCGGTGTATGGGCCGCCGGCGTTGCAGGTGACCGGCTCCTGGCTCACCCCGAAGTAGTAGACGGGAATGGAGGCTTCCGCGGGAGTCTGGTCCGCCCTCTGGGCGGTCACGTGCGTCATGCTCGCATGCTGTCCCGCAGTGGCCGTGCTCTTGATCTGGCAGGTCATAAAGGAGCCCGCATTCACATAGGTGAACGGGCACGACGCAGCGCCCAGCTCACTGTCGGTGACCACGACGTCGGTAATGCGCGCCGTATCAAGATTGTGAATTATGAGGCTCAGGGTAATAGGTTTTCCCACGTCAATATCGGGGCCGGGCGGGGTATCCGCATCGCGTCCGTTGATCCACGCCTGCAGCTCGATGATAGACGAATCGGCTGCCCCTTCGATGAATCCGAGGACTGTTCGCTCTGCTGCGTTGTCCGAGGGCGTGCATGAAAGAATCGAACAGATCACGGCCACGGCCGCGAGGACCAGACGTTTGTGGCTCAGAACTGCACCGGTCATGACTTGCTCCTTTCAGGTAGGCCGTCGCGATGCGACGATGTGAGGATTGAATCGCGCTAAAAGGCGGCAGGAAGCCTTCTACCGTTGCCCCTTCCGGCCAGTCGGTTTCGGCGACGCCTCTTTCCAGGGTACACCGGCCCACAGCATACCCGCTAGGACTTTTTCGGGTCAAGTCTTTTTTCGAGATTTGCTCCGCGGGGCGCTCATCAAGCACGATACCGCCAAGCGCAATTCGTTTCGCGATGTGAACCAGCGAGATGCGAGGTGAGCGCGAGGATTGGATGCTCGTTCTGCCGGGCACTGGGCCGGGCGGGAATCGAACCCGCACGTCCTTTCGGACAGGGGATTTTAAGTCCCCAGCGTCTGCCATTCCGCCACCGACCCGCGTCTTTATTTGACAAGGACTTACAGACATCACGCCCGTGTGTCAAGCCAGCCTGGGCGCGGATTCGCACGCGGGCCTCTCTCATCCGATTTCCTCCCGATCAATGCCGCCGTGTTCCGATCGCCAGGAACAGGACCACTCGCCTCGGCATCGGCAACGCTTTCCGCCCGGAAAAACGTCCTTTCCGGCTCCCGGCTTCGACTGTCAGTTTGCCCGGACACGTTTTCAGTGATAGAGTAATAATAGAGTGGATTTACACCGACGACCTCGCCATTGACGGGTGCAGCATGCCACACCGGTATCCCCCCGCATCAAAGAGCGATCGGTTCCGCCGCGCACGTGGCACTGCGAGTCGCTCCCTCGGGCTGCGTTCAACCCTGGTCGGGGCGTTTATGACGCTCACCGTCTCCCCTGCCGGATCAGCAGGCCAGGCCCATCAACCTGGCGCCCAGGACGCGGTGGTGGCCGAGGCCCGCATCATCATGATGCTCCGCACCTTCAAGTCGCTGGACGACCCGCTCGCCCTCTCGGCTCTGCGCGCGGGCACCGACGCCGGCGAGCCGGACCCCAGACGGCTTCCGGCCGACCTCAGGGGTACCCCCCGACTCTTCCAGCTCGCTCAGGGTGGCCAGAAATGTCTGCTCTTGCATGACAACGCTCGATTGCCCGGCCTGTATGCCGACACCAACGGCAACGAGAGCTTCTCGGATGAGATCCGCGTGTCGGGCACTCGACGCTTCTCAAAGCCGCCGCAGGTGAACATGCCCCCCCTCGACCGCTTCGGACCGGTCGCTCTGTGTCGCTACGCGGGCGGTCCCACCGTTTTCGTAACCGTGCAGGGCATGACGCTCAAAGCCTGGCCGGCCTCCTACCTCCAGGGCAGAGGCATGGTCGGCGGGAAAAGCCGCCTCTTCGCCCTGTTGGACCGCAATCTCAACGGACTCTATGACGACGTCTGCCCCATACCAGCCGCGGCCGCGGATCTGGCCGACGCCGACGGCCTGTTCATCGACCGCAACGGCAACGGGCGGTTCGAGCGGGTGGCCGCCGGCTTCTGGGAGGTTCAACCACTCACCCCGGCCGTGATGCTGGACAATATCCGATTCGAAGTGTCGGTCGCGCCTGATGGATCGGCGATCGAATTACGGCCCGTCGATTCGAGTCTCGGTCTTCTTCGCGTGGCTCGCGACATGAACCTTCTCCTGCTGAGCGACTGCGGATTCAACCAGCTCAGCCGGAATGACGAGTGGATACTCCCGAGCGGGAAGTACTACGGCCAGAGTGTGTCGATCATCAGCCAGCGCGACCGCGAGGTCTTCAGGTACCAGGCCGGCAACGCTCTCGGCAGGCTGACCCAGTTCGAGATCGAGCCTCACCACACGCTCAACGTGCCGGCCGGAGCAGGCCTGCGGTTTCAGGGTACGGTCGCCGGGAACGGCGATACTGAAGTCCGCCTGGTAAAGGATTCTCCCCTGCGGCCGGGGGCCGTGCTCGAGGATGATGCCAGTATCATCTATACCGCGATCAAGATCAAGGAGCGAAGAGCCGTGGTGCCGCGGATCGTGCCACGACCGATTCTGACGGTCGCTCTGCCGATGCCGGTGCCGATGGTATATGCGCCGGGCAGGGTCTTTGCCATGCCCATGGTCCGGTCGATGGCGGCCCCCGGCTGCAGAACGAGCTATGGCTGACGTCGCTGATCACCGGCGCTCGTGGCGAGCGCCAGAGTCAGACGCCCTTGTACACCAGCACCGGCCGTAGTCGCCGGACAACACGCACAAGATCCCGCTGCGTTCGGAGAACGGCCTCGATATCCTTGTACGCTGACGGTGCTTCTTCTCGGAAACCCGCCGCGGCTCGCTCATCGAACCAGACGCCCTCCAGTTCCCGCGAGAGCCGCCTGCTCGAAATCTGCCTGCGAGCCTCATGACGGCTGAGCCGGCGACCGGCACCGTGCGAACTCGACCGGAGTGCTTCCGGACCGCCTCGCCCGACAGCATGAACACTCCACGTGCCCATCGAACCGGGGATGATCCCGGGCTGCCCCTCCGCAGCCTCGTTGGCGCCTTTGCGATGGACCCACAGGACTTGTCCGCCGTGGTCCTCGCGTTGCACATGATTGTGGTCGCAGGTGATCAGCGAATCCCAGTCGGCGGCGACCCCAAGCAGCCGGCTCAGCAACTCGGTCGTGGCCTGAATGATCCACCGACGACTGCGATCGCCGTACCGCCGTGCCCAGGTCACATCGGACAGATACTCCCGTCCCGTCTGCTCCTCCGAGTCGAGGCAAAACAACCCACCGCCCGATTTCGTCGCGTTGCGTGCGTGCCACTCCGTGATGTATTGGCCCATCACGCGCGATCCACTATGGACCATCAGCCAGAGCCGCCCTTCATCATCGGCCTGGAACTCAAGGAAGTGGTTTCCTCGCCCCAACGTTCCGAATTCCACTCGCCCCTCGCGTTCGGCCCTGGCGTCGAGTACCGGATGACTCAGCGGGCTCTCGTTGAGCGATTCCGGCATACTCGGCGAGGCAGCAAGGCTGGAATGCCGCATGAGCGGCACGGCGCCTCTCAATTCACCAAGAATCGACCGAGCGACCGTCTCCGCTCCGACCACCGCCGCCTCGGCATGAAACGCAACTGCCGCCATGCCGCAGCCGATGTCTGCGCCGACCGCTTGCGGATACACCAGTCGGTTCGTCGCCAGGACGTTGCCGACGCACACCCCGCCGGCCAGGTGCACGTCCGGCATGACCGCGATTCGGCATACGTCCGGAGCCCGTGCCAGGCGCTCGATCGCCCGCCTGACTTCGGGGGAAAGTGGCTCGATGAGCCAGGTGCGAACGGCAGCAGTCGTTTTCTGTCTCGTGCAGCGGTTTTCGCTCATGGCGACACCTCCCCCCGCTGCATCACCTGAAATGACAGCTCGGGAGCACGTTTGCGGCTGATTGCCCGGGTCACAAGCACGCGAAGCATACCCCGCGCCCTTTCGAGATGTTCCAATACCGTGGCCAACTCCATCTTTCCGTGAGTAGGCGTCATCTCGAAAACGACTGCCAGATTTGTGGCATCGGGTGCGGGCCGTACCGAGATCACATGCAAGTCCTGCAACACCGGGTCTGAAAGATCTCCCTGGAAAGCCAGCTCGATCGCGTGAAACACCTGCTTGGCCAGTTGAAGATCCTTCCGGTGCACCCTGGCGCCTCTGCCTTGCTGACCGCCTCGCCTCGAGAACAACTCCCGCGGATCGACACAATCGTCGGCGTGGACCTCGGCGCATAGAGCGCGGAGGTCTCTTCGACTTCGTTTCCTTTTCATCTATCGCTCCCAACGCATGCGCAGCACAAAGCTGCCTGCTGGATTAGAGGTACCAATTCACAACAGGGTTTGAAACAGGGACCCGGCCAGGCCCGGCCGGCGTGTGCATGGGAGCGGGAAGTCGCTCAGCGCAGACCGGCAGAGACGGCGGGGCGTGACTCAGATGTGTTGATCGTGACAGCCATAGAAGGCCTCCTCTCGGGGCACTACCCTCTCTTGCCCCATTCTGGAGGATGAATTATACAACAGGTTGTGCGAGATGGCAAATCGCTGCGAAGTCTCGTCTGCCATCTTACAGCATCTGCGGATCCCAGGCCCCGGTCGAGGCACGTGTTCTGATGGATCTGAATTGCTCGACGCCGTCGCAACCCCCGCGAGATGAGAACCCGCCAGGCAAGTCCACCCGAACGCCTTTCGGCGATTTGCCCGCCGAACCCATCACACAGTGGTATCGCCCGTCGTGGCGGGACGGGCTGCGCTACGTGGGTTATCGGTGGATCTTCCTGACCCCGGCGGTTGCGCTGGTCGTTCTGGCCGTGGCTATCGTCTGGCATCCGAGTCTCGCCACTTGGATCCTGCGCTTCGGTTACAAGCTCATCACCGTGGTGGCGGGCGTCGCCGCGTGGCTCTTCGGTCACGTGATCCGGCAGGCGGCACAGGCCCGCAAGGAGCCGTTTTGTATCTTCTGCGGGTACAACCTGACCGGTCTGCCGGACAACCATCGCTGCCCCGAATGCGGCCGGCCATACACCTGGGCCATGATCGACGAATACCGCCGCGATCCGCAGTGGTTCATTGAACGATGGAAAGCGCGGCGGCAACTGCCCGGTCCACCTGAGCCCTTCGCCGCCGGGCCGGTGCGCCGGAAGAAGCGCGCGAGGGATGGCACCGAGTGAGCCGCCTGGTTGACGCGATCCCGATCAGGCCTGCTCAGGTTCGATCGTCACGGCCGTTCCATAGCAGAGCACCTCGGTCGCACTGACTTTGCTCGCAACCTCCGAGGCGTCGTATCGCAACCCGACGATTGCATTGGCCCCGAGTGCCACAGCGTGGTCGATCAACAGGTCATAGGCCTGCGTGCGGGCCTGCTCGCACATCTGGGTGTAGGCTCCAATCTGGCCGCCGATGATCGACTTGAGACCACCCAGGAAGCCCTGTGAGATCGTCGGGGCCCGCACGATAATCCCCCGAACGACACCCAGATAGCGAGTGATCCGATACCCTTCGATGGTGAAAGTGGTGGTCACGGGAATCGACATGTTGATACCTCCCGATGGTTCGCGCCGAGACACGCCCAAATCCGTCGCCGCTGTTTTCTCACCCCGGCCGTGAGTTGTCAATCGCCGGAAGCGCCCGGCAGACCCGGCTCCGCCAAGACTACGCCGGGCAAGCAACCTGCGGTTGTCCGGGAATTCGGTGGGTGCCCCATGGCTTCAGCCGTGGACATCAACTCGGCCGCGAGTTCGCTCCCCCATCGCTGAAGCGATGAGCCACCCGGGCGTGCATTCCGCTCGGTGAATTTCCGGACGGTCTGAAGCAACCTGCAGTGGCACCCGCCTCAAGTGTCATGGGCACCCGGCGGGACGCCAGATGGCCCCATCTCGGCCGCGATGCCTATCCGTGGCGGCCCCGCCCCTGCCGCCGTCCGAGAAGCAGCACATACAGCGGCGGTTCCTCGCGAACGTCCAGCCCGAGACAACGGCACAGCTCGTCATCATCGAATCCACCGAGCGGAACGGCCGCCAAGCCCAGGTCCTCAGCCGCCAGCAGCAGGTTCTGGGCCATGTGTCCCGCATCGATCAGCACGAATCGGTAGCCCCGCTCACCGTACTTGATCTGCGTGCGCGCGAGAACGCCCGTCAGGATCAGGGCGACGCTGGCGTTGCCCCAGAGGCCGTCGGCGTAGATCATCCGCTCCATGTCATCCTGAGCGGGGCATTCGCCGATCCGGGCCAGGCGATGGGCTTCGGCGTTGTATTGATACAGGGATTGAGCCAGCCCTCGAACTCGCATCGCCGCCACATAGAGTTCGACCGGGTAGAGCGCACCGGCCGACGGCCAGGTCCGCAGTTTCTGCCGGACTTCGGAGCATTCGGGGTGGCTGACCTCGCCCGTCACGCCGCAAGCAGTCTCCAGCAGTCCGCCGAGATCGCGAAGCCTCATCGGCTCATCGGCGAACTGCCCTCGACGAGTCCGGCGGCTCCGGAGTACGGAGGTCAGCGACCTGGCCCAGGGGCGCCACCGGCGCCGCGGCAGATCCACCAACGGCCGGGACGGGTAGTCCGTCTGAACGATCGGCGGCCTCTTGTCAGCCAGGAGGGATGCGTTGTACTCCGCAATGCACTCCTGGAAAAGAGCCGCTCGATACTCGCCGAGCTTGCTCTCTTCATGGTACAGGCTGCTGAGCGGCCACGACGTGTGCGGTTGGAGGTCTTCGAACTCGCGGACCATGTGCTGTGACATCGCAAAACTGCTCCTTCTGCTCAGGCGCACGGGTGGGGATAGGGCCACCGCAGCCAGTGGTGATGAATCTCGCCTTGTGGCATGGCGCTGCCCCAGTCGCGCACACGAGGATGCCCCAGAAATGCCAGTCGGTGGTGCCCGTGCAGGCCGACCAGCCCTGGAATCAGCGCCTTGACGACATGCAGCTCCAGTTCGGCCGCCCACGGGGGCGTCAAGTCCACCCAGGCACCTGGCAATCCGTGCGCCTCCAGGCGACTCGACAGTACATTCAGCATGGCACCTTCCTGCGATATCTCCGGGGCGCCCCGCAACCTCGATATGCGAGGATTCTCGTCGAGGAAGGCAAATGCCTTCTGGGCAAGGCCCGGCTGACTGCTGTAGAGACGGGCGTGCAGAGAGAAGTCGGTCACGTTGCTGAAATCGGCAGCAGGCTGCCAGTCCGGGTCCTGTGCGATCAGCGTGCGGACATACACTCGGTCCTGGCCGACTTCCCTGGCGGCCTTGCGCACGGCTGTCCTCCAGTCCGGATGACACGCACTGCCGACGCTGACAAGCGGGCCGGCCGGTCCCTGACCGATGCACACGATGAAGACCACGGGGACGCCCAAGTCGGTGGTCAGATCGTATGCAGTTGCCCGATCGAACGGCGGGAGAAGGTCTCCCGCGTGCTCCATCAAAGCGTTCGCGTCAATCCGCGGCGGCGAGATGCCCTTCAGCCAGCAGATCGCGACCGCATCGCGCTCGATCACCTCGCAGATGCCGCCCAGAATGGCTTCTTCCCGGGTGCTCGCACAGCACAGGCCGGTACTCAGGCCGGGCATCACCAGCGGTTCGCCTTCGGTCAACCGGTAGGCGACGTACACGGCGAACGCCGGTACGTGACAGAGTGCGCCCGATCGGAGACTCCGGCCTTCGACCCAGCCCAGGAGATCATCCGCCAATGGCCGCCTGAATGGAAAACCCGCACTTGCATACTGCTCGTCGCTGAAGCACGTAAACAGCGCAGGAACAAGAAAGCGCCCCGACAGCTCTCTCGCTCTCGCGCGATGAATCGCTCGCGCCGGATACGCCGAGGCCGCGTAGCGTTCGACGGCCTCACCCAGGGCCGCGCACAGGGCCTCCTCGATGGTTTGACCGCTTCCGCCGACCTGTAAACCTCCGCGTTCGCTCCAGGATGGGTGTGTGTTGGCGATTCGCGCGCCCACGTGCTCGAGCGCCGCGTCACCGTCGATGGTCGCGACCCTGGCGACCTGCTGGACGATCCCGCTGCGGCGCCCCACCAGTCCTTCAAACAACTGCCGGGCCTTTTCGCTGGAGGTGATCATCGCGGTCCTGCCCCGCAGGCTTCGCACCAGGGAATCCGCCACGCAGGCTCTGACCACATCCGCAATCGCTCATAGTCAATCGTGATCACGCGGTTCAGCGTCCGGAGAGGCCGGTGCCTCGCGAAAAACGCCACGATCTCGGCGCCGGCCAGGCCTGCGAGCCAGTAGCGGAACGTCGGCAGCGCCCCGTAGGCGGGAAGCGCAGCCCCGGACTCGATCATCTGTTGTTCAGCGGCCGACAACTCGGCGTAAGCGGCGGTGTTCTGGCGGAGTCGTTCGCGAAAGCAGGCGTAACACGAACCCTCGCCGGGAACGTAAAACGGCCCGAGCGAAGCATGTTGACCGTGCGAAAGGTCAACGAACAGACATGCAACGGAGGCCTGACATACGAGGCGATTGATCTTCATCGCCATGACCAGATCGGGCCGCTCCCAGACGTACACGGCCGTGGTGCGGCGGTCAGCTTCCTCGTGAATAAGCGCATCGGGGTTATCACCAACAGTTACGTTGAACCCGTGCTCCCTCAGATTCTGAGACAACACGGCCGCCATCGGGCAATTCCCCAGAATCGCGACCTGGCTGGGCACGGGGATCGACGGGGACGCCCCTCCCCTGGTGGGGAAGTGCGAGAAGTACAAGTCGACCGCGTCGCCAGCCGCCTGGTCCGCTGTCACCAGCAGGCCCTGTCCGGCAAGCTTCGTGATCAACGAGTCGACAAAGCCATCGTTGTCACCTCCGATCGTCCGAGCGATGTCCTCGCGGCTGTGGGCGCCGTCCAGATTGATAAGAACGCGATGAGTCAGATCGGATTGTTCCGCGGGGATGAAGTAGATGTCCTCGTCGCCGGCTCGGAGCTGGACGCCGCCCGGCATCGGGATGACAGCCAGATCGCGGCGCAGCACCGGCTGAGACGATGTGTTGCCCAGGATTGTCATCAGAGCCAACCTGCCCCCTTCGCGATCACCAGCATGATCCCGTACCCCAGCAGCGTCCCCAGGACTGCCAGTCCGAGGCAGCGTCCGCCCACCCGCCAGGCAAAGCGATACTTCGACTCCATCAGCCGGGGCAGAGCGAGCGGCGCAAACGTCTGTCCACACTCAGGGCACCGGCGCTGCTCGAGAGATCCTCGCAGATCGTAACCGCACCCCAGGCAGGCATAACCTCCTTTGGAGGTCGCCTCGGCCGGGTCATCGGGCGTCAACCATGCGCCCGCCAGCATGCCTGCCAGAACGGGCACAAAAACGGCGCAGGGAACAAACGCCACGAGGATGAGCGTGCTGCTGAAGATGTTTGCCCCGGCACCGGCGGCCGGTCCGGGCAACGCCATGAACTGCCACGACAGCAGGAGAACCAGCACCGCGAGGAGAAGCCCGACGAGCCCGCCGATCGCAGAGTTTCGCCTCGCCCTGGCGTGCTTGATCTGGCCGGGAGGAGGCTGCGACCCTCGGCCGGCTCCGATGGCGCCGCCGAGAACCGCGCCGAGCCAGTGCAGGCAGCAGCAGCAACAGCAGCAGGTGCCGCTATACAGCGTGGCCCAACGATGCCCGTCGAAATCATTCTCGCGACGAAGAATGACTGGTCTGGCTTGCGGTTCCTGCAACGTGCTCATGGATCATCCCGATCGGCTAGAAGTTGCCGCGAATGTATGCCTTCGGTCGCCGCGGGTCAACCATCACCGTCAGGTGCCACAGGCGATGACGGCGCCCTCACCTGCTGAAGCACACCCCGGCCATAAACAGATAGCCGACGGCCGTGCCAATCAGAGACAACAGCAGACCCAGACCGCCGGCGCGCCTGGCGAGTCTATACTTCGATTCCAGCCTGGTGGGCAGACAGGACGGGTCAAACGGCATGCCGCACTCCGGGCATCGGGCCTGCTCCAGCGAGCCGCGGACGTCGTAACCGCACTGCGTGCAGCCGTAGCCGCTCGGACCTCTTTGCCCCGCGGCGCTGCCTGGAGTAACCCAGGCCCCTGCCAGCATCCCCAACCACACCGGCACAAACAGCGAGCAGGGCACGAAGATCAACGAGATGCCCACGTATCGAGCGACGTGCATCGCATCATAACGGGATACGCCGACTATCGACTGTCGCACAGGCACATAATTCATGAGCATCACGGCGATCGTGACCAGCAAACCACACAAACCTCCGATCACCGAGTTGCGTCTGGCCCTGCGGTGCTTGACCACGCCGGGGGGAGGAGGTGACGAGCCGATGCCGATACCGGCCAGGCCGCCGATGGCCGCGCCGATCCAGTGAAGGCAGCAGCAGCAACAACAGCACCCGTTGAACAGGGTGATCTGACCTTGCCCCTGAAAATCACTGGGGCGGCGCAGAACAGATGCGTTGTCGCCGGCTTTGCGCATGATTGACACTTGTTGCCTCAGATGTCTTTCATGCATTCTACGAATGGGCAACCTGACTGGTTCTGACCCGCGATGGAAAAAGATCGACCTCGAAGCCCGAGTTGGCGAACGCAGCCGGGTGGCAAGGCGTGCTACTTGGAACGAGGAGCGGCCCGGGAGCTAAGGGAAATCAAACGTACCCCGAGTCAGCCCCGCGGGGTAACGCCTCTTGAGGCAGCGGCCCAACTCTTCGGCGTCGGCGCTGCTCCTCATCCAGCGGGCGTACAACTCGACCAGCCGGCGAGCGTCCTGGGGGCTTTCATCGAGAAGCTCGACGCGCCAGCGGCTGACATTCAAGTCACGGAGTTGTGGCAACAGCTCTGCGGCCGACTGAACACGGCCGCCGAAGGCCGTCGCGCGGCCGGCCGAATCCACGAGAACCGGATGATCCACGCCGAGCCGGTCGCGGAGGTGGATTCGGTGCTTCCGGCACGGATGACCGCACTCCTCGCAGTTGTCGGCTTTCGATATGAGCGACGCGACACAATGAGCCATGTGGAACATCGGAACGTGCTGGTGGATGACGATTTCGCAGGCGGCACGCGGCAGTCGGGCGCACATGGCCGCCAGTTGGGCCATGTTGAGGTCATACGAAGCAGTCACGCGGCTTGCACCGAGATCCAGCAGCGTCGCGGCCGTGATTTGGTTGGCCGCGTTCAGCGAATAGTCAACCACAACGGTGAGATCGGGCGCTTCCCGGCGGAGCAATCGCAGCGCAGGCAGGTTGCGGACCAGAATCACATCGGGTTCCAGGCCCACCATGAGCCTGACCGAGTCCTCTTCGCCCGGCTTGCAGATTCGCGTGGTCGCCAGGCCCGCCGCAACGCCGGCAGATCGGCACGTCTCCACCGCCCGGTCATCATCGCCGCGATCGGCGAAGTCGCAGTACACCACCGACAGGCTCGACTGACCCGCGGAACAATGCCATGCGAGCACCGCCTCCAGTTGCGCAATGTCTCTCACCAGTACGCAAAGCCCCGCGCCGGTCTTCGACGGCTGCTGCGAAGCTGCTGCAGACCGGCTGCAGATCTCCCGCCGAATCACCTCCACGGCGTTCCGCTCCGCGATTTCGTGCCTGCACCCCGCGGAGCGCCGTTCCAGAAGAAGCCGAGTGACCTCGCGCCGCAGGTGATTGAGGACGCTCTTGGGAGCCATCAACGGCAGCGAGTCCACCGGCACGCCACCGTCAAGCAGTTCGACCGACGCCAGTTCGTAGGGTGTATCACCGGTTCGCCCGAACTGCTCGCGCAGCAGGGCCGCGGTGAGCGGATGCCGCCGGGCCGGCTCCAGCCGGTCGTCAGACTCGATTGTGATCGGAGGGCCGCGGTCATCGACTGCCTCGATCACCAGCCTTCCCTCCGTTGATATCAACGCCCGAACGTGCAGCGGCACACGGCTGGCCACGCGATCCCTGGCGAAAGTGGTCTCCAGCCTTCGCCGAAGCGCCGGGTCATCCGTCTTCCAGACTGTGCTGCCAACCGCCACGGCCGCCAGATTCACGTCGCCATGACCGAACTCCAACTCCAGGTACACCGGTCTCTGCTCGCCGGCTGCCGCCCGCGGGCCATCGGCCGGCTTGACCGAATACACCCTCCCACCCTGCTCATCCTGCTCCGGATACCCGTGGTCGAATACCACTCCGTCCCCTGGCTTGAGCGGCAGTTCCCCCGCAACAGCAGCCTCGGCCCAGACCTCGACCAGCACCGCCTGCCGCGTCTTGCCCGCCACCTTGCCGATGTCCACTCCCCGACTCCTGGGAAAACGCCCGTCAACCAGGCCCTGATGCCGGTCGCCTTCAAGGAACCCATGGCTGAATCCTCGCGAGAAGCTCTGAGCCAGCTCCAATTCCCGTTCACGACTCAACCGAAACGCACGTCCCGACAGCGCTGCGTCAATCGCGTCGCGATAGACGGCCGTCGTCGCCGCCACGTAATGAGCGCTCTTGAGCCGACCCTCGATCTTGAAACCGCGGACCCCTGCGGCGGCCAACTGAGGAATCATGTCCCACGCGGCGAGGTCCTTGGCGCTCAGCAGGTACGAAGGCTCGCGCGAGCCGACGGGCCGGCCGTCCACCACGAGCTGATACGGCAGGCGACACGCCTGGCCGCAGACACCGCGATTGGCGCTGCGGCCCCAGAGCGATTCGCTGGCCAGGCACTGCCCGCTGTAGGAAATGCAGATCGCGCCGTGAACGAATACCTCCAGTTCGACGCTCGTCGTGCGAGCAATCCGCCCGATTTCGTCCAGCGAAAGCTCACGAGCCAGGATCACGCGCCGGACGCCCATTTCTCGCAGCATCTCGATGCCCGCTGCGTGCGTCTGGGTCATCTGCGTCGACGCGTGGACCGGCAGCGTGGGTGCCATCCGTTGGATCACTCGGATCAACCCGAGGTCCTGAACAATCACCGCATCGGCCCCGGCCTCGCCAATCCCGGCAATGAAATCGGCCGCCCGCTTCAGCTCGCCAGAGAAAACCAGCGTGTTGAAAGCCACGTAACCACGTACGTTGTGGTCGTGAAGATACCCCATCACCTCCGGCAAACGGGCCAGGGTGAAATTGGCCGCCCGCCTCCGGGCGTTGAACTCCTCGAGACCGAAGTACACGGCGTCAGCGCCGTTGGCCACGGCCGCGCGCATGCACTCCTCGTCGCCGGCGGGGGCGAGAAGCTCGGGCTTGCGTTCATGCAATAACCGGTCGGACATCCAGCGGGGCTCCACACTGTGCTCCGGCCCGGCCCATGATAATCGACACCGGGCTCAATCGACGAGCCAGTTGTCCCGCCCATTGAGGACCGTCTGCAGGTCCGGCGCGCCGCGGGGAGGAGTGATGCTCTTGATCTGCTCGTCGAGCATGCCATCGTATGTCGGCATGTCGATAGCCCGGAACACTCCGATCGGCTCGGGAAAGTCGGGATGGCGCAGCCGGGTGAGCAGGAATGCCAGCGCGGGACTCGGGGCCTTTTCGTCGTGAATCAGCAGGTCGCTCAGGGAGGCCCCGTCCTGACCGATCGTAACCACTTCCGGCTGATGGCAGCCAACCATGCGGATGCCCTTGTCGAGGTTTTTCCCGAAAATCAGCGTGCGGCCATGGGACAACTCGATGATATGATCGGCTCGAATACGCCGGTCCGTGGCGTAACTGTACGCACCGTCATTGAACACGTTGCAGTTCTGATAAACCTCGACGAACGCCGCGCCCCGGTGCGCCGCTGCCCGCTGGAGTACATACTCCAGGTGAGACGGGATCATATCGACGGTGCGTGCCACGAACGTTGCCTCGCAACCGATGGCGAACGCGCAAGGGGAGATCTGCCCGATTAATGAGCCGAACGGAGACGAGGCAGTGACCTTGTTCTGCTCAGAGGTCGGCGAGACTTGCCCCTTGGTCAGGCCGTAAATGCGATTGTTCATCATGATGATCTTGATGTTCATGTTGCGGCGGATCGCGTGCATGAGATGGTTCCCGCCGATCGCCAGACCATCGCCATCCCCGGTGATGACCCAGATATCCAGGTCGGGCCGGACCAGCCTCAGGCCGGAGGCGATGGCCGGGGCGCGCCCGTGGATGCCATGAATACCGTAGGTCGCCATGTAATACGGCAGGCGGCTCGCACAGCCGATTCCCGAGATGAACACCACGCGGTCGGGGTCAGCTCTCGTATTGGCGAGAACCCTTCGAATCTGCGTCAAGACGGAATAGTCTCCGCACCCCGGGCACCAGCGCACCTCCTGACCGCTCGCGAACTCCTTGGGGTCTCTCTTGCGGTTGGCGGACGCAGGATCATTAGCTGTCACGCTCGACCCTCCTTCAGTGTCTGCTCCATACCCTTCATGATCTCGGCGACCGTGAAGGGCCTGCCCGCGACCTTGTTCAGACGCCGGGCGTCGATCGCGTAGTCGGCTCGGATCAGCCTGCACAACTGGCCGAGGTTCAATTCCGGGACCAGCACCTTGCGAAAACCCTTGAGGATCTCGCCCAGGTTGCCGGGCATCGGGTTCAACCACCGCAGGTGGGCGTGCGAAACCGGCATGCCCTTGCGCTGAGCCTGCCGAACGGCCGTTCGGGCCGCGCCGTAGGTGCTGCCCCAACTGACCACCAGCAGTTCGCCCGTCGCGTCGCCGAAGACCTCCACTGGCGGGATGCTCTCAACGACTTTGGCCACCTTGGCCGCCCGCAGCGAGACCATCTTCTGATGGTTCTCGGGCTCATAGCACACCGCGCCGGTCAGATGCTCTTTCTCCAGGCCACCGACCCGGTGCGCCAGCCCGGGCGCCCCCGGCAGCGCCCACGGGCGGGCGAAATTCTCATTTCGGGAGTATGGCTGAAACCCCTCTCGCGGGTAGTCACTTCGGATGTCGAACGGCGGAAGGGAATCGACGTTGGGCACCCGCCACGGCTCAGCTCCGTTGCCCAGGTACGCGTCGCTCAGAACGATGACCGGCGTCATGTACTTGACCGCAACCTGGAACGCCTCGTAAACGGCCGAGAAACAATCCGTCGGCAACTGCGGCGCGATGATCGGCACGGGGCATTCGCCGTGCCGGCCTCCAAGCGCCTGCAACAGATCCGCCTGCTCGGTCTTGGTCGGCAGACCGGTGCTCGGCCCGCCCCGCTGAACATCGATGATCACGCAGGGCAGTTCCAGCATTACCGCCAGGCCGATCGCCTCGGTTTTCAGGTCCATGCCCGGTCCGCTCGTGCCGGTGGCGGCGAATGCCCCGCCGTAAGCGGCGCCGACAACCGCGCACATGGCCGCGATCTCATCCTCCGCCTGGAAGACCTTCACTCCGAGGGCTTCGTGCCGGGCCAACTCGTGAAGGATATCACTTGCGGGGGTGATCGGATACGACGCATAGAAGAGCTGCTTGCCGGCCTTGCGGGCCGCGGCGATCAGCCCGAGGGCGGCGGCCTCGTTCCCGCGGATCTTCCGGTACAGGCCCGGTTGAAGCCTGGCCGGCTCGACGTGGTACTGCTCCGGCAGGACCTCGGTTGTCTCCCCGAAGTTGTGGCCCGCCTGGAGAGCCAGCTCGTTGGCCTTTAACAAGACCGGGTTCTTGGCGAACTTTTCGCGCAACCACTTGCGCGCCGGGTCCAGGGCCCTCTCGTACAGCCAGCACACCAGACCCAGGGCGAAGAAGTTCTTGCATCGATCGGCTTCCTTGTGAGTCAGGCCGATGGTCTCAACCGCCTGTTCGGTCAGCGTTGTGATCGGAAGGCTGAAAACCCGGTACTTCGACAGGCTCCCGTCCTCCAGAGGGTTGGTCGCACACCCCGCCAGCCGCAGATTGTGCCTGGCGAAGCCATCACTGTTGGCGATGATAATCCCGCCCTCCTCCAGGTCCGCGATGTTGACCTTGAGGGCGGCGGCGTTCATCACCACCAGCGTTTGTATCACGTCTCCTGGCGTGTAGATCTCGTTGCTCGAAAAGCAGATCTGAAAACCCGACACACCCGCAAGACTGCTGGCCGGTGCCCGGATCTCCGCCGGGTAATCGGGCAGAGTGGCCAGGTCATTCCCGAACACCGCCGTCGAGGTCGTGAAATGCGCCCCGGCCAGTTGCATGCCATCGCCGGAATCGCCCGCGAACCGGACCGTCGCCTGTTCGAGGACTTCAACGGGCTTGCGCCGCCCGCTCGCCGGAGGACTGCCGACCGCCGATTGTTCGGACATAGAACACGGTACTCCTTTCGCACCAAGCCCCATGGATTGTAGTCGCACTGACGGCTTTCTTCAGCCCCGCGGCAAACAAAAAACACGCAGCGATTATTCCGGCAGGCCCATTTCCCGGTTCCTGCGTGTCAGAAGGATTCGCAACTCCACGATAACAATCAGGAACGCGCAGATGGCCAGTGCAAACACAAAACGCCCGAGCGACTGATCCCGCCGTTCCGGCGGAACCACCGGAACCGCCTCCGCCACCCGCTGCCCGAGTTCGTGTGCGCCATCGCCGCTCAACTGGTGACTGATGCCCAGCGGCACGACCAGGATGAGTATGCCGACCAGCAGCAGGATCGTCGAAGTCTTCACCGTCCTGATCACCCACCCCGCCCTTCGCCGCGTCGCCCAGGCGAACGCGAGAACAGAATGCAGTACCACCAGAACGGCCAGAGCCACCTCGGCTCCGAGCGCTTCCCACAGCGTGTAGCCGGCGACCACGGACACCAGGGTGATGCCAAACAGGGTTGCCGGACCATCGGGGTTCTGCTCCCTGGCTCGGTCAACAGCCACCGCAACCGCCAGCCAGCCGAGCGCGGCGATCGCCGTGACCACACCGGCCGCAAACGCACCGGGTGTCCCCAGCCAGTCGTGGCACAGGTGGCCTGCGGCCATCTTCAGCGGCGGCGTCACCGCTGCCCATCCGAGCAGAGCCGACACGAGCAGCAACAGCCGCCGCCGAATCACCACCGTCCGACCGGGCCGCAGCTTGAGACTCGGCCGCGGATGGAGAATCGGTATGAGCAGCATGATTGTGCCCACCGTGGCCATGCTGACTACACCGGCTGTCAGGTTCTCCATTCCCAGCACATGGTCGGGCATCAGCTTGAACGCACGGAACAGAGAAAGGAAATACCACTCGGGCCGAATACCCTCCGGAGCGGGAGCAAGAGGGTCTGCCTGCTCTCCCACCGGCGGCGGAAGCAGGAACGCCACTGTCAGCACGCCGGTGAGAGCCAGCAGCCAGACCCTGGCATCGTGAAGCACGTACTCCGGCCAGAATCGCATCGACCACAGTCGGCCGCCGGGCTCCTTGCAGACCTTGGCCGAGGCCGGCACGCTCGACCCGTGGTGCAGCAGAAGCACCAGGTGCATTCCGACCATCGAAACAATCGCAATCGGGAGAACCGCAACGTGGATGGCGAAGAACCTCGTGAGCGTCGCCCCGCTCACGTCAGGGCCGGCCAGCAACAGGTCGCGGATCACCGGCCCGGCAAGCGGAAGCGCCCCCGCAATGCCGGCGCCCACGCGGGTGGCCGAAAACGACAGTGTGTTCCACGGAAGCAGATAGCCGGTGAAGGCCGACGTCAGCACCAGACAATAGGCTCCCAGTCCCGTCCACCAGACCAGTTCCCTGGGCCGGCGATAGGCCTTCATCAACAGGATGCTGAAGAGATGCAGGAACGCGGCCATGATCATCACGTTCGCCGTCCAGTGGTGGATCGAGCGAATCCACCAGCCGTTCGGCAGCTCGTTGACAATGAGTTCCACCGACCCGTGGCTTCCCGGCATGTCCGGCGCGCTGGAAACGCCGACCTCGTAGTGAACCGCAAGGAGCATGCCGGTGCAGATCAACACGCCGAGATTGAACAGGAGCAGACCGCCCAGGCAGTACCAGACCGACTGCCGATGCATGGGCACCACCTTGCGCTTGAGCAATCCCTGGAGCGCCTCCAGGGGCGACCGCTCCTGCAACCAGAGGTTGACGCGAGTTCGCAACGGTTCTGGGGGCACGAGTCATCCTTTCGCGGTGGAGGTGGACGCGTCCGGTGCTCCCGACGTCGGAGAAGCATCGAAGGGGCGTTTCGAAACCAGCAACGTGCCGTCAGCCTGACGAACAACATAAAACGGGGTCAGCGGCCGTGGCGGCGGCGTTCCAGGCACGTTGACGCCGTCGGCCGTGAACCGGCCCTGGTGGCACCCGCAGTAGATGTCATTCGACGCCGGTCGATACCGCACATTGCACTGGCCGTGCGTGCAAACCGCCGACAGCGCCCGGATCCCGCCGTTCGGAAGCTGGAGGATGATCACCGGCGACGGTCCGTAGGCCACCAGAACAAACCGATCCCTGGCCAGTGTACGCAGGGCCTCGCCGGACACGACAATATGGTCCGGTTCGGGGATCTGCGTCCCGGCAAGATAGTTGAGCACGACGTCCGCGGCCACGGCGCCGCCCGCCAGCACGCCGGCACCGAGCAGGCCATCCAGGAAATCACGGCGATCCAGCATCGACTCGCTCAATTTCATGGAGCAACCCCCTGTGGACCGGTTCCCGGCTCCCGCAGAGCCGCATCCGCCCTGCGGCGAAGGGCCCTTCGCATGCGATACGCTACCAGGCGTCTTCGCAGCGCAGCGATGCCGTCCGTGGGACGCACATCCTTGGGGCAGGCGTCGATGCAGCGGTACACGGTGTCGCAGCCCCACACGCCGTCGTCGTGGTCCACCCGCTTCAACTGCTCCTCCGGCCGTTGATCGCGGCTGTCAACCACAAACCGCCACAGTTTCGCCAGCGCGGCCGGGCCAAGATAATCCGGCTGCCGCTTGAGCACTGGGCAGGCGCCGTAGCAGCACGCGCAAAGGATGCAGTTGGCGAACTGCTGGAGCCGTTCGAAGTCCTTCGGACTCTGCCGGATCTCATTCTGCCCTTCAACCTGCTCAAGTCGATGCAGCCACGGCCGGACCCGGAGATACTTGTCCCAGAACGGGGCCATATCCACCACCAAGTCGCTGATAATGTCGAGGTTCGGCAGCGGCTCGAGGATGACCTCGTCAGTGGGCAACGGGTAAAGCTGCGTGCGGCATGCCAGGTCGCACCGGCCGTTGATCGTCATCCCACAGGACCCGCACACCGCACCACGGCACGAGAAGCGAAACGCCAGCGTGGGATCCTGTTGCTGCTGAATACCGAAAAGAGCCGTCAGAACTGTCATCCCGGGCGGCACGTTGACTTCGTAGGTGTCAAAACGCGGGCCGGCCGCATCGCCCGTCGTGTAGCGGAAGATCCGGAACGTGATTCGCCGGGTTCTGTTGTCAGTAGCTGCGCTCACGCGGCTCGTACTCCGTGATGGTTACCGGCTTGACCGTCAGAACCGGCCCGTCGGCGCCGGCATGCGCGACCGTGTGGGCCAGCCAATCCGCGTCATCCCGCTTCGGGTAATCCGTGCGATAGTGGCTGCCGCGGCTTTCCGTCCGCCGCAAGGCCCCGGCGGCAATGATCTCCGCCAGATCGATCATAGACAGCAAATCCAGCGTGTCGACCAGTTCCTGGTTGCATCGCTTGCGGGCGGTGCCGACTCGCACCTCGGCGGACTCGCCTCGGATCCGACTGATCTCGTCAACGGCCGACCGGAGCGTCGTCTCCTCGCGGAAGATACCGACCTTGTCCGACATCAGGCGCCCCAGTCGCTCAACCAGCGAGTAAGACCTGCGGCCTTTGCCTGTGGCCAGGTTTGTCAGGCGCTGCCGCTCCGATGCCAGCGCGTCGTCCAACGTGCTCGCTGCGTTGTCCGGCAACACCACCCCCCTCGCATATTCACCGGCGGCTGCTCCGACGATGTGGCCGAAGACAATCGCTTCCAGCAGCGAGTTGCCGCCCAGGCGATTGGCTCCGTGAACGCTCACGCACGCGCATTCGCCGGCCGCGAAGAAACCGCTGATCTCCGTGCGGCCGTCGACGTCCACATCGATCCCGCCCATCGAGTAATGCTGAGCCGGTTCGATGGGGATCGGCTCCTCGATCGGGTCGAGGTCCGCAAACTCGGTGGCGATCTGCCGAATCCCGGGGAGACGCTCCTTGATCAGCCGGGCACCCAGATGGCGGAGGTCGAGATGCACGTAGCCCTCCTTGAAACCCCGGCCTTGCGCGATCTCGGTCTCGATCGAGCGGGCGACAATGTCCCGTGGCGCCAGCTCCATCGTCTTGGGAGCGTATCGTTCCATGAAACGCTCGCCGAGGCGGTTCACCAGGTACCCGCCCTCGCCGCGAGCTCCCTCGGTGATCAGGATGTTGGTACCAACCAGCGAGGTGGGATGAAACTGCACGAACTCGAGGTCCTTGATACCCGCTCCGGCCCGATAGCCCAGGGCGATTCCGCTGCCGGTATTGATCAGCGCATTGGTGCTTCGAGCGTAAACGCGGCCGTAGCCCCCCGTGGCGAACAGCACCGCCCGGGCGGCAAACGATTCGAGTTCACCAGTAAGAAAGTTGAGGGCGATCAGGCCGCACACACGTCCGTCCTGAACCACCAGCCGGGTAACCAGGCGCTCGTCGTGGATCCGCAGACCGAGAGCCATGGCACGCTCGTAGAGCGTATGCAGCAGTGCCGCGCCCGTGCGATCCGCGGAATAGCATGTCCGGGGGAAACCCGCCCCACCAAACGGCCGCTGCGCGATCCGGCCGTCATCGAACCGCGAAAAAGGCGTCCCCCAGTGCTCCATCTCGAACACGATGCCCGGAGCCAGGTCGCACATCTTCCGCACGGCGTCCTGATCCGCGAGATAATCCGAGCCCTTCACCGTGTCGAAGGCATGCGTGGCCGGGTTGTCGTGGGCACCCTCAGGATGGTTCCCGAGGCCGGCGTTCATGCCGCCCTGGGCTGCCAGCGAGTGACTTCGCAGCGGATGCACCCGGCTGATCAGCCCCGCGTTCAGACGCGGGCACACCTCGACCGCCGCCCGCAGACCTGCCAGCCCACCGCCAACAATCAGCAGGTCGTGCTCGATCACTGACTGCTCCCGGTCACAGCGCCGGAAGAGCCGGCGTAGAAGGCCAACGTGGCGACGACGAAGAGCACAATCGCCCCCACGGTCGCCGACCAGAACAGCACTCTCTCCCGCCGTACCCCGAGATCAAACAGAATCGTCCTGATGCCGTAGAGGCTGTGGAAGCAGAAGCACAGCAGCAGCACAATGTCCATCGAGGTCCAGATATGCCACGTTCCCAGCCCATCCTGAACCGTCGGCCCCCACCGGCCATGGGTGGCGTAACCCGTGATGAGCTTGAGCGCAATCAGGACAATCAGGACGACGCCGGTCACGCGGTGTACGAGCCAGGCAAACATGCATCAGCCCTCAGAGCGTGCGCTAAAACGACAGGTTGTTCCCGCAGGATGACGCGTGACACGCCCAAACCCTCCGACGGGTAACATGCCAAAGCCCGCCGACGGGTGGCATGCGCAAGTTCGCCGCAGCGAACGCCGGCATGCTTCATGAAGAAGCCCGCATGGCGGCAGCCGCCCATCCCCGCCTCGACGACCTCAAGCCTGCGGCCGCCGATGCACCATCATAGTACCCCTACGACGTCCTGGACGACCGCCAGCCCTTCGCGAAGCCCTGCCTCATCGATCACCAGCGGCGGATTGAGCTTGATCGCACAGCCACCCACGCCCACCGGTGCAAACAGCAGCAGGCCCTTCAGCACGCAGCGCCAGACGGCCTCCCACGCCCAGTCGGGCATCGGTTCGGTCGTGCCCGGCCGGGTAAACTGCAGCGCCCCGACGAGGCCCGTCGAATCGACGTGACCGATCTTGCCCCGCGAGGCCTCCTTGATCCGACGAACGCCCTCGGCCAGCACCGGGGCGAGCCGGGCCGCGTTTTCGATGAGCTTCTCGTGCCGGATGATCTTCAGGTTAGCCAGGGCTGCGGCCGCGCAGATCGGGTTGGCCGAATGCGTGCTGGTCATCTCGCCGGGGCCGTAGATGTCCATCAGCTCGTCGGTCCCCAGTACTGCGGCCAGCGGCATACCCCCGGCGATGCCCTTCCCGCAGGCCGCCAGGTCGGGCACTACACCCAGGTGCGAGAAGCCAAACGGTGCCCCCGTCCGGCCGAAACCGGCTTGCACCTCGTCAAAGATCATCACCGCTTTGTACCGGTCGCACCATTTCCGAAGAGCCTGCGCGTAGTGCGGTGGCATAAGGGTGGCATTGCAGCCCTGGTACGTCTCGCTCATCACCCCGCACACTGTCTCCGGATCGACGCCCTTACCCTTGAGCGCCGCCTCGAACACCTCGAAACTCGTGTCCTTCTGCCGGAAACCGTCCGGGTACGGCGCCTGCACGAAACATGGATCATCGCCGCCGAGCCAGGCCTTCAGCGCCGGTGCCCCGCCCGCAAGCTGCGCTCCCATCGTCCGGCCGTGAAAACCGTAATCGAACGAGACGAAGACTCTCTTCCGTGGCCCGCCGACTTTGAGACCTCGTGTGCGAGCCAGCTTGATGCAGCACTCGCAGGCTTCCGACCCGGTCGTGAGCAGGAACACCCGTTTCAGCGGCGGCGGCAGCCAGCTCGACAGTTCCTCGACCAACTGGTGGCGAACCTCGGTTGCGAAACAGTACGCGTGGTAAAGCCCCTGCCCGGCCATGTCGGTGATCGCTTTGACAATATCGGGATGACCGTGCCCACAGGAGGTCACCAGCACGCCCGACGAGAA
Organism: uncultured Planctomycetales bacterium; assembly: GCA_964586235.1. Classification (GTDB taxonomy): domain Bacteria; phylum Planctomycetota; class Phycisphaerae; order UBA1845; family PWPN01; genus JAUCQB01. The sequence continues at coordinate 51,991 of CAZPIO010000014.1, forward strand.
ATCAAGCCACCGGTTGCCGTACGGGTCAATAACCGTCGCGCCCTCGCCGCCCTGCCAGATGACCGGCGGCTGGCCGCCCATGCTCCGCGGCTCCATATCGCGAAGCTGCTTCAGAAACGGGACCGACTCCGGGACCGGGATCGACGTGCGAATCGTGCGATACTTGGTGCTGATCGGCTCAACCGGGTGAGGTTGCAACGGGAACTCTTTGGTCGCCATCTCGAACCATTACTCCTTCGACGGAATCTCTTGCGGCGGATAATCGCGGAACGCCACGCCCGGCCGGTCGCCGTATCGGATAAGGACCTCCCGCCCGTCGGCGAGGATGCTCATGCGGGCCGCCTCGATCACTAACTCGTTGTAGCTGCTGTTGGCGGGCGTGGCCATGAGCCCTTCGCGGTCGAGTTGCTCAACGTATCTCCGCCGTTCCGCAATACTCGCCATCGAGCCTGCCCGACCGCACGCCTCGATGATATACTCGACGCTGCGGTGTCCATATCCGACCGGCGTCAGCCCCAGCCCGCCGCAGTCCAGCATCTGGAAATAGTCAGGATTGGGCTCGGCATACAACGTGTCACCGGGGTCGCTCCCGGCCTCGGTATAGTGACAGGCCACGCCGCGATACTGATCAGAGTGCTCGATGAGCGCTGCGTCGGTCTTGCCTTGGCACCACAGGGTCATTCCTTGCCCGTTGCCGCCGGCCGCACCGGCGGGGTAGCCGATCGCATTGGCCACGCTCAGGATCGCCCCGTTCTCCCACCGCACGCGACCGTCGGTCCAGAGGAATCCTTCCCGGCCGTTGGGGTAGCGGTCCCTGATTCCAGCCACACTGACCGACACAGGCTTCAAACCGGTGATGAACGCGACGAGATCAACGTAGTGGCAGCCGACGTACGTGAACATGTCGGTGTTCTCGCACGTACACCAGTTCTGGAAATTCGAGTCGCGGTAGTAATAGGGTTCGTGCAGATAAGCCTGCCCCAGCCTGAAATGGCCGAATCGCCCCGCTCGATAGGCCTGCCGGGCCATCAGGCTGCGGTGGTCGAACCGCTTGTGGTACTCGACTCCGACGACCAGACCGCGATCGTGCGATCGTCGGGCGATGTCGACGGCGTGCTCGTGCCGCAAGACCAACGGCTTGACCGTGCAGACGTGCAGGTCATTGTCCAGCGCCTCGCAGATCATGCGGTGATGAAGGTGATCGGGCGTTGCGATGACCGCGATACTCGCCCTCGGAGCCGCCGCCAGAACCTGCCGGTAGAGATCCGGAGACGTCGGTTGACCCGCCGCCGCATCCGGCTCGGGATGAGCGACAAAGCTCTGCCCGGGGAACCCGCGTCTCAGCATCGGGGAGGATCGCAGCTCCGCAAGATGGAAGGGATCCTGGGAGCAAATGTGGATCTCGCCGATCCGGCCGCTTCGCTGCATGTGGAACAGCGTCGGCAGGATCTGAACCCGGACGATCATCCCGCCGCCGATAACCGTGACCTGTGGTCCTGCCATTCGCGTCTACCGCCTCGCTCCGCCGCAAGCAGCTTGCCCCGTGTTCTGCTGTCCGTGTGCCACTGCTCTGTGAGCAGTGCCCCCGTCATCGGCTTGCGGGTTTCGTCACCTTGCCATCCTTTCGATGACTGAACCTGACGGGGGCCGGAAACCCAGTGGGTCAGATCAGATTCGCGGCAGGCTGTCATCGCCCGCGCGTCACCATCGCCGAACCGCGGGAAAGCTCGTCGACAGCGGCAAATCCAGAGCGGATGATAGGATTGCCCCGCGGCTCTTGTCAACCGCCCATGGCTTTAATTTGCGGCCGGCCCCCCGCTCGATTATCGTTCTCGCCAAAAGGTGTGACGCGCAGCGACCGCGGATCCGAGCGAAACCGTCTCAGACCCTGACCGGCTGGATGTGGAGACGCGTAGGAGCGGCTTGCAGCCGCGATCTATCGTCGGAGCGGTCTCTGACCGCGATCACACTGCTGATCAGCCAGATGCGGAGACGCGTGCAATGGCAGCGGACGAAAGCCGCCGACAGAGTGCGACCACGGATGACAACAGCGGGCAAGGCCATCAGCGACTGAGCATCGAGCGGCTCAGAGAATGGGAAAACCTGCGCTACGGGATGTTCATCCACTTCGGCATGAGCACCTTCGTCAACCTGACCGGCAAGGTGTATCACAAACCCACCGGCGAGGATCCGCCGGCCGTGTACGCCCCTGACCGCCTCGACGTGGAGCAATGGGTCAGCGTCGCCCGCGATGCAGGGATGAAATATGCCGTCCTGACCGCCAAGCACATCGCCGGCTTCTGCCTCTGGCCAAGCGCTCATACCGATTATTCCGTAGCCAACGGCGGCAACAAGACCGACGTCGTGGAAGCCTTCGTCAGGGCCTGCGAGCGCAAGGGTGTGCTGCCGGGGCTCTACTACAGCTCCTACGACAACCACCACCGCTGGGGCAGCCGCACGCGAAGCGACTTCGCCACCAGACAGGCCTACGAACGGCTCTTCGCCGTTCGTCCCAGATTCGGCGGCGCAAGCTGCGCCCGCGAAGATGACGATCAGCGCATGCCCTACACCACGTCGCACTACCAGGCCTTCCAGACGGCCCAGGTCACCGAGTTGCTCACCCGTTACGGCCGGATCATGGAACTGTGGATCGACCACCCGGAAGTGATGGGCCGCGGATACCGCACGTTCTTCTACCAGCACGCGACTTCGCTGCAGCCCGACATGGTCATCATGATGAACAACGGCCTGCCCGACAGCACCGAGTACGACGTGGACTACGCCTGGCCGGCCGACCTCATGGCCATGGAAGGTGGAGCCCCGCCGCCGGACGGCTACCGGAAATGGCGTTGCATCGAGAGGAAGATGTATTACCTGCCCGGAGAAGTCTGCGATTCAATCGCCCCCATACGGCAGGACTGGTTCTGGCTCGAGGGCGATCAGCCTCGACCGCAGGAGGACCTGCTGAAGCAGTTCCGCGCTTGCCTCGACGGTGGAGCAAACTACCTGCTCAACGTCCCCCCCGACCGCCACGGCCGCATACCCGGCAATTTCGTCGATACCCTGGCCCGGATTCGAGGGCACATGAACATGTAGACAGGGAGTAAGCGGGTGTTCGGCTTCAACATCATCGACGTCGCCGTCATCACGGTGTACTTGATCGGCATCACGCTCCTGGGCGTCCGCATGGGCCGATCCGTGCGTGACTCCCAGGACTTTTTTGTCGGCGGGCGGCGGTTCGGTAAGCTCCTGGCCATATTCAGCGTCTTCGGCTCGGGCACGCATTCCGACCAGGCGGTCAGCGTCGTCTCGAAAACATACCAGGTCGGCGTCTCCGGCATCTGGTACCAGTGGCTCTACCTGTTCACAACCCCGTTCAACTGGTGGATCGCGCCCATCCTCCGCCGCTGCAGGGCGATCACCACCGCCGATTTCTTCGAGGCCCGCTATCACCAGAGCGTTTCGCTGCTCTATATCCCGTTCGGCTTCGCGAACATGATGGTCAGCATCGGCCTGCTGCTCAAAGGGGCCGGGGCCGTCATCGGCGCCAGTGCCGGCGGCCAGGTCAGCGAAGGCTGGGCCATCGCCGCCATGACCGTCATGTTCGTCATCTACAACGTCGTCGGGGGACTGGCCGCCGCGATCGTCACCGACTTCGTCCAGGGCCTGCTGACCATCTTCTTCTCGTTCATCCTGCTGCCATTCGCCCTGTACAAGCTCGGTGGGTTCGCCGGCCTGCATTCCGGCGTGGCCGACGCCGTTCAATTGACCCAGGAGGCTCAGCCGGGTCAACCGTTTCCGAGCGTAGAGGATTTGTGGAGTCTGGCAACCACTTCATCAACGGGTGAGATCGGGTGGTTCTATGTGATCATGCTCGCGGTCAACGGCCTGATCGGCATTGTCGCCCAGCCGCATACGATGCCGATCTCCGGCGCGGTCAAGAGCGAGCGTGAGGCCCAGATCGGCAGCGTGTACGGAATGATCATGAAGCGGATCTGCACCATCGCCTGGACGCTGCTCGGGATGTGCGCCATCGCCCTCTACCCCGCCGTGACCAACAAGGCGGATATGGACCTGATGTTCGGGCGCCTGGCCCACGACCTGTTGCCGCAGGTGGCTCCGGGCATGATCGGGCTGTTCATCGCCTCGCTGCTGGCCTCGATCATGGCCGCTTGCGGTGCCTTTATGCTGACCTGTTCGGCCCTGTTCACCCACCAGGTCTATCGCCCGCTGATCGCCCCGGGTGCAAGCCAGCGGCATTACGTCAACGTCGGCCGAATCGCGGCTGCGCTGACTGTGGCCGGAGGCATTCTCATCGCCTGGAGACTGCCCGATGTTGTCCGCGGCGTTGAGCTCTTCTGGATGGTCTCAGCCCTGATGGCCATCCCATTCTGGACCGGCCTCTTCTGGCGCCGAGCCACCACCCCGGCCGCCTGGGCCGCGACGCTGGTCTCGTTTGCGGTGTTTTACGTGACCGATCAGGAGTGGTTCGCTCGCTGGGCCCAGGGCCACGCGAGTTTCCTTCTCTTCCAGCCGACTGCCGCGAAGATCTACCTGCCCTGGCAGATGCTGCTCTACCTGTCGGCTGGCGCGATCACCATGATCGCAGTCAGCCTCTTAACCACCCCGCCCCCCCGCGAGCGACTCGATTTGTTCTACGCCACACTCCGCACGCCCATCCAGCCGGGTGAACGCGTCCAGGAATCCCTCCGTCTGCCGCCCGGCGTGCAGCCCGCCCCGCAGCACAAGTTAATCAATCATCCCGACTGGGAAATCCAGGTCCCCACGCGACGGGGCATCCTCGGCTTCCTGCTCGCCTGGCTCATGGTCCTCGCTCTGATTGCCATCATGTGGCTGCTGGTCCGGATCGGGGCCTGATCACCGACGACTGCGACTCGGGTGCGTCTCTTCTTCAGTGACAGCCGGATCCGTGTGCCACTGCTCTGCAAGCAATGCTCCATGTGCCACTGGCTGCTCGTCAGCCAGTGTGTTCTGCCGCGATGAGCCCTCACGTCCTCCACGCCGATTCTCACGGCCGGCGTTGTCGCCCTGTCTGCGGGTTTTCCCACAGCGGCTCGATATTGTCGCGATTCCATTCCTCGTAGGCTCTGGTCAGCGAAGCCACAACGTCCTGCTGCTGGGCAGCCAGGTTTGTCTGTTCTGAGATATCCTGACTCAGATCGAAAAGCTGATCGCTTTGCCCGCCATGCACGAGCTTCCAGTTCCCCTCGCGCACCGCCCACGACGCCCCGCCTGATACGCGCCAGAAGAGCCGCTCGTGCGGCGGGGTCTTCGTCCGTCCCGACAGATGAGGCATGAAGTCCACGCCGTCGAGCCTGGCGGAAGCGGGCACTCTGGCACCACAAACGGCCGCAATGGTCGGCAGGAAGTCGATCGTCGAAACCGGCTCATCACAGACGCCTGGTTTCAGCACGCCTTTCCACTGAACCAGGAAGGGTACGCGGATACCGCCCTCGAAAAGCTGCCCCTTGGCCCCACGTAATGGGGTGTTGGTCGAAGAATTCGGGGCGATGGGGCCGCCGTTGTCACTGAGGAAGAAGACCAGCGTATTACCCTCCAGCCTCAGCTCACCAAGCGTGGCCAGCACCTGGCCCACACCGTCATCCATCGCGCTGAGCATCGCCGCGTAGGTCCGCCGGTTCTGGTCGCCGATCTCCTTGAACCGGTCGAGATACTTGGGCGGCGCCTGCAGCGGCCCGTGAACCGCGTTGTAGGCCAGATAGAGGAAGAACGGCCTATCCTTGTTCCGCTCGATGAACCCGATCGCCTCGCGGCTGAACGCATCAGTCAGGTACTCTCTCTCGTCGACGCTCTCCTGATTGCGCATCAGCGGAACCAGGTATTCGGCGGCCCCCTTGCGGTCGGGCAGATACATGTGCCCCCCGCCGATGAAGCCGAAATACTCGGCGAAGCCCCGCCTGTTGGGATGGAAGCGCGGGGCGGCCCCGAGGTGCCACTTCCCGACCGCGCCGGTCACATAGCCGGCCTCTTTCATCACATCGGCGATCGTGATCTGGCTGAGCGGCAGCCCGAGCTTGTCGTCGGCGGGATCCCATTTCGGGTTATTCTCGTGCCCGAACCGGTGCTGGTACCGCCCGGTCATCAGCGAGGCCCGCGTGGGGCTGCAGAATGAATGCGCCGCGTAACCGCTGGTGCATCGAATGCCGCTGGCGGCCAGCGAGTCGATGTGCGGCGTCCGGATGTCCTTGCAGCCGTGGCAACCCAGATCGCCGTATCCCAGGTCGTCCGCCAGGATCACGATGACGTTCGGCCTTGTCCGCGATCCATCGGCCGCGCCCACCGCCGTCGCCCCGGCCACAATCGCGCAGGAAAAAGCCACGAGGAGAACCAAGCTTCTGCACATCTGATTCCCTTTCATCCGCGCGCGTGGAGTCTGCTTGCGGCCTCAATGCGCCTGTATATGTTGCCCCTTGGGGCCAGCTAATTCAAGTACACGTTCGGAGTGGACCCTCTTTCGCCCCCGCCGATCGTGATGACCCAGGCGAGGCCGCGAGGGCCGCCGCGTCCCACGAGATCGCGAGAGCCCCTCAACCGCATGGACACAATGAGCGGCACTCGCTATATAATGCCGGAACACACCCCGGGGCGTAGCCGGGCAAGGCTTAGATGGGAGGTGCCGGTCATTTCGTGTCTTGGGTGCAGGCCGTTGCGTTATTTCACTCAAGTCGACCACCGCAATTCGCCTTACGACGCTCGGAGATACGGGTCATGCAACACCACTCTCGTAAATTGAAACGGTCGATGTTCTTTTGCGGGATTTCGATGGGTTGTCTCTGCTTGGGCGGCGGCTGCGGCCGGATCCTGCTGACCGCCGACGATGCCGTGATGCGGCCGGACGGCAAGGTCCGCCTGAGGGCCTACCTCGAGCGAAAGACAAGCAAGTTCTCGCGAGACAGTATCGAGAGCCACGCGGTCCGGTTCATGGTCAACGGGCGGCTGGTCGGCCAAGGCAGGACCGACGACGACGGGCTGGCCACATTTCTGTACGCCATCGGGGACCAGTCGGCCGGCTCTTTCACCGCCGAGACCGAAATCGATGGGCAGACGCTCCGCGACCAACGCCCTATCTTCCGACTCAAGCCCGACCGGATCGGCATCATCGTGGACATCGATGGCACCGTGTCCAGAACGGACTCATTCGACGTGGTGGCGAGCAAGCAAGGCAGGAAATCCCGGCCGATCGATCAGTCCCCTCGTGTCGTCCGGAAGCTGGCCGCCACGTACAACATCGCGTTCCTGACGGCCCGTCCACGGTTCCTGCTGGCCAAGACGCGGCGGTGGATCAACGAGCACGGCTATCCTGATGTGCCACTCTACATTGCTCCCGGACTGCGCAAGGCAATGGACCCGGAACAGTTCAAGCGAGACACGCTGGCCATGGCCCAACAGGGTTTTCCCAATCTGCTCATCGGGATCGGTGACAAGAAGAGCGACTCACACGCCTACGGAGCCAACGGCATGCTGACCCTGATCGTGGGCCAGGAGCCAGACGAGGATTTCGGCAACCACGCGCTGCTGCTGCAGAACTGGGAGATGCTCGACCGGTTCTTCGACGCCAATTCCGAGTTGTTGCACGATCCTGACCGCCTGCGCCGGACCATCAAGGAGGGGGGCATCGTTGGGGTCCCATTGTCGCCGTGGCGGGGTGAGCCGGCCAACTGATAGCATGTCTCGACTCAACAGACGCTGACCCTACCGGTTTCCGCGGCCATATGATACGATGATCGCGGTCCACTGGAGGCATATCGCATGGATCCCTGCGTAAGGAAGAGCTCCCATCCGCACGGCGTCCTGAACGGAATCATCTGGACGCTCGTCCTGTTGACCCTGAGCACCCCGGCCAATGGCCAGACGACAACTCCAGCCGGCAGGCTTGTCGCAGGAGCACATGCCGTCGATATCACCCCAACGGAGTTCCCGGTCATCGTCAACGGCGGCTTCCTCGAACGGACAGCCGACAAGGTCAACGACCGGCTCCATGCCAGGTGCCTCGTGCTCGGCAGCGGCGACGAACGGGTCGCCATTGTCGTGGTGGACAGTTGCGTCCTGCCTCGCGAACTGCTCGACGAAGCCAAGGAACTGGCGTCCAAGTCCACCGGCATCGCGACCGACCACATGATGATCTCGGCCACCCACACCCACAGTGCCCCCTCGGCCATGGGCTGCCTCGGCACCGATGCAGATACGGCCTATGCGGCGAAGCTGCCAGCGTGGATCGCCGAGTGCATCACCACGGCAGCCAGGAAGCTCGCCCCGGCAAGAATCGGCTGGACGACGGCCAACGATCCCGAGCACACGCACTGCCGCCGGTGGATCCTCCGGCCGGACAAGATCGGCCTCGACCCCTTCGGCGAGCCGACCATTCGTGCCATGATGCATCCGGGCTATCGCAACCCGGATTACCAGGGACCGGCCGGCCCGGTCGATTCGGAGCTCAGCCTTCTGTCGGTCCAATCGCAGGATGGCCGTCCGATTGCCCTGTTGGCCAATTACTCGATGCACTACGCCGGGGCTTCGGATATTTCCGCCGATTACTGCGGGCTGTTCGCGGAGAAGATGGTCGACCTGCTCGGCGGCCGGAACTCAGCGCCCACGCCGGTGGTGATGATGTCGCAGGGCACCAGCGGCGACCAGCACTGGATGGACTACAGCCGGGCCGCGCCCAGGCACAACATGGAAACGATCGCGGAAGGGCTGTCGCAGATCGCGATCCGGGCACATCGCGGCATCCTGTACAGCGACTCCGGCCCGCTGACCATGATCGAGAAAAGACTCACCCTGGGCGTTCGCCTGCCGGATCAGAAGCGTCTCGAAGCGGCCAAGGCGACTGTGGCCCGGATGCAGGGACGCAAGCCAAAGGACATCAAGGAGGTATACGCCTGCGAGCAGGTGTTTCTGAATCAGCGCCCGCAGCGAGAACTGAAACTACAGACTATCCGACTCGGCGATCTCGGCATCACCGCCATCCCGTGCGAGGTCTTCGGCCTGACCGGCCTTCGCATCAAGGCCCAAAGCCCCCTCCGGCCGACGTTTAACATCAGCCTGGCCAATGGCGAAGAGGGCTATATTCCTCCACCGGCACAGCACAAGCTGGGCGGATACACCACCTGGCCCGCCCGGACCGCCCAACTCGAAGTCCAGGCCGAGCCCAGGATCGTCGAGACGTTGCTGTCGATGCTTGAGCAGGCTGCCGGCCGTCCTCGCCGTGTGATCGATGACCGCCCTGACCCCGCCGACACCCGTGCGCAGGCCATCCTCGCCTCGAGACCCGTTGCCTGGTGGCCGATGAACGAATTCGAAGGCCCGACGGCCATGGACATCTCCGGCCGCAACAATCACGGCACCTATGAAGGCGGCATTGCCTTCTATCTGGACGGTCCATCGTTCGAACGCCCCCAGGCCAACGGCCCGATCAACCCGTCACCCCACTTCGCCGGCGGGCGCATGGAAGCCCGTCTGAAGGGCCTTGGCCAGCATTACACGCTCGAAATGTGGTTCTGCAACTACATGCCCTCCGACGCCCGGGAGGTCACCGGCCGTCTCTTCTGCCGCAGATCCGGGTCTCAAGACGAGCCAGCCAGTGACATGCTGATGATCGGCGGCGCAGGGCCGGCTTCGGGCAAGCTCATTTTCCGGGCAGGCAAGTCGGACCCGGCGACATCGACCGGCACAAGCCAGATCGCATCCAAAACGTGGAACCACCTCGCCCTCGTCCGGAACGGGCAGCAGGTGAACGTCTATCTCAACGGCAGGCCCGACCCCGAGATCTCCGTCAGCACAGAGGCCCCGCCGTTGTCCGATCAGTTCATCATCGCCGCAGGGCAAGATGCCCAGAACAGCTTCGAGGGCAGAATCGACGATGTCGTCATCTACGATCGCCCCCTGCCGCCCGACGAGATCCAGCCTCACTGGCGGGCACCCTCAGTCACCATGCTGCAGAACCCAGAGACCGGGACTGAACAGCGGTAGGCAATAGGCTCCCGGCGAGCGATAATCTTCCGATGAGGCTGCAGCCCTCGACTCTGCCCTCGGCCCAAGGCCCGAAATCAAGCGGAGCGAGTGGAGATGGGCACAGCTCCAGTCGCCTGTCTCTTGTTTTAAAGTCTCGCTTGTGGTATCATGCAGCAGTAACGGAGAAGCACCAAATAACACCAGTGCCTGCCGGAGGATCGAGAAATGCGTCGCCGCTTTCCCTGCAACCTGATTGTTTTCAGCATGTGTATCCTGCTGCTGAACGAATCGGCCCGGCCCGGGACCATCAGCGGGCGGCGCGAGGACGAGTTCGGCGACGGAATCCACGAATCCTTCATCTGGTTTACCGGCATCGGCGATAACGCCACCAACGCCTGGGCCATCGGATGGAGCTGGAGCGGCAACTTCACCATCGACAATGTCCCGGCCGGCCAGTACTACTACGCCGCCAACATGCACGGCGCCCACCGGCACAACATCGGCTCCCTGATCAACGTCCCCTCTTCCGGCACGGTGAACGTGTCCATCAGGGACGTCAGCACCATGAGCAGCTACGGCCTCAGCGACGTGGGCGAATGCCAGTGGGCCGCCCAGGAGTTTATCGCGACGGGTACCAGCGTGGCGGAGGTCATGCTCCTTTCGCCCAACGGCGGAAGCCAGGTCCGCGTCACCATCCGCGAAAACGATCCCTGGGGGTCCCAGATCGGTCCGCACAGCGACGAGACGAACGGGTCGCTCTTTCCCGCCTTCGCCGGCTGGGCACCGGGTGAGGTCCCCACCATCCCCGGCCGCCGCTACGTCGTGCGTTTCGACCGTCTCGGGACAGAACCCTGGCGACCCGCCATCTCGTACCGAAATAACGAATACCCGAACGGCGCCGCCTGGCTTGACGGCGTCTACCGGCCCGAGGTGGATCTCCGCATTTCCGTCGCGTGCCGCGACGATGGATTCGCCAAGGAATACCAGGTCGACAACTGGTGGCGATCCAAATCGTTCACCGATCTCGTCCAGACGTTCGTCCCCCAAGGCGACCACCTGCGCATCGCGCAGATGATGCTCGCCGGGCAGGAGTCGCACCTCATGCGGGTGACGGTCCACGAATGGAACGGTCAGTGGCCGACGGGAGACCAGATCGGCCCCGCCAAACACGGCCGGATGGACGCCAACCTGAAACAAGGCGTCGTCTGGGGACCCGACGAAGTCCCCCTTACCCCGGGGCGGGCTTACGCGATTCGACTCGTGCGGGTCGACGGCCAGCCCTTCGCCATCTACGGCGATTCGGACGACTACTCGCTCGGCCAGGCATACTTCGACGGCCTCCCCGACAACGGCATCGACATCACCGGCACTCTCGTCACTCGGGAGCGCGATCTCGGCGAGATCACCGTGACCAACATCACCTGCACCGCCATCTCCGCGACTGAGATCCTCGCGACTTTCGACACCGATGTCCCCACAACGTCTGCCGTCGTGTACCGGACCGAATCGCCCCCTTTCGATGCCATCGCCCCGGTCGAGGAGGATCAGGCGCCGGCACTCTCACACCAGGTCGTCGCTCGAAACCTCACGCCCGGCACCACCTACCAGATGTACATCCTCGCCCATAACCCTGGCCGCAACGTGTACCGCTCCTCCTGGAGCAGCGTCGCCACCCCCGGCACCACCGCGGCGTTCGCCGGCCGCGTCTACAGCCAGATCGGCCCGGTCAGCGGCGCAACTGTCATTTTCGAGGAAGCCGATCTCGCCGCGACCACGAACGAATCGGGCGATTTCAGCTTCAACGGCGCGCCAACCGGGCACCATAGACTGCGGGTCGAAAAAGTGGCACACGAATCGGCCACTCAAGAGGTCCACGTGACCCCAGACGGGCTCGGCACGACGGAAATCGAGATCCTTGCCTGCAGCAACATGCTGGCCGGCACCGACAACAATCCGATCGACGGCTGGACCGAGTTCGGCGAATTCGGCGGACAATGGAACAGCGGGGACTGGAGCATCAACGCCCGCACCGGCCCCAAATGGGTCGGTTCCGTCCAGAACGGCAGCGGCGGCAAGAAAGGCGGAATCTACCGCGTCATTTCCACCCAGTCGGGTAAAGACTACATATTCGGCGGATGGGTGCTGACCAAGGCCTGGGGAACGTCGTACGATCCGATTCCCGGCCTGGCGCTCGCACGGATCGGCGTCGACCCGACCGGTGGAACCGACCCGGACAGCCCCAGCGTCATCTGGGCCCGATACCGATTCACCGACGGCAACTGGTGGGAACTGACCGTGCCTTTCACGGCTGGCGGAGACCAGGCCACTCTTTTCTGTCAGCACAAGTACGAGACGTTCTACCTGCTCGCGACCTGGTGGCTGGCCGGCTTCGACGACCTGTGGTTCGGTGCGCCTCAGCGTCGGGTCCCTGATTTCGACCGGGATGGTGATGTGGACCAGGAGGACTTCGGGCTGCTCCAGGCCTGCTACAGCGGCGCGGGCATCACCCAGGAGGCACCTGAGTGTCAACGGGCAAGGCTGGACGTGGATGAAGATGTGGACGCCGGCGACTTCATCATTCTCCAGGGCTGCCTCACGGGCACCGGAGTTCCCGTGGACCCCGCCTGCGCGAACCCATAACGTCCGTTTCGAAATATGCTGGCTTCTAAGGGTAAAGAGAGAATTTAAACTGTAAATGACGGCATAGTAAGGCCAGCCCACCCGCCCAGTTGGATTCTCTCTTGGGGTAAGCCAGTCTTACCGGAAGAGGCGGACATCCAACAGGAGAAAACGGAGCTAACGGAGAACGCATTCTCTGCGTTCTCACTCGCCTTCTCTTATCGCTGACAGCTTCTTGCCCGCCGATGTGGCACCCTGCCCCGCCCGATGGTACCATCGTCCGCATCAACTGACCGGAGGCCCCTCATGACCAGCAAGGAACGCCTGCTCTGCGCGTTGAATCGCGGCAAGCCCGACCGGCTGCCCGTCTCGGTCCACCAGTGGCAGCAATACCACCTGGACACCTACCTGGGCGGCATCAAGCCCCTGGAGGCGTTCGGGCAATTCGGGATGGACGCCCAGATCCAGTATTTCCAGCTCATGGGACAGTTCTGGCTGGTCGACGCGGACTTCGCCAAGTTCTCGATAGACGACTGGCGCGACGAGGTCAAGGTCATCAGCGACGATCCGGACAACCGCATCGCCCACCACACCATCCACACGCCGGAGGGAACGCTAACCTACAAGACGGCCGGCGACCGCAAGACCACCTGGATCACCGAGTACCTCATCAAACACGACGAGGACATCGACCTGATCCGCAAGTACATGCCGGTTCCGGCTCTCGATCCCAGGCCTATCAGCCAGATCTACGACCAGATCGGCGACCGCGGCATCCTCCGCGGCTTCGTCTGGGGCGACCAGGCCGGCTGCTGGCAGCACGCCTGCTGCCTGATGGACGTGAGCGAACTGATCTACCGCTGCGTCGATCAGCCGGGCTGGGTACATGAACTGCTGCACATCCTGCTGAGCAAGAAGCTGCGGTTCATCGAGTCGATGAAGGGGGCGAAATTCGACCTGATCGAAACCGGCGGCGGCGCCGGTTCATCGACGCTGATCTCGCCGGCCATCCACCGCGAGTTCTGCCTGCCCTACGACCACAAGATGCACGATGCCCTGCATGACCTGGGCTTCAAGATCACCTACCACACCTGCGGCGGCACGTTCGGGATCGAGGAACTGATCGTCGCCAACGGCTGCGACGCCTCGGAAACGCTTGCCCCACCCAGCGTCGGCGGCAACCAGGAGCCCTGGGAATTCAAGGCCAAGGTCGGCAACCGTCTGGCCCTGATCGGCGGGGTGGACCAGTTCAACACCGTCACCACCGGCAGCAAGCAACAGATCCGCGACAGAATTCACGAGCTGTTCGAGAAGGTCGGATATGACGGCGGCTACATCTGCTCGCTCAGCGATCACTTCTTCGAGACACCGCCCGAGAATCTCCAGGCGTTCGCCAATGCGGCCCGAGAGTGCGTCTACTGACCAGACGGCTGCGATGACACGGCCAGTCGAGGCCCGCCTGGTATCCAACACAACGCATACTCCTGCCCTTCGTGATCCTCCGCCTGATCGACCACGACCAGGCCCTTCTCTTGAAGGTCGTCGGCCAGTCTGATCTGCTTGTCGGCCAGGATCAGGCAAGCCGGCCCCGGAGGCAGCCGTCCGCCGATCTGCCATGCGCGAACCGGCCGCCCCAGATACCACAATAGCGAACTGTGACTGTCCTCCGTATCCACGTACACGGTCTGCCCCGCGGGAACGTACGCAGCGAATCGAGCCGCAAGATCGCGTTGTGAGTCGTCCCAGGCACGCCTGGGTTCGAACACACTCACGTAGATAATCCAATAAATGCCGCCTGCCAGGATCATCCACACGGCCGGGTCAGCCGTCATCCTCAGCCATCGCGCCTTGGCCGGCGACGTCCCCGCCGGGATGCGGAACCGGAACGTCTCGACATACAACCCCGCCAGCACTGCCAGCGAGGTGATAAGGGGAAGATAGTAACGCGTGTTGCTGACTGGCGAGACCATGAGCAGCGCCGTCCCCGTCAGAAGAAAGGCCCAAGCCGCCCGCCGAAGCCTGACCAACAGAGGCTCGGCGCTTTCGGTCGCTCGCCGAACAAACATCAGCGCCAGAAGCGCCGAGCACGGCAGGAAAACGGTCAGGCTGATCGCGGGTTTCACCAGTCCCATCAGGATGGTGCCCAGCCGCCACCGCGTGCCGCGAAAGAAGATCTCGATCAGGTGCTGCGTGAACACCAGCGATCCGCCTTCGCCCACCGCCAGCACCAGGTACGCCGCCACCCCCAGCACGAAAAGCCCGACGGCTGCCAAGTGCTGCCACCGCAGAAGCAGCCGTGCCTGCCGCAGCACGACCGCTGCCACGAACAGACCGGCTCCATAAGTGACCACCGCGGGCAGCCCTTTCGCCAGAAAGCCGAACAGCAGGCCCGCATAGCCCAACAGCCACCATGAGAAGCTGGATTCCTGCCTCGCCAGGTTGCGCATCGCGGCCAGAGTGGCGATCCCACAGCCGAGGGCCATTGGCATGTCAAACCCGACCATTCGCGTCTGCTCGACAAACAGGCACGCAGTAACCGCGGCCAGCCCGCTGACCAGCCCGCATCGCGGTGACACCAGCCGGCCCATCGCCAGGCAGATTGACAGCCCGAGCACCACACCACACATGGCCGTCGGCAGCCGTAGCGACCACTCCGACCAGCCGACCGTCGCTCCCGAAGCGGCGGCCATCCAATAGGCCAGCGCCGGCTTGAAGGCGTAGATCTCGCCGTACAGCCGGGGCACGAACCACCCGCCCTCATCAACCATATGCCTCGCGCCCAGGGCGATGATCGGCTCCATTCGGATAAGGTCTGTGTTGCCGAGAAGGGCGAGCGACCATACGGTCGCAAAGCAAAGATAAACCAGTACGGAGGTGGATCTGGACAGGGTCATAAACCGACCGCTCGCCTCCGCTTCAGAAGCCCCAGGAACAGGGAGAATCCCAGATTCTTTTACCTGAGAGGCCCCCTCCGCACAACTCCCATCCACACTCGACTCGGAAACAACCTGTGTCCGTAGCAGGGTGGCATGGCCAGGCCCCGGCTTGCCGGAGCGCCGCCATGTCCATGCTCAGCGATCCAGCCTGATCGTGTGCGTTACCATCACTTCGTCCTTGGCGTCAGGAGGCGTAATCGCGACCAGTTCCCCCCGCGGGCTGATGACGTAGGCCGCACCTCGCTTGAGGTTCTTCCTTTCATCGTGCGGTGTGGCGTCACATGCGACGTACCAGACACTGTTCTCCCTGGCCCGGGCATACGTGTATGGCCGTTTGCCGGTCAACAGCTCGTCGGGATCGGTCCCGTTGGCATAAGGCGCGAGGATGACCTCCGCCCCGCCCGCCCGAAGCTTGCTGCAAGTCTCAGGATGAACCGACTCGAAGCAGATTGCGATGCCGATTCGCACGCCCTTCAACTCGAACACGTTGGCGTCATCACCCGGATCCCAGAATTTCTCCTCTCCCGCCGCCAGGCTGGTCTTGCGGTGATGCGCAACCACACCGCCGCCGTTGATCACGGCTTGCGTGATGTGGACCTTGTCGCCCGCCCGCTCGCTCATGCCCACCGCCAGAACGACACCCAGTTCCTTCGCCAGTTTCGTGAGCCGCTGGACGGAAGGCCCGTCGAGTGGCTCGGCGTAAGGCCGAATCTCACGGCTGGCCCACCAGCCGCTGATGCCCGTCTCCGGGAACAGGACCAGATCAGCACCCGCCGCCGCCGCCCGCCTCGCCCAGAACTCGATCCTCGACAGGTTGAACTCGACGTTGCGGATCCGGCTCTCACAAGACACGGCCGCCACCGTCAGCGTGCGAGCCGGCCGGATCGACGGTTGAATCGTCTCGGCACTCTTGCCCGACCCGCAACCCGATACGACAGCCAGGCTGCCGATCACCACAAGGACAGACCACAAAGATACACAACGCATCATGATCCCCAATCGGCAGGCCCCCGGAGAGACCCCACACCCCGTCTGCAGACCGCCGATGAATCCGCCCATACCGCGACCACCGCCAATGACCATAGTACGCCATTCAGCTATCCCGCGGCAACTGGCGCCCGGTCACTGATTTCCCGGCTGGGCGGTCAAGTGCACCGCAGCGGGCACCGCGATGTCTGCCTTCTCAGGAATAGCACGGCATCCTTGATTCGTGTAGAATAGCCAGCGAGACCATGGATATTCTGAGCCGCTTACGATCGAGACAAAGGTACGTGCTGGCCTACGTGTTGACCCTGGTGGTCGCGGTCGGCGTCATCATCGGCGTCGGCCTGCCGCAACCCTGGGCGACGCTGGCCACGGCGGCGGTCGCGCTGACGGCCGCGTGGGTCATTTCGCGAATCGCCTGCAGGCAGCTTCGCAAGCGGCTCCACCGGCTGCGCGAGGCCGTCGACGCGTTCGGCCGCGGCGATCTCACGCCCGTCATCGAGCACCCGGCCGACGATGATTTTGTCAAACTGAGCGACTCGCTCGAGAGAATACTGCGGCAACTCAAGGAAACCTGCTGCGAGCATGAGCGACTTCGCCAACAACTGACCCGCAGCGAGAAGCTCGCCCTCATCGGCGAACTGGCCGCAACCGTCGCCCACGAGGTGAACAACCCGCTCGACGGCCTTCAGAACAGCACCCGCATCATCCGCCGGAACATGAACAACCCGGATCAGGTGCGACAACTGCTCGATCTGATGGACGCCGGTCTCTACCGCATCGAGATGATCATGCGAAGACTGCTGACCATGTCGCGGGATGAGCCCCTGTCCCTCGCGCCGATCCGCCTGGACGAGGTCGTGGATGACGCCCTCATGTTTGCTCAACCGAAGCTGGATCGCCGGCGTATCGAACTGGTGCGCGATTTCCCTGACTTTCCGGTATTCGCCCGGGCCGACCGCCTGCAGATGGCGCAAGTGCTCATCAACCTGCTGATCAACGCCGCAGATGCCACGCCCGCCGGCGGCAGGATCACGATCCGCTGCCGATGCGGGGAATACGGAAGGTCGGTGCTGCTGGACGTGATCGACACGGGCATGGGAATCGCGCCCGAGCACCTGCCGCACATCTTCGAGCCGTTCTACACGACCAAGAGCAAAGGCGGCACGGGTCTGGGCCTGGCGGTCGTGTCGCGCATCGTCCAGGCACACGGCGGGACCGTGAAAGTCGAGAGTGAACTGAACAAGGGCACGCGTTTTCGCATTACCCTGCCGGCAATCCAGCAGATCGAGCGGCCGTCGTGTGCGCCCGAGGGCATCGACTTGCCGGTCGCCAAGCCTCGGACAGTCGCTCAGGGGTGAACCACCCCGGCCAATCACCTGGCCGGGTTTCGATTCCCACCGCTCGGCGTCCCCCTCGCCAACTGCCGACGGCGGTCTCTGTCCCGAGCGCAAGTCGAGGGGCCTACCCGCCGCCGCGGCACATGGCTGGCGGCCGGTCCTCGTGGCTCTTGGTTCTCGACACCCTCAGCGCCGCTGAAGACGGATATAGTCCAACCCCACGCTGTGGCCGGCGCACCTCTCCGACGGCCCCTCGTAACGGACAATCAACTTCAGGTCACCCTTCGGCAATTCGACGGTTCCGGACGAAAACTCCCGCAGCATCTGGCGGGCCGGGGCGCAGAGGTTAATCACGCCCTTCTCGCCGCCGACAATCGGCTTGTCGTCGATGCGCGCGGAGATCGTCCCCGATCCACCGTCGAGCGCCGCGGCCACATGCAGAACGTACTTGCCCGCCTCAGCGACAGGTACGGACAGCGCCAGTTCGTCGCCCTTGCGAGCGGGTTCCCACAACAGCATCTTGCCCCGGGCATACAACCGGCCTTCAACCAGCTTCGTGCCGGCCGCCGCCTTGGCCAGATCCTCGATATGGTAATAGGTGGATTTCGCCGTCCAGCCCCTGGACGGAGGCTGCCAGTCGGCCGGAAGCTCCAACGGCCGGACATCCTCGCCGGTAATCGGCACATGGTCGTCCATCAGCCCCGGCCGGGCATAGTGATAGCCGATCCGGGCGTAGGACATCCCCGGCGTCCGCTCATGATGGAACAACTCCATATAGAACGCGATGCTCTGCTTGAACGGCAGCGCGTCGATGACGTGCCATCGGTTGTTGGTCACGAACCCGCGGACCCCCGGCCCGTCGTTTCGCGGCTGGCCGCAGTAGGCGTGGTGGAAAATGTCCGGCGACGACCACGCGTAGTTGTAGTAATCCTCGGAGCCCGTGCCGAACGTGGAAGGCCTGACGTCGTCATCAACGAAAACCTTCTCATCGCCCTCGCCCCACCATCCGCCGCCGGCGGTCGGCATGGCAGTGGTGTTCAGCAGAAGCGAAGCGGTGCCCACGTAGACCCCGCCGCCGCGGGCCATCAGGAACGGCAGATCCTGGACCGCATCACCGGCGCCGACGAGATCATGATCCACCCGCCAGCGGGCGCGGAAATACATCGAGGTGCTATCGCTCCATTTGTACTCCGTCGGCAACGCCGAACCGCTGATCGAGACCGCCTGCTGCCCGAGGTTCTGCGCGACAATCCGCATCGAGCGGGCAAAGGGCATCAGGAATCGGCTGGTCATCGTGCCATCAGCCTCAACGGTGAAGGGTACCGAATCGTAAGGGTTGATTCCCGGCGCGGCTCCGAAGAAGTCCCCCACCGGCGACTGCACCTGCCCCCAGGTATAGCCGTCACAGAGGACGTGCAGAACCGTCTGACGAAGGGCGAGATCAACGTCCTTGGCAGCCAGCTTCAACGTCAGCCGCTCGACGGCCTTCGGGCCGTCCAGCTTGAGAACCTCTTTCATCTCGCCGCCCGCCAGGTCGGTCTTAATCTCGACCGGCGCGGCAATCGAGGAGTATTTCCAGTTTGCCGCCGGAGCGGCCAGCACTTTGCCGACCTCGCGGATCTCATCCGCGTACTTCCTGACATCCACGGGCCGGAAAGTCACGACCTCGGCCGTCGGCTCGTACAGTCGGATCTGGATCTGGTAGAAATGGATCTCCTTCACATTGCCTGCCCAGACAATCCGGCACTGTTTGGCGAAAGGCATGGGCGCATAACCGGCCCGGTTCTGCTGGAACGAGTTGCGATAGAAGTCCGGATCGATGCCCGCTTCCCTGCTGAAAGGCTCGTAGGGGCGATACAGGAACTCCTCGGCCGGGCCGTCGAAGAGCGGCTTGTCCATATCGTCGAGGTACAGACGGATCTTGCCCCTGATCGCAGCCGTCCAGGTCCGCACAATCGCCCCTGGCCCCTTCACGTCACAGATAAGATACTCGCCCGGCTTGCCCTCGGCCGGTTCACGAATAACCTTCTCGAAGTTGGGAACCGGCTCGCCTCCAAAGCCGTCCGAGTTGGCGAACCACTCCGGCCCGCCCGGCACCGTGCTGCGATGATCGTACGAAGAGAACTGAACGGTCCTGTACGCCGGGTTCGGGAAATCGGCCAGGCGTTTCAGGTCGATCATCTCCCGCAGCAGCGAGCCGGTCGTGATCGGCTCGGCACGAATCGCAGTAACCGACAGAACGCTGATCAACCCCGATACCCAAACCCAAGTTCGTGTCATGTGCGTACTCCTTCCAGGGTAAACAACTCCTCGTGTCCGTCTTGGACTGCAGAAGTGTAGCACAAACGCCGAAGATCTGAAGACCCGCCAGTGTCTTATTCCCCACAACTCGCCACTGGCGCGGGCAGATCGCGACGAATCTCTTCGAGACGATAGCCGAACCCGGGCCCTCGAATAGTGGACCAGTCGACGCAACCCTCGCTGCGGGTGTACAAGCCGGGATGTATCGCAGCCTCCGGAGCCGACGCCGCCGGGTAGAATTGCATCGCATTGGTCTCAACTCCGGCGATCGTGCCCACGTGGGCGGCCAGCAGCACGTGCGGGATCTGAGCCAGCATCGGGTTGGTCAGGTCCTGCACCATCAGCATCATGCCGTGCGCCTTGGCCCAGCAGGCACTGAGCAGCGCCCCCGTCTGCGTCTTGCACGTCTTGAGAGCAACGCCCGTCCAGCCCAGCCGCCACCCCAGGCGGATGAGACGCCAATCATGCGCGCTTTCGTCCATGAACAGCGGCTTGCGGGCGGCCACGCTGTGTACGTCGATCTGGTTGGCCTCCAGGTCATACGGGAATGGTTGCTCGACATAGAGGATCATGCCGTAGATGCGTGGCTCCTCGGCCATCAGGCGATCGAGAATCTCGTTGACGTACGCCGGATCGAGCACCGTGCAGTTGAAGTCCGCCGTCAGCCAGACGATTCCGTGCTCAACGGCAATTCGCCCGACCTTGGCCAGCCGCTGGTAATCCCACGCCTGGTCGTTGCCCCGCAGCTTGATCTTCAGGCACTTGAGGCCGTCGCGGCGAATCCAGTCGGCCAGCAGCACCGGATAGCCATCTCGGGGCTCGCCGCCGGTTAATTCGGAAGAATCGAGCGGATCCAGACCGCCCACGAGGTGCCAGGCGAGCAGTCGCCGGGGCGGTTCGGATGCCAGGTAAGTGTCCGGGTACTGACCGGCAAAGCCGACCTTCGCACCTTCCGACGGCTCGAGGTATTCATCCAGCGTGCGGTTCATGAATTCACGGCCGTAGGTCTCATACGCCGGTCGATCGACGAGGCACCCGAAAGCGTCGTGCAGCGCGATGTCGAACGGCGAGCAGCACACCAGGGCCGCGAGCCAGGGCATGTGCTCGGCCGGGTCGACCTGCTGGCGATTAATCTCTGTCAGCAAGCCGGGCAGGACATCGTGTTGAAAGGCGTGCCCGACCTCAATTGGATGACCCGACCCATCAAACGCCGCCCAGGCCTTGGCCAGCATCACACAGAACCGTTTGAGTGCCTGGTGGCGCCGCTCGTAGCTCAGGCCGCTCGGCCAGACCCACTGGACGCTCAGGGGCGTCTCGCCCCATCCCTCGGCCGTCCGGCCTTGCGCATCGCGCACCTTCACGCAGGCCCGCGCACAGGTCACACTGGTCAGCGTCTCCGGCCCGAACTTCAGCGGGACCCGCGTCTGCACCGCCAGAAGGTACAACCGGACGGCAGCGATGCGGATGTCCGTGGGCTTCGCGTCACTCAAGTGTTATCCTCCGGCCGGGCAACGGCCACCGCATCGCGTCCAGTGGCCGGTCCCGTTAACGGCGCCCCGACACGATCCTCATGCATCCGGCCACCGGTATCCGGGGCAAACCAGATCACCAGCAAACCGAGCAGATAAACGGTCGCGACGGCCATGGCTGCCGTTCGATACTCGCCACGAAACACTTCCACAAGATAACCGGCTCCGAATACGCCGACGCCGGTCAACACCCGGCCGATGTTATACGAGAAACCCTGCCCGCTGGACCGGATGCGCGTCGGGTAGAGTTCCGGCAAAAACTTGGGCAGCCAACCGAAGAAGCCGGTCACGAAAAGACCCGCCAGAACGCCCATCAGAAGCAGCATCCCGCTGTAGTGTGTGTTGAAGAAAAAGAGGCCGGTTACGGTTACCCAAGCCCCAAAACACAAGAGCAACCACGACCGACGGTTGCCCAGCCGACCCGCCGCAAGCCCGCCGAGGAAACCGCCGACCATCTGCCCGTAGGCCGCCCACTGCGCCACAATGGTTCTGGCCGAGTCCTGGTGAGCGGTGCCTTCGGTGATCTGGTCCACATAGGTCGCCAACCACAGAAAACTACCCCAGGTCCCCAGCAGGGCCACTGTGGAGAGGAGGCTGCCCACAATCGTCGATCGGCGATACTCCCGCGAGAACAGATCACCAAGAGAGGAATGCTCTTTCTTCGCGCGAGACAGCCTCCACTTGGTTGGCTCCGGAACGAACAGAATGATCGGCAGACTGCTGAGGCCGATGAAGAAGCCCATGCCGATCACCCAGCGCCAACTGTAGCCCACCATCAGACGCGAGTAGGTTGCCGCGACGAAGTAGCCCACGTTCGCAGCCGCCCCAATGGCCCCCGCCAACAAGGACCGCACTCTTTCAGGCCAGGTTTCGACCAGCAGGGCCACGCACAACGGCCAAGTGCCGCCCAGGCCCATCGCTCCGAAGAACCGACAGGCAATGAAGTGCCACCAGTGCCCAGACAGGGCCGACAGGCCCGTGAACACAGCATACATCGAAACCGACAGCAGCAGCGACCTCACTCGACCCAGGCGGTCGCCCAGCCGTCCGAACAACACCCCACCCGCGGCCGCACCCCACATCCACATCGCCAGCGAGAGGCTGAACTTCGGACCGACCACCTCATCGATCCGCATGGTGAGCGGTTTGAGCTGGCCTAGCAGCTCGCTTCTGGCCGATTCCGGCGCGTCAACGATCTGTCTTTTGAGCTCATCCGCCTGCACCACCAAGTCCGAGACCCCGGGGACCAGGTCCTTGAGAGCCTCGCGGGTCATGATCGTGTAGACGCCCTGCTCGACCCCGTCAAAGCCCCACGCCATCAGGGCCGCGACCAGTGCCAGCCATCGCCAGAAAGGACTGCGGGCGTAAACGTCATCATGGGCTGGCAGAAGCTCGGGCGTGGGCATACGACAACTCCTCTTGACCGAACAGAGCAGGATCGCCTGGAGATAATGCATCACGGCGAGATCGTCAAGGAATGCGCGCGGCTTCTGAATGGAGGAACGAGCACACCCCTCACGGCGTCGGGCAACCGCAGGCCGGATCGGGCTCGACCCCGGGCCCGCGCATGCACTCGTGGAAGATCGCCAGGTCGGACACATCCACGTCGACGTCGCCGTCGAGCAGGACGCCGGCACACGCCGGATCCGTCTGAGGAGTACCGGGTGACGAGAAACACCTCTGAACCACGCCGAAGTCCGCCTGGTCCACGTCGCCGTCCTGGTCGAAGTCCATGCGAACCGGGATCGGCGGCGCGGGCTGGCCAACAACATCGCCGCCTTCGTACACCAGAATGCCGTCAGCATAGACCGCTGCGAAAAGCCGCTGCGGGTTCAGCAGGTCCTCGCCGAGAGCCAGACTGCTGTAGCGCAAGGTCTGACCCAGCTTCTGCTTGACCGCCCCCTGACTGTGCAAGTTGTCGATCGTCCACGAGTAGCCCGACCCGCGACAGACGTAGATGTTGCCGCTGTATCCGCTGGAGATCAGCGGCCGGTAGTTGACCAGGCCTTCGCCGGAGACGTCGTTGATCCGCTGCCACGTCGCCCCATGATCGGCGGTGCGCCACATGCCCCCGCCCTGACTGCTCAAGGCGAATACGCCCGAGTTGTGCGGATCCGCCGCAAACCATCGGCTCAGCGAAGCCGGGTACTGGATGGAAACGCCAAAACCGTCCGAGTAGTTCGTCTCGGCGGTGATCGACACGTCGTCAAACTCTGATACGGTCCTGCACGTGACCACGCCGAAGTAGCCCGCCCCGTCGTATCGGTGGTTCACATCGGTATAGCTGCCCACCGGCACGCCGTTGGCGAACAGCTCGAACTGGTTGCCCGACGCGTCCAGCCGGATCGTGGTCCACTGCGTCGGATCCGCAACCACCGGTACCTGGTCGGCGTTAATCACCGTGCCGTCCACGTTGTTGTGCAGCGCGACGACACCATTGCGACGCATATAAACCAGCCAGCCCGAGTCAATGTAGTGGCTGTCAACGTTCTGGAGGCGAATCGTGAGGCCGGCCCAGTAGTTGGTCAGATCGTCTTTCGTATTGATGATCCGCATCCGGCACTGGTACGAGCCGTTGCCGAACGTGTGATGATCCAGGTTCGCCCGGTAATTACAGTTGGCATTGACCTGCTGACGAATAGCCTGGTTCCAGATGAGCCAATCCCCGTCGCCGATGCGCCAGTCGCCGTAGAACATGCCGTCGCGCACGTGCGTCCACGTCTGACCCCCATCCGCCGAACGCCAGACGTACCCGTACTGGCGATTACTACTATAGATGGGCGAGGCGGACGCCAGCACGACATTCTGATCGAACGGATCGCCGGTCAGGTCGACAAAGCTGGTGAAGCCGGCGGGCGTGGCCGGGATCATGCCCCTCAGCGTCCACGTGTCGCCGCCGTCTTCGCTCAGCAGCACCTTGTAGCCGTCCCGGTCCCCGATCCAGATTCGATTACACCGCCGCGGGTCCGGCCAGAAGCCGAATACGCTGGTCGGCCCGGTCTCTGGATAAACCTCTTGCCACGTCAGCCCATAATCCAACGACCGCCACAACCCACCCTCGTCGGCTGCAGCATACCAGCGGTTGGAATGGTAACGGTCGACACGAACGAAGTTACCCGGCGACATGGAGTAGCACGTCCAGTCCGTCTCGCCTGGCGGCCGGCGCCAGACCACGTTGCCCATCAGAATGCAGTACCAGACATCGCCCACCGCAAAGGCCTGCTGCCCGTGAAACAACGACGTCAACGGCAGGCCGCTGTTGATCTCCACGAAGCTCTGCCCGCCGTCGATGCTCTTGTACATCCCCAGGCCCCAGGTGCCCACGTATACCACGTTGGGGTCGCCAGGGTCGATCTCGATGGCCCGTGCCCCGCCGAGCAGAACCGGACCGGCGGTCCAGGTCAGGCCGTTGTCGAGGCTGCGCCAAATGGCGTTGCCGGAGATAGCGTAGACAATCTGCGGGTTCGAGGGAGCAAAACGGATTGCCGCGATGACCATGCTGTTGAATAGCTGCGTCTGGCGCGCCCACGTGGCCCCGTAGTCGGTGCTCAGCCACGTCCCGCCGGCCGAACTGGCCCAGATCCGGTTCGGCGACGCGGGGTTAATGACCACCTCGTAGCTGCTGGCGTCACCGGTCACCGGCGGCGAGTTGATCCACGTGTGGCCGCCGTCGATCGAACGGTATACGGAGTTGTGCGGTGAGCCGCAATACAGGCGATTCACGTCCGACGCATCCAGCGCGATCGGCCAGGCATCGTTGCCCACCCCGCCGCCTGCAATCGACCCTGCAATGTTGGTCCAGTTGGCCCCGCCATTGGTCGATTCGAATACGCCGCCGTCGCAACCGGAGATAATTGTCCCGGCAAACAGGTGATTCGGGTCGTTGGGGTCCACCACCACGCCCTGTACACCGTTGCAGTTCCCCGACAGCGTCGTGCCGGTGCTGGAAAGCGACCACGACGCCCCGCCGTTGGTCGTCTTGTACACTTGGCCGCTGCTGGCCACCCAGACCGTATTCGGGTCGGTCGGGTGAACCGCAGGGCCCTGATGCAGGAGATGATCGAAACCGGGCCCCTTGTCGCTGTTGAAAGTGGCTGTCTTGGCCCAGGACTGCCCGCCGTTGACTGTCTTGTAGACACCGAGGGACCGGGTCTGGACATAGATGATGCTGGGATTGCTGGGAGAGATGCCAATACCGACCACGGTCAGGTGACGGAGACCGGCGTTATCGGCCACCCAGGTGCCGGCCACGGCCGTGCCGGCCATCGCCAGAACGATGGCACACCCCGATGGGCATAGTCGGATGGTTCGACGTTGCACCGCCAACGGCCTCTCCTCTGTTCCGCGACTCAAGCACTCAAGTATAGCATAACCACGGCGTAGGCCGGTACGCGGCCACTGGCCCGTGAGTCTTTGGTCGGGGCCACTGAGAGCTTGCCTGAAGGTCAGAACAAGACGCGGGGACGGGAGACCCGGGGACGCGGAGACTGGCGGGATTGCATATTGTCCGCCGCAGGCGGATTCGCCGTGGCGAACACATTGCAGATTGCAGAGGGACCGGGGGCTGGACGCCGGCGGCGGGCCGCCGATTGAAGCGGGGCTGCAAGTTGGGTTCGTTTGGCGCTTTTGGGTGTGGCGAGGGGCGAGGGGTGCGGGGCGCGGGACGCGGCTCGCCGGTAAGCCGTTGCGGGGCGAGTGGTTGGCACTTGCGGGGCCTGGGGTCGTCAGTGCTATCGGGATCATCAATTTGCCTCCTTGAGGTTGTGGGAGTTCAATTCAATTGAAGTCCGCGGGCCGGTGCGGTCGGCGCGCAGCATCTCTGGCGGTCCCTCTCTAGGCATAACACGGCGGGCTGCTCTGCAGGACGCGGTTGAAGCAGAACAGGCGGGGCGGCAGGAGGGGTGACGGATGGCGCCTGGGCGTGGGCGGGGTTGTTTGCCCCATCCGACGGCAGTACGTTATTCATCGCTTGCCGTGCCTGTCTTCAGGCGGCAGGATTGTTCGTTCGCCGAGGGGCGCGGTGGAGATGATAGGGTGGATCGGGTTGGTCGGGACTGATGAAAGCGGTCGCACAGTCGGGCGGGCGTGGATGCGAAGCCGATGAACACGATCGAGCCCTCCGCTCTTATCCGCGATATCGGTGATATCCGTGGTCAAACGGTCGCATGGCTATGCATGAGGCAGGACGGGAGAAGAACCACGGATCTCACTAATGACACGGATGAAGATGAAAAGAAGCTACGTCACTGTTTCGCCAGCAAAGGGGCTGGAGGCAAGAGAGTCAGGACTTGACCCCGACCGCCGACCGCCCCTAACCTGCCATTTCTCGTCGCAGGGTTTCCGGCTCGATCCTGTTCTCAGGTGACGACGCGATGCACTGTCCGAATCACAGGCGCTTGTTTTGTTTCTTCCTTGCTGCTCTCCTCGTTGTCGGCATCGTAGTGGGTACGGGTGTACTCTATCAGCGTCATGTTCGCCGAATGGTAACCCTATCCCAACGAGAAGGGATATGCAGAGAGCTTCGGTTTTTTGGTTGCCAACTGCAAGCGTGGGGCGCCATCCGGGATCAAAGAGTATTGCCAGGGCCTGAACTGACCGACGCTGTTGCCGCAGTTCGGAGTGATGAAATACTGAAGACTAGAGCTGAACAGATATGTCCGCGTGTTCTCCGGGGGTATGACACTTGGGGACAGCCGTTTCGGTATCGGATCATGGCAGGCGGGGGCGCTGCCGAGCTCGTGTCTTTTGGCCCTAATGGGCATGATGACGGCGGGACGGGTGACGACATTGTT
Organism: uncultured Planctomycetales bacterium; assembly: GCA_964586235.1. GTDB lineage: Bacteria > Planctomycetota > Phycisphaerae > UBA1845 > PWPN01 > JAUCQB01. Next base: position 79,485 of record CAZPIO010000014.1, read on the forward strand.
GTTAGGATTCACCTTGACGGGGACATATTTGTGGTAGAGGTGGTAAACGGTCACTGAACTCGGGACGGGCGGGCGTGGATGCGAAACCGATGAACACCTTCTAGCCCTCCGCTCTTATCCGTGATATTGGTGATATCCGTGGTCAAACGGTCGAACGACTATGCATGACGCAGGACGGGAGGAGAACCACGGATTTCACTGATGACACGGATGAAGATGAAGAGGAGCTACGTCACTGTTTCGACGCCAGTAAAGGGGCTGGATGCAAGGGTGTCAAGAGTCAAGAATTGACCCCGACCGCTCCAAGGAAATCCTCCAGCAGATCCAACTCACCAGCCCACCGATCGATGTGCCTGAAGCCGCGGCCTTCTGCAATCAACTCAAGAAGTTTGCGTCACGGCTCTGCGACCTGGGACACCGCCTCCGAAACCGAAAACTGAGCCGGGCCAAGGCCCGGGACATGATCCCTTCGCTGCAGCGGCAACTCAAACGCTTCGCCGGACAACCCCTCGACTATGCCCCGGCCGAAACACTCCGAGATCGAATCATCAACAAAGACCACGACAAACTGTTCACCTTCTTGCGCGTGCCGGGCGTCGACCCAACCAACAACCACGCCGAGCGGTCCCTGCGATCCCTGGTCATCATGCGAAAGATCTGCTTCGGAACCCGATCCCAGGCCGGCTCACTCAGCCACAGCGTCCTGACCTCGCTGCTGGAAACCGCTCGACGCCAAGGAAAGGATCGCGTTCAATTCCTCGTCACCTTGTTGACCCAGCCACTGGACGCCGCCAGAAACGCAATGCTCGCCGACACCACTTGACCCGCACAGGCCTCCGGTTATACATGCGCAGGGACTAAACTGTTACAGGGGCTGGATGCAAGGGTGTCAAGAGTCAAGAGTTGACCCCGACCGCTCCCCGACCGCTTTGTCGGTCGAGCATCGCGCCAATGAGAATGGCGAGATGATTCTGCAGACGGCGCGGGGTTGGCTGGCACATAACGAGATGGATTCCGTTGCTCACTTCTCTTGTTGTCTGCTATGTAGCGAGAAGTCAAGTCCATTTTTGGCAGAGTCGGCCGATTCCTGTCGTTGATCTCGTGCATCCTGCTATTCGATCGTCACCGGCCCGCCGGTGAGACCAGTCAACCAATACGCCGGGGACGGATTAAACTTTGTGACGGGTCTTGGCCCCAAGACACTAATGAATCGCGTCCCCTTGAAGATCATCGACGGATCAAACGATGGCATTCGTGCCTTCCTTGCTGTGTCTGGATCTCACTTTCGCTCGCTGCTCGTCCCTTTCGCCCCGCCAGAAAGCAACAGGTCGCCCACTGGGCCGGTCCGGTGCTTTCCGGAGGGGAAAGAAGCTAGGCCGCAGCCGTGCGTCGAGGTCCTCGGCCGGCTTTCTTCGAGGCCGACACGGGCTTCTTCTTCGCCGAAACCTGGGCTTCCAGGCCTCGATGCCACATCATTACCACCAGCCGACGCATTACCCCGACCAGTGAGATCTTTTTCTTCTTCGGGTTCTTGGCCAGCAGCCGGTCATACATGTCCCGGAGCGCCGGGTTGCTGCGGATGGCCGCCCAGCTTGCCTGGCACAGGACCCAGCGTACGCGACCGGAGCCCTGACGGGTAATGTGCCCCTTGCGATCGTCCGCCTCTCCGCTTTCGTTACTGGAAGGCACCAGCCCCAGGTACGCGGCCACCTGTCGACGGTTTGAGAATCGCTCCAGATCGCCCATTTCGGTCAGAAAGACCATCGCGGTCAGCAGGCCGACGCCTTTGATTTCCTCGAGGGCCTCCACCGCTGTGGCGTAACGCTCCGACCGGGATAACTCCCTGACGGCCTGGTCCAGTTCGGTAATCTCGTCCTCGATCGAATCCATCTGGCAGAGCAGCGTCCGCAAGGCTGACCGGGCTCCCGGCCCCAGGGCCGACCGACTGTTCTTCTTGCTCAGACCCCCCAACCACACTTGGAAACGGTAAGTCCAGCCGTGTCCCACAGATGCCGGACGAGCGACCTTGTTCCGCTTCAGCAGCGATTGCACCTGGGCTTTCAACCGGGTCAACTTGCGGCCGGCATCCAGCCGGGCTCGGACCAACTCCCGGTCATCCCGGGTTTGAAGATCGGGAATCCAGACGCTGGGCAAGCTGTTGCCCGCCAGCACGTGGCCCCGGACCACCTCCAGAACCCGCAGGGCGTCACGTTCGTCCGTCTTGTTCTTCTTCTGTTTCACCGATGGGGGCATCTTCGTGGGGGCCAATACGTGGCATTCAAAGCCCGCGTCGCTCAGCTCGTCGTACAGCCCGAATCCCTGGCCGGAAGCCTCGTAGGCGAACAACACCTTGGCCGCACCCGCCGCCTCCGCCTCGGCCCGCAGATACTCAATCATCGCCGCCCGACCTCCGGCATCGTTGCTGAATGAGCGCGTCTTCGCCTCCTCACGCCCCCGGGCAATCTTCAACAGCATCGATCGATCGTGCAGATCACAGCCCACCATGATATACTCTTGCATGGCCAGTCCTCCTGCAGTTTGAGAGGTAGAGAATTCCGAACAAATACGATTAACTCCTCTATCGACCGTTCTGCTTGAAGGACTGGCCTTCTCTTATCTACATAGATAACTTGGTGGAACGGCAGACAACTGGCTTGTGCAGCATGCCACGAAAGAGAGCTGGGCTGACTACGAACTATTCGCGACTTCAACGGGGTACCCCGGTGCGCCATGGGGCAGCTACATCCACGGAATGCGGGCATCCGGCCACGGCGGCATTATTTGCCTGGCACAGAAATGCTTCCGCAAAAACCGTCAGACAGTCGATGGGCTACCGCCCATTGCAGGTATTCCCGCGCCGGGACCAGTAGAGTCGCGTGCGCAGAACGATGGCAGAATATCAGCCCAAGACAGTTATCTCCTCGCCACGGTTTTCACCGAGGACGATTACGTGTATTATTGCGCTCAAGCGACTGTTAACGGTTGGGGTGTCGGGCCTGTGCTGAGTCTTCACGCGATTGCCGCTTCCCGTGCCGCTACCGCGGTAGGCAGCATGCCCTGAAGGGCGGTTGGGCTTGGCCCGTACCCGGATATAGAGCATCATGCTGGCTGGGGTCTGTTACGGCGTCGCTCTTTTTCTTGGCAGTTTGACGGTCTACGCGGCCTACCTGCCAGGACGTTCTGCCGTCGGAGCGAGTGGCTCGTTCCGCGGGATAGGCAAGAGGCCGCTTGTCATTGGAGCCAGTGCGGTCCTGCTGATCTCAACGATTGCCGCAGTCCGTTTCGGCGCGTTTCACCAAGAGCACTGGTCAGGCCCTCTGGCCGGCGAAGTTCGATATGGTGACGCACAATTGCTGAGAGGCTTCCATTTCATCCTGGCCGTGGTGTGCTTCGCTGCCGCACTGAATATGGCTTGGCGCGTTCGATGGAAGAAGACAGGGGGACGGCCAGGCTTGTGCGGCTTGGCGGGACTCGGAACGGCAGGCGCCGCAGCAACAGCCTTCGTGATGAGCATTCCGAGGAAGGGTGACGAAGATCTCCTGTTTTGGCCGTTACTCCTGATGCCGCTTATGGCCTTGGCAGTGCTGATTCTAGTAACGCTCTCGATCTTCGCCCTGATAGCCTCAATTCGGAATCACTGAGGCGTCGCAACGGGCACGCAGCTAGTTTTCGGTTACCAGCTTACGGTAGTCTCTACCTCCGCGTCCTCGGCGTGCGCCGTGGTTGTTGGGGGCGATCAGCGCGCAGAAGTCAGAGAGGCTGCTGGGCTCTCAGACTGCTCGCCTGTCAGGCGGAGGGAAGGGGCCGGCGATCAGCGATTCGGGAGAATCACGGGGAGGCCGGTTTGGTTGCGGGCGTCCTGCCGACCGTCGGCGGCCTGGCGGGCGTACCCCGCGTGTCAACCGCTTTGGCCTTGCTGATCGATGAGATCTCGAGGTATCGAGCCCCCCGCCACGGCCAGAGCTTGCCTTTCACCTCAACGTCCTGATAGGCCAAGGGAGCAAGCCTGTCGGCCGGGCTCTTCGTACCCATGCCCAGCACGATCAACCCGGCCGGCGTGTCCAGCCCGGCCGGCACGCCGGCCTTGATGAGCTCCGCTGTCGTCTTGGCCCGATCCTGGTTCGGGTAGCTGTCGGTCATAAAGCTATGCAGATCGACCAGCCGACCTGTCAGGGTCACGTTCTGCGCGACCGGTACGCGGACCTTGGGTCCCGCCTCCTTGTCCTTTGCAGGTTTGGGCGGTTCGGCCCGTTTGACCGGCTCGGCCGGTCGGGTCTGGCTGGGCGCGGTCGCCGGCGGCATCTGGGCGCTGGCCGACGAGTGGAAAACCGCCCACGCGAGACACCCAATCAAACCCATGACCACGCCGGCTACTCTTACGCCTGTCATGATCCATCTCCGTTGTCTCCGGGCCACCCGACCCGATCATCAACAAATCGGTCTCCAGCCGCATCGTCTGGACGTCCAGGCTTTATACCCGCCTGCCGGATCTGTCCGCAAACGGCCGCCCCGGCAGCCGCTAGCCTCTCTAAGTTGTTCGATCGCAACAGGTTACAAACAGGGATCCGGCTGCCCGTCCGCGACCGGGCCTCGAATCGCCTGTATCATTTGAGCGAGAACTGGCGTATGATCTATTGTCCGGACAGAACTTGACAACTTTTGGGGCGGCCGGGTAGCCGATGAGGTGCCCGATCCGCGTCGCCGCCCCAAGTATGGAGTAACACGTATGCTCGCACCCATGGCCTTCATCAGCATGCCCGGCGGTCCCGAGTGGATCGTCATCGGGATTATCGGCCTGCTCATCTTCGGCAAGAGGCTTCCCGATGTCGCCCGTTCACTCGGAAAGAGCGTGGTCGAATTCAAGAAAGGGCTCAAGGCCGTCGAGGACGAGATCACCAGTGCCAGCAACGAGTCCGACAAGTCTTCGAACCAGTTGCCTCCCACCAGCAACCCCTACAGTGCAGAAGCCGTAGCCGAGCCGCCGCCAAACGAAAGCCACTGACCGATCTGCCCGCCGTTGTCCAATCCGTAATCCCGCCGGCCGTTCGGCCGATTCAGGACCTTCACGGACTTGGCTGCGAGAATAGTGTTTTACGACCCCCACCCGCAGATGGGGCCTGGTCGCCGTGCTGTCTCTCGAGCCATTCAATACCGGTCCGAATGGATCCGAAGATGTCGCCGCCCTTCCAGCCGTGACCTCCCGGATAAGTCTTGATCGCGACCGCCGCCGCCTTCTCCTTGAGCATACTTTCGGCCTTCTGCGCCATCCGGTAAGGGCACACGCGATCATCCGGCGAATGATAGAGGTAGTACGCGTGCCCCTCGGCCCGGTCGAGCGACGGCAGGCGATCGGGCTTGAACACGGACATGGCCACAAACGAGCCGGTCACCGCCGACTTCTCAGCCAAGGAGATCGCGTACGCCGCCGGCCCGCCCGACGACCACGACAGGGTGAAAACGCACCGATCATCAACCTTGTGTTTTGACCGCACATCCTTGATCACGGCCTCGACGAAGTCTTCGGTCGCGAACTGCTGCCCCATCACCTTGTCGATTCGCGTCGGCCAGACGATCTGCTGATCGGCCGTCCACTTGAAAGCAACCGGCTGAGCCACGATATACCCGGCCGGCAGCGCATTCTTGAAAATGCGGCAGACAAACGGATTGAAATCCGCCCCGCCGTCCCCGCCGGGCAGAACAATCAGCAGCTTATACCCCTCCGCCGACACCCGCTCATGCGAACGAGGACCGATGAGGAAATACCTCATCTTGTCGTTACCGCCGACGGTCAGATCCTGAACCGGCACATCGGCAATGTCATCGGGGAGCTTCGGCGCCGACGGCCGTGAGGCAGAACGGCCTGCCGCGGGTACCGCGGGCGGCGGCTCGTGCATGGCGGTCAACCTCACCAGCGTCAGTGTGCTCATTCCTTTCCGCTTGGGCGGTCCTTTGCTCTCGTCAACCCGCATCGGAGAGTTGCTGCATGCAACCCAGGCCGACAAGCCGTCTTGGAGAGTGCCTTCTCGCTGGTACTCCCGCTTGTTGAACAGGGGTATCGCGACTCCGGATTCGTCGCCGATGGATTGGTGTCCGACCGCTGTTTGCTCAAAGTTCAGGCGAACCCTGGCACGATCAGGCTCGACGTCATCCAACCACTGGGCCTGGATGCTCGCGGCCAGGCCGATGAACCAATATGCGGTCTCCGGCTTGGGCTTGCCGTCCGGTCCCGTCGTCACCGCACGTACGTACGGCACCTTGTCCCCGACCCTGATCAGCGATTCAGGTTCTCCCACGCTGAACGCTGGGTGGGCAATCACCTCCACTTCGCCGAGACCCTTGAGGGCCTTGATCCCCTGCTCCAGCGTCGAGTCGGGCGGCAGCAGCGACAACACATTCTCGGGACGAAGACTCCGCGGCTGGCCGGTGATCCGGACGAAAGCCGCATCGAGGAACACGGCGCGGCGGGCCGCCTGCGTGGCAGGCTGTGAGGATGATGGCGGCTTCGGCGTCTCCTTGGATCCCGCCACTGCCCGGTCGAGTTCTCCCAGGAACTTCGCAATCGCCTGAATGTCAGCCCTCTTGCCTTCGACAATGAGCGACGAGAGCCCGTGATCGATGGTGAACTGGACAGGCGTCTTCTTGCCCTTGGCCCAGTCCTGCAGGGCGTCCAACATGTCCTCGATATCTGCACCAGGAAGGTGGAAGACCTTGAAGAAACCATCGGCCGGCTCGACAGTGTCCACCTGGGCAACCAGAGCGTCGATTTCCTTCTCCATCGATGGGTCACAGGCAACCAGGACAGCCTCACGTTCGTTGTCTGCTTTCGCCGCAACGACATCCCGCAGGTTCGCTGAAGGCGAAGGCGGATAGAGGCTTGCGATCGTATCTGCGACATCGGATGCCTTGGCGTGCTTCGGCCGGACCACCTTCGCAACTCGCTCCATACTCTCCGCGGGCTCCTTGGCATTAGCCGATGGCGGCTTGTCGAGTTGGGCAATGAGGTAGGCGATCCGATCAAGCTGCTTATTGGTGGCCGCCAGGAGGAGCACATTAGCGTGCATGTCATCCACAATGGCCCAACGTTTGCCCAGTTCGGCCTTCAGCACATTCCGGAGGGTTTGGCCAACATCGGTATTCCGTACATCCTTGAGCTCGAAGATGCGTACAGCTTGTTCCTCGCCTGCCGGTTGTGTGGCGGATTGGCTGGCAGGGGACAATACCTTCGTGCCGCGGCTCGCCACTGCCGGCATCGTGACGGGTAGGCGAGGCCGATGCACAACACGGAGGCGAGGTGGCGGCGAGGCTCCACCATCACCTGGTTGTGCCGCCGCCCGGAACCAGCTTCGCAGTTCGCGCTCGGCCGGCTTGCCCTTGGGGGTGTACGTGACGTCATCTTTGCCACCGACGCCGGCGCTCCACCTGTTCCAGTTCCAGATGATGCCGCCGACCTGCGGCACGCCGTCCCAGGTCTTGATAAATGCCGCGTAGCAGCGCCGCTGCTCTTCCAGCCCCTCGGCGCTGGGTTTCGTGTTGTAGTAGTAGTTCCACGGTTCGATGGAGGCCCCTTCCTGGCTGCACCAGCCGACGTCGGTGAAAAGGATCGGCTTGCCGATCGTGTTCTGCCACGCCAGAATCCCGGCCTTGATCGGCTTCCAGGCTTCGGTCAGGCTGTCCAGCGAGGGATTGGGCTTCGAAGACAGCTTGTAGTACGTGGTCATGCCGATCAGATCGAGGTCGTCCCAGAATTGGGGAACCTTCCAGTGGTCCCAGTTGGCCGAGTAGGACAGCTTTCCGGGGTAGACGGATCGGACCTCGCGGATGGTCTGCTTCCACCGATCGGTGTGCTTCTCGCTGCTGACCAGTTCGGACCCGACCATGAACACCTCGACTTTCCCCTCGGCGGCGATGCGGGCAAAGTGCATCAGGAACTCACGGTATTCCTCAAACCAGCCGTCCCAGTCACGAGGCTTGATCGTGCCGCGCCATTCGTTTTCATGCGGTTTGGCAAGCAGGATGATGGGCATGAACACGACCCGCAGGCCGTTGTCGCGGGCGATCTTGAAGATCTCCAGCCACTGCTCGCGACCCGGGGTGACGTTCGGGTCGACACTGATGGTCTCCGAGCCGGCGTTCTCCTGGTACCCGGGGTTGCTGATCAGCACCGCGTCGGCCCCCAGTCGTGCGATTTCAGGCAGGACCTTCTTCGCATCGGCAACCGCGTCACCCGCCCGCAGGATCTGCCAGCTCAGCCCGCGCAGACGTGCAGAGGTGGTCGGCCGCGTGGCGGGCGTCTCCGCAGGTGCAGTGCGGGAGGGTCGCCCATCGCGGACTCTCTGCAGCGCCTGCCTGGCCGCGTCTCGCGGATACGGTTCCGGATCATCCAACATTTGAGTCAGTTTCGGCACCGCTGGTTTCGCGGCCGAGCCGAGCTGGCCAAGAGCTCGCGCGGCAGATTCACGGGGGTAGGTGTCCTCTTCATCAAGCAGTTGCATCAGCCCGGCCACGTCGGGTTCGGAAACGATCAGGCGATAGGAATCGACGTCGGTCAGCGAGACATCGCGGAAATACAACTCCGCCTTGCCGGAGCGATTGGGCGGATCGTCGCCGCCCAACACCGCTGATGCGAAGACTTCCTCGGGCATCTCGCGATTCCGCAGTTCGAGCACTCGCTGCGTGCCGAGGACCTCCTTGTTCTTGTCGAGCAATGTCATCTCGAAGAGCGCGCCGCCGGCCGTCTTCCCGTCGCGGAACTGGAAGGCCACGTCCACGCGGGGATAGTTGTCGCGGCTCATGAACTCGATCTCGCTGATATCGAGCATCGAGCATCTCGCGCTCGCCGGCTTGCTGGTCTCGAGCTTCGGGTCCCCCGAGTCAAAAACATAGACCGGCCCTTCGATCCCAAACTTCTTGCCCGCCCCATCGATCACCTGCCCCTTTGCCCACGGCCCCTCTAGCACAATCCGCGAACCCTCCGCCGGCGGTGTCGTCCTCGGAGCCTCGCCCGCAGCTTCGGCGATCTCGACCTCCACCGGGTTGCTGACCACACGTATCGGCCGGCCGCCGTCGGGTGCGCTCGGCTCAGCGATAAACGCCAGTCGGATGGTATGACGGCCGGGACGCAGATCCAGCTTGGCACCGCCATCGTCCTTCGCCTGCCACTGGGGGCCCGGCGTGATGCTGATCCCGCCGAACTCCCCGCCCGGCGGAAAGTGCGAACTCTTCACTCTGATCGCGCCTGCCCAGCGATACCAGCGTCCATCCACCTGCAGCTCGCACAACTCCTGCGATCGTGCAACGAACAGCTCACGACCGCCGCGATTGCGGATCCCGGCACCCAGTCGGGGCGACTCGCCGACCCGCAAGCGAGTCCTCTCGATCCACAGCCGGCACTGGACGCCCTCAACCGCCTCGCCCCAGTCTCGCTTCGGCGAGCCCTCGCCGGGCTGCACCTCGATCGTGCCAACGTCAAGTGCCGGTTCGTTCGCGTCGCCGGTCCCCGCCGTGAGATTGAAGCCGCTCGTGACCCAACCGAGTACCTTGTCTTTGTTTCCCTCCTGTCCGGCCAGGTCAAGTACACGAACCTGCATGAAGTACCTGGCCGGCGGCAGATCTCGGATTTCGAACGATCCATCCTCCGCCGGGCTGACATCTCCGGAATAGGCTTTGCCCTCGTCGGATCTGAGGAATTCCTGATAGGCACTGAACACGGGATCGATGCCGCTGCTGTCCACGTGGAACCCCGGTGCTTCGAGGAAGTAGCGTATCCGCGTGTTCTTGGGGTTTATCTGGAAGTCTGCGTCCGCGGCCGCGAGCAAGCGACCGACCACCCGCCTCATTCCGCCGACCGTCACCCGTGTGGTCTGGCCCGGCCCGATCTCAAATCGCGTTTCGCCGCCCCTCAGGTGCACTTCGCTGTCTGCCTGGCGACGAACCCACTC
>CAZPIO010000015.1:0-41199 GCA_964586235.1 uncultured Planctomycetales bacterium
GATCATGCGAATTTCGCCGGTCAGATACAAGATGCGGTCGACAGGACGGATACCGCCAGACCATTCAGATTCGTGGGGGTGAACGCAAGGAGATCTCGCTCAACACCGAAATGGCTCCCATATTCACCAGCAATCCCAAGAGTGTCGAGTATGGGCAGGAAGTGAGCTTCGACGCCAGCGGCTCAACGCCCACAGGAACCATCGAAGCGTATACCTGGGATTATGGCGACAACACTCCCCCGGAGACCAAGGGCAAGGATGACCCTAAGGCCAGCCACAAGTACGCTTTTGACCCATCCAAGTGGGCGCGCGAACAGGCCTTTACGGTCAAACTGACCATAAAGGTGGGAGGCGAAAAGAAGACCACGGAACAGAGGGTCCAGGTCAGCCTTCCGGAGGAGCAGTTGGCGTTCGATGTCGCGGTGTTCCCCAGCCAGCGGCATCCGCTCAACGGCGAAACGGTACAGTTCAAGATCACGCCGCGGAACGCCGCCTCTCTCGACGCGGTCGAGGGTATCGTGTTCTCCTGCGGTGATGGCCCGACGACGAGTAAAGATGCCGCCAAGCCCATGCGGCTGGAGCGCGAAGGTAAGGGCTACAAGCCGCTGGTGGTGTCGCATGTGTACCCGCAGAGCGGGCAGTTCGATCTCCAATTGACCTATACGCAGCCCAAGCTGGGCCTGACCACGCCGCAGACCGCCACGCTGCATATGCAGGGCGGCAGCCCGCCGGCTGTCAAGGTGACGTCCGCCTACCTCACTGACGAGGAGCTCCTGGACCGGGCCTGGCAGGACTTCTTCCGGCAGTTCAAGGAAGTCGTTCACGCCGCCGGGTGCGAGAAACGCCGGCTGGCCATCTCCAGCATGACCAGCGCCAACTACGAGATCGAGGAGCCTGAGTTTGTGCCGGTGGTGGACAGGCTGACGCAGTACCTGGTCGAGGATGCCAACAAGTACTTCGTTGTCGAAAAGACCTCGCAGGTGCTGGCTCGTCTGGCGCCCGAGTCCATCGTGGACATTCGGAAAGAGTACGAGCAGCAGAAGGACGTTGAAGGGGCGGCCGAGCCCAAGTACCGAGACAGCCTCGACTACGGCCTGATGTCCGGCTCGTTGTGGAATTCCGCACGCGAGGGCAAGGGCTCGCGGTGGGCGTGGCTGCTTTATGGGCTGCGCATCGCCGGCATCGACAACCGGATTCGTCTGTTCAGTTCGTCTGTGGACACCACCAGCGGCCAGAGCAACTTGGCCAATACGGGCCAGGGTGCTGAACAGGTACTGACCGAGCACAAGGCGGCCGAGGGCGAAAGCCTTCAGAACCTGCCCATTCTCATGGCCCGGTTCAAGACCGCGGAGGTGTTGATCGCGTTGAAGATTCTCAGCGAGCCGGCGGTGGCGGTTACCGGTCCCGACAAGTACGACGAGGGCCTGCGCGAGGAACTGATGACCCGCACCGCGACCGTCAAGGTGCATGTTCGCCTGCTGGAGCGAACCGGCCAAGTGCGGCGGGCGGTGGACATCCAGGGACGGTACTCCGAGACCATTCCGCGGAGCCACCTGCCAACCTCGAAACCCTCATGACGGTCTCGCGGGCCGAGCGATCGTGCTGATCCGGACGCGCGCTGCTGCCTGTTGGTTGCGGCGCGCGTTTTATTTTGCGTCGCGCACCAGCCTGGCTTGGCAAGGGCCGGCCTCGGCCGTTCTCTGCTCCTCGAACGGCTTGCCCTCCTGATATTGAACAGAATAGGCGGTGAGGGGGCCACCGCCTGGCGTGCCGGTCCAGATTCGACCGTTGCCGTTGAGGGAAAGGGCTTTCTGGTCAAACAGGAAACGCACTTCTTCAAGTTCACTTTTCATAGGAAGTCGCCATTTGGCGTCGGCGGGCAGAACACTATTCTGCTTGCGGACGAAATCCTGGGCATCCGAGAACCGGCCGTACACCGAGTCCTTCAGCCAGAATCTGTCGCCAACACGAATGGCGTCGCCTTCATCCTGCCACGGCTGTGTTGTGCTTTGGGTGATAGGTTGTGTCGCGACGATATCTGGGGGTGTGATGGGAGGGATCGGCCCGTTGGAGCTCCGCCGGCACGCGCCGCCATGCAGTGCCCACCAGCACACGGCCACCACAGCAATCACTACGCACGCGCCGGCCATGATCATGCCGAACCGTTTCCGTTGGCCGGTCTCATAGGTGGGCGTAAGCGGGACCTCGGGCTCTTTGATGGGTTCCTCCGCCCGCCCCAGTACCGCCTTGGCGGCAATGACCAGGCGATCCAGGTGCTGTTCCAGCGGTGGCGTCAGGGCATCCAGCCAATGCGGAGTGGACAGGTAATATTCCAACGTCTTCGAAGGCCGCACGTCGTCAATCCGTAACGGGAGGATGGCCAGTCCGCGCGATACCCCTCGCTCCACCTCTCGCTTGACCTGGTCCGAGCGATTGGCATGCTCTGAGAAAACCAAGACCATCAGCCGCACGGCATGGATAGCCTCCACGATGCCGGAAGCATAATCGATCCCCGGGGTCAGATCGCGCGGCGCCATCCAGCACCGGACGCCGTTGCGCTCCATCCACGAACATACGGCCTCAGCGGTCAATTTATCCTGAGAGGCATAGCTGATGAACGCGTCAATGCCCATGGTTGGCTCCCATTGCCCCCACTCCCGCAGCATACCGGGTCACCCACGGCCAGACAATCGCCCGTTCGCTGGGTCCATTGCTGATCTCACTGTGAATCCACGCACGCCACTGGTAGCGGCTGGACTTGGTGACAGGCCGGTGTTCGGTCTACGTTCAGATGCCGGCACGGCTTGTCCATTGGACTGCACCTCTTGCCGGACGCGGATTTGGCGGCATGCCGTTCCCCCTCACTCATCTTCTTGCGGCACAATTTGCCGATGCAGTCGCACCATAACGGACGGGGTTCGGGCGTCGAACTCGATTTCACTCCACAGCGCGACCCTGAGAAGGAACACTGCCAGCGTCAGGTCGCCGGTGTAACCTCGGTCAAAATAGGGCTTGAGCGTCGGATCGGCCATCGCGTCGCCGAGATCTACGAGTTCCCAAGCTCTCTTGAAGTCACCCGGCTTCACGCCGCGAGGTCGAAGCACCACCACCAGGGGATACTCGCCGTGGCGCTGCCGCCGGATAGACATCTTGAAGATCGTCGCCCCGATCGCCCAGACGCTGGCGCTTGTTCAGCGGATCGATCCAGTTGCCGCCGTCGCCCATCACGATGACCGTGGAGGCTTGCCGTAATCCCCGTCGTTCGGCTTCCAGACGAACCAGTTTGCCGAAGGCCTCCGCGTCACCCATCGTGGCCACGTAAGTGGTGACCAACGGCTCCGGGGGATGATCCGCCGTCCCATCGCCGGGCAGGTAGGAGGTGATCGCGCAGACCTTGTCCTCACGCCAACGACTGCCGTTTTCCCCTTGTTTCTCGCGGGTTTGCACGCGACCGCCATCCATCCCGATCACCAGCAACGCCGGCGGATTCGGCACCGCTTCGGGATGATATCCCTGCTCGTAAGCCACCACTTCCGCGTCCCTTGCCCGCCGCACCACCTCCCCCATCGCCTCCGACCAACGCTGAATCTGTTTGCCGTCCAGTTGCGTCCCCCAGTCCTCGTTCAACGCTCGCGCCGCCTGATCGAAACTCTGTAACGATCCCTCCCGACCCATACGTCGGCCCGCACGAGGGGTCAGAGGAACCTCTCCCAGCAGACTCCAATCACGAACCTGAGGGGGAAAAAGAGCCCCCGCAGCCCCGGCACCGGGCGTGCTGCCGAGGAAGCACCACCGGCCCATGCAGCGATAGAATCTCCGGCTGGGTGACCTGCTTCTCCAGATGCGTCCGATCCGAACCGCAGTGCGGACATCGGCCCGCTGCCGTCACCGCCGCATTCGGCTCCAACGCCGCCCGTTCCTCCAATACCACCGGCAACATCCCCTGAGCCAATACCTCCACCTGGTCCTCGAAGTCCGCGAACCTCGCCCCCTTGAGCGGAGCCTCCTTGTCCAGCGGAATCATCCGGTCCAACTCCGCCGTCACCGCCGCCATAATCCGTGCCCGAGCCTCCTGACGCGTCGTCCTCGCTACCATGACCCTGTTCCTCCTTGATGTAACGGGGCTGCCTCCATGGCCGCCCACACCCCTCATCTATCGAAATAAAGCCCGCCGAATCTGTCACGGACCCTGGCCGCCGAACGCCTGGCCAAACGGCTTTACGGAATCCTAACCGTACGGTACGGTTATCAGATCTCGGTGGGCGATTCCGACCACTCGAAGTAGACACGGCGGGTGCAGCAATGCCCGATGCTTGGCGAACCGTTCGCGTGTTCATCTCCTCGACATTCCGCGACATGGAGGCGAGGCGATGAAATGCCCTCAGTGCCAGGTTGACGCCACGAGGGTCGGCGCGTTCTGGCTTTGTGCGACGCACGGGCAATTGTCAGAAGACAAGTCCTTTGCCCCAATGCGCATCTTCCTCAGCTATGGCCACGACGGTAACGAAGAACTGGTCCGCCGCATCAAGGCCGACCTCGAAAAACGCGGCCACGACGTCTGGTTCGACAAGAACGAAATCAAGGCCGGCGACGACTGGCGGCGCTCCATCACCGACGGCATCACGGGCAGCCACCGCGTCCTGTCGTTCCTCTCGAAACACTCCACCCGCGACCCCGGCGTCTGCCGCGATGAGATCGCCATCGCCATCGGCGTGAAGGGCGGCAACATCCAAACGATCCTCGTCGAGAGCGAGCAGGAGGTGCAGCCGCCGGTGAACATCGGCCACATCCAGTGGCTCGATATGCACGACTGGAAAGAGCAGCACGCCGCAGGTGATGCAGCGTGGGAACCATGGTATCAGGCCAAGCTTGCCGAGATCGTCCGGGTGGTGGAAAGCGACGAAAGCCGCCGCTTTGCCGGTGAGATCGAAACGCTCAACGGCTATCTCAAACCCATCAAGTCCGAGGCCCGCATCTGCCAGTTACTGAGCAAAGGCTTTTACGGACGCCAATGGCTGTTTGAGGCGGTGGAACAATGGCGACGGGATACCAAGCTGGATTCCCGGCTCTTCTGGATCATGGGCGCGCCCGGCGTCGGCAAGAGCGCCTTTGCCGCCCAACTCACCCACACCCGATCCGACACCGTCATCGCCGCCCAATTTGTCGAATGGGACAAGCCCGATCACCGCAACGCGCCGCGGGTCGTCCGCAGCCTGGCCTTCCAACTCGCCACCCGGCTGCCCGATTATCGCAAGCTCCTGCTGACCCTGCCGGAGATTGCCGAACTGGACCGGAAAGACGCGACGGAACTGTTCGACTACCTCCTCGTCAACCCGCTGCGCTCGGTCATCCACGGCGGCCGGGAACGCTATCTGATCGTGATTGATGCCCTGGACGAGGCCGGCGACGCCGGGCGTAACCCGCTCGTGGAAATGCTCGCGCGCAATGCCCAGCGCCTGCCCGACTGGCTGGGCCTCGTCGTCACCAGCCGTCCGGAGTTCGATGTCAAGACTCCGTTGCAGGCCTTGAATCCCTTTTCGCTCGACACCCGGTCCGAATCCAACCGCGCCGACATCTGCGACTACCTGCGGCGCGAACTGGCGACGCCGCTCCAGAACCGCCCGGACGCCGACCGCCTCGTGGAGCAAATCTTGGAAAAGAGCGAAGGCGTGTTCCTCTATGTCGAACGCTTCTGCGATGACGTTCAACAAGGCCATCTCTCGCTCGACCGCCCGCAACAATTCCCGCAAGGCCTCGGCGGCATCTTCTGCCAATGGTTTCAACGCCAGTTCCCCCACCTGGAAAACTTCCGCAAAGATGTTCGCCCCTCGCTGCGTGTCATCCTCGCCGCCCGCGAACCACTGCCCGTGGAAATCCTCCAACGCCTCTTCCACTTGCAGGACGAAGAACTTCGCGACTTTACCCGCACCCTCGGTTCGCTGTTCCCCGTCACGAAAGAAGCGAACGGCGAAGTCATCAAGCCCTACCACAAATCACTGGCTGACTGGCTGGTGGATGAAGGGAAAGCCGGAGTGTATTTTGTCAGCGCGAAAGAAGGACATCGGATGCTCGCTGACTTTGGTTGGAGCGTGTTTGAAAGTGCGGTGATACTACCGCCGTTTATCGCCCGCAACCTGCCGGTTCATCTCCATGAGGTCCAACAATACGAAAGGCTCTATCTGATCTTCCGCGACAGCACTTATACGCGCGTGCTTGGGGAAGGCGGGTATGCAATGCTTCCATCTCGTGTGAAACTATGGTCACCAGAAAGATGGGCGAGAGATACACTCTATATCGGCAGAGTCGGCGATTGCCGCATTGTTGAGCGAGTTGGGAGTCCTCCTGATTCAATATGGGTCGAATGCTTGAAATGCGGCTTCTTTACCGACGCTTACGACCATGATGAGTGGAAAGACCCCAAGGTCTGCCCTGCCTGCGGTTGGGGTGGCAGCGAAGCGGAACGATCTGCATTCGAATTGTTGGAAACCAGCATGGCCAAGAAACAGCCATGGGGACAATCATGAGATCCGGCGCATGGATTTTCGTATCCCACTCGCATCGCGATCTGGAGAAAGTCCGACAAATCCGCAACGAACTCGAAAAGCGTGGCCACAATCCGCTGTTGTTCTTTCTCAAGTGTCTGGAAGACGACGATGCCCGCCTACCCCAACTCATCCGCGACGAAATTAAGGCTCGCGAATGGTTTATCCTCTGCGACAGCCCGAACGCCAAGAATTCCGGCTGGGTGCAGCAGGAGGTGGAGTTTATCAAGTCAATGACGGGAAAGACCATCGAGACGATGGACTTGAACAAGGATCTCCAAACCGAACTTCACAAACTGATCCGACTCTCCAAACGCGCCACGGTCTTTCTTTCCTACGCCCGACAAGACCGCGAAATCGCGGAACGGATTCGACACGCTCTGATTCAGCATGAGTTCGGTGTTTGGTTCGATGAGGCGGTCACACCGGGGCAGGATTGGGCCGATGCAATCCATTCAGCAATTGACGAAGCCGTTACGCGCGGGTTTGTGGTTGTGCTGCTGAGTCCCGCCTCGCTGACGAGCCAGTGGCGCAAACGGGAAACGGAGTATGCGCTCGAACTTGCTGCACGGTCGCAACGAAGCAACGTCATTCCCGTTGTAGTCGCTCCGTTCGCGCCCGAGGCTTTGCCGCTGGCGCTGGCGAACATCCAATGGTTCGACCTGACGACAGGATCGTTGGAGGATCGCATCACATCCCTCATTCACAGCTTGAAAACCCGCGAAATGGAGTAGCCCCAGCCATGAGCCACCGAAACAAATTCTCCGTGATCTTCGACGGCGACAACGACATGCTGGCCTACGCCAACATGAAGGGCTGGAACGAGAGCGAGCATATCGAGTTCGACTGCAGAAACCGAAGGTACAATACGACTTCTCCGGACAAAGCTTGCCACACAAGAATGGATAGAAAGGACCGGACCTCATGACGCAACAGGCCTCCACACCCCGCCTCCGGCCCGTCATTCGAGTGTTTGTCAGCTCGACATTCAGCGACATGAAGCATGAGCGGAACGCTCTGGAGGCCGACGCCTTTCCGAAACTGGAGCAGCTTTGTCAGCGCCATGGATTTCAGTTCCAAGCGATTGATCTGCGCTGGGGCGTCTCGACCGAGGCTGGGCTGGATCACCGGACGATGCGGATCTGTTTTGACGAACTGCGGCGAGCGCAGGAGATCTCTCCCCGGCCGAACTTCCTCATCCTGCTGGGCAACCGCTATGGTTGGCGGCCCCTGCCTGAAGAGATTTCCGTGGAGGAATTCCACACACTCGAGCATGCCGCCGCGCAGATACCCGGCAGCGACGACAAGTCAGCGGTCGCGGTTCTGCGGGAATGGTACCGTGAGGACACGAATGCCGTTCCGCCCGTCTATCTCCTGCAATCCCGCCGCCAGAACCTGGGCGATTACCGGGACTACACGCACGATGCGGCATGGAATCAGGTCCAGGCCGTCTTGTGGACCATCATCAACCGGGCGATGCCACCGGAGCAAATGCAGCGGCGTTTCGATATAGCGTCATCGGATTGTTCGCCACCAGCCATTGTCCGGTTCCAAGCGTCCGCCACTGAACAGGAAATCTGGCACGGCGCGCTGCGCGTGCCGGACGCTCGGGAGCATGTGCTGGCGTATTTCCGGGAGATCGAGAACCTCGCCGCTTTCTTCGACCCCAAGCAGATCAAGGACTTCGTGGATGTGAATCCATCTGGTGGCCTTGAGGTCGCACTCCAGGCCGAGCAAGGCCGGTTGAAGGCGGTACTTCACCAACGGCTGGGCAGTGCGAATGTTGTCCGCAACGAGACCCCCGTCCGGCTGGTGGAGGCTCAGGACAATCAGGGTGGCCGAACCGCTGATGTCACGACGGGTCCCGCTCGCTTTCGGAGCCGTTTCTGTGTCCGCGTCCTCAGCTTCATAGAGAACGATATCCTCAGGCACGCTCATCCGCCAGAGTGCCACCATTTCGTGCCAAGCCCTCTTGTCCTCGTGCTTGCCGCCTCGCCGGTGCTCAGACAACGCTGGCTGACTGTCTTGCCCAGCCACATGGCATCCTGGTGAACGACAAGAAGGTCCGTATTCGCAGGTACTCACTTTGCACCTTCAAGAAGAATAAGGTGTACCTAGTCGCCTGATGCGCCTGCCCACCCTCGATTGGCCGCATCGGTGGTAATGTGCTCGAGGGGAGTTGGAAACCACGCAGTCGGCGTGCCCTCCGCGGCCGATTCAACGACCGTTTCTACTGCCCGACGGATTGCCCGCCATGGGAACCGGTCTGATCCGGCAGCAATAGCCGCAGTATCGCCATCCCCCACGATCGTTTCGAGCAGATGATAGTGCAAGCTCGAGTCCCAGATTCGGATGGTCCCATCCAGCGATGCGGTAACGACGCGCCGGCCATCGGGTGTGCATGCCACGCGGGTTACCCGTGCCGCGTGTCCCCTGAACCTGGGAAGAACCACCTTGGAAATCCCTTGTATCTGTTCCTTCACCATCCACGATCGAACACTTCCGTCGGATGCTCCTTCAATAACCTCCGAGTCGTCGGGAGAGAAGCAGAGCGCCCAGGTCGGATTAGAGATCCCCTGGTCGTTCGTCCAGATCGTACGCAGCTCTTTGCCGGTCGCGACGTTGACGATCTGCAGGAAGCACTTTCCGGCACCAATAGCAAGATGCTGAGAATCATGCGAAAAAGCAGCCGCTCGGACAGGGCCGCACCCGCTCCGGCGACTGGTCGTGGTACCAGTCTGCAGGTTTCGGATCACAACACTCTTATCCGAGGACCCGCTCACCACCTGATGGCCGTCGGGCGAGAGACAAAGGCACAAGACCGGGCCCTCGTGATCGCTGTAGCACGCGAGCTGGGTCCCACTCATTGGGTCCCACATACGTACGCGGCCATCTTCGCCCCCACTTAACAACCGGGAACCATCGCCGGAACATAAAACGCATGTCACGTCAGAGCCATGATCATGGAGATATCGCTGTACCCCAGCATTCTCTGTGGTCCAAATCCGAAGGGTGCCGTCAAATGATCCACTGACCACTCGTTGGCCATCCGGAGAGAACGAGACACATGAGACCGGTTTCTGATGCCCTCGAAAGCAATGCATCTCGGCTCCTGTCTGGGCATTCCACACACGCACGGTCTTGTCTGCTGAACCGGTACCGATCATGGAGGAGTCTGCCGAGAAGACTGCAGCCTCCACCTGATCAGTATGGCCGGTCAGACAGAGGCATTCGCCCGAGTTTGCCACGGGAAGCACATGGACATCATGCCCTTTTCGCAAGACCAGCATCTCGCCGCTCGGAGACAAAAGAGGACAGGCACAGCCTAGCTCCAGCCAGGAGTTAGCTTCTATTGCCCAGTCAATGCGCCGGCGCGCCGCAGCCTGTATCTGCGGTGGCAGGTTCGCGAATCTGCCTCCTATCGGCGGGGGGCCGTGAAGAACCGCATCGCCAGTACGGACGTCCCACGCGTACACGGATCGATCGAGAGACACGCCACCAACGCGGGAACTGTCCGCTGAAAACATGACACCTACCACAGCTGATGCGTTCCTGCGGAAGCGGTGTACCTGTCTTCCACTGTCGGCATCCCACACAACGACAGTCCCATCATCTGAGCCGCTCGCGATCCACCGTCCGTCAGGAGAGTACTGTAGAGATCTCACGGCGCCCTCGTGCTCGCAGAGGCAGCGTAACTCAGCAGTGAGCGTCGCGTCCCATATGCGAATGGTTCGATCGATCGATCCGCTGGCGACCCGGCGGCGATTGGGTGAATGTGCAACACAAAGGACGCCGTCACTGTGTCCGCGTAGCACTGCAAGAAGCTCACTGGCCAAGGGTGATGGCGGTGGCCGAAGCGATCTTAACCAGGCGTGGCCCGGCATGAGCCTCTGTCTCTGCTCGCGCCAGGCCTCCAAGAGCTGGTACAGCTTGGGTCCCGGCTGTTCCCACGGCGGTGGCTCCTTCCAGCCGCTCTGCGGTACGACGTAGTGCGCCGCCGCCTGCGGGCAATCGTACCACCAGCAGGAGTTCCACAGACATTGGAAGAGCGCCTGCGGATAATCCTCCGCGTGTCGGGCAATGAAGTTAATGTCGCGGCAGATCGCTTCCGCCAGTAAGTGGAGAATACGACGCTGGGGCTCCGGGTCGGGCAAGGCGGTGACGGTGTCGGTGAAATCGGTCACTAGATCAAAGACCAGCCCCGCCCGCGTCTTAGCCTCCAGCCAGGGTAGATCCTCCAGCAGCGCAATGGCATCCCGCTGACGGCCCGGCTCGAGCATGTGATCGAGCAGATGCTGCAGGAAGTATCCGTCGTTCGGTCCGCTCGGCCAGCCGTCGGGGCATTTCTTGCGGTACGCATCGAGCAGTTTTTCGTGAAGTCTCACCGAAGAACCGAAGCGTTTCGCCGCCATGCCTTCGGCGAAGTTGTGAAGCAGATCGTGCAGGGTGATGCGGCCTTCGGACGATGCCTCACCCGACGCGGTGCGGATCACTTGAACGAGCGAACGCCGAGCGAAGTCGGCCAGGAGCTTGCGGGCCTCGCGCGGACTCAGGCCGCCGGTATGCTCCCACAAGGTGACAACGGCAGCCTCGGGGACCCGGGCATCGACGGCAAACACGGCCAGCTCAGCAAAGCGATCGCGCTGCTCCTCGGGCAGCACGCGGATGCTCACGTCCATCGCTTTCCAGGCGTTGGCATGCTGGTCTTCGGCCGGGTGATCGGCCGAGA
Source organism: uncultured Planctomycetales bacterium (assembly GCA_964586235.1). GTDB lineage: Bacteria > Planctomycetota > Phycisphaerae > UBA1845 > PWPN01 > JAUCQB01. Next base: position 11,272 of record CAZPIO010000015.1, read on the forward strand.
GGAACTGCAAATCGTGCTCGCGCAGGGCATCCAGCACGTCGCTCCACGGCGTGCCCCCCTGGACCATGCCGCCGCACAGGGCCAAGGCCAGCGGCAAACGGCCGCACTCTTCCACGACCTGGCAGGCCTCGGCCGGCAACTGGCCAGTCTCCACCTGGACGGCGGCGGCCAGGATCGACTCGGCCTCGGCCTGAGTCGGCAACTGGACCTGGTAGTGGTTCTCCCTGGCAGCTAGGGCGGTCACCAGGCCCGCGTCGCGGGTGGTCAGCAGCAAGCGGCCGCGCGGCCCGATGACGTTGAACGCCTCGGCGTGCTCGCGCTGCCAGACGTCGTCGAGGACCAGCAGCGCCGCCCGCGAATCCAGCAGCTTGCGGAGCTTCTCCTTGCCTTCGGTGACGGTCGAAAACAGAGCTTCATCGTCCAGTTCGCGAGCCAACCGGCGCTGGAGTTCGGGCACATCGGGCTCCTGGCCCAGGGCGATCCAGAAGACCCCGTCGGGGAGGGCTCGCCGGACCTCGGGACGGCGGGCCAGGGCGCAGGCCAGCACGCTCTTGCCGATGCCCCCCATTCCTTGAAGGCCCACCCTGGCGGCCGCCCCGGTGACGACCACCGGCTTGCGGAGATCCAGCAGCAGCAGGTCGCGAAGGGCTTTGAGATGCTCGCGGTTCTCGCGGTAATGCGGGGGTAGTTCCGGCACGGCCACCAGCTTGCCCACCGGCGCTGAGGTCTCGGCCAACTGGCGAGCCAGGTTTTCAAGGTGCTCGGCGTAGCGGCTGTCATTGCGGAAATCCTCGGCGTGCAGCAGCTTCAGGTCTTCGGGAATCAGCTCGTAGCCGTCGCTCCGTTCGCCCGAGGGCTTGACCCCGTCCAGCCGCACGATCGGGTTGACGCACTTGTCGGCCTCGAAATAGGCGAACCGCCACTCCTGGGTCACGTAGTCCGATGCGACCGCCTTCGGCCCGACGACCAGCACCAGCCGGTCGCACGCGGCCACGGCGTCTCGAATCTCCTGGTAGAACGTGAGTTCGCGCGCCGGCATCGACACGCGGTCGAACCAGACCTCGAACCCGCGGGCAGTCAGGTCATCATACAGCCGCCGGACGAACGCCTCGTCATCCCCACGGGCGTACGACAGGAAGACCCGGACTTGCTTCGATTCCTCTGCCATCGGAATCGCCCTCGCCAACAGGCATTAGCATAGCTCAATCCTGGCGATAAAGGAATTCTCTGAGACGGCCCAGCGGCGTCTCTTCCGAGGCAGTGGTTTAACCTCCCCGTGTTGAGATCCCCCATGCGTCTCGCCGAACGGTTGGGAAATGAAGGCTGCGACCGTTCGCGGCGGGGTGACTGTTATCCACTCGCCCCGCCCGACTCCAGATGCTCACCGGAGTTGGTGAACACGATTCTCCTGCTGTCCGGATGCAGTCTCCAGCAATGGATGCCGGTCTCGTCGGTTGTCAGCCGAACCGATTCATCCAGCGGGAGCTTCAGGAAGCATCGGAACAGCATCGCGATCATCTGGCCGTGAGAGACGATCAGGATCCGCTGGCCGGCCCTGCATTGACTCGTCAGCTTGGACCAAAAGGTCTCGGCCCTGGCCCGGAATTCGATCAGGGTCTCTCCGCAAGGCGCCGTCTCATGCGGCAGATAGCTCCCGGGACGCAAGATGCCCCACTTCCTTGCCTTGAGTTTCGTGAGACCGGCCAACGCACCGTTGTTCCTTTCCAGCAACTCCCGGTCCAGCACGAGTGGCGCCCCGGAGCGGCTCGCGACCAGCTCGGCGGTCTGCTTCGCCCTTGTCAGCGGACTGGAGACGATCTTGTCCGGACGGTAACGGGCGGCGATCCATTTGGCGGCAAGAGCGGCCTGACGAAGACCCTTCCGAGACAAGGGGCTGTCATGTCTCCCTTCGAGTATCTTCAACCGCGGAAGATCTGCGCGCGACTGGCCATGCCGCATGACCAGGAACTCGATGTAGTCAGCTTTTGCCATTGTCAGGCCTTCACTTGTATCCGGACAATCTCATAGCCAACCTCAGCAAGGATCTCCGGCCAGAGGCGGACGTTGAGGAAATCCCATTTCCTCGTGTCAGGGTGCAGCTTCTTCCACGACACGAGGTACGGCGACAACCGCTTTTGCGAGTCCTTCCTCTTGGCATATCGCCATCCGCTCTGTAATCGCTCGATGTTCCACCGGCCGTGCTCCATCTCGCCCATCTTCTTGCTCTCGTCGTCCGTGAACTTTGGATCGTTCGGAGTTCCGCTGAACGCCTGCACGTCGAACCCACAGGCGCGAAGGATTGAGACGAGATACTTGATCTGACTCTTGTTCGAGCTTCTCAGATCGCCACGCAGCTTGGGCCAAGGCTGCATGACGGGGTCCGGATGGCTGTAGCGCTGCTGCTCAAGGAAGTCTTTGTGGACCAAACGGGCGGCGTCCTCGACAGCTTGTGCCGACAGTGCCCCATGCTTGCCGTCACCCATGTGGAGAAAAGCCCGCAACGTCGTCGGGTCGGGAGGTAAAGGTATCAGGCGACCGGGTGATACAGCCGTCTGACCGCCACTGTCCGATTCGCCCCGGATACCACGGTCGTCATCTGGGGCGGGTGGCCGGGCCGGCCAGTCGTTGAGGACGCGTTCGGCTTCACGGCCGCTGCCCTCGATGACGCCGACGGTCGCGCCCAGGGCAACGGCGATGCGATATTCCAGGCCGGCGATGTTGCCACCGTTGATCCCCAGTAATCGCACCTGGCTTGGATGGATGCCCGCGGCCAGCAGATCGAGCCAGTTCTGGATGGGCTGACGGGCGCTGAAACCTCGATCCCCACCTGTCCTCCGAATACGGTATCGGTTATCTTCCGTAGCGGTGTTGTCGGTTGGCATCCTCTGCGGCAGGTAGCCCACAGCACATATCCGCCCGCCAGATTGCTCGGCGAGTGCACCCACCACGCCACTGATGCCCTCTCTGGTTCCGCCGGAGATCACCAAACCACGGTAGTCGGCAAATGCTCTTGCCAGAAGCGGGCCGTAGTCCTTCATCGCCTTCTGGTGATAGGCCTCACAGCCGCCGGCGACGATGACGACTGGCCCATGGGGTTTCAGGGGGCTTGTGGCGGGACGACGTACGTCCGCGGGCCACCGTCTTTTGCGGAACTTTGCCACCAAAGCTGCCGCGAGGAACCGGCGGGCGCAATCGACGTCGGCGCGGTCGTGAGCGTAATCGGCCAACTGGGACACGTCCCGCAGCGTCTGCACCAGCGGGTCGGGAGCAAGCGTATGATGCACAGCCCTGGCCAGCCAGTCCAGACTCTTGTGGCAATGGTCGCGCCCGAGCAACAGGTGAAACCCACCGATGCGATACAAAGCATGCGGCAGATCGGCGCCGGCAGCGGCCAGCTCCTCGCTACGCCTGATGGCTTCTTTGATCTCAGGCTGGAGTAACGGAATGAATGCGACCGTTTTTTCTTCCAAGACCTTGCAGCGGATATAACCCACCAAAGCTGCGGGGTTGGAGGAATCGATGGAGAATGCCCGTTCGTAGTGCCTCAAGGCCCTCGCAGGGTCCACGGGAGCCAGTAGCTGGCCCAAGCGCAGGTGGGGTTCGATGCTGTCCGAACTGAGCCGGCTGGCTTTCTCCAACGACGCAATGCCGTCTTTCCACTCCCGTGCATGATGATTGCCGGCCTTTCTGCACAGTGCAAATCCTCTGGCGCACTGCAAGCGGGCGTTCAAGTCCCCTTTATAGTTCTTAACGACCTGCAGAACCTTGGCCCAGTCGTCAATCTCACGGGCCAGGTGCGCTATCCGCAACGCCGGCCTCGGATCTTTGGGCCATTTCTTTCGGACCACGTCCCACAACTGGATAAGCCGCCGAGCGGCTGCCTCGTTCGGGGTCTGCCGCACATGATCCCGGAAGGCCCCGACGCCTTCTACCAGCCGTGCGAAGGCATCATCCGCAGCTTCAAGCAAGGCTGAGATGCGGTTGGCTTCCCGCTTCCAATAGTCCGGGATATCGCACTCGGCTTTGTAGACTCGGTCGTGGCCGATGTCGGACCAGGCATGCTGGGCGATGGTGCGGACCTGGATCTCGGCCTTCAGCCCGGCCAGACTCCGAGGAATGCCAGCAGGTCTGCCCCGGCGCATCTCCACCACGTAGTGGACTGAGCGATAGCCAAACTTGTCCGCACCCAAATCCTTGGCCTTGTCGCCGCTGTTGGCCTTGTCGATCTCGAACTGACTCTCGATCCATCGGCATACGGCGTCAACCTCCGTCTGCAGATGCAGCACGATGCGGGCTCCCACCAGGTCTGTAACTTCGCGCAGTGGGTCCTTGTATTTGTCCTTATTGATCAACTTGGCCGCGAAACTCACCTGATCCTTGGGCCGTGCGCTGACCTCTGCCAGCGGGTACTTTGAGAGAACGTGCGATCGCAGGAAGCGTGCCAACCACTCCGCGAGCTTGGCGTACTTCGGCCTTCTGTTGTTGAAGGTCTGCAGGGCTTCAGCCAGAGAGTCCGGCTTAACGACGGAGTCTTTGAATAGGTCCTCTCGCTCCTTCGCCAAGGTCGTCCGCTTCCTGACACGGGGCTCGATGGCCACCTCCTGCGCATAGCGCCGGGCGATCCGGCGGAACTGCGGACAGAGCGGTATCTCTTCAAGTATGGCCGGCGCTGCCCACTGGAAGTCCTTGTGCTCGTCGGATAAACGTACCTTTGTGGTTCTGGCCTGTCCTTCCATCACCAGATAGACCACGGGCGGCTTTGCCCGTTTGGACTCGCTGGTGCCGACGCTTCCCTTCAAGTCGATGGTCAGCCCTGTCTCTTCCTTCACCTCGCGCAGCAGTGCCTGCTCGAAGTTCTCACCGGTATCAACCTTGCCTCCGGCGAACTCCCATTTGCCGGCGTTGTTCTGGCAGTGCCTCGACCTCTTCAGCAGCAGAACGTTGCCCTGCGGGTCGTGAATGATGACCTTCACGGAAAGTGCCGTGGGTAAATCGGCCATGGCAGTCTCCCTCTATTGTCGCCCACCAGATATCGGTCACATGCTCAATCCCGGCCGCTTCTGGGAGAAAGCGGCGTAGGTATCGGCTGGCCTGGTTCTGCAGCAACGGAAATGCATCGGGCCAAGTTCAGCATACGGTTGCTGATCTCACTGTCAATCCACGCACGCCACTGGTAGCGGCTGGACTTGGCGGCAGGACGGTGTTCGGTCTACGTTCGGATACCGGCACGGCTTGTCCATTGGACTGCGCCTCTTGCCCGACGCGGATTTGGCGGCATGCCGTTCCCGCTCACTCATCTTCTTGCGGCACAATTTGCCGATGCAGTCGCACCGTGACGGACCGGGTTCGGGCGTCGAACTCGATTTCACTCCACAGCGCGACCCTGAGAAGGAACACTGCCAGCGTCAGGTCGCCGGTGTAACCTCGGTCAAAATAGGGCTTGAGCGTCGGATCGGCCATCGCGTCGCCGAGATCTACGAGTTCCCAAGCTCTCTTGAAGTCACCCGGCTTCACGCCGCGAGGTCGAAGCACCACCACCAGGGGATACTCGCCGTGGCGCTGCCGCCGGATAGACATCTTGAAGATTGTCGCCCCGAATGCCGTGTTCAACCCACGAAAACACGCGGCCATCGCCGTCGCCAGGTACTCCGTTCCGGCAACTGTGGTCAGCCCGTGCTCGGGCCCTACGACCTTGAGCTCGCAACCCAGGTCTTTCGAGGCCCGATTGCGACTGTCCTCGATCACCTGAACGATGCTCACATCCCTGCCGCTGCAAGGAGATTCGGCCATGCCGTGGCTGTACCAGCGGTAGCTCCGCAGGATCTCCGCGAACCTCGACAGAACCAGGCATGAGTCCACAGGTGCGTTTCGGGCAAGCCGAAGGCATTCTGCAACGGGGCCGATGAACCAGTTCCCCACGTACCATCGCTCGCGAAAACGCCTCGACTCAGCCTCGTCTTCCACCGCACGATGCGCATCCCATTGGTCCCGAACAGTCCGCACGGCGTTCGTCAGACTCACCAGCCCCGCCAGCACGTCGGCCGCATCGAGTTGGGCGACATTTCTCTTCACACGATCAAGGATGCCCTGCGTCTCAATCTTGCCTGCCAGCCCGAGGGCTTCCGCCCAGTATTCGCAGGCCTTTTGCCTGTTCTTTGCATTCCCAGCCCGCTGAGGGGACAGCATCACCGTCGCCAGACGATCAAGTGCCAGCGCCTGGTGGGAGTGCATTCTGTACCTAGTCAATTCGTCCACCGCTTGTCGCAGCAGGTGCTCGGCGCCGTCGATATCACCCTTGTGCAGGTGAATCGAGCCTTTGAGGTACAGATACTTGCCGTATTCTTTCTTGCCGCGCCATGTCTCCTCCTGGTCCTCCAGGAGTCCCAGCGCTTCCGAGAAGCTCCCCTGGTCCTCGAGCAGCCTTGCTTGCGAATTAACGACATGCCCCAGCAGATAGCGGTCCTTGGTACGCCGGGCCAGTCGTGCGGCCTCAGCGTAGCACTCACCCGCCTTAGCCAGGTTCTTCTGTCCGCGGAACACATCTCCCTGCTGATCCAGAACGCGGGCTCGCCAGGCCCAAAAGTCCGTATCCTGCAGCAGTTGCCTGGCTTCACCAAGCTCCCCCATGGCTCTGTCCGCGTCACCCTGGAAACGGCTGTTGCGTGCCATCTCGATCCATCCCCAGGCCTTGCCCGGCCGGTCGTCGATCCGGCCGCGCAGCTCGACCGATTTCCATGCATCTTTCCATGCCTGCTCGTACAGGCCCCGGTCACGAAGCGCCTTGGCCCTCAGCAGACAGGCATCGGCCGCAATCGCGGGGAAGCCGGCCAGCTCCGTCGCATGCAGGGATACAAAGGGCTCGCGGCGGCCATCGATGATATCGAGGGAACCGGAGTAGTCGCCGCATTCGAACGCCAGCAGGGCCCGGGAGAGCCCCAGGAGAGCCGGCAGACAGCGGCCGGGCTCCTTGATTCTCTGCATAACCCCGCCAGCCGCGTCGAGTTGTTTTCGCGAGGACTCGTGCTTGCGGGCCAAGGCCAGTGCGAATGCCCGCCAAGACTGCGCCGCACACAGCAGGACACGTCCGCCAGGACAGTCTCGGCCGTTGGTCTTGAAATCGGCCAGCAACGTGGCGGCCGCTGCGAAATCACCAGTTCGCAGGATACATAACGCCTCACCGAGTACGCCTACGCGAGTGACGGACGCCGTGTGACGACGCCCTGCAAGCTTGAGACCTTCTCGCTTGAGTATCTTGGCCAGTACCCGCAAATCCCTGATACTACCGCCATGTCGCGATCCGCATATCATGGACCACATGTCGTGTATCGCAAGCATGATCGCATCGGGCTCGGCCAGCGGATCTCGTCGGATTTGATCGACGATTCGCTGAACGCCTTCCCTGACTTCGTTTGCCATGCTGCCACGCTTCACGTGTTTACTCATTTTCGCGAATCCTCCCGTATCAACCACCATTCCGTCGGCGTTCTCAGGACCGCCAAATATGCCTGAAAGCCGGTCGAAATCCTCAGAACATTATCCTCTGACTATGGGTTTCGCCCGTTCCTAAGGCGGACCGCCTTTTTGCGGGCCGCAACCAAAGCGCCCTGTAACCCCGAGACCTGCGCGCAAGCCGCATAGGTCTCTGGCTGTGAGGTTCTAAACTGCTCAGACCGACTTCTGCCCCCTCATCCTTGAGCGAGAAGGCAAGCAGGCAGCTCATACACTCACTCCAACTGGTTTTCCGAGTCGTCAGAATCGCTTTCGTGCACAGGCAGTAGGATAACCGAACCCTCGCATCCAGAAAACCACCGAGGCTGCCATACGGATGCTCCAACCCCGATAGCCTAGCCATGGCACGGCCTATGCCACTGCAGGTCCTGAGCCCGAAAATGAGACTCGGATGACGGCAAGGTGTTTGGGATACGTTTGCCTACTCGCAGGAAACGCCATGCGGACGAATCACCGTGTTTCCTTAGGATCGTCGATGGCCAACCTGCTCCTCCATTGGTCCGCTGATGATCGCGCCTGCCAAACCGCAGCGCAAGAGCGTCAATGAGTAGCGACGTAGAATGACTGTTTAGACCAGAAGTAATCGACTTACGTTCCCGTCACCATCACGCCCAACGGCCAGATGGTCATCCAACTCAAGAACGGCAAGCAGAGGAAGCTCTAACCGCCCGGCTGAGGCATCACGTCCCCATGAGCATTCGCATTGGCCGGCGCCGAGCTGATACACCGCACGCGTGTGCGGGGCTCGGCGGCCGGCATTTTCGTTTTCAGAGTTCGAGGGCACGCACGTCTTGCGAGGCATGGTGTTGGCGCAGTTCTCGGACAAGATCGAAGGGAGCGCCAGATGTCATTGCCGATAATTGCTATTGTTGAAGTGCTGGGCGCCCTTGGCGGCCTAGCCCTGACGAGGTGGGCATTGTTTTGCGACCGGTCGCGCGGGCTGCCTCGCTGTCTGAAATGCTGGTATCTGATGGTTGGTCATGCAGGCATGCGGTGCCCCGAGTGTGGCCACGTGATTACGGCAACTGATGAGTTGTACTGCACCTGGCGCCGATGGTGTTGGGCTGTCTCGGGATTGCTGATTGCCCTCGGATCGCCGGCATCCGTCATGGCGACCCGCTACTCGGATGAGTTGCTGCTCGCGATTCTGCCGCGTTGGGCGGCCGTGGGCGACCAGCATCTTGGCTTGTTCACGATCGGGTTATATGCGGATCGCCGGGACAATAGGCCCATGCAGGCACGTATCACGCGCGACGGCGAACCACAGTTTACGGTGAGCGCCTGGGACGTGAGTATTGGAGCCCGGGCAATGGGCGGCACTCAGACCGTCGGGGTAACGCACCGTCGAAGAGGAGTCGCCGCCAGGTGGCAGTAACGATGATGAGTGACCCGCACACACAAGTCCCGGAAGACCACGCTGAAAGGATGGATCGCGCGAGGCTCTCGCTCGAGGGCCTGTCGCTCGGCGATGCTTTCGGCCAGCCGTATTTCCACCCAGTCGCTGACTGGCTTATCGCCAACCGGAAGCTGCCAGCCCCACCATGGGAGTACACCGATGACACGGTGATGGCATGCAGCACTGTCGAGGTCCTGGACCTGTACGGACGGATTGAGCAAGACGAACTCGCCCGCCGGTTTGCCCAACGCTATCAGCTTGAGCCCTATCGTGGCTATGGACAGAACGCCGCCATGCTTCTCGAGCAGATTCTCGCCGGAGCCGACTGGCGCGAGGCAGCCCGGGCGTCTTTCGATGGACAGGGCTCGATGGGCAACGGTGGTGCCATGCGTGCCGGTCCGATTGGGGCGTATTTCGCTGATGATCTGGACGCGGTGGTACGAAATGCTGGTGCTTCGGCGGAGGTCACGCACGCACACCCGGATGGACAGGCCGGGGCAATCGCGGTGGCTGTCGCCGCGGCGGTGGCGTGGCGGACGCGTGCCAAACCGCGGTATGCCGCCCGTGACGAACTGCTGCAGACCGCCATAATGCATACGCCGGAAGGGAAAACGCGCGAGGGCCTTCGGCGCGCGACCCAACTGCCCGCCGAGACGAGCCCAGTGCGAGCGGCGCGCGAGTTGGGCAGCGGCTGGCAGGTCCTGGCCTCCGACACGGTCCCGTTTGCTCTCTGGTCGGCGGCGGCTCACCTGGGCTCCTACGAGGAGGCCCTTTGGGCGACGGTCGCGGGGCTAGGCGACCGTGACACGACCTGCGCCATCGTCGGGTCGATCGTGGCACTCGCCACCGGACGCGAGGGCTTGCCACCTGCATGGCTCAGCCGACGCGAGCCGCTGGCATGAGTCGTGGCCATGTGCCTGGCCCGACGCCTGAGCTACCTCCGGCTGGTCCAGACGATGCGCGCGAACCAGTTGCGTCTGTGGCTCTCGGCGGCTGGCATGCAACACAGCACCGCAGGAGGCCCTGGCAGGGCTGAATACCGCGCTTTCTCCCTGTTGCCGAATCGCGCACGGTCATGTAGTATTCGCGAAGTGCTGCATATCAGGTCGCAACATGGCCGGAACTCGGCGGAGAGACCTCCGATGGCACCCAGCAAGAACACCAGCAAAGCAGAATTGATCGAGGAAATCGGCAAGCTCGCGCCTGCTCTCAGCGACGATGAGTCTGTCCTTCAGGATCTCGATGAAGCGACACTCCAGTTCCTGCTGGAGCTTCTTGAGCAGAACCCCGTGGCGCGCGATTCCTCCTCACTCCTCCTGGATCTCATTCTCAAGAGTAAGGCTCACTCCTCAGTGAAGTTTCCCTCGTCTGGGAGCAGTACGCGTTCTCACACACCCTTTGGGAGCGGTGCGCCCTCGGGCGGAGCCTCTTCCCCGATTGGCAGTGGCGGGCCAGCGACGCGAGGAACCTGCTTTATCGCCACGGCTGCCTATGGGTCTGCTCTGGACAAGGACGTGGAGGTCTTGCGGCGGTTTCGCGACGCGCACCTGCTGAAGAGCCCTGTCGGGAAGGCCTTCGTTTCCATCTACGCCAGATATAGTCCACGGCTTGCATCCCATATTCGTCGACGCGCGATCGCGAGAACACTTGTGAGAGCCATGCTTCGTCCCATCGTCATGCTGATCAGGTTGGCAGACGATTGAGTGATGGTTTCAAGAGCGGATGATGCGGTGCAGTAAGGATGCTACGAGGGCGCTGCGAGAGGATCATTCCGGCATCGCTCGATCCTGATCTGGGCTACCGCGCGTTTCCGGCCGGAAATCCGACCCGCTATGTCGAGAGCCTCCTTCCATATGACTTCGGCGTCATTCTTGCTTGCGAGGTGATACTCAATTGCGCCCACTCCGATCATGGCCTCGATCTTCGAGTATAGGATCCCATGGTTCGTACAATAAGAGACAACTTCTTGGTATCGTTTCCCCGCCTCCGCCAACGCCCCTCGCTGGTGCGCGACGGCCGCGAGGCCGAAGGCAATGCCAGCCTGTAGCCCAGCGTGCTCTCCAACCCGCAGAACATCCAGTAAAGGCTGCAGCAGGCTATCGGCCTCCGCCGTTGCTTTCATCGACAGAGCACACCTGCACAGACCCGTCTTGGCCTCCAGCGAACAAAACAGGTCGTGGAGGGATTCAGCCTCAGCGGCTGCCCGGGAAAAGGACTCGCGTGCCTCCAGGGGATGCCGCCTGTCCAACATGGCGTGCTCGTATTGCATAAAGGCTGCGAGCAATCGCAACTTTACCGCTTCCAGTGGAGCGTCTTGGGCCTTGGCCAATAAGAGAGCATTCCGGATATAAACGACGGCCTTCCCGGATTCCCCCAGCGTTTTGTAGGCGGCTGCGATAAGCCGCATGCCCGAGATCACGTGAAGCGGGTCCGATCCCATGCGTGCCTGACGGATTCCCCGAGCGGCAAATCGAATCGTCTCCCGGCTTCGGTATTCTTCATGGCAGACGGCCGCCTGGCCGATTAGGTTTGCAGCCGCTTCGTCGTGATAGACGGGTATGCCCCAGACGCACAATCGTAGTGCCGCCCGATAGTAGCGCATCGCTTCATCGTACTCACCGCGGTACAGCGCGAGCGAGCCCATTTCGTGAAGAGCTACGGCCCTTGCACGGCGCTCACGCCACCTGGAAGCGTGCCCGAGCGCGTACCGCAGCCAGTGCTCGCACTTGTCATATTGGCCCCAGATAGCATAGATGCGGGCTGCCTGGGTAGCCAGGCCGGCGGCAGCACCCCCTTCGTGTTTCTTTGTTGAAAGGAAGCGGATCAGGCTGAGGAGGCAAGCCAGACCCTCGTCGCTGCGGGTTCCTCCGACCCACCGTCGTACGAAACCTAGCTCCGGACAGTGGATCACCTCGTGTAGGTCCTGCCAGCGGTCTACCGCCATCAGATGGTAAGGCATGTGGTCATGTGAGTACGAGGAGAGTCGTTGCGGACCGGCCTTATACTCTTCCCAGCAGAGCTGCGCCAACCTTTGGTGACCGCGTGCGGCTCGACACACGTACTCGCCGGCAGCATCCGGATCGATGAGCCACTCGGCCATGCTTTTGTGAAACAGAGCCGTGCCCACTGAGCCCCGATTCAGAAACCGGGAGAGCCCGCGAAATCCTCTTTGGGCAGCGCGTTGATCAACACCGGCTGCTCCGAGGAGCAATCGCTCCGGCAGGCGACCGCGGGCGGCGACCAAACACTCCAGGAGAGGTTGGATCTCACTCTCATACTGATGGTAATCGCCGAAGTGCCTGCGGAACATGGCGTGATAGAGACCTGCGAGGTTCCTCGGCAGCTTACCTACTTCCTCGACTTTAAGACGGCACGTCGGATCTGGATCGCTTAGGGCGTCGATCGTCATCTTCGCGAAGAGGAAGTTTCCGGAGGCGGGGCATTCAATGGCCCCGATCAGTTCATCGGGCCCACCCAGATTCAGGCATCCCGTGGGAAGTCCTCCGATTCTCTGAGTGATGTACGAATGCAGGTCCGCTAGGTTTTCCTCGCGATCGGCATCGACATGCCGGCGGCGCACCCCATCAATTCTAAATCTGGCCAGTAGTGTCTGATCAGCGCGGCTCGTGATGATCAACCGAAGCCAGGACGGCATGATCCCGGCTGCGTCGGCGAGTAGGTCCGCTAGATCGGATCCCACCGCAGCGAGCGACTCGTCCAAGCCATCGACAACGAACACCCATGGCCCGCTTACGACGAGCTGATTTCTGCACCTGCGCAGCGGGTCAGCGATGAGCGTCCGAAATAACGAGGCGGACTCATTCCACTTCGGTGTCGGCAGTCGCTCGATCTGTTCCCTGTACCAAGGCAGTTGGGCCGCCAGTTGATAGACGAGTCCGGCGATCCACGCGGCTGGCCGGCACGAGTCGATGTTTGATCGGGAGCAGAAATGAACCCCTCGGACGTCCAGCCTGGCGGTCATCTGAGCCGCGATAGCACTCTTGCCCACGCCCGCATCTGCAGTAAGGAGCAGAAGCCGTGAATCGCCCTGTTGCACCCAGTGGTGAATCAGCTCAAAAAGCCACTGGCGGCCCGTGAACGCGCCTCCGTGTTGCGCCAGTTCCGACTCGAAGTCCAGCGGATGATAATCCCTCCACCACGGGATCCCGCTGGTGACCTCCGGCCATTCCCGCAGGAACATTCGTCCGGTGCACTGAACCTGGTTGATCAGCCGGGGAAGCTGGGCAAACGCCGCTTCCGGGTCAGCAACGGCATCGACGTAGTTGAGCGATATGATCTGAATTGGAGGATCAACCTCGGCAATCCGGATAGGAATGATCGGCACTTTCCGCGCGAGAGCGAACAGCAGCTCGTTTCGGCAGAATCCCTCGGGGCGCAGGCTCCACGGTGACAGAAGCGCGATCAGAAGATCGCTGCCCGAAATCCCCACCTCTATGCGGATATCGAACGGTGTTCCGATCAGAATGCCGTTCTCCGCATCGAGCCACGGCTCGTATCCTTCCGAGCGCAGCCAACCAGCCAGTCGTGCTGCGAACTCTGCCGCGTCCTGCCGTCCGTAGCTGATGAAGATGCGAGCTCTGCGCATGGTGCCGTGCCTTATACCGCGCGGCCGGAGGCGGAGCAATGAGTTTTGACCAAAGGCAATACCTTGGCAGGTCCTTGAAGAACAACGCCAAGCACAGATGGCTGCTCAGGCAACGAGAATAGACTATTATAGAACCGCTGCTAGGATTGACCTGTGTGCGCGGACGGTACCGCAAAGCGGTTTGCGGCCCGTGGTCGGGGCTATTCTCGCGAGAGAACCCACGGTACTTCTACATGAGCAGGACCGCGCACTGGAATGGACGGCACCATGTCACGTGAAACGGCGAAGCGAGCGCATTTGTTGGCTGCCAGGCTGGCCGGCCGTGAGGATTGGCTTGCGAAGGCGCTGTCGCACGTGTACTCGCCTACCTGGCGGCCCGTGCTGCGGTCGCTGGGGGCTGTGCTGGACAGCCGCGCCCGCATATTCGTGGCTGCCCTTCTGAGGAAGAACTGCGAAGATCTGTGCTGTCGCCCGCTGGATGTCGCGGTCTCTGCCGCGATGGCGGCAGGCCGACAGGTTATGCCGACCGCGTTGCTCGAAAAGCTTGCTGAACAGGCTATCGCGCTACATTTCGATCAAACGATGTGGCCGCCTCGGGCCGTCTCATGGGCAATGCTTGAGGCGTGCTCTGAACACGCCGTGCCGCTGTTGATCGGCCGACTTTCCTCTCCTGATCCGATCGCTCGCGCCAGGGCTGCATTTGTGCTGGGCCGCCTGCAAGCGCATGAAGCCATCCGTGAACTTGCAGGCCTCCTCAAAGATGAGGACAGCTTGGTGCGCGAATGGAGTGCCATGGCGCTGGGCACACTCGGCAGCGTCGCCGCGGTCGAACCGGCGTTACTGCAAGCGCAGCACGAAGAGTCGCTTGTCGAGCACGTCGCGCGGGGGATGTTCATGAGCCCACACCCGGGCGATGGCATCACCGCGCTGACTCGGTGCCTGGAAGGCAAGGGACGCGAAATGAAGTTGAGGGTGGCCCGTATACGAGCCCGTCATGGCCTTCCTCTCACCGTATCTTGTCTTCTTGAGTCCTTGGACACAGACGATTGGAATACACGGGTCTGGGGGGCTGAAATCATCGGCCAGGGCGGGCCCCCAGAAGTTTTGCCTCATCTGATCGAACGATCATGCCACCCAAGCGCATCCGTTCGCTGGGCCGCTGCTATGGCCGTCGGGTGCCTGGGAATGGCGGAAGGTATTCCGTATCTCGAGAGTCTGGCCCTCGACCAAGACAGCCATGTTCGCACCGCCGCGAACGACGCGCTGGCATGGAACAGAGCGGGCAAGAAGGTCCCGACGGTCAGAGGCTGGCTGGGCGCGGCTGGAAATCCCCGTCTGGTTCAGGAAATACGATCGCCTGCAGATGCGGCAGAGGTTGCACATCAATTAGGCGACGGTTACCCGGCCGTGCGGAAAGCGGCCCTGGAGGCCATCGCGCGAAGCGGTCCAGAATCGGTAGTCCAGTGGGCGACGAGCAAGCTGGATGATGAAAGCCAGTCGGATAGATGGCATGCTGCGCTGGCGCTGGGCGAGGTCGGAACTGCTGCGGTGGTGCCGGATCTGTTGCGGCTGCTGGAGGATCCGATACCCTTCGTCCGACACGCCGCTGTGCAGGCGACGGCGCGGCTTGGCTGGCGTCTCCAGATACCGATCCCAGTCGAGCAAGCACCAAGGCCACTACAGCTCCGGGCACAGCTGCTTAAGACTGCAATTGATCCGCTAGCCAGCGGCATTGAAGGATAGCCGTTACAGTGCCGATGCTGAAGGTCCTCCTACGTGGCGCGTTGCGCCCGAAGTGAGGAGGTAGGACGGACAGGTTCAGCGTCGGGGTGCCCAATGCGTTCCGTTCTCGGGAGCTGCCCTGTGACGTGAAGGGGCCCTCGGAGAAGGTCGGCTTCTCAGTGAAGAACGTCCCGCTGACGGTTGTGGGCAGATTCTTCGACATAAGTTCTCGAGCTCACGTCACTTGCGTGTGCCACACAGCAGGTCCGAAGCGCATACGGTTTTGCGCGCGGACCAGTTTCTCCCTGCTCCTCCGGAGGAATCCCAAGCCCAAGCCGCTGCTTCAGTCGGTGGTGCATCGCGTCGCGTTGGTCCTGCCGAAACTCATGGTCAGCTGAGCTTCCGGGTCTTCAATGATTCTCCATTTTGGCGGGAGTTCCCGTCATTCTCCGACGATGCGATCCAACGCCGCTGAAGCCGTCATCGTAGGCAGGGCTTTGCGTTCTGGTCGCGGCCTCTCTCGTTACGGCTCGCTCCGTCGAGACGAGCCAGTTGCCGTCCGGACGAGCCTCATGGTGAAGCCGGCCTGAACGCAGCCGACCTGTCGCAGGTCAACATCCGGAGTAACCTTGAGCATGCGGCCGTCGCAGTGAAGCCCCTCGGCCACGAAGTTGGGCCGAAAACTATGGACAGGATATGGACAGCATTTCGGTTGGCGCAGTGATGCAGAACCGAACATGACGTTCGTAAACGCGATTCCCTGCTCGACTTACTACCACCAAGGCGAATTGAACACCTGTCTCCAGGACGAGAACCCGATGTCCGTCGAGGCAAAAGACGAAAGGACATGCCGTTCGTAAACGCATGTCCTTTCAGGAATTATACCCCCAAGGGGACTCGAACCCCTGTCTCCAGGATGAGAACCTGATATCCTAGGCCACTAGACGATGGGGGCAGGCCTTCGGCAAAACAGCCATTAACTGCATTACCTTAGCCAGATCGGTCGAAAAGATCAACCGACTCGAGAGCCTTTTGGGGTAGCTGGGAGCTGGTAGGCCCAGTCTGCAGCGGTCGGTTTCAGACGAAAAACCGCCGTTCCGCAGATCGCCGCTATTCAATTCATTTACTCTTGAAATGACGGTCCAGGGCAGCAACCAGGGCGTCGACGTCCGATTCCCGGTGCTCGGCCGACAGGCTGATCCGCAGCCTGGCCGTACCTTTGGGAACAGTTGGTGGTCGGATGGCCGGGACAAGAAAGCCCTCTTCCTGCAATCGGCTGGACAGATCCACGGCCTGCTCGCCCGATCCCACGATCAGGGGGATGATCTGGCTGCATGACTCGCCGATGTCCCAGCCCCGCCGGTCGCGGAGCTCGGCCCTGAGATGGGCCGCCAAGCTCAGCACGCGGCGTCGGCGCTCCGGCTCGCGATCCACCAGATCGAGAGCAGCCATCCCCGCCGCGCAAGCCGCCGGGGGCAGGGCCGTAGTGTAGATGAATGGTCGGGCGACGTTGACCAGCCAGTCGATGATCTCGTGCGAGGCCGCCATAAACCCGCCGATACCGCCCAGGGCCTTGCTCAGAGTCCCGACCACGACATCAATGCCTGCCTCAACGCCCATCGCCTCCGCTGCGCCCCGTCCATGATCCCCCCAGACACCTGTGGCGTGCGCCTCGTCGATGATCAGCAAGGCGCCATAGTAGGTCTTTAGTTCAACTATTGCTGAAAGATCGGCGACATCTCCATCCATGCTGAACAATGAGTCCGTAACAATAATCCGGTATCGAGCCGAGCCTGTTTTCTGCAGCAGCCGGGCGAGCCTAGCGTAATCCCGGTGCGGAAACACACGCACCACAGGAGCATCCCCGCCCCCCGGCCCCCCGGCAAAGGCCGCATCGATAATGCTGGCGTGGTTGAGCTTATCAATGAAGATCACATCGCCCCGCCCAGCCAGCCCTCGTATGGCGGCCAGGTTTGCATGGTATCCGGTCGAGCACACCAGGGCGGCCTGAGTGCCTTTGAAGTTGGCCAGCCGGGTTTCCAGCTCGGTGTGAGGCTGAAGGGTTCCGCAAACCAGGCGGGAAGCCCCAGCCCCCCAGCCCCAGGTGTCCACAGCCTTCTTGACCGCCTCCCGTACGTACGGGTGGCCGGCCAGACCGAGGTAATCATTGCTGCTCAGGTTGCAGATTCGACGGCCGTTGAGCACCACGTAGGGCCCCTGTCCCGACTCGATCGTCCTGAGCGATCGAAGCAGACATTGAGCCCTTAGTTCGGCCAGTCGGTCGGCCCAGCCGGAAGGTGGGTTCTCGGGATTCATGGCTGTCGATCCGGCCGGCTCTGCGGCGCATCAGAAGAGGCTTGCCCCGCGTCGGCCGGCGCGGCGTCTGTCATCTGCTCCGGCGGCGACTCCGCTGTTTCCTCCGACCTTCGAGGCGGGCAGACCAGATCGCCGCACGAACACCCACACCCCGACCCGCTTCGACGGCGCAGCAGGACGCCCAGAAACCCGCCCACCGCCGCCACCAGAAGTATCACCCCCACAATGTCCGCAGCATCCGCCAGCATCACAGTCATTGTCGCGGCCAACCGGCCCGCCGACAAGCTTGGAGGATGTGAGTGGTCGAAGTAGCCAATCAGGCACTTCTCAAGGCTCTCGTCCAGGGGCCGAGCGACGGACAGCAGCAAAATCGGGCTGCCGTTGGGCAACGCGTTGTCGCTTTCGCAGACGACCCGTGCTCCGAATTACCCGGTCAATGATTCTTGCCAGCCTGGTCACGAGTCGGTAGAATCCGTGTCGGATACTGGTTGTTTTCTGAGGCTGCGTCCTCGAGGAGGGGAACCCAGTACACGCAACTCATGGAAAGCGGCATCGCGCCCAGAAGCTCCGTGCTCCCTTCCGCAAGAAGCGAGTGGCCCGACCGGGCAGAAGACATAAACACTCAGAGAAGGAGGTGGCGGATGTGTCGAATTCTGTCTCTGTTGACCGTGCTGACAACTTATTCAGCTATTTACGGGCAAAACCTGCTGGTCAATGGCAGCTTCCAAGATCCGCTTGGGGCCAAGGCTACGGTCACCATCTCGGGTAACGTGTCGGACGGAGACACGATAGAGATCGATACCTCCGGGGTGAACCGCGTGTACGAGTTCGACACGGGCGACGGAATCGATCCCGGCAGCGATGTGGCGGTGAACGTCAGCGGAGGAATGGACAAGAAAAACGCCCGCCGAGAATTGAAAACGGCGATCAACGCGGATGCGGCAGCCCCGTGCAACGCAGACACCACGATACCCGGTGATACCGTATTGCTCACCTGGAGAGTGACCGGCGGTGTGGGCGCCACCAACACCAACAACACCGACGCCAACAACTCGATCAACGTCACGAGCTTCGTGGACCCAGGTTGCCTGCAGGACTTCGAGCCGGTGCCGGCCTGGCCGGCATGGGAGGGCACTGCCCGTCGTAACGGTGATATTTATGTCCCCACGTGTCCCCGGGGAGGCGATGGCGTTCACGCCAGCCTGCAGTACTGGGGTTCGAGCGCTGTGAGCATCTATCAAACCGTAGACGGTTTGACGGCGGGAACCGCATACACCCTTCAGGGCGTCTGGTGGATTGGCCACGGAACCACTGACGGCGAGAACACGGCAACGGCTGAGCTGCACGACGGCTCCGATCCGACCGCCCCGCTCATTGCCGGGGCGGAGGTGGTCGTGGACTACGACGGCGATACCGGCGAGTGGCTTCCGTTCCTGGTGCACGGTGCACCTACGGGGACGAGCATGACCGTGGTGCTGCGGACGAGTAACACCGGGCCGATGGGCTATGCGATGCACGTTGATGATTGCGTGCTGGAGGAAGGGGCGTTGTGCCCGAACCCGCCGAGCATCGACAGCATCCTTCCGGCCTATGGTGTTCAAGGGAACCCATCTGCGGGCGTAACGATTGGCGGCTCGAACTACGTGGGCGATTCCACGACGGTGAAGCTGAAGAAGGTCGGCGCAGCGGATGAAATCCCCGGTGACAACGTACAGGTGGCAGGGGACGGCAAGAGCCTGACGTGCAGCTTCGACCTGACGGCGGCCGCGCAGGGCCGCTGGAACGTCGAGGTGACGGTGACCGGCGAGAACTGTCCGCCGGCAACGCTGCCCAGTAAATTCGTGGTGGTTCTGCCGGCTTTCAGCAACGGCAGCTTCGAGGATCCGGACCCCGGTAATGCCGGCTGTTCGGCCGCGACGGAGAACGGCGCTCCTCGCGACTGGCTGCGGCTTCAGGTCGCCGAATACGGGTGGGACGACCTGCTGTACCGTGACGAGATCGATGATTACCCGCCGACCTGCGGCAATCCGTTTCCCGACGGCGGCTATCATTACGCCAGTTCGTGGTCCGCTGACGATGGCCATGCCGGTGCGGAGGGCCGGATCTTCCAGACGTTCGCCGCTGATGCCGGAAAGGAGTACACCATCAGCGGCTACTTCGCCGGCGGTGGCAACAACACGGTAACGCTCTCGCTCCTGGATGGCGATGAGGATGCCTCATCACTGGCAACAACGACCATCAGCACCGGCGGCACCTACGATTGGATGTTCGCGTTCGCCCATGGAGCCCCCACCGGCGGCCTGCTGACCGCTGAATGGAAAATCCGTCTGACAGGCGCAGGGCCGCATGCCGCCCACGCAGACAACCTGAGCATCGCCGTTTGCGTCGACCCGATCACGGTAACGGGCGTTAACCCCGCCCGGGGTGTGAACGACGGCACAGCGAGCGTCACCGTGACCGGGACGGGTTTCACCGGCGCGCCCTCGGTAGCCCTGATGGGGGCTGGAGCGGCGATCCTGGCCACCGTCAACGGCGTGAGTGGGACGGAGATCTCATGCGATTTCGACCTGGCCGGCGCGACCTCCGGCTACTACGACCTGGTCGTGCAGCAGGAAGGGTGCGTCGCCAGGCTGCCCGGCGAGTTTCTCGTGCTCGGCAAGGGCTTGACGAACGGCGACTTCGAGGAGCCTCTGGTAGGCCTGGATTGCGGAAAGCTGACGATCGGCGCCTCCGGCTGGAACTACACCGACGACTGGTGGCGCGAGCACAATCGCTGGCAGCCAACCTGCCCGAGAAGCGTTCCGGAACCGGTTCCGCCCGAAGGGTACGGTCACTTCCAAAGCATGACCACCGCTACAGGCAAGCTCGAGCGAGCGTGGCAGATCATCTCGGTGACGCCTGGCAGCTACTACAGGTTCAGCGGCTGGTTTGCGGGTGGCGGCACAAACACCGTGAAGATCAGGCTCATGGAGGGGGCCGACCCCGACCCCGGCACTCTGAATGAGATCGCCTCAACCACCGCTTATACCTGCGGTTCGGGCTGCAGCACGTACAACTGGACTTACGCGGAGGTGGTGGGCGGTACGCCGGGCGATGTCATGACGGTGATATGGGAAATGACGGATGCTTCCGACAGCTCCGCCACGCACGCGGACGGTCTGACCTTCGAGCCCGCCTGCCACGATCCTTTTGCCGACGCCGACGTGGACAGCGATGTGGACCAGGCTGACTTCGCTATCCTGCAGCTCTGCGTCACCGGCACAGACAATCCGCCGATCCCGGGCAATCCGTCGTACTGTATGTGCTTCAACCGGGACTTCGACAATGACGTCGATCCAACCGACGTCCACTTATTCGAGGCCTGCTCGAGCGGTCCTGCGGTCCCGGCCGATGCGTGCTGCGACGGTGGGGATGGCTGTCCGTAATCATCGGATCATACTTGTCACGTCCGGCGGCAGGGCCGACTCGCGGCTGAGACCCATTCGGCGTCGCGAGCAGGGGCACGTGGCCGGCTGGGCTGCAGGTGCAGGCACGAAGGGCCTGCTCAAGGCTATGTCGCGCGCATCTCAGATCCCGCCGGCCGTCGGCGGCCCAAAACCGTGGACATTTTTGCTGTTTCCACTTCAATCGCTCAGCCACCAGGTTTTTTCTGCTTGACACCGTGGCCGTTCGTGATAGCATGGCGTCCAGCAATTCAGGTAGAGAGGGAATAGCGTACCTGTGTGGAAAGTCGCACAAGGCTCTGAGATCCATCCATAGCACAACACGATTGCCGCAAAGGAGGAGAACCATGAGGCTGTTCACGATCGCACAAGCCGTCGTGGTGGGTGCGGTTCTGGTCGCCGGCGTCCAGGCCGCCAACCTCGGATTGGAGGGCACATACCTGCCTGCGTCGGTGGAGCTCGACCAGAGAGCAGGGGCGGGGACTGGCGGAGGCACGATGCAGCCGCCGTACACCGATGACAGCCAATTGAACTTCGTGGGCTCAATCGCCCCCGACTGGTACGCCGCCTATCAGAATTGGATCGGTGAGAACGCTGTCCACTGGCGGCTGTCGAAGGAGCTGGTCGACAAGACCGAAGGCGCGTGCTCGATGAAGATCATGATCGACGACGAACAGACAAGCGCTCGCGATATCTTTGTAGGGACGAAGTTTCCCACCGTTGCGGGCGTGGATTACACCGTGTACTTCGACATGAAGCTCGGCGACATGAACGGCACCACCACGAAGCCATACCGAGGACAGTATGCAGTGCGGCCCGACGGTTCGCTGTCCGCCAATGACATGACGGACATCGAGGATATGGCGGGCCACGAGAGGCCGAATACCATCTACTTCCCGGCGGCGAACTTTGGCGACGGCCTGTGGCACACGTACCAGTACACCTTTACCGCCACCGGGCCCGAAGCGTCGTTGATTCTCTACACGCGGGCACGCGAGGGGCCGGAGGTCGAGGGCAACTTCCACCTGCTCGACAACCTCGTCGTGGTCCCGGAGCCGACGTTGCCCGCGTTGTTCACGATCGGCGGCCTGGCCCTGCTGAGGCGGAGACGATAACGAACCGGACATGACAAGGCCCTACGACCGGGACCAGCGGCCAGTTGGTCCCGGTTCTGTTTGCGCCAAACCCGTGTTGTGCGAATGATCGCCGGGCTGTGCCGGGAGCTTGGTAGAATGGCCGGGAAGGTCTGCTCGGGATCGACGAGCCGCCGGCAAAGTTGGAGCATCATGGCCGCGGGCGACCGATGGCCTGTGCGATCGGAGGAGTGAGCCGATGCATCTCAGGCAGGTGGAGACGTTGATCATGGGCGTTTGCTGCCTCATCAGCCTGGCCTTGTCGCCGCCCGCCGAGGCCCAACGTGTTCTTGAAGTCAAACACCAGCCTTATCTGCAGCTCGGAGAGGCACCGTTGACCACGACGGGCCCCGGCATCGGTGAAACGGACCAGATCATCATCGTCTGGCAAACCGTCGAGTCCGGCACGGGTGATCCACCGAACGATTTCTTCGAGGTCGGGTATCGCCGGGTTGGCGAGCCTGCCTTCACGCCGGTGGCTCCGATCGACACGCTCGAGACCGGTTCTGAGACACGGGTCAATCACTCGGTTGCCGTCACCGGTCTCGATTACAGCGAACAGTACGAATATGAGGTAATCCATAAACGGGAACCGGCTAACCCCGTGGTCGTCGCTGCTTATGCCGGTGCGTTCAGCACGCGGAAGCGGTACGACGATACAAGCCCATTCAGCTTCGCGGTAACAGGCGACAATGCCCACACGAGACTCCCTGAGACAGTGCCGGTGTTTGAAGCGGTTATGGCGCGGATCAGCACTCTGGCTCCGGCATTCGTTGTTCTCACAGGCGACGGCGTCCAGGATCTCGGCACACATCCGGAGTATGACTACCGGTTTGCCGAATCGCTGGTCCCGAATCAGTCGGCGTTTGTGCGCGGGCACATCGAGTACTCCTGCATGGGCAACCATGAGGCTTACACCGGCGACGGTCAGCCGGCGCTGGACAACTACTACGCGCCGACTCCGGTTCTGGGCGTCACAAGCCCGGTCGCGGGGCCCGCAGGTGAGCCGCCCGAGAAACACTACTCGTATGATTACGGCCTGGCGCACTTCACCGTTTTCGATGCCACCGCGTGGGGCGGCCCGGGCAATTCGGACACGCGCCAATCGGCCATCCTGACGTGGCTGCAGGCGGATCTCAACGCGAGCGGTCAGCCCTGGAAAATCGTGGTCTGCCATCATCCCCCCAAGTCAGGCGTCGGGGGACCGGACACCGGGGGCGACATGGCGGCCGAGGTGATACCCGTGCTCGTCCAGGCAGGTGCGGACGTGCTGTTCTGCGGGCACACCCACACCTATCAGCGAAGCTTCCCGTTGACCGGCTGTGCCGGTGGCGAGGTCACATACCTCACGGACCAGAGTCCCCTCTTCGTCAACCAAGACCTCTATATCAAGGGCGAGCATGTGATCGAGATCGTTGTCGCGCCGGGCGGCATGCCGTTTGACGGTGATGTTCCTGATCCGCTGCCGGGTTGGCTGGCCAAAGCCTTCGGCGAGAACAACGGGGGGCGAGCCGGGCCGATGCTGGTCGAGGTCGACCAGCGGTTCCTGAAACTTCGGTACATCGCGGCCGATGATGGCGAAGTCATGGACCAGGTTGTCATCCACGTTCCGGCCCCCGTTATCACCCTCAGCCACGCCTTCTTCGATCACACGGTTTTCCTCGGCGACAGCCTGTCCAAGGACACGTTCACAGTCACGAACAGCGGCATCGATACGCTCAACTACACTATCGAGGATGACGCCTCCTGGCTGAGCCAGTCGCCTGCCATGGGCGATTCCACGGGGGAGTTGGACCCGATT
Organism: uncultured Planctomycetales bacterium; assembly: GCA_964586235.1. Classification (GTDB taxonomy): domain Bacteria; phylum Planctomycetota; class Phycisphaerae; order UBA1845; family PWPN01; genus JAUCQB01. The sequence continues at coordinate 35,198 of CAZPIO010000015.1, forward strand.
GACATCAACTACGATGAGGTGGCCAGTCTGGAAGTCGGGCAGTACACGGCGGTGATTACCGTTTCCGATGAGGAGGCAGCCAATGACCCCCAGACAATCACCGTCAACCTCACGGTGGAAACCGTCTCACCTGACTTCGATCATGACGGTGATGTGGACCAGGCGGACTTCGGGACCCTGCAAGCCTGCTTGAGCGGCCTCGGCGTACCGCAGACGGACCAGGCATGTCAGATTGCGAAGCTGAACAACGACCAGGCCGTCGACAGCCTCGACATCTCCATATTCCTTGGTTGTCTCAGCGGACCCGAAATACGCGCTGATCGGGACTGTGCAGACTGACAGATGTGGTCGCCGCGTAGATGTAAAACCAGGCTCATCGCGGGGCGTACTTAACCCAGCAGAATGAGCGGCCGGCTCAGGGCGCGGTCGGAGCCGAAGTCGGCGCCGTCGTCGTGGCCGGGGACATGCGGAGCATCTCGGGAAGGTTTGCCCCTTCGACGTCAGCGACACGGGTGAAGACCGTCCACCTCTCGCGGGGCAGACCCTCAAAGGCCGCCCGGAAACGCGCCGCATCGGGTGTTTCGCCGTCCACGGCCCGGATGAGGATGTGCAGCACCTGCCCCGGATACTGCCGGGCAAGCGCCCCGTAGACCTCCGGGTCCTTCTCGCCGGAATCGCCGACAAAAACGAACCGCCGCCGGGGATACCGCTGGAGTATCGGCTTGATGACCGCGGGCTTGTACTCCCTCGGATCGTCAAACAGCGACATGAAGCTCGAATCCTTCCAGGAGAACGTCTTGAGATGGAGAGTGCCCGCGGGAAAACGGGCTACGTCCATGAACTCCGTCAACGGCCGGTACAGTTGCCACGGGCTCGCCGAGGCGTAGTGAAAAACCGCCCCGCGCGAGGCCCACCGCTCGTAGAGCTCAGCCATCCCCGCAACCGCCCGATACGGCCGCAGAAACGTGTTCCGCAGCAACGCGTCATGGTCGGTGATCTGCGTGATCTTGATCGTGTCGTCGATATCCGAGATCACCGACAGCCCCACCGGCTCGATCAGCAACACCTTGGCGGCAAATCGCCGCGGATCGGACTCGGGCATGACCACCGGCAGTTCGATCCAGCGCCGGCCGAAGGCGTCCGGACGTGCCAGACGCTCCGCCTGCTCCACCGAGAGCCGCACCGTCCCCATCAGGTGCCCATTTTGCGCCGAGGGCCCGATGGTCACCAACTGGTCGCCCGCGCGGAGCGTCAGCCCCTTGCCACGTTCGTTGTCTGTGAGAAACCACATCGCCCGGACGGTGAAATACGCGTTGCCGACGGCATCGTCATCCAGATCCAGCGTCTCTCGAAACAGGGTCAGGAGGGCGGCCCGCTTGATCGAATCATGTTCCGGCTCGAAGATCCAGCCGTGGATGGGGAGGACCCATTCGCCGGCGCTTTCATCGAGGTGGGCGGCCGTGTCGAAGAAGACGATTTCCTCGTCCGGCGCGACCTCAGCCTCGGCCGTCGTCACCGGCCGGCACGGCATCAGGAAACAAAACCCCGTCAAAAGCGCGCAACCGCTCCAGGGCCGCCCGGACCGTGATGGCCCAACCGAGCTCCAGCCTGACTGCCGAGCACTCCCGCCGCTTGCCATGTCCACAGCCTCACGCCTGCCGCCAGGCAAGTCAAGCGACCGGCCGGGCCGTGGATGCATCCAGGGAGCCGCATCAAACGAAGCACGCCCTGCGATCTGAATTTCGAAGGGGGGACGCGGGCACATCCGGGACAGGCCGTTGCCGGGCAGCAGACCGCGTTCGTGAAGGCGACGCGAACGAGGCCTTGCAGCGCCGGCCCGGCAGACGGCCTCCCGGATCTTCAGTTATGGACATCCCGGCTTGGGCACGCCGTCGCAGCACACGTCGGCGAGCACACCTGGCCCGCTCGCACACCTCTCGAAGGCGGTGCGGTCGAAGCCATCAATGTCGGTATCGTTGTCCGGTTGCCCATTGTTATCGTCATCGCCCTGATTCAGACACGCGCAGTAGGCCGGCGCGGTCGGGATCGAACTCGCGCCCTCGCCCGTGTAGCAGAGCTGGAAGACCGAGAAGTCCTCCTGGTCCACGTCACCATCCTTGTCCACATCGGCAAACGGCGCGGGCAGGCAGATCGAGCTTGGAATCAGGGATCGGCCCAGGCAGGGCACTTCCTCGCCGGGGGCGAATGCACCGGCGTTGGTTCCGGTGACCCAGTCGAAGTAGATGTTCTGGCTCCAAGCCGTGCCGCCGGCACCAAAAGCAAGCCCGTCGAACCCGTAATTCGTCCCCTGGTCACTGAGAATCAGGATCGGCGTGGGGGACTCGTCGAAGTACACGCGGATCACCACCCCCGAAGAGCCGCCCTCTGCCCTGGCCGTTATGCGGATGATGTGATAGGTCTGGTCGGTGACGCTCAGGTGGTACTCCCAGCCTATCACGGTGTCCAGGATAAAGAGGTTCCCGGCCAAGTCAGGGCTGCTGCCACCTTCGGCCGTCAGCATCACGCGCGCGAGCAGGGTCGCGCCCGCAGTCGCGTCGATGGGCATCGCGGCGCGCAGTTTGATCTTGCCGGTCGTGAGATCCTCGATGTAGTAGGCGAAGCCGTCCTCGGTCTGGGTCGGGCCGGACCCCCGTTCCGTGCTGACCACCGTGCCGGTCTCGGTGCCCTCGTATCGTTCGAATCCGACCGTCAGCGGATCCACGTCGCCGTTGTACTGGAGGATCGCCGGATCGGGAGGCACGATTAGCTTCGTGACCGTCAGGGCTCCGACGAGGCTGTCCTGGATGGTCAAGCCGCCGCAGGTGGCCCTGAACCTGAGTGAAGCGACCTCCGTCGCGCTGACCAGGCTCCAGTCGATGGTGGCCGCCACTTCCGCCGACTCGCCCGGCCCAAGTGTCACACTGGGCACTTCCAGTGACAGCCACGGGTAGATGTCCCCCTCCACACCGCCGCTCGTAATCTCCACCGCGGTCAGGTCGGTCAGGTCGCTCACTCCGTTGTTGATGAGGGCGAAGCTGCGGGTGGTCGTGCCGCCGCAAGCCGCCGCCGAGGCGGTCCGGGGCTCCACGGTGTAGCTGCAGCCGATGACATCCAGCGTGATCCGGCGCAGCTTGTACTGCTCGATGACAGCGACTTCCAGATCATCCACTGTCAGATACTGGCCAGAAGCGTCGCTTCGGGTGTTCGAGATAAACTTCACACTACCCACCCCGGCCACAGCGCTGCTGCTGTGCGGATAGACAACCTGCAGCACGTCGTCGACCAGGTACTCGGTCCTGTACAAACCGGTGTGGATACGGATTTCCAGTTCCTTGTAAGCGGAGCTCAGTGGGATATCCATATACTGGTCGAGCGTATCGGGCTTGATCGCCCTCGCTGCGGCGCTGGATAGATTCCACTGTCCAAGAATATTGCCGGAGCCGTTGGCGCCGTCAAGCACTACAAACTTCTGAATGATAGCATCTCCTGTTCCCGATTTGGCCTTGATCTTGACCGAAATCACTCCTTCGTAGTCACAATTCACGTTGATGAAGGCATTCGCGTCTGTCGCGCTGGGTGACAGCCTGATCTCGTTACTCAGGACATCGACTACACCGGCCCCCGCCGTGCCCGACCACCCGCCATTGCCGAGCAGGGCTCCGTCCGGATAAGTGAATGGCTCGGTCAGGCAGGTGACTGCAGATACCGGGCAGGCGTCTGTGAACTTCACATATGCCGTCTGCGGGCCATGTCCCAGCGAGGTGGTGTCGACCATGGCCTTGACCAACGCACTGCCCTGAAAAGCCAGCGGACCCGTATCGGGCGTCAGGCTCAGCCAGGCATAATCATTGGCCGTGCCATCCGCGTTTGCCTCAATAGCTGTCCACGTGGTCGCGGCAGTGCCCGTGTTCTGGATCGTATAGGTGAGCTCCGGCCCGTGGTTGCCCGTGACCGCAACGGAGACGTAGTCCAGATAGAAATGGCCTGCCGGACCGGCGATGCGGAAATCGCCGCCGTGGTTCTGGCGGTTGCTGAAGAGCGCATCGGTAACCGTGAAACTGCCCCGCTTCCAGGCATTCGTGCCGGTCAGCGCGATGCTCCCGCCGTCCTTGTACTTCGCGGGAAGATCATCGCCGGTGTTGGAGTCGTAATGCAACACGAAAGCCCCGGTGCCCCCGTCAAAGTAGTCAAACGAGATGGTCACCGCGGGCTGGCTTCCCCCGAAGGCCAGACCATCGTCCACCGCGAAATACATGTAGAAGTCGTCGGCAGGATCAGCGTTCGTTCGGCAGAGCCGGCCGGCGGCGGCGGTCGACAGGGTATCACCGTCCCCGTCGCCCAGGTGAGTCAGGCCGTTCTCAACATCCGGCGCCCCTAGGTCAATGGTGGCAAAAGGAACTGCTGCACCGCCGGCGTAACCGGTGACGCCCTGGGGACCGGCTGGCGTGACTTCGCTGCGGCAAAGCTCTTCCAACGTGTAATTGACGACCAGCTTGGGCCGAGGATTGCCGCTGACGTCGGTTGTTTCGCTGCCGCAAATCCCGTAGTACTGATTAACGCCGGTCCCCACGCCGCCCCACAGAACCATGCCGTTGTTTTCCCAGCTACCATCGACCCAGTCCTGGACCCAGGAGGTGATGTTGAAGTCTTTCCATTCCGAAATGCCGGGGCCGCTCTTGTCAAAGGTGATGGTGGTGGCAAGATCGATGTCGGCATCCCCCGTCGCGCCAGGCGTCGCCCACGGGACGCGCGATGGATTACCGACGGGGTAGGTCACCTGACAGTTCCAGGTCACCGAACCGTCGGTGGCCGGAGAAAGCCCCACGCCCTCAGCCCAGCTTTTGTCCGCTTTCAGCCGCGACAGCTTGTAGCCGGTGATCGCTTCGGCGGTGCTATCGCTCCTCTGATACCACAGGCTCATGGTTGCGGAGATGATCGTCGCATTCGCCGGTATGCTGGACATGTCGAATCTGGTCAGGTACCGGCGCGGCCCTCGACCACTCGCGGCGCCCTGGTCGGGGTACATTCGGTGGCTCCCAAAGCCGGTTGCATTCCCGATGTTCCCCTCGTTCCAGGGATCACCTTCACCGTCCACCCCCTCAGCGCGCAGGGCGGCATCGTCAACCAGGTCGAGATAGTTGGGTACCCCGTTCGCGATCGTCAGCGTCTCGCCATACGCCGACCCAACGCCCGCCAACGCCACAAGCACGCACAGCATCATTATTCGATACATGTTCTTCATCCTCCGCTTGAATTCGCCCGAGACTCCTGCCCGACGTGCCCCGTCAGGCCCGTTCGCCTGTCATCCGTGGCTCCCCGCCGAACGCGCCGGCTCCCGTTCCGCGATTCAAGCCAGCGCACGGGCAGCCATCGAATACAGTTCCTTAATTACGCTTCCAGACCGTGTTCACACCCACGCCAAGACTCGCCATCGTCAGCTCCGACCTCCCGAACCGGCCGTTGCCGAGCCGTTCTGTCCTCGTGACTGCCTCATTCCTCCGGCGGCTGGGCGAGACGGGGCTCGGTCGGCCGAGCCAGATTGTGTGTACGCGAAGAAGATGCTGCCCGTGTGCCGGAAAACTTGCGGCGCTTCAAGGCTGACGATGCCAGTCTATCTGCCAGCCAACCGGACTGCAAGCAAAAACCGTCGATTTTGTCACATTGTGTCAATGATATACTCAGATCAATCTCTCTCATAAAGCCTTTCGCCATAGATATTTAGTCTTCATCACTCTGTCTAGTGTGGCACAATCTCTTATCAATGGCGTGAAAGCGCCAGCAGATTCTCTGGAAACGAGTGATGGTCGGGCCAAACTGGGGATTTGCTCCCATGGGCGTGACGCAGTCGCTTGCCGCCGGGTAAAGCGGCATCCCGGCGTATTCCCTTCATCGTGGTGCGGGTGGGTCTGAACGAATGGAGTCAGCACCCCGGTGCCTGACCAGGCCCGGCCAGACATGCGCTGAACACGTTGAAATCACTCTGGTCGATCGCTCCGTCGGGC
>CAZPIO010000015.1:41299-87524 GCA_964586235.1 uncultured Planctomycetales bacterium
CCAGGTCAGCGTATTCTGAAGCATGCCTGCCGCTGCGGCGAAACCGCTCGCCGGCCCCGGCGGGATCGTGTCCGCCACCGCAGGATCCTCGACATACAACACCCAATCACCGGCATCAGGGGCGGTGAAATCCCTCGATGGTCACTTGCCGCGCCGAGGGCGAGGTAAACACGGCCGTCAGCACCGTGCCCGTAAACGGGTTGGCGTAACTCCGGCTGTTCGTAACGGCCGCTTCAAACGAGCCGTATCGCGAGATCGGCTGGGCGCGGGCTTGCTGCTCAAGCGCCAATATCGCCAGCGCCAGGGCCAGCCACGCGCTGCCGCGAAGAATCCCACATACTCCGCCCACCGGGCCGGGTAAGCACTTCTCCAGAATCATCCTCCTCCACACATCGGATCCGCCGGAACACCCGGGCCGCTCGCACAAGCCTCGAAGGCGGTGTGATCGAACCCGTCAATGTCACGGTCGTAATTAGGCACACCGTTGTTGTCGTCGTCGCCCAGATCCACGCAAGCGCACGTCTGGGAAAGACCTTCGAGCGGGGCCCCGCCTCCCGTGAAACATGTCTGGAAGACGGCGAAGTCCGCCTGATCCACATCGCCGTCGCCGTCCAGATCGGCAGCCGGCTCGCTGCAGGGCGAGAACGGCGGCACGGCGGCATCCGTCCAATCCCGGCCGGGGTTGCTGGTTTCGTAGCTGGCCGTCGTATCGTCCGCGGCAATCAGGTGGAAGCCGTGGTGCATGGCTCCCAGCCACACGTCGCCGCTGCCCGGCTCCTGCTGACCGTTCCAGCCGCGCCCAACGCTTAGCAGGGTCGGGCTGTCGGTCCGCTGAGCCAGGTTGCCGTCGGTATCCTTCGGGTGCAGCGTCGTGTTCAGGTAGAACTCCAGAACCGTCGTATTCACGTCGGTGTTGGTCGGAATCAGCAGTGTGTCGTCATCGCCCGCCCGCTTCCGGTAGATCGGACTGCTGGGCTGGATGTAGCTCGCATTGCCGGCATTGCAGGTCTGCCCGTCGATCAGCACAGTGTACGTAGAGGTCGTCCCGCCGACAGCACGGCCGGCCGTGTCAAAGGCGATCACGTCGCCGAGGCCTGCCCCGGTCGCGTCACCCATGTTCTGGCTGGTCATGTAGAGCATGCCGTTGCGTCGATTGACGGCCACCGTCACGCGGCCGTTGAAGGCCGGGGCGATCGCGTTGATGCCCACCGCTTCGCCAAGGTAGGTGTGGATCCGGGTGCTCAGTCCCAAGTCGATCTCGTAGGCAACGGCGGTACTGTTTGCGTTAACGTCGGGGTTGAGCCCTACGAACAGCGTGTCGCTGATACTGCTGTAGCGGAGGTTGCCCAGGGCCACGGCGGCCCCGACCGGCCCGCCGATGATCGTGCTCAGGTTGGTCGACTTGAGCGTGTTACCCGCGTAGTCGAGCTCAGCAAGGATGATGTCTGTTCCTGTCTGGTCAGGGTTGGCGCCGGTGGCTTCTGGGTCCGTGGGCGGTATCAGCTTGGCCACGAAGAACCGAGCATCGTTGCCCTTGCCCTTGCCGGAGAACGTGGACGTCATCCAGTCGGTCTGGTCCGGCAGCAGGTCGGCAATCGTGGCCCCGTCACTCCTGCGGTACTTGCGGAGTTGCCCGCCGTTGTCCGGGCTGCGCACCACGTAGACATAGTCGTTGATGAATCCGTTGTTGGTCTGAAGCACTTTGACGTGCCAGAGCTCGGTATCGGCCGGGCTCACTCCGTTGTCGGCTCGGATCTCGAAAGTGATCGTCTTGCCCATGTCGCCGGGACTCGGCGTCCAGCCGGTAACCTTGCCCGTCGAATCCACCTGTGTGCCGGTCGGGCCCTGAACGACCGACCACGCCGGCGCGGGTGTGCCCACCAACAGGCTCAATTGCTGAACGTAGGGAACGCCCGCGGGAACCTCTAACGGATCCGGCGCCACCTCCGCGATGACCGGAGCCTGCGGGGCCGGGCTGAACGGACTGGCGGCGTCGCTATAGGCACGGTTATTAGGACTGATGTTCTCATAGCCGGTAGTCGAGTCATCAGCTCGCAGCACGAAGAAGCCATAGCGGAGAGCCCCCAGCCAGATGTGGCCGGTGACACGATCCTGCTGGCCGTTCCAGCCGCGCCCAACGCTGATCGGGCTGCCCCGCAGGGCCAGGTAGTTCGGGTTGCCCGATGGGTGGGCAGTGGTATCCAGCCAGAACTCCTTTGCGGGTGTAACGCTGGAGGACGGCTGCATACAGATGACCACCGTATCGTCGCTGCCGATGCCCGCCCGCTCGCGGAAAATGACCGTGTGCGGCTGGGTGTAACCCTGCCCGGCCGGGTAGCTGGCCCCATCGATCAGTGTGGTGTAGGTAGACGTGGTCCCTCCGACCACTCGGCCGGCCGTGTTAAAGGCGACCAGATCGCCCAGACCATCCGATGTCGCGCTGCCCAGGTGGCGGCTGATCATGTAAAGGGCGCCGTTACGCGAATTGATCGCGATGTTGACGTTTCGAGCACTATCCGCCACCGGCGCGGGCAGGCTGGGCCCGAGATAGGTATGGATGCGGCTACTTAGAGCCAAGTCGATCTCGTAGGCCGTGGCGGTGGCGCCCGCCGTCGAGGAGGGGTTGAGCCCGATCAACAGTGTATTGTGGATCAAATCGTAGCGCAACCCTCCGATGACTGGCGGAGAGGCGAAGGTGGTCCCCACCAGGGCGCTGAGACTGACAGGACCGTTGACCAGCGTGCCGGAGGCATTGAGTTCGCCGATCTCGATGTCATTGCCTGACACCCGGGCCAGAAACAGCCTGGCGTCGTTGCTTCCCGTGCCAGCGAAAGTGAGTGTCGCCGCGCTACCCTCGGGCAGGATATCAGAACCTTGCTGCACGCCGTCACTCTCGCTGACGGCACGGAGCACCCCAGTGTCTTTCAGAATGTAAACGTAATCCGTTTCGAAACCATTGTTCAGGATCGCCCCGGCCTGCTGGATCCACCCCAGAACCACAACCGACATGCTCAATACGATTGCCAACTTGCTACGTCGCCTCATGGCTCGACGCTCCTTTCATAACCTGCTCAAGTTCATGCTCGCGCACTTACCCCGCAGCCACCCTTGGAGGTGGCCGAGACAGTATCAAGAGTATCCCCCCGCGCATAGACCGATGCCTACCGCCTGCGCCGCAAACCGAGCAGACCCAGCCCCAACAGCAAGAGCGTAGCGGGCTCTGGCATCATGGCAGCCGCATCCGCGTAGTTCCGGATTGTTCCGGCTGCGTCGAACGAAAAGGTCTGACCGTTGGCCCGGATGACGTGGTAGCCGCCTCGAAGGGCGGCGATCCACACGTCTCCGGTGAGGGGGTCCTGGAAACCGTTCCAGCCTCGGGCCAGGTTCATTGGAGCGCCGCTCACCGCCAGGTAGTTGGGGTTCCCCGAAGGATGCGCGACGCTGTCCAGCCAGGCCTCCACCAGCGGGCGAGCACTGGAAGAGTTGTTGTTCGGAATCAGCACCGTGTCGTCGCTTCCGCTGCCGGCCTGCATACGGTAGATGACGGTCTGCGGCTGGTCATAACGCGTATCGACCGCGTAGAGACTGGGCCCGTCGATAAGGGTCGCGTTGAAGGCGGTTGTTCCACCGGGCGACCAGCCGGCGCTGGTAAAGGAGATCAGGTCACCCTTGCCCGTTGGGGTGCTCTCGCCCTGGTGGCGGCTGATCATGTAGAGCGTGCCGTCACGCTGGTTGATCGCGACGTTGACGTTTCGAGCAGTAAGGTCCGCCGCATCCGGCGCGGGCAGCGCGGCGCCCAGATACGTGTGTATGCGGGTCGTAAGCCCCAGGTCGAGCTCATAGGCAGTCGCGGTACTGCCCGAGTTCGAGGAAGGATTGAGCCCAACCACGAGTGAATTGTGGAACCGATTGTAGCGGATGTTTCCCAGGACTGGCGCCGAGGCGAATCCCCCGCCGATGATGGTGCTGAGATTGGCAAAGTTCACCACCCCGCCGGCGGAATTGAGCTCGCCGATCTGAATGTCGTTTCCGTTGACTTTGGCCACAAACATCCGCGCATCGTTGGCACCGGTGCCCGCGAACGTCAGCGACGATACGCCCAGCCCACTGATGTCAGGGAGATGGCCGTATGTGCCGGTGGCCTTATTGACCGCCCGGACAGTTCCGTCGTCCTTGATGACATACACGTTGTCCGTGTCGAAGCCGTTGTTGGGGGTGCCCCACACGTTCGGGGCCAGAAACATGACTGCCCCGATTGCGGCAATGCACACTCCCAGTTCGCGCGTTCTCATCGCTTTACTCCTCCTTTTGTACATGGTTTATCCGTGGTATCGTTGTTTTCGCCGCGCCGGCCCACCTACACAGGTGCCGGCTCGTTCCACGAGGAATTGGCTTCTCTTTGCACCCGCCTATACCTTCCCTCACTCCACACCCGGCCAGGTCGTACCCGCTGCCGCACAGAGCAGTCCGGCACCCATCCCGTGAGCGATTACCGCCTGACCCGTGAGCCGGAGAAATGCTGCTCACGTCGATGGCGCGTCTACTCATACCCACCTGTCGAGCCTGCCGGTCACCGGTGATTCTACCCTTGCGTCGTCACGGGTTGCAAGAACTTTTCTGTATGTTTTCAGGGCATCGGGTCAGGGCCGAAGGTCCTGCCTGGGGAACGATGATACACAATGAACCGGTCGCTCAGACTGATAGCAGATCGTGATCGTAAGTCACAGTAAAGAAATGACTTAAACACGCCGGCGAGCCGCGATGTCTACCGCGGTGAGGCCTCAAAACACCCGCCTGACGCACCGCTCTCCTCAGTAACCGCCGGTGAACGGACCGCATGGCATCGCGGAGGACAATCACATAGCGACACACAATTTGTGCTTGTACGGCAGTATAAGGAATACCTCCCGCGGGCTGCCGGACCCTTGAAGACAGTGATCGAATTGATCGAGGCTGCCCGATAACGTCGCCCCTCCCAGCACAACTGCGAAGACCCCTTATATAGGGCTAGCTTATCTCGGACCTTGGAACATCCGACAAACAACAGACCGGACAGGGCGATGGTGTGCGCCGCTTCGGTGGCGGACCGCGCCGACCCTGCGCCCGATAACAAGGGAGCCCAAGGATATGCCCCCAGCGCTGATGGAGACCGAGGCCCCGTCATCCGCGGTCAATATCGATGATTTCATCGACCCCCGGCGCCCGCAGAGCTGGTCGGCGCAGATGGTCGCGCTGCTCCGCTCGGGGCACTACCGCGAAGGCTACGAGATCCTCGCCGGGAAAATGCCCTTCGTCGAGAACATGCTGCGGCCGTTCGCCGAGCGTTTGCAGGGCAGGGAAAACTACTGGACCGGCACTTACAGTTGGATCAAGCGATTCATCGACGACGGCCGGCCGTTGCGCATCCTCGATGTCGGCTGCGGGATCGGATCGGGGGCCCTCGAATTCGCCCTGGAAGGCCACCAGGCCTGGGGCATCGACGTCCTCGACTGCATGATCGAGCGGGGCCGCCAGGTGGCCGAGTCGCTGGGCCTGGCCGACCGCGTCCACCTCCTGACCGGCGACATCCGCCGGCTCGACAAGCACTTCGAGCCGGCCTTCTTCGACGCGGTCGTCGCCTGCGACATCTTCGAGCACCTCGACGACCAATCGATCTGCCAGGTTCTGGACGGCCTCAGAAAGGTCATGAGGCCGGGCGGCACCATCGTGGTTCAGACTTCGCCCTGCCGCTACTACTACTGGTTCGACCCGACGCGCAGGAAGATGATCTGCCTGCTCGCCCCACTGGCCTGGCTGCCCGATCGGCTGTTCACGGCCTACGTGCGGTGGCTGGAGGGCTTCCTCCTGCGTCGGCTTCGGAGCGAGCACACCCGCTTCTACCGGCATGAGCCAGGCCACATCAACTGCATGGATCATACTCATCTGCGAGGCCTGCTGGAGCGGGCAGGGCTGACGCAGGTTCACACGTTTGCCGTAAACGCTCATCCAGGATTCAAGGACGAGGGCTGTCTCAAGGCCGCTTGGACAAAACGGCTGTTCGGCAGGAAGTCCGTCGCTTGCCGCAATGTGTTCGGCGTCGCCACGACGCCCCGGGAGGGCCAGGCACGCTGACGAAACGCTCATGAGCCAGATGCCGACCACTGCCATCGAAGTCAGCAGCGTGTGGAAGCGGTTCCGCAAGGGCGGGGCCGACGGCCTGCTCTGGGAATCCGCCCTGCGCGGCCTGCGCCGCCTGTGCGGACGCAACTCCGAGCCGCGGGATGCCTTCTGGGCCCTCCAGGACATTAACCTGAACGTCCGGCCCGGCGAGGCAGTCGGCATTATCGGTCCGAACGGCGCCGGCAAGAGTACGCTGCTTAAGATCCTCTCCCGCGTGCTCCGGCCGGACCGCGGGCACATCGCCGTACACGGGCGGCTGAGCGGGCTGATCGAAGTCGGCGCCGGTTTCCACGGCGACCTGACCGGACGCGAGAACATCTTCGTCAACGGCGCGATCCTCGGCATGCGCCATGACGAGATCCGCCGCAAATTCGACCGCATCGTCGAGTTCTCGGGCATCGGCGAGTTCCTCGACATGCCGGTCAAGCGCTATTCGTCGGGCATGTACGTCCGCCTGGGTTTTTCCATCGCCGCCCACATGGAGCCCCAAGTCCTGCTGGTCGACGAGGTGCTGTCGGTGGGCGACGTCCAGTTCAAAGCGAAATGCATGGACGCGATGCGCGGCTTTCTGCGCCGCGGCACTTCCGTGCTCTTCGTCTCGCACAACCTGGCCCAGATCAAGCGCTTCTGTGACCGCGTGGTGCTCATCGATCACGGCCGGGTCCGACTCGAGGGCTCGCCGGATGCCGCCATCGCCGAATACAGCCGCCTGGTCAGCGACATGGAGGACGCCAACCCCGGCGGCATCGAGAATTCCCACATCGGCGGCCGAGGCCGAACCGGGGCGGGCGCGTGCATCACGGCGGTACGCATCCTCGACGCCGACGGCCGGCCGGCCCGCACATTCACCTCCGGCCAGCCCATGCGCCTCGAGCTCGATTACCACATCGATCCCGCCACCGGCGGCATCGACAACCCCAACTTCGTCGTCTCTGCCCACATGTTCGGGGCGGGCCTGTTCTATCAGTTCCAGTCGTTGCGCGACGGCCTGCGGCCCGGCCGCTGCGTCGGAAGCGGCACCGTCGCGATCGATCTGCCCAGCCTGGCCCTCGGAGAGGGCGTCTACCAGATCGGCGTGGCTCTGGCCGACGAGAAAGGCCTGCCCGAGCACGACTGGCACGACCGGGCGTACCGAATCAACGTCGTGGCCGACGGGGCTACCGAGGGGCCGGTTCATCAGCCTCGACGGTGGCAGGTCGCGACCCGCAGTAACGACGGGCCCGCCGGGCAGCCCGCGGCGAACCTTCGCGAAGAGGCGGAGGTGCCGGCGTGAAAGACTCGACCGCGCCGATCACCGTCATCATCCCGTGCCTCAACGCCGAGAAAACGCTCCCGGCAGCGCTGGCCAGCGTCTTCTCGCAAACCGTTTCCCCGCTGGAGGTGCTGGTCATCGATGACCACAGCACGGATCGAAGTGTCGCAGTGGCCGCTGCCGTTGATCCGCGCGTGCGCGTTCTGACGAATCCGTCGCGCGGGCCGGGCGCCGCCCGCCGACTCGGCGTCACCGAGGCCCGCGGCGAATTCATCGCCTTCGTGGACGCCGATGACACCGTCGAGTCCACCAAGCACGAAAAGCAACTGGCAATCCTCGAGGCCAGCGACCCGCACACCCTGGTACACACCGGCTCGCTGGCCCGCTGGATCGATGGGAGCCGCCCTTCCTATGAGCGAAAAGGTGCCGAGGTCGCCATCGGAAGATGCACGCAGGTCATCTTCGAGCGAAACCCCGTGTGCGGCGCGTCGACCATGCTGCGTCGCTCCGTAATCATTGAGCTGGGCAACTACAACCCCGATCTGTTCGGCACCGAGGATTTCGGCATGTCGCTGCTGGCCTCCACCTGCTGCGACTTCGTCCACATCCCCGAGCCGCTGTACGTGATGAACCAGCACACGACAAACATCACCCGCCGCCGGGCGCACATGGCATACTGCCACTGGCTCGCCCAGGATTATTTCCGGCAGCGCTGCCCGAAGGCATTCGCCGCTCTGCCGGCCGAGTCGGTGCGCCAGTACATGATTGAACCGGTGCTGCGAACGGTGCTCGACGCCTACTGGCGGCGAGAGCCGGCCGACTACCAGCGCCTGCTTCGCCTGGCGATCACGATCGCTCCGCACGATCCGCGGATCCGGCAGCTCTGGCATCGAAGGCTGGTCCCGATGAAGGTCCTGCGATGGTGGGACCGCCTGACCGCCTCGCCGCGGCCGGCGGTACCGGAGGCGTCGTAGATGCACACCGAACACGCCACCTGCCGCCCGCCCCGTCTGGCCCTCGTAACCGCCAACCCGCTTCGAATCGGCGGCATGCAGACTTTCTCGCGATTCCTGGTCGACGCTGTCTGCGCTTCCGGCTGGCAGGTGACCGTCGCCCTCTCAGGCGAGGACATCTTCAGCAACATCCGGGGCCCGCTCGATGTGCAGGCCGTCGATTGGGTCGACGCCAACCTCGCGGGTGACCGTCGATATCGTCCACGGACGATTCTCGACCGCCGCCGCTGGTTCCGCCGCACACGGCCGGACGTCGCCCTGTTCGTGCAGTCATCGAACACGCCGTTCCGCACGTCCATTGTCGGCGCCGCTCTCGCGGGTGTGCCCGTGGTCATCACCCACCGTACGATGCCGTGGATTCGCGACTTCGTGCCCGTCGGCCGCCATTTCCTGGGCATGCTCCCCGGTCTCGGTCTGCACAACCGTCGGCAAGTGCTCAAGACGCGGCTGATCGCCTCCCTGGCCGATCGCATCGTCTACAACAGCCGGTTCGTGCGCGAGGAATACGAAAACGTCTACCGTTACCCCCGGCGAAAGGGCATTCTCATCGTCAATGCCGCGCCGAGCTTCGAACGACGGCCGGAGCGGCGTTCGCCGCGCGACCACGTCACCATCGGCTGCCTCGGTCGCCTGGCCGATGAGAAACGGCTGGATGTGCTCATTCGGGCCGTCGCGGCCATGAAGCAACGACAGGCCGTGCGCCTGCTGATCTACGGTGACGGCCCGCTTCGCGAACTGCTGGCCGAACTCGCCGGCAAGCTGGGCATTGCCGACCGCGTCGAATTTCGAGGCAACACGCCCGACGTAGCCGCGGCGTATGCCGAGCTCGATATCGTGGTCGTCTGTTCGCGGCGAGAGTCATCGAGCAACACCGCCCTGGAAGCCATGGCTGCCGGCAAGGCGGTCGTCGTATCCGGGGCCGGCGGCCTGCCAGAATTGATCGACCACGGCCGGTCCGGCGAATGCGTGCCGATCGGCGATGTCGGCGTATTGGCCGAGACGCTCGACCGGCTCACAGGCGACGCCGATAGGCGAAGCCTTCTCGGTGAGAAGGCTCAACTGGTCGCCCGGCAGCGCCACGACGCGGCCCGTATCTCGAGACAATGGCTGAACCTCCTCGGCGAGGTCGCGGCTCGCCGCACAGGCCGGCAGTCGACATTACCCGGCCGATCAGAGATCGAGGCGGTTGCCTCTGCAGGATGAGACCATGGTCAGACTGATGGTCAACATCGATACGGAGGAAGAAGGGCTGTTCAACGGCTCTTACCCTACGCGCGACTGGCGCCTGGGGCATCTGGCCGAACTCCCCCGCCTTCAAGCCATCTTCGATCAGTACGGCGTCCGGCCGACGTACCAGGTCACCACCCCGGTAATCATGGATCGCCTCGGCAGCGTTCACCTCGAGCAGTTCCTCAAGGAAGGCCGCTGCGACATCGGTGGTCATCTGCATCCGTGGGTCACTGCACCGCTTGACGGTCTGCCGGCCGATGACGCCCACTCGATGCCCTGCATGCTGCCGCCGGACCTGGTGCGCGACAAGCTGCGCACGCTGACTCAGCAGATTCGCGACCGGTTCGGCGTTCAGCCGGTCGCGTATCGCTCGGGCCGCTACGGGAGCAGCGCCGCCCATACGCCTCTCCTGGTCGAGATGGGCTATCACGTGGAAACGAGCGTCTGCCCGTTTATCTCGCACGCGAGCTGGGGAGGCCCTGATTACTTCGATGCACCGCTTCATCCTTACTGGCTGGGTACCCGCTGCCTGCTTGAACCGCAACCAGGCGGCGATCTGTTGTGCGTGCCCATCAGCGCCGGTTTCAACACCGCACACTTCGAGCGCGCCGCCTGCCTGTACCGGCGGCTCGCTCGGCCGGGCGTGCGCCGGTTACGGCTGATCGGGCTGCTCTATCGACTGCGGCTCCTCCGGCTGATCAGGCTCAACCCCGAGATGACCAGCCTCGCCGACATGATCCGCTTGTGCCGGGCCCTGTTGCGGCGCGAGACCGAGATGCTCCACCTGACGTTCCACAGCTCGAACATCGGCATCGGCGGCACGCCCTACGTGCCGGATCGCCGCTCGCGCGACGCGTTCCTCGCTCGGCTCTCCGGCGTGCTCGATTTCCTGGTCAACAAGCAAGGCGTTCAGCCGGTGACCGCTCGTGACTATTACAGAATCGCCAGTCGTCGCTTTGGAGTACCCGCGACCGGGCAGCTCAAAGACACGCCGGCCCTGACGGCGCCGGAATCGCTTGTGACGAAAGCGGCGTGTTGCGCATGAGTGCGGAATGATGAAGATTCGTCCGACACAACCCGGCGAACTGAGCAGGCTGGCGGAGTTTCTCACCGCCGAGGGCATGCCCCACACGCCCGACACCCTCCAGTGGAAGTTCCGCGACTCGCCGGGCGATCTGGCCGGCTTTGGGAAATCCATCGTCGCCGAGATCGACGGCCGCATCGTCGGCCACATCGGCGTCATGCCGACCTCCGTGTTTGTTGATTCGTCCCAGCCCGGCGAGCTGTCCGGCGGTTGGTTCGTCGACTGGGTCGTTCGCGAGGACCTGCGAAGCCGGGGTATCGGCGTGTTCCTGCTCCGCGAGGCTCAGAAAACCTGCCGGGCGTTGATGACCATCCAGGGGACCGCCGACACCCGCCAGGCTCTGCCCGCTCTGCAGTGGGTCGAGCAGAACGGCCTGGCCGTCTTCAAGCTCAACATCCGTCGTGGCGGGAACTGCGAAGAAGCCGGCATCGGGCGGCGGCTCGCGACCGAACTGGTCCGCATCCTGCGCTATCACGCTGTCGAGTGGCCCGCGCCCGAGGGTTGGTCGTTGAGCGACGCCCCCGCCGAAACACCTGATCGTTCGTGGGGACAACTCGACGCCGTCATCGCCGCGCAGCGTCAGAGCCCCAACGGGTCCTGCTGTCATTTCGGGCGCTCAGGGGCGATGCTCCGATGGCTGTTCAGGGATCATCCTTCCGGCCGCTATCGGCTGCTGATCGCCGGCGATGCCGCCGGACCCGCCGGCTACCTGCTCTGGCGCACCTGCCAGGACGCCGGTGATCGCCTCGACGGGAGGATCGTGGATATCCTCGCACCGTGGGATCGCCCCGACGTGTGGCAATGGCTGGTCAGCGCGGCGGTTGCGCGGCTGGCCGAGGTCGGGGCCGTGCAGATCAGTTGCCTGTCCGGCACGGATTCACCGCTGGCCGACGCCCTGCGGGCCAACCGTTTCCTGCCTCGCCAGAACCTCCCCCTCTGGATCAGCCCCCCGGCCGGCGAATTCTGCATCCCCCGCCGCTGGCACGCCACTTTCGCCGACAGCGATATCGACGCCGCCTCGTCGGCCGACGCCCTCGTCGGCCATTCCAGGTAGTGCCGACGCCCCCGTCGGCAGTTCCTGCTTTCGCCGCAGCAAGGAAGGTCGACTGAATTATCGCCCCTCCCGATAGCCTCAGATCACCCTCCCAACGACCGATATAGTGAGGATGCACCGTTGCCGCGCACGGCGTACGCGCCGGACGAATTGATAAGTGCCGCAACGGGCGACCGTTGACCGGAGGCTTCGCGTTGAATCCGGGAATCGTTCTGGTCTGTCATCCGCGCAGCGGCCAGGCGCGCACACTGGTCGCCGGCATGCTCGATGCAACGGGCGCTCTCCTGCCACCGGGCGAGGAATCCACGGCCGTCCGCGTCGAGGCCTGCGCCGGTGTCGGCTGGGCTGCCGCGGCCGTCGCCTACACAACGCCTGAGCCCGCGGCGGGCGCGTGCGCCTGGTCCGATGGCCGCGACGTGCTGTTGTGGGCGGGCGAGATGCTCCTGCCGCACGACTGGGTGTCCGATTACCTGACCTCGCGAAACGCAATTGCTGAAATCGTGCTCCGCCGGCTGCAGACAGGCGGCCTCAACATACTTTCCCGCATCGACGGCTCATTCTGCGGCGCCTGGTACGAGCACTCACGCCGGCAATGGAACGTCTTCAACGACAAGCTCGGCCTGATTCCGGTGTTCTACGCGGCCAGGGCCGATCGCCTCGTCATCGGCCCGGCCGCACGAGTCGTGTGGCAGGCGACCGGCGAGACTCTGTCCATCAGCGATGCCGGCATCTGCGACCTGATCCGCTGCGAAAACATGGTCGACGAGCACACGCTGATCCGCAACGTGAACTGGCTCAAGGCCGGCCACGTGCTCAGATGGTCCGCGGGCCACATCGGCAGCCACCGATACTCGGACTTCAGCTACGCCGCCCCGGCTGCGGGCAATCGCGAAGCAGCCATCGAGCAATACGACTCCGTGCTGAAAAGCACAATTCAGCGGCACGCGATCTGCAACTCGCCGCTGATTCTCGGCATCAGCGGCGGCCTGGATTCGCGCATGCTGCTGGGGATGTGCGCCGAGGTCGGCCGGATGCCGTCGTGCTTCACGGCCGGCTGGGCGTTCTCAGACGACGTGCGTTACGGCCGGGCCTGTGCCCGGGCAGTCGGCGCGGCTCACGACTGGCAGCCGCTCGAAGCGAAAGACCTGCCCGCTCGACTGCTCCAGGCGATCGTCGCCACCGACGGCCTGCACAACGTCGCCCACATGGCCCCCGCGACGGCGATGAACGCCTATCTGAGCGGTCATGCCGGTGCGGTCCTCCTCGAAGGCTACATGCAGGGCGTGCTCGGCGGGGCTTACGTGCCCCTCGATGAGGACGTCGCCGACGGAATCATCCCGCACCAGAGCCGCTGGGCCCGCTATCGCCTGCACGCAGGTGGAGATCCGGCGGTCATCAACAATCTGTTGCTGCCTTCGCTGGCGGAGGAGCATTTCCGCCAATGGCAGGACCGAATCGACACAACGTGGCGGCTGGCCCCGACGGATGACCCTCTGGGCAAGGCCGAATACACCGTCGCCGCCTCGCGCAGCGGTCGAATTGACGTGCTCGGCACGGCCATGCTTCGCTCCCATGTCTGGGTCCGCTGCCCCGCATGCGACAGCGGCATGCTCGATTGGCAGGCACACACGCCCCCGCGGCTGCGGCGCGGCAAGCAGCTCTTCATGGAGCTCATCCGCCGGCGGTTCCCCAAGCTGGCCCGCGTGCAGCGCACGGCCTGCAGCGGTCTGCCGGTCGCCGAGAGCCTCTGGCTCCGTGAGTATTGCTGGCAAAAGGAGAGGATCCACCGCTGGTGGACCGGCTTGTGGCATCCCTGGACCCGCAAGTGGGGCACCGGCGGTCACGCCGGCCGTGCCTGGACATTCGCAACCTGGTGGGCAACCGGCGCGATGGACGTGCTGACCGCGCCGAACGCCCGAGTGCTCAACTGGGTCCGCCGCGAAGCGTTGACGGCCTTATGGGAGCAGGCCGTACGAGACCCGCTTGAATGCGGGCCGGTGATGGCCCTGGCAACAGCCGAGATCATGATCCGGCACCTGGAGCGCATCCGCCCGGGGTTCCGCGGCGCTTCCGCCGGCCAGGTGCAGTTCGTGGTGATGATGAATCCCGCGCCGCGCGAGCCGCAGCCCGTGCTCGCCGGCTCGGCATATTGAGAATCACACGGATGAGTGCTGATCGACAGCGTGAGTATTGGGCCGAATGGGTCAGGCAACAGCCGGAACCGCCGCATACGGCTCGCGCCGGCCGAGCGCTGCTGATCACCTACATGTTTCCTCCGACCGGCGGCAGCGCCGTGCAGCGAGCCGCCAAGCTGGCAAAGTATCTGCCCGCCTGCGGCTGGGAGACCGAGGTCCTCACCGCCGGGCATGATCGTTTCCCGTGGCACGATGAATCCATGCTCGCCGACGTGGCCGGCAACTGCCGCATACACCGAATCGCGGGCCGCGAACCGGCCTGCGCAGCGAAATCCGCGGCCGGGCTTGTGCCGATCCCAAGGCCGGCTGCCCGCATCGAAGACGCCCTGCACTGGCGGTTGTCGATGATGCTTCAGCGGCTCGGGATTGACGATCCGAACTCGCTGTGGGTCGGACCGGCGGCCCGCTTCGCGCTCAAGAGACATCGACAGGCCCCGTTCGACGTGATCGTCTCCAGTGGCCCGCCGCATTTCGCACACCGGATCGCGATTCGCATCGCCCGGCGGACCGGTCTTCCGTGGGTCGCCGATGTTCGCGACCCACTGGTCAGCGATTTCGATCGGTCGCCCGCCGCCAAACGCCGAATCCGATCGATGGTCGCACTGGAGCAGCAGATCCTGCAGCACGCGGCCTTGGTCGTCACCACCTGCCCATCGCTCGCCGAGGATTTCAGGCACCGATACCCGCAACGCCGGACCGGCACGATTCGCTGCGTCACCAACGGCTTCGACCGCGACGACCTGACCGCGGCACTGAATGTGACCGGCTCAAACCCCGATGAATGCGTCTTCGTGGCTGCCGGTGCGTTTTACGGCCGCCGCGAGATCGCCCGCATCATCGCCCCGCTACGGCAAGTGCTGGATGCGCGCCCGGAATGGCAAGGACGCGTGAGACTGATCATCGCCGGCACGCTCGATGCCGAGCAACGACATAAGTGGGAGCAGGATCGCCCGCCGTGGCTGACACTGCCCGGATACCTCGATCACGCCTCGGCCGTCCGCCTGGCCGCCGGCGCCGACTGCGCCATCGTCGTCGTGCCGCGATGCCGCCACGGCGAAACGAGCATCCCGGGAAAGACGTTCGAACTGCTCGCCCTCCCGGTCCACCTCCTCGCCCTTGTGCCGCCGGAAGGCGACACCGCGGGCATCGTTCGATCCGCCGGCGCCTCAACGGTCACCGCTTTCGAAGATCAGGCCACGGTCGCCGCCGCCATGGAGCGGATCATCGCCGATCGCTTCGCCGGTGGCCTGAAATGTACTCGATACTGGGCGGCGATCGAACGTTACGATCGAGCGGTCATCGCGGCTGATTTCGCGGCCTGTCTGGCCGCTGCCACCGGTCGCAACACGCTCAGCGAGGCCGGCAGGGCACCGACGTCCGATATTGAGCGAGGAGCCGGCGCGCCGACCGATAATGTCGAGCCCCAACGCGGCGCGGACGATGGTTCGCATTCGCCCGACGCTCTCTGCAACGTCTCGATATAACCTCAACTGCCGCAGCCAACGACCGATATCTACTGCATGGTGCAGCGGCGCCTTTGGTGTGCGCTGCGCGCCGGAAATGACCGGGCAAGGCCGGTTGCGGCGGACCTTCTCTGCCCGCCGCGCGCCGCGAACGGAACCGCATGAAGCGGATCATTCGTCAACTCGTCTTCGTCAGCGATGCACCCCATTTCGGTGGTGCCGAGAGGTACATCGTCGACATGGCCCTGGCCGGGCGGCGCCGGGGCATCGATTCGTCAATCTGCTGGCTGCCGGGCCCCGCAAGTGATGCCGGCGTGTTCGATCGGGCTCGAGCCGGCGGCATCCGCGTCGACACCGTCCCGGCGGGGCGCACCCGCAGCCTCTGCGGTCTGGCCCGTGAGTTTGCGGCCATGCTGCGGCGCGAAAGACCCGACGGTCTGGTCATCAACGCCTGCGGCAGGCCGCATCTGTGGGTCTTGCCGTGGCTGGCACACCGAGCGGGCATCCCCGCGCTTTGGGTCCACCAGATGGTGGAAGCGTCCGACCATCGCCGCCTTCCGGCCAGATGGCTGGGCGGCCGCATGGAGGGTCTGCACTGCTGGAGACTGCCACAGGCACTGCGCCACCGGCTGGCCGGAACAGCGGCCACCGCCGTCGTGACGCTCAACGGTCAGGACCGCGAACGAATCGTACGCCGGCAGGGCATTCGCCGCGACAGGATCCTGGCCATCCCACACGGCGTGGACTGTGATCGCTTCCAGTTCGATCCCAACGGCCGGCAACGGTGGTGCTGTGAGTGGGGTGTCGAGTATGCCCGCCCTCGACCGTTCATCGTAGGCACCGCCGGGCGCCTGTCTTACGAGAAGGGCATTGACCTGCTGATCCAGGCCGCCGCCATCGCCAGGCGAGGAGGTCTGCCGCTGTTGGTGATCATCGCCGGCCAGGGTCCCGAGCGCGAACCGCTCGCGAAACTCGCCGCCGATCTCGGTGTCTCCGACATCGTCCGTTTCGTTTCCTTCGTCGAAGAAATGCCCGGGTTCTACAGCGGCCTCGACCTGTTTGCCCTGTGCAGCCGCACGGAGTCGTTCGGTCTGGCACTCGCCGAGGCCATGGCCTGCCGCCGACCGGTTATCGCTACGCCCACGTCGGGCGCCACCCGACAGGTCAGTCACCTGCACAACGGCTGGCTGCTCGGCAGCTTCGAGCCGGCCGAGATCGCAGGGGCAATCTCTGCAATGACCGCTGATGGCCAGGGCCGCGAGAGCATGGGCGACAATGGCCGGGAAATGGTGACCCGGCACTTCAGCATAGACCTGACCCTGGAGCGGACGCTGCGGGCACTTCGCGGCCCGTCCGGC
Organism: uncultured Planctomycetales bacterium; assembly: GCA_964586235.1. Taxonomy (GTDB): domain Bacteria; phylum Planctomycetota; class Phycisphaerae; order UBA1845; family PWPN01; genus JAUCQB01. The sequence goes on from CAZPIO010000015.1 coordinate 58,108, forward strand.
GAACGATCGGACCTCTGCTGGCCGGGGATGAACGAACAGCCCTTTGCGGGCATGACTGCGGAGGACTACGCATGAGGCTCCTGGTCCCGCTGCCGTTTGACATTTCAAACCAGGCGCACGGCCGCAACCTCCGGATCGCGCACCTGCTGCAGGCGATGCAGACGAGCTGTGAAGTCCTCTGTCTCACCCCCGATGAATGCACGGCCATAGCCGCCCGCGACGTGATGCCCGGCGTGATGGTGCAATCTGCCCGCCTGGCAAGTGAAACCCGATCCCACTTCGGTGACACGGGCAGCTTGCTCACATGTGCGCTGGCGGACAAGCCGCCGGTGGAAGCCGACTCAGGCCCGGCCGCCCCGAAGGGTTCCGGCGTAAGCTCTGACGCTCAAGCACTCCGAAACGAGCCGTATCTGGTCCGCCGGTCACTGTCGTTCCTGGGCTGCGACACCGCCCTGGCCGGCGCGATCGGCCGGCTGGCACCATCAGCCGACGTGGTCGCGGGATTCGATATGCCCTCGGTCGCTTACCTGCTGGCGGCGGTCGCTGCTCGCGGAAGCAGCAGCCGCCCCCGCATCGTCTGCGACCTGATCGACGATCCGTGGCTGTTGCGCCGAAGCGCGCCGCACGGATATCGCTGGTCCCTGACGGGCTTGAAGGCCGCCATGGTCATGCAGGTCATCCGCCGTCGCGTGCTCCCAAGGTTCGACGCTCTCGTCGCCGTGGCTCCTCAGGACGCCAGCAGCCTGGCGAGAGTGGCGGGACGACCCGCCGCGGTCGTGCCCAACGGTGCCGCAGTCGATGCCAAGGCACTGGACAAATGGCCTCGCGAGCCGCTGGTCGTCTTCACCGGCAGCATGAGTTTCCCGGCCAACGAGGCGGCGGCGCGATTCATGGCTTACGAGGTCTGGCCGCTGGTGCTGGCTTTGCGGTGCTGTGGCCCGCGTGGGCCGGATGAGACGGACGCCGCTCGGCAACCACCCACGCTGGCCATTGTGGGAGCGGATCCGACGCCGGCCGTGCAGGCTCTGAGCGAGATGCCCAACGTCGTGGTCACCGGACGCGTGCCAAGCATTCGCGAGTGGCTCGAACGGGCACAGGTCGCGGTCGCCCCGATGGTGAGTGGGACGGGGATCAAGAACAAGATCCTCGAAGCCTGTGCCGTCGGCTGCCCCGTCGTGGCCACGTCGATGGCGGTCGGCGGCCTGCCCAGCGGCGACGACGCCGGAATCATCGTCGCCGACGATCCGGAACGCATCGCGGCAGCGGTCGTCAGGCTGTTGGCCGATGCCAAGACCGCCCGGCGAGTCGGTTCGGCAGGCCTCGAGATGGCCCGCACACGCTTCGCATGGAGCAGCGTGGCGGCGGCGTTCCTGGAAGTCCTGCGAGGCGGAATCGCCACGCCAGCCTCCGTCCCGAGCTCAGGCCGAGGGGCGGACTCAGACGGTCCGGAATCCCGCGGCGAGGAATCGGTGCTCCCGGTGACGCCCGAACCGCGTACTGCCGAGAACAAGGAGACTCTGGCCCATGCCGCTCCGTAGCATTGCGTTTCTGCTCTATTTCTGCGGCAGCACGGCGGCCTCCTTCGTGGCGCCCATCGCCGGTGTTCTCTGTTACGTCGCCCTCTATCACATCTATCCCGAGACGACCTGGTGGGGAAAGGTCCTCCAGCCGCTCGGCATCCGATACGCCTACATCGTCGCCGCCTGCCTGGTGGTCGGCGCCGTCATCAATCTCAATCGCCTCCGGTATGGAGCGCGGTTCATGCACCCCATCGAGTGGGGCATTCTGCTCGTCTTCCTCACCATGCTCCTCTCCGGGGCGTCCGGGGCCGCCTGGAACGAACGCACCGGTTTCGTCATCGATAAGATGTGGAAGGTGTTCCTCTTTGCCTTCACCATGAGCCACGTGGTGGTCGTCCGCCGGCACGTGTGGTTCCTCGTGATCATGTTCACCGTCATGTCGCTGTACCTTGGCCACGAGGCCACCAATGCACCGCCGGGCGCGTTCGAGCACAACCGGCTGAACGGAATCGGCGGCCCCGATTTCCGCGAGTCGACCGGCCTGGCCATTCACCTGGTCGCCCTGCTCCCCTTCGCCGCGGTCCTGTTGTGGCAGAAATACTGGCGCTTCAAGGTGCTGGCCTTCTTCGCGGCCTGCTACAGCATCAACGCCATCCTGCTCTGCCGGGCCCGCTCGGCATTCATGGCCGCCCTCATCGCGGCGGTGCTCGCCGTGTGGTATATACCTCGACGCCATCGCGGGTGGGCCGTGACCGTGCTCGCGTTCGGAATGCTCGGCAGCGTCAAGCTCGCCGACGAGTGGTTCTGGGTACGCATGAAGACCATCATCAGCTCCCACGAGCAGCGCGAAGTGTCGTCGGCGGCGCGGCTGCTGATCTGGGCCTCCGCGTGGGAGATGATCAAGGACAACCCGCTCGGCGTCGGCGTCGGTCAGTTCCAGCGCATGGTCGACCGCTACACCACCCAGGAGGATCGGCTGACCTACGGAAACGCGGCCACCGAATCGTTGAACATGATCGCCCGCGACGCCCACAACTCGTTCATCCTCTGCACCGCCGAGATGGGCATCCCCGGCCTGGCCTGCTTCCTGGCCACCCTGGCGATGGCCTGGGGCACGCTCAGCCGCCTGAAACGCCGGGTGCGCGCCCACCTCTCCGACCCCGGCCTGTTCGAGATGCTCATTTTCGCCAACCGGATGGCATTATTGATCTACATCATCGGCGGCATGTTCACCAGCCGCCTTTACACCGAGGGCTTCTGGTGGATGGTCATCCTGCCGGTGTGCCTCAAACGCGCGGTCGAGAACGAAATTCGGCAGGAAATCCACGAGGAAGTGACGATAAAGATGCTGCTGCAACACTGGGTGCGTCAGGACAACCGGGCACAACTCGGTTTGGCCACAGGAGGGCGACCGGCATGACGAGCGAAGCATCCCCGACGGTAGCAGGACAACAACCGGCGAATCGCCGCCCGAGCAGCCTGCCCGTGACCGAATCACGAGGGTCGGTCAAGGGCCTGCGTCGCATTCGCGTGCTGCACGTGGTGCCGTCTCTCTACGGCGGCGGAATGGAACGCGTGCTGCTCGATGTGATCCGGGCCTCCACGCCGGCCGGCGGGGCAGGCGAGGGCTGCCGTGTCACCCACGGGGTCTGCATCCTGCGCGCGGCCGACGACCGACTCTGGTCGCAGTGCAAGTCAATGGCCACCACCTGGGTCCTCGGCCGGCGCAAAACCCGCGACTGGAGCTGCTGGAAGCGCCTTCGCCAGGTCATCCGCGACTTCGAACCCGAGGTCGTCGAGGCCCTGAGTACCGGCACCTGGGTGGATGCCGCACGGGCCGTCAGCGGCCGACGGCAGACGAAGCTGGCCCTGACCTACCACGGGCAGGTCGACACAGCCCCCCCAAGCCGGCTGCGGCGATGGCTCAACCGATGGGCGGCCCGCAAATCCGCAGCGGTGATCTCCGTCTCCAGGGAGGCGGCTGAGCGGATGGCCGGGGACTGGGGTATTCCCGCCTCCAAACTGGTGACATTGCCTAACGGCGTTGACGTAAATCGCTTCCGCCCGGCCGGAGACGACGACGAGGGCGAACGAATCCGCACGGAACTGCGCGTGCCGCCGGGCGCCAAAATGGCCGTCTGCGTCGCCAACCTCATGCCAATCAAGGCGATCGACGTACTGCTCGATGCCTGGCGGCAGTTGCCGGGCGATCAGCGACAGGCCCGGTTGCTGGTCATCGGCGACGGGCCGATGCGCGAGGAACTCCAGAAGCTCGCCGATCGATTGCAGTGTACCGATTCGGTCACATTCCTCGGTCACCGTGAGGACGTGCCCGCGTTGCTGAGGATCGCCGACCTGTTCGTTGTCTCCAGCCGCTACGAGGCTTGCAGCATCGCGATCCTCGAAGCCATGGCCAGCGGTCTGCCGGTCGTGGCGACCGATGTCGGCGGCAACCGCGAACTGGTGGAAACCGGCAAAACCGGCTGGCTTGTGCCGCCGGACCGCGCCGACCTTCTGGCCGGGGCCATCTCCGACGCCTTCAAGGACGATCGCCTCCGCGAGCAATACGGCCGCAACGCCAGGACGATGGTCACCGAACGCCACAGCCTCGACGAGTGCGCCCGGCAGTATGCGGCCCTGTTCCACTCGTTGCTCAATCGTAGCGGCCGGCCTTCGGCCGCGAGGATGGAGGACGCCGGATGTGCGGAATAGCCGGCATGGTGCGATTCGCCGGGTTGCGCCCTCACGAAACCCGGCTGGGCGGCGCCATGGCCGCCGCGCTGCGCCATCGCGGCCCGGATGAGATGGGCGTCTATGCCGACACTCACGCCAGCCTCGGCCACGCTCGCCTGAGCATCATCGACCTGGCCTCCGGCCGCCAGCCGATGTCCAACGAGAACGGCACCATACAGGTCGTCTGCAACGGTGAAATCTACAACCACCGCGACTTGGCCGAGCGCCTCAAGGATCGCGGCCACATCCTGCGGACCCGATGCGACACCGAGGTGATCGCCCACCTGTACGAGGATCACGGCGAGTCGTTCGTCGAGTACCTCAACGGCATGTTCGCAATCGCCGTCTGGGATTCGCGGACGCACCGGCTGGTGCTGGCCCGCGATCGGCTCGGCGTCAAACCGCTCTACTGGCACGACGACGGTCGCCGGATCGTGTTCGGATCGGAACTGAAGGCCCTGCAGGCCTGCGGAGACATCGAGCAGCGCATCAACTTGCCCGCTCTGAGCGATTACCTCACCTTCGGTCACGTGCCCGCACCGGCCACGATCTTCCGCGGCGTTCGCAAGCTGGAGCCGGGCTGCCTCGTCGTCTGCACCGCCGGCGGTACGTCGCTTCGACGCTGGTGGGACATCCCCTTCGACGATCCTGAAGCGATGCAGCCCGACGAGCAGACCGCCGGCAAGTGGATCGATGAGTTTGCCGCTCTGCTCGAAAACTCGGTGTCAATCCGCCTGATGTCCGATGTGCCGCTGGGAGCGTTTCTCAGCGGCGGCATCGATTCCTCGGTGATCGTCGCGGCGATGCGGCGATGCTCCGGCGACCCCGTGCTGACTCACACTGTCGGTTTCGACGAGCCGTATTGCGACGAACGGGAACATGCCCGCGTCGTCGCCGAACGACTGGCCACCGACCACCGCGAGATTGCGGTACACTCGGACGCCGCGGCCGCCGCCGAACGGCTGGCCCGGCATTTCGACGAGCCGTTCGCCGATTCGTGCGCGGTGCCCATGCTGCGGCTGTCCGAAGCCACCCGGCAGCGCGTCACCGTGACTCTTTCCGGCGACGGCGGAGATGAAATGCTCGCCGGCTATCGGCGATATCGATTTGACCTGGCCGAGGCGTCTGTCCGGGCAATACTGCCGCGCTGGCTGCGCGGTCCGACGGCCGGGCTGGCAGGTCGGCTGTATCCCAAGGCCGATTGGCTACCTCGCCCCCTGCGCGCGAAGACAACGCTGCAAAACCTCGCCTGCGACGACATCACCGCTCACCTGCGAAGCGTCTCCCTGTCGGCCGGCATGCTGCCGGGCATGCTCCTGCGCCCCGAGGTGCTCGATCAGACAACCGGCCATAACCCCTTCGCCCGCGGTCGTGATCTCTTTGCCCGTTGCCGATCCTCGCTTCTCAACCGCTTGCTCTACGTCGACATGAAAACGCTCATGGTCGATGACATCTTGACCAAGGTCGACCGGGCCAGCATGGCCGTCGGTCTCGAAGTGCGCACGCCTCTGTTGGACTATCGGCTCGTCGAGCTTGCTGCCCGGATGCCTACGTGGCTCAAACTCGACCGCCGGCGCGACAAGGTCGTCCTTCGTGAGGTGGCCGCGCGCTGGCTCGGCGCCGACGTGGCCGGTCGCCGCAAGCAGGGCTTCGACGTGCCGGTCAACGAATGGTTCCGCGGGCCCCTGCGGGCAATGTCCGTCGACCTGCTCACCTCGCGCGAGTCGGTCTGCTCCCGATGGATCGACACGGCGGCCATCAGCGAGTTGATCTCCGGGCATCTGAACGGCCTGAGCGCGAACGGCCACATCCTGTGGACGCTGCTGGCCCTGGAACTGTGGGCCCGGGCATACGCCTGCAACGCAACCGCCGTGCCGGCCACCCAGGATGCAGGACCGCTCATCGAAACCGCGGCTCCTGCTGGCAAGACTGCAATATGCGAGGGGGCCGTTGCGTGAATGTTCTCACCACCAGCCTGTGTTACCCCACGCCCGCTCACCCGGACCAGGGCGTCTTCATTCAGCGCCGTGCGGAAGCCCTGGCTTGCCGCCCGGGCGTGAACCTCAGCGTCGTATCGCCCCAGCCCTGGTGCCCGCTGCTCCGACGCGCCGGGCGAATCGACGATCAGGACCAACCTTTGCCGGCCGCGCACCCTCGGATGATCAGCATCCCTGTCCTTGGCTGGGCCGCCGACGGGCTCGCCTGCGCCGAGGCCCTCTTGCGGACCATCGCCCGGCGACGACGTCTGGGCTGGCCCCCCGTGGATTTGATCGATGCCCATTTCGTCTACCCCGACGGCGTGGGCGCATGGCTGGCGGGCCGTCGCCTGGATATCCCCGTCGTGGTCACCATACGCGGCAAGATCATACGGTTATCACGCCGTGCGATCCGCAGAATGCAGATCGCGGCCATGCTCCGCGGAGTCGATGCCCGCATCGCGGTCAGCCGCAGCCTGATCCGGTGGATCCACAACGTTGCCGGTGGTGATCTGAGCGTCGATGTGATCCCCAACGGCATCCGGCCACAGGTACACCGGCTGGTCGATCGCCAGTGGGCCAGGGTGGCACTGGGCTGGGACCAGAACGCAAAATACGTTCTCGCCGTCGGTCACCTCCAGCGATTGAAAGGCTTCGATCGGCTCGTAGCCATCATGCCGGCCCTGAAATCCGCGCTCGGTGATGTGCGCCTGGTGCTCGTCGGCAGTCGGCGCGGAGAGTGGTGGTTCGCCCGAAGCGTTCATCGAATGATCGAGCAATGCAACCGCCGGTCCGGCTCGCCGTGCATCCAATTCACCGGCCCTGTCAGCAGCGAGCAGCTCAACCTGCTGTACAACGCCGCCGACGTGACGGTCAACTCGTCGCGAATCGAGGGCTGGAACAACGCCATCTCCGAGTCGCTGGCGGCCGGCACGCCGGTTGTCGCCACGGATGTTGGCGGCAATCGCGAACAGATCCGCTCCAGTGAACTGGGCATCATCGTACTGGACGACGATATGGAGGCCCTGTCTGTAGCGGTGGAATCAGCCTTGCTCAGGCCATGGAACCGACCGCGCATCGCGGCCATGGGCGGCAATCGCACCTGGGCCACCGTTGCCGAGGAGGTACAGACTATCTTTGACCGCGTCCTGGCCGCGCGGGCGGCCACAGGCGCTTCTACATCGTTGCCGGTTGTGAGCATGCCGCCCTCGGCTCAAACCGCGGAGGCTCTGCCATGAATCGCTGGCTTGCCGGGCACGTCTTCTGGCCGCTCACCGAGCGGCTCCGTCGCCGCGACACCATGCGCCGCCTGGCCGAGCTGAATCGCACCCAGCATCTGCCGCCCGAGACCATGCGCGCCCTCCAGGAGCGCAAGTTGCGCCGGCTGCTGCGAACGGCCGCCGATCATTGCCCGTTCTACGCGGAACGCATCCGCCAGGCCGGTGTCGACCCGGCCGATCCCGCTCTCGGTCTCGATGCGCTGAATGCCCTGCCACTGCTGAGCCGCGATGACGTCCGCGAACACCTCGACGAGATGACCTGGTTCGGTTGCCCGCGCGGCGGCCCGCAACTCTACAACACTGGTGGCTCCAGCGGCGAACCGCTCAAATTCCACTTCGACCGATTCCGCCAGGCGGCCGATTGGGCGGCGCGCTGGCGCGCCCGCCAGTGGTGGGGGATTCAGCCGGGCGACCCCGAACTGCTCCTCTGGGGCGCGCCCGTCGAACTCGCGGCCAACGACCGGCTCCGCCAGTGGCGCGACGCCCTGCTCAATCAGCACATTCTTAACGCCTTCGACATGACCGACGCGATGATGGATACATATATCGATCGCATCCGCGCCGAGCAGCCCGCCTGCCTCTATGGATATGCCGGCAGCCTCGCGCTGCTGTCCCGCCACGCCCTGGTCAACGGATTGCCCCCCGGCGCCCTCGGCTCACCGCGTCTCAAAGCGGTCTTCGTAACCGGCGAAGTGCTGCTCGAACCCGATCGTCAGGCGATCTTCGCGGCCTTCGGCGCTCCCGTCGTGATCGAGTACGGCTGCCGTGACGGCGGCGTGCTCGCACTTGGCTGTCCGGCCGGGCGCCTCCATATCCCGGAGGAAAACGTCATCCTCGAACTGCTCGACGACCAGGGCCGCCACGCTCGCCCAGGCCAGGTCGGCGAAGTGGTCGTCACCCATCTCGAGACCTTCGCCATGCCCCTGATCCGCTACTGCACCGGCGACCTCGCCCGAGCGTGGGCACAAGGTGCCCCATCCCTTGCGCAGCAAGGGGTGGGTTCTCACCCACTGAACCCCGCTTGCCACGCCGAAGCAGAGCGAAGGCGGGGACCCCAGAACCCCCATAAACCATGCGACTGCGGCGCCTCGCTTGCCGCCCTGGCCGAAATCCGCGGCCGTCTCACCGATCAGATCGTCTGCCGCGCCGGCAATGAAATCCGCCACATGCACGCCCTCGCCTTGATCTACGTCCTCCGCGAAGTCGACGGAATCCGCCAATTCCGTGTCACCCAGCGTTCGCTCGACGAACTCGATGTCGACATCGTGCCCACCGCCCGCTTCAACCCCGACTCCGAACACACGATCCTCGCCGGCCTCCGCCGCCGCCTCGGCGAAAACGTCCGCATCCGTCTCCGCCGCCACACCCACCTCGCCCCCACCCCTTCCGGCAAGCACGCCTGCGTGGTATCGGAAGTGGCCTGAAGGCTCAGATCGCAACCCGGCCGGGTACATCGGCACTGAATGCCACCGGAGTTGTAGTTCACCTCTTGTGAGCCAACGCGATTCCTTTCGTGCGATTCGACTCACCGGAGGCGGCTGCGTGCCCGACCTGGTCAACATGGCCGTATTACGGTGCGTTTGAGGGCCGGTCTTGCCTTCGCCGTCTGTTCGCGTGCCGGTTATTGAAATCCTCGTGGTGGTGGCCATTATCGCGCTTCTCACGGCCATTCTCATTCCGGCCTTGTCACAAGCCCGGTCCCAGGCCCGGCGTTCGGTGTGTCTGTCCAACATGTCTCAGTTAGGCAAGGCCGTCCTGGCTTTCTCCGTCACGCACAAGGATCGCGGCCAGCTCTACGCCGACTGGGATTATGTCGATGCCGTGGACCCGGATAAGAGCATTTACGCTTATCAGAACGGCTGGTTCGAGGATGGCGTGCTGAAGAACCCCGACCTGCCGTATCTCAAGCCCTGGCCCGTCGCTTACGCGAGCGAACTGGGGATGCCCTCACTCCGGCACGCCCACCTGTATTTCCTCGACGAAACGACCTACTTGAAGGGGTATCCGGAGACCGAATACGCCGAGTATCACTTCAGGCGGCTGGGCAAGCGCGAGCCGTTCTACTGTCCGGCGGACACCTCATGGCCCAAGGCAACCAGCCGTCCGCTTCACCAGTTCGATGACCGGTTGGGAATGATGTAGATCGGCGGCAGTTGCTGATCCATCGACCGGATGCCGCGGCCGGTTTTCCAGGGGCTGGGCTGCGTGGCCGGGGCTGGAATGTCGCGGCCGCGAAGCTGTTCCATGCACTGCCTGACCTGCTGCTGAAAACGCCGCATGGCGATGTAGTTCACGTCTTCGTTCCGCTGGTCGCCGAGCATCTGGTCGGGCTGGGCCTCATAGCGGTCGTTCGGGCCTGCCAAGGCCTGGACGCAGGCAATCCGCTCGCGCCGGGCCGTGTCCATGATCACGCCGAGCACACAGGCGCTGTCCACCTCGGCCGGCCCCGGCCCGAAGATGACGCACAAGCCGTTCTTCATATTCCCGGCCGTCGCGGCGATCTTCTCCAGATTGGCCTCCGGATGCTCCATGTTCAGCGGGTCCATGATATTGACACCCTGAACGTCGGGAACGGTGTTGAACAAACTCGTCCAGTAGGTCCCCTCCTCGTTCGGGATCGAGCCCAGCGCCCACTCGGTGGGCAGCGGGTCGGCAAACGGGTCCTTCGGCGCGGGGGCAAGCCTGGCCACGGCCACTCTGCATGGGAAACGCCCGTGCGACTTCTGCTTCTCGAGAATCGCAAACCCCGTCGTCGGACAGGGCACGCGGCTGACCCCAAAACTGTCGCTGCACAAAGTCGGGCCCGAATAAGCGGCCAGCAGGCCGGTCTTCTTCTCACTGCAGCCTGGCACCACCACCGCCACCAGAACCGCTATAGTGGCAAAAACCATCAATGCGTATCCGGGCTTGGGGCGCATTTCAGAAATTCTCCGTATCACCGCAAGACGGTCCAATAAGCTCTCCTTGAGATTATCGGCATCCGGCGGCGCCACTGTAGGTATCACCGAAGCTTTCGGGCCGCACTCACGGCCGTATGCCGCCGCCCTGTGAGCAGTGCGTTCAAACGCCTTCCCCGCCACCGCGGTACGCACCAGTGGCCGCCCTGTCCGTCCCCACAATCGCTCAATCGAGGGACTCTGTTATCGGCCGTGACACCCGGCCAACTCCCGCCGCCACGACAACGTCCGATATCCTCACGACGCCACGCCTCCCGCCCATGGCTTCAGGGCAAATCTCCCCGACCTCCGAACCTCCTAACTCACCACCCGCTCCCTTCGCGCCGATAAAACTGAAGCCCATAAACCTATGGGACAAGCGAAATGGATTCGCCGACCCAAACCATTGTCATTGAACCGTCCTCGGTACCGCGGAGACTGTCCGCGCGGGCCTGCTTGAGACTCGTCAGGCCCGAGGCCGCCGCCCCGGCGGCAGGACGCAACTGGGTCGGCTCCTTCGGAAACTCTCTGATCGAAATGCCCTGGATGCTCTGGAGCGCCTTCGATGTCGCGGTGCTCTCGCTGGCCATCTATATGGCCTACCGCGTTCTCGTCTGGACGCCGGCTGGCGGGTGGGTCCATTTCAAGTGGTGGGAGATGTTCCTGGTCCAGGCCCCCACGATGGTAATCTCCGGCCTGGTCTTCGGACTCTACGAACAGAAAGCCCTGCTTCGACGCTCGCGCATCCTTGCTCGGTCGGTGCTCACCGCCATGACCGCCCTGGCGCTCACCTACATCGTGATCTACTTCCTGATGTACTCGACGCACAGCCGCCGGGTCATGTTCACGGCCATGATGGGCTACCTGGCCATCGCCCCGACCCTCCGCCTGCTCGTCTGTTCCGCGGTCAACCGCTACAGCCGCAAGTTCCTGATCGTCGGCACCGACCGCAAGTCGCAGTTGTCTCCCGATTGCCAGGGCGACGGCCTGTCCAAGCGGTACCAGCTTGTCGGCTATGTGACCAATGACGCACTGGAGATCGGCCGCACCATCGGCAAGCACCCGGTCCTCGGCACTGTCGACGAGATCGAGCGCATCTGCCTCGAACATCAGGTCGACGAGGTCGTCGTCGGCCGCGTCGCATCCAAAAACCCCTGGGTCGTCGACAAGGCCTTGCGATGCCTCAAGATCGGCTGCCGCGTGACCAACCTGTCCACGTTCTACGAGGACATGCTCAGCGAAGTGCCCGCCTCCCTGCTCGAGCCGAACTGGTTCCTCTTCGCCGACTTCAAGCACTACCACGAAGCCCAACTCATCATGAAGCGGGTCTGCGATATTGTCCTCGCGAGCATCGGCCTGCTTCTCACGCTGCCTTTCTGGCCGCTCATCGCGATGCTCATCAAGCTCGACAGCCCGGGACCGGCGTTCTACGCCCAGACCCGTGTCGGCCTGCTGGGGCGCCATTTCCGGCTCTACAAGTTCCGTACCATGGTCCTTGGTTCTGAGAAAAACGGCCACGCCTGGGCCACCCTCAACGACCCCCGCGTCACCCGCGTCGGCCGCTACCTGCGCAAGCTCCGGATCGACGAACTGCCCCAGTTGATCAACGTCCTGACCGGCACCATGGCGGTCGTCGGCCCCCGGCCGGAACGCCCCGAATTCGTCGAGGAACTCTCCGCCCGGATACGCTTCTACAACGAACGCCACGTCGTCAAACCCGGCCTGACCGGATGGGCCCAGATCAACTACCGCTACGGGGCCAGCGTCGAGGACGCACAACGCAAGCTCCAACTCGACCTTTGGTACATCAAACACATGTGCGTCGAGCTCGACATGACCATCCTCTTCCGCACGCTCGGAACCCTCTTCATCGGCTCCCGGTAGGGTCCGCGCCCGCGGACCTCCGGCCCCAGAATCCCTTTCCGCTGGCCCCAGAATCCGTGCTGGGGCCCCGTGGTGAAGATTCCCATCCTCATCAGTGCCGAATTTGGAACGGTCTCCGCCATGCGTGCGATGCTTCCGGTCGTACTCTGGCTGATCGCTGAAAGCTGATCGCTGACCGCTTCTTCGTAACTTCACCACCCCTCCGCAGCATCCGATAACTACGCGAGAGGAACCGTTGCATGAACGACACCGTCCTGCTGGTCAATCCACCCGCCGAAATCCCCCGGGAGTGCTACGACACGCCCGACTACCCGGCCATCGGCATCGCCTGCGTGGCTGGCTATCTGCTGAAAAACGGCATCCCCTGCGCCGTCATCGACGGCAAGCTCGCCCGCTTGACCGTGGACGAGACCATCGAGCAGATCATCCATCGCCGGCCGCGGATCCTCGGCCTGACCGCCATGACCCACATGATCGCCACCACTCACAAAATCGCCGCCGCGGTCAAGGCTCGCTGCCCGGACACGATCATCGTCCTCGGCGGCTTCCACGGCACCTTCCTGCCCGAGCGGACTCTGCGCGAGTTCCCGAGCTTCGACTACATCGTGGTCGGTGAGGGCGAGATCGCCTTCCACAAGTTCGTCCAGGCGGCGCTCGCCGGCGGTAACCCGTGCGACATTCCCGGTATCGCCAGCCGGCAAGGGGAGCAGATTCGAGTCAACGGCCGGGGCGAGATCGCCCAGGACCTCGACGATCTCGGCATGCCCGCCTGGGAGCTTTTCCCGCCCGCCCGGATGTATCCGGTCATGACCCAGCGAGGCTGCCCCTTCGGCTGCAACTTCTGCAGCCGGCCCTATGGCCGCAAGGTCCGCCGCCGCAGCGTCGCTCATGTCATCACCGAGATCAAACGCAACCTCGACCAGTTCGCCTGCACGGCCACCGACTTCTACGACGAGACCTTCACCGTCAACAAGCATCACGCCGCCGACTTGTGCAAAGCCTTGATCGCCGAAGGCCTCCATCGCCGGGTCCGCTTCTGGGCCTACGTCCACGCCAACACCATCGACTTGCCGACGGCCAGGCTGCTCAAAGAGGCGAATTTCACCAGCGTCGGTTTCGGCGTCGAGTCGGGCAATCCCGGCATCATGAGCCGGATGAAAAAGGGCGTGGGCCCGGAGGATGTGCTTCGGGCGGCCCGCGTGCTGCGCGAGGCCGGCCTCGACTTCGCCGCGTATTTCATCATCGGCCATCCCCACGAGACCCGCGAAACCGCCCGCGACACCATCCGCCTGGCCGCGAAGGTCAACCCCAACTCGGTCGCAATCGGCCTGATGGTGCCGTACCCCGGCTCGGAGATCTGGGAACTGGCCACCCGAGGCCAGGGCGGCTACAAACTGATCGGCGTCAACTGGGCGGACTTCAACAAGCAGATCGGCAACGCCCTCGAACTCGAAAGCCTTCCCCGCAAGACCATGGAGTGGCTCCAGCTCAAGGGCTATCTCCACGTCTACCTGCGTAACCTCCGCTTTCGCGAGATGTTCGAGGCCGTCTGGATCAACCGCAAACGCATCGCTTTCATCCTCCGCAAACTCATCCGCCCCACCCCCCGCGCTGCCAGCAGCTCCTGGTTCGAACGACCTGCGCCTGCTCCGACGACCATGACGTAGCTCTGGTACCCGCGCAAGCCGTCATTCAGACCCTCCTCTGAAGACGCACCTCCGATCTAGAGTGGTCAGGCTCATCTGGCAGGCAGGTAGACGCTACGAGCAGGACCCGGAGGGGCACAGGTACGAGGAGGACCTCGACGATGCGTAGGAAAACGGCAGACGCTTTGAAAATCCTGGACAAGATGCTCGGTGACGACCGCAAGCAGCGCGAACTCATAGAGAAAGCGACTCTCAATTGCCGGGTCGCCCAAATGATCTATGATGCCCGAACAGCGGCGGGCCTGACGCAGGCACAGTTGGCCGAACTCATCGGTACCAGTCAGCCGACCATCGCCCGACTCGAAGACGCTGACTACGAAGGACACTCGCTCTCCATGCTCCAGCGGATTGCTGCCGCGCTCCATCGGCCTCTGGTGATCTCGTTTGGCCCTCCAAAGACAGAAATGCAGAGAGCGTAAGCCCACTTTCGAGGCGATTGGACCGCCCAGAATACCCGTGCCGCTGGGGCCGTAGAGGAAGACCCGCTCATTGTGCTCGACGGCCTCGGCCAGGTCGCGGGCGGCCTCGGTCCAGCCCTTGACACACGGCCGACTCTTCGTGTCGCGGTCGCCGACCGGCGGCCTCGCCGCTGCCGCGTGTCAAGGGCCAGACGAAGGTGGGATCGGGCTGGGGGATCAGGGGGTGCTCGATGCTGTAGCGACAAGACCGTGCCGACAGATCCGAATTGGGGAACCTGACGGAAGCTGTCAGCGATCACCCATTAGCCACGAGGAGGCGGACGGTTCTCGACGACAGTCTGGCCAATCCACCCGATGTGGCGTTCGATGCCGCCGGCGACGGTTGGTTACCGTTGCTTTCGCCCGGCCTGCCGGACGATCCGCTGGGGCTCGCGTCGAGCGATCTCCTCTTGGAGTGCCTTGAGATGGGCGCCGAGCCTTTCAACGTCGTGGTCGAAACGAGCGGACAACTCGTACTTGATGGCCCGGACCTCGTCGATGAGCGGGTCGCCGGTCGGCGCGGGCGGTCCAGGTGGAAGGCCACGGGGACGGACGGGATCGGATGCCGATACGTCAGATGCGTTCATGATTCGGTCCCCCAGAAGACATCCGGCGTGAGGATTTCCGGTGCGATGTAGCCACATCGGGCGCAGATGCGAGCCAGATGCTCCCGCTTGTTCACATTGGCCAGATGCTTGACATTCCAACTCACCATATATTGTATCCCATGCACGGCCGCCACGGCAACGTGGATCGGATCGCCGCTGCCGCGCGTCAAGGGCCAGACGAAGGCCGGATCGGGCCGGGAGATCGGCACCGCGCTCCTGGCGCTGGTTTTACGCCAATCTCCTCGCGGGCCTCTCCAAGGCTGACAGCCCCCTGCCTCCCGCAGTAGAATGCCAGTCAATGGTTAACACCACCGGTGCATCGCAATGATCGACCAGAACTCAACGGGTCGCGGCCCCTCGCAACGTGTCGGCAAGCAGGTCGTCCTGCCCTGGCGGCAGTCGATTCGCATCTGCGCCGGTACGATCAGAACCCGCCCCTCGCGGTCGCTGCTGACGCTGTCCGGCGTGGTCCTGGCGGTCGCGTTCATGGCCGGGGTGATGACCTCCGCACGGCTGGTCGACGCCGTTGTCCAGTCGGGCGATACCAACACCGTATTCGCCCTCTCGCGCAGTATGGGCCTGGACGTCGGCAGCGAGGCCGCCCGGCTGATCCAGCAGCGGCGAGACACCTGGTTGATCGGCCTGTCGGTCGCGGTGGCCACCGTCGGCATCGCCAACTCCGTCCTCATGAGCGTGACTGAACGGTTTCGCGAGATCGGCACCATGAAGTGCCTCGGGGCCCTCGACTCGTTTGTCGTCCGCCTCTTTTTCCTGGAGAGCGCTTTCGCCGGCCTGCTCGGCTCGGCCATCGGGGCCGTCATCGGCATCGTCCTGGCCGCCGGACGCATTGCGGTGGTCATCGGGCTGGGCGCACTGCCCTTCGGGCCGCTGGCCGTTGCCGCTATACGCGTCCTGGCCTTCGCCCTGGCCGTCGGCACGATGATCACCGTCGTGGCCGCGATATACCCCGCCTACGTCGCCGCCCGGATGCAACCCGTGGAGGCCCTGAGGGTCGAGGAGTGACCATGCCGTCCGACCGCGCCGATACCGTCATCCGCACCCGCGACGTGACCAAGGTCTACACCAGGGGCGACGAGCAGGTCGAGGCCCTCCGCGGCGTGACCATCGACATATACGCCGGCGAGTACGTCTCCATCATGGGCCCCAGCGGCTCGGGAAAGAGCACCTTCTTCAACATGATCGGCGGCCTGGACAAGCCCACCAGCGGCCAGGTCTGCATCGACGAGGTGGATATTGCCCAGCTCGACGTCTACGAGCTCGCCTGGCTTCGCTGCCGCAAGATCGGCTACATCTTCCAGACCTTCAACCTGATCCCCGTGATGACCGCGCTGGAAAACGTCACCCTGCCCATGATCTTCGCCGGCCTCGACAGCGACGAGGCCCGCGACAAGGGCGCCGACCTGCTCAAGGCCGTCGGTCTCGGCACCCGCCTCGAACACCGGCCTTTCGAACTGTCCGGCGGCCAGCAGCAGCGCGTGGCCATCGCCCGGGCCCTGGCCAACTCGCCGGCGATCATCCTCGCCGACGAGCCCACCGGAAACCTCGACTCCTCCACGGGTTCCGAGATCATCGACATGCTCTCAGCCTTCAACCGCCGGCAGGGCGTGACCGTCATCACCGCTACTCACGACCACAAGATGCTGGCCGCCTCGACCCGCGTCGTGTGGATCTCCGACGGCCGCATCGAACGCATCGAGCGGCGCGAGGACCTCGACATCGCCGTGGGACGGATCGAAGACAAATCGAAAGCCGCAGACTCGTCGTCCGGCCCGGACCCGGCAACACTGAGACCTTGACCACGGCACACAGAGCCGCCGAAGGAGACATGCATAAGAACCCTCCCTAATTTGACAGTGCCCTCTTATACCCCACTTGTTGAGCCGATTGAGACGCACTGAGACCAGTCGCCGCAAGGACTTATCGGCTCCGCCGGGGTGAATGTCTCTGGCGAAAACCGGCTCCTCTGACCGATAAAAGACTCCCAGACGAGGTCTCTATGCCGCCCCGGCGGTCAGAAAATGCCCCTGTGGATTGTCGGAGGGGCTTGAGAATCTTATATTTAGGTAGATGAGCCGTGCGAGGCAGACGAGCCGCCCGCAAGAGGATCTTATAGCACCATGTTGACTGTTCACGTGCCGATTGCCGGACGTCCGTCTCAAGAGCCGACCATCGGCCCGGCTCCCTGGATTGTCACTTCCCCTCCCGGACCCATGGCTACCCTGGCCCTCGCCCACGATCGACGGGCTGCCGCCTCACCGGGTGGTTGGCCCTATCCGCTCGTCATACGTCGCGCCAGGGGAACAGTGGTCGAGGATCTCGACGGCAACCGGTATCTCGATTTCACTGCCGGCGCCCTCTCGTACGTTTGCGGACATGCTCACCCGATGGTGGTCCGGGCCGTACAAGAGCAGGTCGAGCGGATGGCCCGATCCTGCAGCGGCGAATTCACCAGCGAGCCGTTGATGGCCCTGGCCCGAAAGCTCGCCCATCATGCGCCAACCCGCGGTGACAACCGGGTCCTCTTCGCCAACAGCCGGATGCAGTCGCTCGACGCAATCCTGCGAATGGTCCGGCGGCGGACAAATCGCCACCGGGTGGTCGCGTTTGACGGCAACTCACACAACCGCGGCCTGGCCGCCCTGACGCTCGAACTGAGCCGCCCGCATCATCGCCGGCGCGTGCCCCCGGCCGCCTGGGTCGTCGACAGCCTGCCCTACGGCAGCATGGCGGCGGTGGCCGAATACTTCCGTAGCGGATTCGGCGACGAAGTCGCGGTCATGTTCGCCGAGCCGATGCTCACGGAAGAGGACTACGAGGTCCCGCCCACCGACTTCCTCCCCGAACTCCGCCGGCTGTGCGACGAGCACGGTATCCTCCTGGCCATGGATGAGACGAGAACCGGCATGGGCCGCACCGGCAGAATGTACTGCTGCGAGCATTTCAACGTTCGCCCGGACCTGCTGCTGGCGGCCACGGGCCTCAACAGCGGTATGCCCATCCACGCCGTTATTGCCCCGGAATCATTGCTCAGCAGCGATGAGGGCCTGCTGAGCGCTCCGTACGTCGGCAACCCCATGAGCTGCGCGGCCTCTCTAGCCTCGATCGAGGCTCTCGAAAAGCATCTCATCGCCAATGCCGCGCGCCTCGCGCCGATCTTCCTGTCGAAACTCGAACAGATCGACGGGCGTCAGCGATGTCTGGGCTCGCCCCGCGGCATGGGCCTGCTGCTCGCCGTCGACGTCCGCAAGCCGCGGCGTTCCCAGATGTCCGCCGCGCAACTCCGCGAACGCATCATTACCGAGTCCTACCGCCGCGGACTGCTCCTGTGGGGCTGCGGCGACACGACTATTCGCTTCTGCCCCCCGCTCTGCATCAACCGCGTCCAGGTCGAAGTCGGCCTCGACGTCTTCGAGGAAGCCGTCGCCACAGTCACCGCGTAATCCCCCGAAAGTGCAGCGCTGCTCCGCAAGCCCGGTCGCTGGCTCTCGAATAATAAGCAGGCAGGCAGCGCTCCCCGTGCTGCCTGCCGCCCACCCGGTATTCGTCACCGGGCGATCCCTTGCACGTATTCCTCGCGTCGGGCCTCCCTCTCCGGAGTTACGCGAGTTCTTTAAGGAAGACGAACCGCCGGATGCCTTCCGTCAGCACCTGCATCCGTACGCCCTTCTTGACATCCTGATGCTTCATGGCGGCGTGAAGCTCGTCGACGCTGGTCACGGACTTCCCTCCAACCGCCACGATCACGTCACCGGCGCGGATACCCGCTTTCGCCGCAAGGCTGCCCGGCTTGACTTCCGTCACCAGTGCGCCCTTGACGTTCTCGTCTTTAAGCTCCCTGGCCTCGTCCCGAGTCAACTCCCGAACGGTGATGCCAAGATCCTCGGACTTGTCGGCCCCCTTGGCCAACTGCACCTTCCCTTCCAACTCGCCGAGAGCGACCTCCACTGTCTTACGCTTGCCGTCGCGGAACACTTCCAGCTTAACCTCCGTACCCGGGGGCGTGGCCGCAACGGTGTTTCGCAGATGGTTCATGTCGTCCATCGCCTTGCCGTTCAGCTCGGTGATGATGTCGCCCGACTTCAGGCCCGCCTTGTCGGCCGGACTGCCCGATGTCACGTCCCCGATCAGCACCCCCTTGGTGCTGTCATAGCCGAACGACCTGGCCAGTTCCTCGGTGAGGTTCTGGATGCTGACACCCAGGTAGCCACGTTCGACCTTCCCGTTCTTGATCAGAGCGTCCATGACCGACTTGGCCATGTTGACCGGCACCGCGAAACCGATTCCAACCGAGCCGCCGCTGCCCGACACGATGGCGGTGTTGATGCCCACGACCTCGCCCCGCAGGTTCACCAGCGGTCCGCCGCTGTTGCCCGGATTGATGGCCGCATCCGTCTGGATGAAGTCCTCGTAGTCCGAGATCCCGACGTTCGCCCGGCCCGTCGCGCTGATGATCCCCTGCGTCACCGTCTGATCCAGTCCGAACGGGCTGCCGACTGCCAGAACCCATTCACCGATCCGGACCGAGTCCGAATCGCCGAGGGGAGCGGGCATCAGGTCCTTGGCCTCGATCTTGAGGACCGCAATGTCGGTCTTGTCATCGGTACCGACCACCTTGGCCTTATAGTCCTTCTTGTCCGAGAGCGTAACCGTCAGTTCGTCCGCATCGCGGACGACATGGGCATTGGTGAGGATGTAGCCGCCGGCGCTGACAATCACGCCGCTTCCCGTGCCCTGTCGCCTGAATCCTTCTTCCGGCAACGGCTTGCCGTGGAAGCGTTTAAAGAATTCGTCACCGAAGAATCGGCGGAACATGTCGTCCTGGTCCGGGAGAGTCCGGAATCCACTGGGGGCAGCGATCTGTTTCACCGCCCGGACATTCACCACCGACGGCCGCATCGCCTTGGCGACATCCTCGAACACCTTCGAAAGATCAGTGGCGCTGCGGAGTTCCTCGCGCGCCGCCAGGGCCTCCCGCTTCTCAACCGCGCTGCTGGACCCGACTAAGTAAAGGATCGATCCCAGCCCGACACATGCCACAACGGCCAGGCTCACAATTCGCGCCAGGGTTCCGCCTCGTCTGAATCTCGATTGCATGGTTCCTGTCTCCTTCGCCATCGTCATTGCGTCTTCCGCAGTATCTCCTTCCCGCGGGCCACACGTTGCGGGTCCGTGCCCCGCCACCATCTCTTCTTGTGATACGCCGGGATTCCTGAAACCTTGATGAAATGTGGATTAAAGAGCGCTAATGCGCGCAAGTGGCGGGCTATTCGGGGTTTGCCAGCGGGAGCCGGATGACGAAATCACAGCCTCGGCCGGGGCGGTTTGCCGCTTGAATCGTGCCCCGGTGCAGTTCCGCAACGCCCCTGGCGATGGCCAGGCCCAGCCCCATACCCTCGATCACGCTCGCTTCACGAGGTACGCGGAAGAAGGGATCGAACACGCGGTCGAGCAGATGGGCCGGTATCCCCGGGCCCGCGTCGCGAACCGCAATCGTCGCCTCGGCACCGCGCGCCGCCACCTCAATCTCGACCGCCTTTCCCGTGGGCGAGTGTCGGACGGCGTTGCGGATCAGGTTGGCCACCATCAGGCTGAGTAATTCACCATCGCCCAGTACCACCGCGTCGGGCGCATCGGTCACCGGCTGCGCCAGCACCGGGATCAGCCGAACCTGCCGTTGCTCGGCCAGCGGCTGACAACGCTGCACTGCATCGGTGACCGCCTCGTTGATCGACACCGGCCCGGCCGACGGGATGGGAAAGCCCGCGTGAGCCCGCGCCAGCGTCAGCAGGCCGTCGATAAGCTGCGCGAATCGCCGCATTTCGTCCTCGACGCTGGCGACGAACCGTTCGTGTTCTTCCGCGGAGCGTGTCTGCCGTCTGAGGACCTGGGCCTCGCCGAGCAGCACCGTGACAGGCGTCTTCAACTCGTGCGCGGCGTTGGCGATGAACTGCTCCTGCGCGCGGAAGGCGGCCTCCAGCCGGTCGAGCATCTGGTTGATGGTGACGATCATTTCCGAAAGCTCGTCACCTTCGGCCGGAACGGTGATCCTGCGATCGAGCTGCGCGGCGGTCAGCCGCTGCATTTCCCGGGCGGTCCTGCCGATCGGAGCCAGCGATCGGCGGGCCATCAGCCACGACGCAATGCCCACGGCCAGCATGCCCAGCGGAATCAAGATCAGCACCAGGCGATGAAGCCGGGCGATGGAGCTGTCGAGCCGGGCCACGCTGACGCCCACCTGCAGGTAATAGGGCACCCGACCCGGCCTGTCGTAGTAGAGGGTGAGCATCCGAATCGGCTGGCCGGGCCCGACCAGCCTGTCTGCCACGCCGCCGGTCAGCGTCTCCAGCACCGCCGTGCCCGAGCCACGAGTGGCCGCAGCCTCTTCGCTGAGCGGCAGCACCGCGTCCTTCAGACTCCTCGATCGCTCCAGCACGATGCCGTTGGGCCAACGGAGCTGGAGATACAAGCCCGGGAACTCAAAAGGATTGACCGGCAGCGGTGGACCTCTGGGCTCGGGCTCGAGCAGGAAGGGCGTTGTCGGGATCGCGATCTCTCCGGCAATGCTCGTCGCGAGCCCCGTCAGCCAATCGTCAAAATCCCGCCGAAGGTAGTTCTCGCCCACCGTCAGAACGACGATGCAAACCGCGTTGAGGATCACGCCGAATACGGCCAGGTTCAACACGGTCAGCTTTGACCGAAGCGTTACGAAGCGACGCGCCATGGACCTTCCCTGACCCCGCGGGCCGATCAAGCATCGACGCCCGCGGTACTCAGAATATAGCCGGTCCCGACCACCGTGTGGATGAGCGGCCGGGTGAAATCCTTGTCGATCTTGCGCCGCAGCATGCTCACGTAAACGTCGATTACGTTGCTGTCAGGGTCGAAATTGATGTCCCACACGTGCGCCGCAATGGCCGTCCGCGACAGGGCCCGGTTCGGGTGCCGCATGAAGTACTCCAGCAGGGCGAACTCCTTCGGCGTCAACTTGATCTTCTGGCCGGACCGGGTCACCCTCCGCGTCGCCAGGTCCATCTCGACGTCATCGAACTTGAGAACCGACGCCTCCTGAGCCTGCCCCCGGCGCAACAGGGCCCGGATCCGGGCCACCAGCTCCTCGAACTCGAACGGCTTGGTCAGGTAGTCGTCAGCCCCGGCATCGAGCCCGGTCACCTTGTCGGCCGTGGTCGACAGCGCGGTCAGCATCAGAATCGGCGTTTTCACCCCGCGCCGCCTCAGGTTCCGGCAGACCTGCACGCCGTCCAGGTCCGGCAGCATCACGTCCAGGATCACCGCGTCATACGGCCGGGCCGCGGCCATCTCCTCGCCTTCGTGACCGGTGCGGGCCACATCCACGCCGTAGCCCATCTCCACGAACCCTTGCCGGACGAAACCGGCCATCTTGGGATTGTCCTCGATCACCAGAAGCTGCATGGATACTTCTCGCCGGAGCCCGGCATCCCACAGTGGCCCGGGCCTCTATGGTCATTGTAATCGGTCCCGGAGCGAGGCCGGTAGGGTCCGCGCCCGCCGGGCCCTGATCCGCTGATTTCCTGCCACCGGGAGAGCGGATACAATGCCCCCGGGTGGTCGCTTTGTCCCAGCGAGCCACCGGGTTCATCCCGGTGGTAGATCAGCGAGCAGGCACGATCCTTTGCCGGCCGCCTCTGGAGCAAAATGATATGGCCGATGCGACGGTTGCAATCATCATGGGCAGCGACTCGGACTGGCCGGTGATGGAGGCCTGCTACGAGCAGCTCAAGTCCCTGAAAATCGGAGCGGTTGTCGAGGTAATCTCCGCTCACCGCACACCCGATCGCCTCCGCGAGTTCGTCACCGCCGCCGAGCAGCACGGCACCAAGGTATTCATCACCGCCGCCGGCATGGCCGCCGCCCTCCCGGGCGTGGTCGCCGCGCACACCACCGCCCCCGTGATCGGTGTGCCGCTCGCCTCGGGCGCGCTCCAGGGCGTCGACAGCCTGCTGAGCATCGTGCAGATGCCGCCCGGCATCCCCGTGGCGACGGTGGCCGTCGGCGCCGCCGGCGCCAGGAACGCCGCCCTGCTGGCCGCCGAAATCCTGGCCCTCGGCGACGACCGTCTAAAAAAGTCCTTGCTCGATCTGCGCCGCGAGCAGGCCGCCACCGTCGAGAAAAAAGCCCGCAGCCTCAAGGACAAGCTCGCCAGTGGCTGAAAACCTCACACACAGAACAATCGAATGGGTCGGTGGTCTCGACGGCCACGTAGCGATGATCGACCAGACGTTGCTCCCCGGGGAGTTCAGGATCATCGAGTGCCATGACGTCCCGACCCTGTGGGAGGCCATCAAGAACCTCCGTGTGCGCGGCGCACCGGCCATCGGCGTCGCCGCAGGCATGGGCGTCGTCCTGGGCATCCGCGGGGCCAAAACCGAGGCGGCCCTCTACGATGATCTGAAAAAAACGTGCGATTACCTCGCAACCAGCCGCCCCACGGCCGTCAACCTCTTCTGGGCCCTCGACCGGATGAAGCGACGAGCCGGACAACTCCACGGCCGGCCGCTCCAGAACATCAAGGAAACCCTGCTGGCTGAGGCCCGCGCGATTCGCGACGAGGATGCCGCCATGTGCCGGGCGATCGGCGACGCCGGCCAGTCCCTGATCCGCGACGGCGCCGGCGTCCTGACGCACTGCAACGCCGGCGGCCTGGCCACCGCTGAGTACGGCACCGCGTTGGCGCTCATGTTCCGGGCCCACGAGCTTGGACGGCAGTTCCGCGTGTACGCCGACGAAACACGGCCGCTGTTGCAGGGCTCGCGCCTGACAGCCTGGGAACTCTCGCGGGCGAACATCGACGTAACCGTGATCTGCGACAACATGGCCGGCCTGCTCATGGCCCAGGGCAAGATCCAGCTCGTCGTCACCGGTGCCGACCGGATCGCCGCCAACGGCGACACCGCCAACAAGATCGGCACCTACTCCGTGGCCGTCCTCGCCAAAGCCCACGGTATCCCCTTCTACGTCGCCGCGCCAACCTCGACCTTCGACCTGTCCATCCCCGACGGCTCGCACATCCCCATCGAGATCCGCAACGAAGACGAGATCCGCAAGGGCTTCGGCAAAGCCACCGCGCCCGAGGCCGTCCCCTGCTACAACCCCGCATTCGACGTCACCCCCGCCGAACTCATCCGTGCCGTCATCACCGAGAAAGGCGTCATTCAACCGGTCACTCGGGAACGAATCCGCGAAGTCATCATCTCGTAGATCTGGCCATGTGCGCCTTTGTTGGAGGGGTGTCTGACCCGACAAGTCCGGGTGGCCCAGGTTCTGCTTGAGCCTCGGCTCGCGATTGTGGGGCAGGCGAGAATCACCTCACTCAGCAGGCAGACCCTCCGTGTGCCACTGCTCTGCGAGCAGTGCCGCTCCGGGGACCCAGGTTCTTCCTGGGCCTGCGCTCGCAATTGCAGTATGCCACGGCAGGGTGACGAACAAAAGCGACCTGCCTGACACTGGGATTCCGGTCTGCAGCAACGAGGTGGCCGACGCGCATCAGGGCATAGCCCTCTGCCCGACGAGCCACGAAACGGCCGGCCCTCTTTCAGCCCTCCGCTCACTCACGAGGGGAACTGGCGGGCCTGGTCTTGGGTGTTTCAGCTGGAAAAAGATCCTTCTGAACGAAAATGGCAATGTAGTGGTACGTGCCGGTCATCAACTCGTAACGTACCGGGACCCACCCTGCCTCCTCCGCCTCCTGGATCAGCAGGCTCAACGGCCAGGCGTGTTCCTTGCGATCACCGGTAATCGCCGGGTACTTCTCAATGATACACACACGGCCGGTGGGCTTGACGACCTTCCGCAGATGCCGCAGATAAGCAACGTGGCCGTCCGCATTCAAGTGATGATAGGTCTTCGAGAGAAAGGCGAGGTCACATGAATGCTCCGGAAGGCCGGTGCCGTCGGTCTCGCACAGGTAGGGTTTGATCTGCGGCATGTCAAACTTGTCCTCCATCCGGTCGACCAGCTTCTGGTCCACCTCGGACGCGTAGACCATGCCCGTGGGTCCGACGATCGCGGCCATCCGCTCCGTCCACCATCCGTCACCGGCGCCGATATCCACCACCACGTCTCCCGGTCGCAAGTCCAGCTCCCGCAGCACGTAATCGCTCTTCTCACGGTAAGGGTATCCGCCCTTCCCGGTGCAGGCATGCTGGTCTTGACTGACCACACGCGTGCCCTGGAATGCCCCGCTGGGGGCCGTGGTGGCGGACTGCACTGCCGGAACCATCAGAGCCGGCATCAACAGCAGATAACGGAAACGATGCATGGGAAAACTCCTTGTTGCCTGAGGCGACTCGCAAGATACGCCGGCCGGACCCGTGTCACAGAGTGCCATGGTGGGCCGGGCGAGGCCATTGTACTCCTTCCGCGACTGGCATGCAGGAACACACGGCATTCCCAGGCCGCGTCCAACGGGAAGCGCTTGACAATCTACTAGATTAGACCTATTCTAATACGAATGCACGATTTGATGGACATGCTGCGCCAACACGGCATTCAGCCGACCCCGCAGCGCCTTGCGGTGGCCCAGATTGTCCTCAGCCGCGAAAGCCATCCCTCGGCCGAAGAGGTCTGGACGAAAGTCCGTCGGCGATGCCCGACCATTTCCCGGGCGACCGTCTACAACACCCTCAACTTGTTTGTGAAAAGGGGCTTGCTGAAACTCCAGGTGCTCAAGGAAGGGATGGCCGTATTTGACGCCGAGGTCGACCCCCACCACCACTTCATCGACGATGAAACCGGCAAGGTCTATGACGTGCCGTGGGAGATGCTTCGGGTGACAGGCAAGGAGTCACTCCGCAACTTCAATGTTCGCGAGTACCAGGTCGTGCTTCGTGGTCGCCGGCGCAACCCGTGATTTTTCTTCGATGGTATCTGGACATTGTCTGAAACAGGAAAGATTCTAGACGCGAACCGATTCAGAAAGGACAAAGCCATGAACGAAAAGAAACTGACCACCGCGACCGGAGCACCGGTCCCCGACAACCAGAACGTCCTAACCGCCGGGCCGCGCGGCCCGATGCTGCTGCAGGACGTCTGGTTCCTGGAGAAACTCGCCCACTTCGACCGCGAGGTCATCCCCGAGCGGCGGATGCACGCCAAGGGCTCGGGGGCCTTCGGAACGTTCACCGTCACCCATGACATCACCCGCTACACCAAGGCGAAGATCTTCTCCAAGGTCGGCAAGAAGACCGAGCTGTTCGTCCGGTTCTCCACGGTGGCCGGAGAACGCGGGGCGGCGGATGCCGAGCGGGACATCCGCGGGTTCGCTATCAAGTTCTATACCGAGGAAGGCAACTGGGACCTCGTGGGCAACAACACGCCCGTCTTCTTCCTGCGCGACCCGCTCAAGTTCCCCGACCTCAACCACGCCGTAAAACGTGACCCCAAGACCAACCTGCGTAGCGCCCGCAACAACTGGGACTTCTGGACGTCGCTTCCCGAGGCGCTGCACCAGGTCACCATCACCATGAGCGACCGGGGTATCCCATACTCCTACCGCCACATGAACGGCTACGGCAGCCACACCTACAGCCTGATCAATGCCAAGGGCGAGCGATTCTGGGTCAAATTTCACCTGAAGACGCAGCAGGGGATCAAGAACCTCACCGACGCCGAGGCCGAGGCGATCATCGGCAAGTGCCGCGAAAGCCATCAGCGCGATCTGTTCGAGAGCATTGAGAAGGGCGACTTCCCGAAATGGAACATGCAGATCCAGGTCGTTCCGGAAAAGGACGCCGCCAAGTTCCCGTTCAATCCGTTCGACCTCACCAAGGTGTGGCCTCACAAGGATTACCCGCTCATCGACGTGGGCGTGCTCGAGCTGAACAAGAACCCCGAGAACTACTTCGCCGACGTCGAGCAGGCGGCGTTCAACCCGGCCAACATCGTGCCCGGCATCGGCTTCTCGCCCGACAAGATGCTCCAGGGGCGACTCTTCTCCTACGGCGATGCCCAGCGTTATCGCCTGGGCGTCAACCATCACCTGATCCCGGTCAACCGGGCGCGCTGTCCGGTCCACGGCTATCATCGAGACGGCCTGATGCGGGTGGACGGCAACTATGGCGGCACCCTGGGCTACGAGCCCAACAGCTACGGCGAGTGGCAGGAGCAGCCCGATTTCCGCGAACCGCCGTTGAGCCTCGAGGGCGCGGCCGATCATTGGAGCCACCGCGCCGACGATGACGACTACTATTCTCAACCCCGCGCTCTGTTCAGGATGATGAGCCCCCAGCAGCAGAAGACCCTGTTTGAGAACACCGCCCGCGCGATGGGCGATGCACCGCGGGAGATCAAGATTCGGCACATCGGGAACTGCTTGAAGGCCGACCCCGCTTATGGAAAGGGAGTAGCGGACGCGCTGGGGATCCCGCTGAGCGAGATTGCCCAATAGGCCTCGCGAGGGGCCTTCAAGGCCGGCAGGTCCGGGATGCTCCGTTCCTGTCGGGAGAAGGGTGGTCGGCGGGCCACGGAATCAATCGCCCGCTTCCTGGCATGGACGTTCGGCCACAATCAGGAACACCGGAAAGTCCCGCTCGTCGCCGCTTTGGACGGGCCTGCGGATCGTGTGCGCGGTCGCGTCCCGGACCTGTTTGAACCCGATTTCCCCGAGCCGGCGCCTCAACTCGCCCCGGTCGAAACCATGATGATACACGCTGGTCGCGGCCTCGGGTGTATGGAACGTACCCGGCTCCGTATCCAGATCGGCGACGCACAGCCTTCCGCCCGGTTGCAGCAGTTCGTAGAAGGCCCTCAGCACCTTGCTCGTGTCCGAGATGTGATGCAGGGTCATGCTGGTGACAATCAGGTGATACCGTTCGCGAGGAATACAATCGTGCTCCAGATCCAGGTGTATACCCTTCATGTTGTCGATGCCGCTTTTGACGAGCTTCTTCTGAAACATCTCGAGCATTCCGGGAGAACTGTCCGCCCCCGTCACGTTACGGACATGCGGCAGCAGGAAAAGGCTCACAAGCCCCGTTCCGCAGCCGTAGTCGAGCGCATCCATCTCCCTTGTCGGCCTGGCCTCACGCAGGATCGCTTCACCGACCGCCTTCATCAAGGTAATACGCCGAGGCTCACTGTCCCAGGTCGAGGCCGCACGATCGAAGTAGCTGGTCTGCATCACGCTCCTCATCTCGCAGCGGTCGTCTTCACGGCAATCCTGGCGCCGCACGTTGCCGATCGCTCGACTGCCCGGCCCCGCGCGATCTGCTCCACTACTCATCGCAACCGCAGTTCTCCAGCAGCCACCATTCCACGTACTCCGTGGTGGTCATGAACTCCGCGCCCTCCTGCACCGCATAGTCCAGAAAGGTCACGAACGCCTGGAACCGCCCCTCGTCCACGCCGGTGCGATAGGGATGGAACTCGACCAGCAACGGACGATCCTCGGCCCGCATCCTGTCGAATTCGCTCTTGAGCAGGGCCTCCCACTCCTCCGCCGGAAGGCTGGCAAAGGGGTTGTCGCAGAATGCCGTGGGTTCTCCGTCCTTGTCGGCCGCGTGCATCGGAACCGCCCAGAAACCGTACTCGGCCGATCGGTAGGGCATTACATCCGTTTCATGCCCCGGCAGAGCGTTGTCGCCGGCTACAAAGGCCAGGTTGTACTCAAAGTCCAGCGCGCTCAGGATCTCATACGTGTCCTGGTTCTGGTCGAAGTTGGTGGCCCGAAAGCCGGTGATGGTGGTCCCCAGGCAGGTTTCGAGCGCGGTCTTGGTTTCCGTGATGGCCTGCTCCTGCTCCTCGTACGAAAGCACAGAAAGAGTCAGCTTCTGGCCCGTCGGCGACATCGGCCGGAGAAAAGCCATGATCTCGTACCCCTGGGCATGAGCATCAGTGATGGCTTGGCAATTCTCACTGCCGAAATCACCAGTGACCATAACTGTGGCCGTGATGTTTCGGGTGCGGAGCTCGGTCATGATCTTGTCAAATGCCTCCGGGTCCTGACTCTCAGTGATCTGCAGGACAACCCGCGGCGTTTTTGTGGTTCCGTCCGGCGGGCCGGGAGGCCAGTCGCACCTTGCCGCAACCAAAGCAACGCACATCGCACAGAGTACAATCCTTGGCATGGGAGCCTCCTTTCTATCCGTTCATTCACGAGGGTTCAGTCGAACTCGATCCGCGTGCCGGCCACGCAGCGAAAGCACCGGTTCGGCAGCTCGTGATACAACCTTGCCATGGCCGCAAACCCGGTGCAATGACCCAGGCCGATCCGCTGCACGTCGAGCTCGCCCAACCTGCACACGGTCTGCTCGATTCGCC
>CAZPIO010000016.1:0-84393 GCA_964586235.1 uncultured Planctomycetales bacterium
GGCGGCGCTCGCCACGGCGAGCAGGTCCGCCGCGGCGGACTTGGCCATGCCACCCTGGTATCGAGAGCTTTTCGCCGATGCCGTCATGGCCCGGATGGCCGTGATTCTACCTTGGCGTCGTATCCGGGGCCACCGAGCGTGCGGACCCAGTTGTGGTAGTCGGCAAGGCAGTCGTCGGGGCTTGAGAAACGCTTCCAGACGGCGCGGGCCCGGTAGCCGTATTCGCGGTCCTGCTCGACCCGGTGGATGACGTACTGAAAGTCCCAGGCCGGTCGGGGGAAGCTCTTGAGCTTGAACTTGAAGAGACTGAAGCGGATCTCGTCGACGGGCGAGTACACGCGGTCGAACATGAGCATGTAGACCATGCCGTGGGCTGCCCGGCCGTAGTAGAAGGGTTGCGTGAATCGGGGGTAGTCGTAGCTCCACGTGTTCAGCCTGAACTTGAGGTCGTCGTCGCGGGGCAGATCCTCGGCCGGGGCGCTTCGCCAGGTCCCGCCGTGGTTGTAGTCCGGATGGCCGGGCGGGGCGTCGGTGGTGATCCATTTCTCCTCCGCGCCCGGCTTGTCGATCCCGCGGAAGTTGATCGCCGCGTTCTCGACGTCGTTCATGTAGTCGGCCCAGAAGAAGATGGCGTAGCGGTGCTTGCCGAAGAGGGCGGCGTTGGTCGGCCGGCACTTGAACTCGAAATCGATGTAGTGCGGCGGTGTCACGGTGTAGGTCATGGTGCTGGCCACGGCCCAGGGTTCATCGGTGGCGTCGCGAAGCAGCATGACCGACCGGCCGTCGGGCAGCTTGTATAGGCGGTAAGGGCCGTGCCGCGGGGTGAAGGCGTTGTGCGGGTTCTCATGGCCGGCGATGATGTGCTCGAAGTTGAGCCCGGCGGCCGCTCCTTTTGAGTCAGGGTCGAAAGCGTTGAAGCCGGGGGCGTCGTTCACGTTGATCAGCGATTGCACGCCGCTGAGCACGCCGGGCGATTCCGAGTTGTCGAGGAAGCGGACCTCGAGGTCACCGGCGCGGAGAGTCGCGGATCTGACAGGCTCACCGGCGGGCCGGGTCGCGGGCTGAGCGGCGGGCAATGCTCCGAGGACTGCGAGTGCGGGCATCAGGTGAAAGAACATAGCGAACCTCCTGCCGTATGGCGACGTCGGCAACGTGAGGATATCTTAACGGCGATTCTGTGTTTTTGGAGCGGCTGACGGCCACGACCGCCATGGATCATGAAGACAATTCAACCCCTACGGCGAGCACGAGGCGAAAGCGGCGCTGGCTTCAGCTTGCGGTGCTGGTGGCGGCGTGCGTTCTCGCCGCGTATCTCTTCGATTACTTCTGGCTCAGCCTTCCGATCGGTTCGGGGCCGGCCGGGCCGATTGTGCCGAAGGAGTCGTTCCAGAGCGTCTGGACGACTCGTCCGGTGCTTCTCGTCGGCATGGGCGACAGCATCACCGACGGGTTTGGAGCCTCGGATGGTCACTCCTACTTCGACATGCTCATCGCCAATCCGCCGGATGACTTCCCCGAGATGAAGGGGGTTTGTCTGCAAGCCGTCCTGCCGAATCTCAAGTGGCGCAACCTGGCGGTTTCGGGGAGCACGTCCCTTCAGCACGCGTCACGCCAGATCGACCAACTGGAGCCTCAGCCGCCCGAGGTGCTCGGACTCGTCGTGATGACCACCGGCGGGAATGACATCATCCACAACTATGGGCATTCGCCTCCCCAGGAGGGAGCGATGTACGGGGCGACGCTGAATCAGGCCCGCCCGTGGATCGAGGCTTTCGACGCACGACTGAAGGGCATGCTCGATCGGATCGACGCCTGCTTCCCCGGCGGATGCCAGATCTTTCTGGCCAACATCTACGACCCGACCGACGGTGTCGGCGACGCCGAGCCAGCGGGGCTGCCGCCCTGGCCGGATGGTTTGAAGATCGTCAAGGCGTACAACGAGGTCATTGCCCGCAACGCCGACGCCCGCCCGAGTGTTCACCTGGTCGATATCCACGCTGAATTCCTCGGCCACGGCATCCACTGCACGCAGCCCTGGCAGTCGCATTGCCGTTTCGCCGATCCGCACTACTGGTACTATACGAATCTGGAAGATCCGAACGACCGCGGCTACGACGCGCTTCGTCGGCTGTTCCTGCTCGAAATCGCCAAGGTGTTTAGTCCGATGACCGCCCGGTCAGAGTCCCAGCCAGACACCTAGCCGAGGAAGAATGTCAGATGACGTCAATGAGGCCAGTTCTCGCCGATTCTTTCCAGCGCAGAGCGGACAACCGGATCGTTGAGATACAGGCCGGCGGCTCGCAGGTCGGCGATTACCGAAGCGGCCGAGGGTATGAGGCCACATCGCTTGGCCCGGATCACGACCCCGAGGGTGCCAATGATCGGCACACCCAGTGTGCGGGCGGCTGTACGGGCCGCGGCATCGTCGACTACCGCAGTGGCCCGTAACTCGAGAGTAAGGGCCAGGACGGCTGATTCTCCTGCTCCCAGGCCCCATTCTGTGATCATGTCGGGAATCTGCCCAGGTGACTGGCGGGAAGCCCAGCCGGCCAGGACTGCGGCCCGCGCAGAATCATCATCGGGCCCGGCGAGGATTTCCGTCGCTACCGCATCCGGCAGTAACAGCGGCTCGGCGAGCTTTTCAAGCAGTCGCAGTTGACCAATTCTGGCCAGAGCGATGACCGGGGAGGCATTGACAACCCACGTCTCACTCACCCCCAGCCTCCCGGAGGATTTCGTCGGCCGTGTACTGGAACGGAGAGACGCTCAGTCGCGACAAGGCATCGATGAACTGGCTGCGAGACAGGCCGGCGATCTCCGCCGCGCGGCCCTGGGAGACGAGACCTAGCTCATACCACTTGACTGCCGCGGCCAGGCGCATTTCCTCCGCAAAGCTCTTCGGGTCTTTCCGCATCGCCGCGAGGACGCCCTCAGGCAACTCGATCATCATGCGAACCATGGCCGATCCTCCATGTTACCTCTTCTCATTCTAGCAGTTTTGTGGACATTCTCAAGACAGCATGGTCCAGGGCGCCTCGCCTCTTTACCCTCTGGTTGTCCCAACAATTGCCACAAACCAACCGGACCGAAGGTCCAAGCTGGCCGTTACAGTGGTGTCCCCGTCTTCCCAACAAAAGGACGAATTCTCTTCGGTCGGCCTGAACGTAAACTCCGGCACAGAACGAAAAGCCTTGACGGCTTCGGCGATGACTTTCGAGGTGTTTCCATGCCGGTCGGGAACAACGCGACCGAGCGATTGGAAGGTTGCGATCGCCTCGGAGGACGTGACTCCGGTAATCACGAGTACGCACCCTTCACCAAAACCAGGCCGGTAGCGGTAGTACACTGGCCCGGACGTCTGCCAAGCTGACAAAGAGCTGCCAACGTACGGGACCTCTGCGAGCGAGGACACTGCTGTCGGCGGACAGTGCCAGCCGGTGAAGAAGTCATCAACCACGTAGCAGATTACGCCAATTGCCACGGCGGAGACCGTCATGGAAACAGCAAGACACGTGATCACCTTCTTCTTTCGAGTCCAAGCCATTGACTGCCTCCCGCCGTGCGGTACAGATGCCCATTCCATCGGCGGCTTTCACAATCTGTCTGAAGCGACAGGTGTAATATCACGTTATACGCTGTTGCCGCCGCTTTGTTTGCACGATTCGGGCTTCGGAGGCGCTATCTCGACCCTGGTTTGCTCTCGGGAATGGATTCCCAAGCAAGGGGTGCGAGAAGGGATTCTCGCACCGGCGGGAAACGATTCTTGTACCAGCGGATGCGGGAAGACCGGCAGGATGAACCTGCCGGCTCGTCAAGAAATCGGGGTCAGAGACCCCTCCTACAGGACGAAGACCACCTTCAATGCCGAGCCGTCGCTGGCGACGCGGAAGGCTTCTTCATGCTGATCAAGAGTGAAGCGGTGAGTGAGCAGGGGGGCGGGGTCGATGATGCCTTGCTCGACCAGCGACATGGCTTCTGCATAGTCGCGGCGGCGGGATTCGGAGGCGCCGGAGATGGTGATCTGGCCGTAGTGGATGATGTTGGGGTCGATAGTCACCGTGGCCCCGGTGCTGAAGCCGGCGAAGCAGTTGACCCTGCCGGTTTTCCTGACCGCCCGCAGTGCGATATTCACCAGATCCGGCACGCCCACGGCCAGGATGGCGGCGTCGAACACCGAACGGGCGTCAAATCGATCGGGCGCGAAGACGTCGTCGGCGCCGAACTGTTGGGCCAATTCGCGGCGATGAGCGACCGGCTCGACGATGGTGACCGGCCCTACGCCTTTGGCCTTGGCCAGCATCAGGTGAATCAGGCCGATCGGCCCGGCCCCGAAGATGACCAGCGATTCGGCACGGCCGTCTTTGCCGCCCCTGGCCTGGCCGAGGCCCATCTCGTGCTGGCCGTTGAGGCAGCAGGCCATCGGCTCCAGCAGAGGGGCCAGCTCCATCGGGATCTTCGGCGGCAGGTGAAAAAGGTTGCCGCGCGAGACGGCCAGGGCCGGGATGAGCATGTACTCGGCGAACGAGCCGTCGGTCGCATAGCCCAGGGTGTACCGCGTGTCGCAGAGGTTCTCGTGGTCGGCGTGGCAGTATTCGCACCGGCCGCAGGAAACGACCACGCACACCCCCACCGGCTGGCCTGGAGCGTAGCCCGAAACGCCCGTTCCGAAGGCCGCGACCGTCCCGGCGACCTCGTGGCCGATGGGGTGGCCGTGGCGGATCTCGCGGGTCTTACGACCGGTGAAGATGCGGACGTCGGTCCCGCAGATGACGGTCGCGCGGACGCGGATCAGCACCTCGCCTGGCCCGGGCTGTGGCCGGGGGATGTCGCGCAGGGTCATCCGGTTGGGACCCTCGAAAACCAAGGCTCGCATCATCTCGGTCATCGTCGTCTCCGGCCGGATATGGTAGCATCTCGCACGTGGCGTGCGAAGCAGACGCCCAGCGGCAGTAGGAGCGGTCTCCGACCGCGATCTTTCTGTAGGAGCGGCTTGTAGCCGCGATCTTGACGAGCCGAGGGTCCACCTCGGGCGAGTCACCTGCGGCGACCTGCCGGCTCGTCAAGAGTATCGGGGTCGCAGGTCCTGCGATACGCGATGGTACCCCGTGTGCCACAGCCGTGTCGACAGTGCGAGAGCGTGCGGGGCACTGCTCATAGAGCAGTGGCACACAGCACACAACGGATGCCGCACTGCTCACAGAGCAGTGGCACACATTGAGAAAGGAGCAGCGCATGTCTCCGACTACTTGTTTGTACTGCGGTCGAAGAACGGTCTTCGCGATCGTTCTCGCAGTCGCTCTTGGAGGTCTGCACGCATCCGCCGCGGGGCCTGAGGTTTTGCGCCGCTGGGATTTCGACAAGCCTGGTGACGTCGAGGGCTGGGTTAAGGCCAACGGTGTCCAGGAGATGACCGTTGCCGACGGCAAGCTGCGACTGACGATCTCGGATCCCGACGCGTACATCTTTGCCCCGCCCGTGGAGGCACCGCTGGATGGACTGATTGTGCGTATTGGCCTGCGCGGTGAGAAGAGCGGGCAGTCCCAAGTCTACTGGATCACTCGCGACGATCAGACCTGGGGTGAGAAGCAGTGCTCGCGTCAACACGTCGTTGAGCCCAAATTGAAGGCGCAGCCCGGTGGTTTCATGACCATGGAATTCCCGCTGGGCAGGCCAACCGACGCCGGTCGAGTCATAACCGCCTTTCGCATCGACCCGCTCAACGGCCCGCCCGCGAACAGGATCGAGATCGACTTCGTCGAACTGGTTCGCAAGCCGCCCGTGATGGAGACCCGGTTCTCGCTCAGCTCGCATCAGGTCGGCATCGGACAGGGGGTTGAGGCGGCAGCCAGTGTTCGGCAACTCGACGGTCGGGCGGTTGCCGACAGCTTTCAGGTCGAAATCCCGGCTGGCGCGGCAGGTGGGCCCGCCAGCCTGACCGAGGCAGGCTTGAAACCCCCCGCACCCGGCGCGCCCGTCAGTTCGACCGCTACCGTTCGCTTCGACCGGCCGGGTGTGCAGATCTGCCGGGCTCGCGTATCGACGAATGGTCAGGCAATGGCGGATTCCGAAGCATCGGTCATCGTTGGCAAAGGCGAGTCGCTGCCTATGCTGCCTGGTTTGCGATCCGACCGAACGAGGCTTGACCTGATCCCCATGCCCGAGGGGCTGCACATCGGTGGCGCCCGCTGGATGGCGACCGACAGGCTCGCCGGCTGGCTGCTGCCCATGGCCCAGTTGACCGTGCAGCAAGGCGGCGCGGCCGTCACTCGCGTCGCGATCATGTCTGTGGTGCAGACCTCGCCGCAAGTGGTGAACCTCAAGGGACAGTTCCAGGATTTGCCCGGCTGGGAGGTCGAGCTTCTGCTGGCCCTGGGAGACCGAGGCGGACACGAGGCTATCGAGCTTGTCAGCCGTCTGCACGGGCCGGCCGGCGGGCAGGTGCTCGATTTCTCCGTGCCGGTGGTCCGGGCGGACCGCGATCCGGCGATTGACCCGGTGGACCGTTACGCCATCTTCGGCGGGCTGGAGTTCCTGGAGCCCGGCTGGCCGTCTTCGAGCGACCGGGCCGTGGGCGACAAGTTCGCCGAACGCTGGGCGCCGTACCCTTTCAAGATCACGCTGCCAATGATGGCCATCGAAGCAGGGCATCTGACGTCGGCTGTGGTCTGGCAACCGGTGGCCTCGGGATCGGATGTCGGCCCGTGCCCGGCTTTCGCATCGCCCAATCTCCTCGACCGGCAAGACAACCATCTCATGAGGCTCTCCGTGCCTGGTCGTGAAGAGAACGAATCGCTCGCCCGTCGGCCGCGAACACTTGCCGAGGGTGAGGTACTGGAGGTTCGCGCGGTTCTGCTGGCCGAGCGCGACGTGCCGGTCGCGATGGCCGGCCGCTGGTGGTACGAGGTCTTCGGCACGCCGGCCCCGCCGCCCCGGCCACACGATGACCGCGAGATGTACGACCTGATCGCCCGAAGCCTCGGTGAGACGATGTACTGGCCGCAGGAGAAGGGCTGGCGGCACCACTGGTACATGGGTAAGAGCAGTCACTATGCTCCTGAAATGGCTGCCATGCTGATCGGCCATTCGGTTGAGACGGGGCAGAAACAGTGGGTCGAACGCACAGGACAGGCCGGCCGTCAGATCATCGACGCGGCCGGTGTGCTCAGCGCGAGAATCACGCATGATGGGGCGGCCCGCAACGCTATCTCTGCCGTGCGCCCCGACGGCACTTGGCCGTTCGCCAACACCGACGCAATCCGCAAGCAAGCCCGAGAAATAACTCAGGGCAAGTATGATTCGCTTGGCGAGGATGGCTCGACCAGCGTCGGCACCTGCGTTCAGCAGGCCCTGCCGATCCTGCAGTACGCCCGCCTGAGCGGTTCTCAGCACCACATCGACGCCAGCCTGAAAGCCCTGGAGGCGATGCGGCAGTTCCGTGTGCCCCGTGGCGCCCAGGTGTGGGAGGTACACCAGCAGATCCCGGATATCCGTGCCGCGGCGCTGGCGACGCAGGCCTATCGGCTTGGCTACGAGATCACCGGCGATCCGCAGTGGCTGGACGATGCTAACCATTGGGCGTGGAGCGGCGTGTCTTTCGCTTACAGTTGGCACGTGCCCATCGAGGATCGCGGCGGCTTCCTGGTCGCCACTCGCGACAAGGATGACTGGAAATGGCATCAGATCCCGCTGGCCGACGCCTACCTTTGCGGCCAGCCTCG
Organism: uncultured Planctomycetales bacterium; assembly: GCA_964586235.1. Lineage (GTDB taxonomy): Bacteria > Planctomycetota > Phycisphaerae > UBA1845 > PWPN01 > JAUCQB01. The sequence continues at coordinate 7,719 of CAZPIO010000016.1, forward strand.
CGTCACGCCATACGGGACGGTGCCGGTTCTCGGCCCGACGTTCTACGTCGTCAACTGGTTCGGCGTGCTGGTACAGTGGTGCGGGCTCGAGTGGGCTCAGCATGTCATCGAGCTTGACGCCTGCCGACCTGATCCGCTGCTTCGTTACGTCGCCGACGGCGTGGTGCTCAGCGGCCTCCAGCAGATGCTCGACAAGGAGCCCTGGGTGGGTCTGTATCCGGATTCCTGGCACCTGCAGACCAACAACGCATATCCCGCGCTGATCTATCCCGGTCTGCTCATGAGGTGTCTGCAGGCCCAGGGCAGGCTCCCGTGCTGGTCGGAGCCGTGGACGCGCGTGGTTCGCGATGACGTCGGCCAGCGTCGGTGGCACGTGAGCTCGTGGGGCAAGCCGGTGGAAGTGCAGCAGCCGGTTCTGGGCGGGCCGTGGCTGGTCAAAGCCGCCTTCCCATCCGGCCAGCAGAACGAGCTGCTGGTGGCGAACGTCGACAGGCCGCTGAGTGTCCGGGTGGGTCTGGATCTCCTCGCCCCCATCGAGTCCGATGCCGCGCCGGCGACTCTCGGCTGGCGATACGACGCCCAGCGCAGGGCAGTCGTGGCCCGTTTCGCGCAAACCTTCCCCGTTGTGGAGGTTCAGGTTACCTGGTGATGGGCGGCGTCCGGGTCCGTGGGGCGTGTCCGGTGCGGGCCGGCGGCATTTCTGAGTCTGCCTGGCTCCCAGGTTAAGTCGCCTGACGCGGTATCCGAAGAGATTGTCAGACACGTCCGATAGTCGACACGGCAGGCGGGTTGCTGTGCTGTCGGCAGGTGCCCATGTTCGAGAAGTATCCCGTGAGCGCACCCCACGTTCAACTCATCGTCGACGTCGATCGCGGCGACGTGCCGCCTTCGCTTCAGGCCGCCCTGAACCGCCTGCAGGCCCGGGTGTCGATCCGTTCACTCGAGAAAGCCCTGGCCAACGGCGTGTCTCCTTCGGCGGACGTGTGCGTAATCCTCTCGGATCGACAGGATTCGGACGACGTTCTTGGCCGTATTCTGGCCGACGCCTCCGATCGGGCCTGTGCCACGCTGGTGTTGCCCGGAGAGCGCAAGCCCGAGCATCTGCCCAACAGCGATCCGAGCTCGGCCCACCTCCCGGCCGCGCGGATGGCCGTCGAGCCTGCCGCTTCGCAGGTCAGCGTTGACGAGTTGACCGGGCGAATCCGGGCCCTGTGTGATATCCGGGCGCCGATGCGGCGAATGCAGGAGGAGCTTGCCCAACTCCGCAGACGCGGCGCGGAACTGCTCGCCGGCGCGAGGCATTTCGATGAGCAACTCGAGCTGGCCAGCCAGTTGCAGAGCGACCTGCTGCCGGAGCTGCCCGAGGACACCGGCCCGCTGTCGGTTTCGGCGCTGTTTCTGCCGGCCGACCGCGTCAGCGGAGACCTGTACGACGTGTCGATGATCGATGCCGACCGGATCAGCATCTCTGTCGCTGATGCCACCGGCCACGGCATGCCGGCCGCCCTGTTGACGATCTTCATCAGGAACTGCCTCCGCGGCCGTGAAGTGGTCGGGCACCAGGACCGGATCATCGAGCCCGACGAACTGCTCCGCCGCTTGAACCACGAATTGCTGCGCTCCAATCTGACACAATGCCAGTTCATCACCGGGCTGAACGCCATCTTCGATGAGCCGACCCGCAGCGTACGCTGGGCCCGCGGTGGCGTACCCTACCCGATCCTGCTTCGCCGCGGTCAGCGTCCGCGACGGGTGCTCAGCGACGGCGGCCTCATCGGTGCGTTCGAGGACATGTCTTTTGAGGTCGTATCCCACCACCTCCAGCCGGAGGACATCCTGCTGTTCCACACTGATGGTCTGGAAACAGCCTTCCGCCGGCGCGGCAATGGAGGGCCCTGCGACCTGCTGGAGACCGACTGGATCAACCGCCTCGCTCTCGATGGCCCCGAGATCGCCTTCGCGGAACTGCGGCGCCACGTGCTCAACATACCCGAGAGCCAGTGGTACAAGGACGACATCACCGCGATTGCCCTCTCAATCATGTAATGGTCGCTGTGCGGACAGCGGCCTCTCACTTGCGGATATGATTGCCCAACCGTTGTTGCAGAGGCTGAGTTGTCAAAAGCCATGGCGGCGCCCGCCCGCCTGCGGCGAGGTCTGCGACCGCGGCGGACTTGGCCATGCCACCCTGTTGGCGATGCGCCCTGCGCCGACGGGTCCGTGACAGTTCAGGCGGCTCTTTCAGAACCCCGAGCCTGGTCGACGTGGCGACCGCGAGCAAGTGGGCTTCTGATCGTACGACCGCTTCGCGGTCTGGCCCGTCGCTTGCGCTCCGGGTTCTGAATTAGCCTTGCCGCTGCCCCGCCTAGACTGTCACGCACCGTGCGGCGACGGCGGGCTCGTCCGATGCTCGCCGCCGGGAAGCCCGCCGGTATAATGCGTCCTCGCAGGGCCAGGAGCCCTGACGCGTTCGGGCGTGTGGGTGCATCGGGCAACCCATTCAATGAGTTCAGGCGGGCCTGCCGACTTTGAAGCGGATTCCGTGCATATCGCTGTTGCTGACGGCCGTCCTTGCGGGCTGCGATTCGCGCCCGAAGCCGGCGGCATCGGCCCCGGCCGACGCGACCGCCCCGGCCAGCCAGCCGACGACCAAGCCTGCACCGACCGCAGCCTGGGGGGGCTCGGCATCTTGTGAGCGGTGCCATGAGGATGCGTACAAGGAGTGGAAGACCTCGCACCATGCCAACGCCCAGCGGGATCTTGTGCCCGAGCAGGACCATCCGGCCTTCTCGCCTCGCCGCGAAATCCATCACGGCTCCCAGGTGTCATATGCCGACATGCGTGAGGGCCGGCCAATGCTCACCACCGTCGGCTCCGACGGCAAGCAGCACGACTTCGCGCCGGTGGGGGTGATCGGCGTCGATCCGCTGTGGCAGTATCTCATCCCCGCTCCCGGCGGGCGCCTCCAGGTAACCGAGCTGGCCTTCGACCCGGCGAAGAAGGAGTGGTTCGACGTCTACGGCGACGAAGACCGCCAGTATTGGGAGTGGGGCCACTGGTCGCAGCGCGGCATGAACTGGAACGACATGTGCGCCGAGTGCCACAACACCGATTTCCACAAGAACTACAAGGCGTCGGATGACAGCTACGACTCGAAGTATCTCGAAAAGGGCATCGGCTGCGAGCAGTGCCATGCGCCGATGCAGGCCCACAACGACTGGCAGGATCAGCATCCCGACCAGCCCGGCGACCCGACCATCCCCGACTTTGATCGCGATCGCTACATCGAGACGTGCGCGGGTTGTCACGCCCGCCGCGGCAGGCTGACCGGCAACTATCAGCCGGGCGATCGGTTCCTCGAGCACTACGAGCCGGTTTTGCCGGATCTCAGCGACATCTTCTATCCCGACGGCCAGGTGCGCGAGGAGGACTTCGAATACGTCGCCTTCTCTCTGAGCCTGATGTACAACTGGGGCGTGCGCTGCACCGACTGCCACTATTGGCACGCCGGCACGGTGGCCACGATCGAAAACAAGCTTTGCCTGCGCTGCCACGAAAAGGGCATCGCGACCAAGCGTCCTATCGACCAGGTCGAGCACAGCCACCACCCGCCGGACAAAGAGGGATTCAAGTGCGTCGATTGCCACATGCCGCAGACCGTCTACATGGCCCGGCACTGGCGGCGCGACCACGGGATGACTATCCCGGAGCCCATGCTGACGAAGGAGCACGGCATTCCCAACGCGTGCAGCCGGTGCCATGAGAAAGAGGGCCTCGACTGGAACATCAAGTACGTCGAAGAGTGGTACGGATCGCGCATGGACCGGCCGACGCAGACGCGCGCCCGGCTTCAGGCCCGGCTCAAGGCCGGCGATCTGACGGCCGCGCCCGACCTGCTGGCCATGCTGCGCGAGGAGAAAAACCCCAACTGGCGGGCGGTGAATGTCAAGTTCCTGACGGCGGTCCTGAATGGCCGTGCGAGCGCCGAGATGCAGCAGGCGGTCCTGGGCGAGTTCGTCTCGCGGTTACAGGATGAATCTCCGCTGGTGCAGGCCGCCGCGATGGATGCCCTCGAACCGCTGGGCGAGCAGGCGCTGCCCGCTCTGGCCCCGATGGCGGGCAGCCCGCATCGGCTGGTGCGGCTCAAAGCCGCCTGGGCTTTGCGCCGGCAGATCGACCTGTCTTCACCGCTTGGACAGGAGCTGACCGCATATCTCGAATGCCGCTATGACCAGCCGGTGGGAGCGTATCAGCAGGGACGCCTGTACGTGGATCGCGGCCGGCCGAATGAGGCCCTGCCGTGGCTCGAGCGGGCCCTCAAGTGGGATTCGAGGCTGGCTCCCGCACGGCACGAGTATGCCACCGCGTTGCAGGAGCTCGGCCGATCGCTGGAGGCGGTCAAGGTGCTGCACGAGGGCACGCGGATCGAGCCCAACAACGCCTACTATCCCTACTGGCTCGGCTTGTTGTATGACGAGATGGGGGAGACCACCGCGGCCCGCGATTCTCTCCGGGCGGCGGTCGCCCGCGACGGTTCGCAGCCGCGGTTCTGGCGCAACCTCTCACTTGCCGAGTCGAAGACCGGCGAAATCGAGAAGGCCATTGAAGCCATCTTGCGCGCCGAGCAACTCGACCCGCAGAATCCCGACTACCCCTACACTCGGGCCACCATCCAGATGCAGGCCAACAAACCCGACCAGACCCGCGCAGCCCTCAACCGCTGCCTTGAAATCGACCCGCAATACACGGCTGCCCTCGAGATGCTCCAGGCCATCTCTTCGCGCTGAAGTCCAGCATGCCGGCGCAAGAAGGGGCGAGAGGTGAGGGGCGAGCGGCCCGTTTTCTGTAGGAGCGGTCTCTGACCGCGATTCTTGACGAGCCAAAGGGTTTATCCCCTTGGTCTTCAACGAGGGATCACGACGACCGCCTCACCTCCCTCTCTCAAGTGGTTGATTTAGATCACCGGACGGTTCATTTCAACCAGTTGCCAGAGGCAGGCGGGGTTCTGTTTCCCGTCCAGATGCCTCAGGAGAATTGCTCGCCGCTGGCACAAAGCTTGCCACACGATCTGTGGATCTAATGCCACGTGCGGCAGGAGGATCGTGATGAAACGCTGCAATCATATCCGGGGTCTTACCTGGGTCGAAATCCTCGTGGTGGTTGTGATACTTGGGATTGTGGTCGTCTGGGTGTTTTTGTCCATGACTCGCTACCCCAAAGGTATGGCCCGGCGAACCCACTGTGCTGCGAATCTCAAAGCCATTGCCATGGCGGCCACCATCTACAGCGAGTCCAACCAGGGTTTCCTGCCATCGATCTGGCAGCCGTCCGAGTCGCCCGAGAGCCTCTCCCTCAGCCGAGTCGGTGATCGGCGACACCTTCAGGAGGGCCGGGCGGACGGCACGGCGGCCTCGCCCAGCCTCGCGAACGAAAGCAACACGCGGGCGTACCACAAGCTCCTTCAAGGCGGGCGCAAGGCACTTCTGCAGCCCAAGCAACTCATCTGTCCACAAGCGGTGAAGAACCGCGGCCACGGTCCCAGCGGAACGGATCCCAGACCAGTTATCGATGGCAGCGAGCACATCATGTACGATTTTGACGGCACAAGGGTCAGCCGCGACGGGGTCGAAATGCTCGAATTCAGCTACTCGTTCATGGTGCCGCTGCCCGCTCTCGATTCCGCCAGCAGACCTTTTGACGAGAGTCATCGCCAGATCGACCATCTCGATCCTCGTCTGGCCCTCGCTGCGGATCGAAATCCGTATTCCAATTCCGTCGTCGTCTCTCCACAGGGATATGGCGAGTACCAGTTCAACCCGCGAGCCCAGACCAAACCCCCGCCGCCACCGGGCGACCAGGCGGCATTCGATGCGGCCGCCAAGGTTCGTGACCGACGGCTGAACTCACGCAATCACGGAGGTGACGGGCAGAACGTGAGTTTCGTCGATGGACACGCGAAGTGGTTCAACAACGCATGGGCCGGCGCTGATGAGGACTGCATCTGGACCTTCAGCGAGCTGATCACCGATGCAGACGGCAAAACCCGGGTTCGCGATCGCGTCCCCCTTCAAGGGGCTGATTACGGCCGGATGCGCCCCAACCCGGCGGTTTACACGGACTCGCTGCTGCTGCCTTGAGGCGAGCGGAGATCAACGTGCGTAAACCGAGCTGCGCTGCCCGACCGCAAAGTGAAAACCGGCAGGATAAACCTGCCGGCTCGCTATGCATCCTTCGCCGTTACCACCTTGAACGGACAGTGCGTTGGCAGGTACTCGACCTTCACGTCGGGGAACTGCCGCTTGAGGTACCTGGACAGGTTGATGATGCCCGGCTCCTCGCTGACGGTGTGATCGACGACGATGAGCGGCAGACCGATGTCCAGGGCCCAGCGGGCGTCGCGCCACCAGGTGATCTCGGTGACGATGCCGACGTCGGCCCCCATGCGGTGGAACTCGCGGGCATTGGCGATTGCACCCGTCCCGACGGCCACCTTCGAGACCTGCTTGTTCTGGTCGCCCACGGTCAGGATGGCCTGCTGGCCGAACTGCCGGATGCGTCGGGCAACCTCATGGGCCAGTGCCAGCACCGGCTGCTCCTTGATCGGCATGACCTTCCAGAACTTCTCGGCCTTGACCGGCTCGCCCTCCAGGCCGAGGAACGTCGCCCAACTGTCCAGGATGCCTTCCTTCGGGAAACGATCCCAGACGTCGTGACAGCGGTAAACGACCATTCCCGTCTCCTTAAGGAACGCCCGCTTGACCTTCGTGCAGGTGTCGTTGTCGCAGGCCGTCTCGTTGTCCATGTGCGAGTAAAACGTCGGCTCGTGGGTGATGAACAGGTTGCATCCCCGCCCGTGGGCCTCGCGCAGGTTGGCGATGGTGCTCATCCACGACACCGCGATGCCGGTCACCGGTGTGGTCGCGTCGCCGGCCTTGAGGGTATCGCAGGTGCCGGACCAGTCGACATACTTGCCGACTTCCCGCATGTGCTGATCGATGTCTTTGGCTGTCAGGGGCATGGTATTCCTCTATTCACCCCTCGCACGCCTGGCACCAAACGATGAATTCGGCGATCCGCCTGTGCAGCACGGCATGTCGGCGTGCGGCAGGTCAGATGAAGAGACCCGGATCGACGTTGAATCGCCTGGCCAGCAGATTTCCCGACGAGCACACCACCGGGATAAACCCGGTGGCTCGCCTGTCGATTGCTAAAAGCTAATAGCTAACAGCTAAAAGCTACTTATTACTTTCCTTCTTCGCCCTCTCAAAGATCTTCTTGGTCCCCGCGGACATCTGCTCCAGGTGCTTGGCATTCCCGCTGACGATCGTGGGCATGACGCCCATTCGCTCGTAGACCTCGACGCCGAGGTCGAAGTCCTTGTTATCGGGATTGAGATGGTAGTATCCGATCAGCCGGGTGTGGCCGGCCCACAGGAACGACCCGATCGGGTGCACGCCCTCGACGTGCTTGGCCTCCAGGTCGCCCCAGCCGTCGTGGATGTGAGCCTGGGCGAAGCACTGCCGCTGGAAGGAGATCTCGTTGAGCCCTTCACCGGCGAGAACCAGTTCCGGCCGGATGGCCGCGAATTCCTCCTGCATTTGGCGCATCCCCTCGATCGTGTTTAACCCCTGGACCTGGCCGTTGTCGGTGTTCCAGGTACACAGTGTCTGGTCGATGAAGGCCGTGTCGGTCTCCATCTTCCCGCAGGTCTCAAGCAGCACGTCGATCAGCTTGTCCCGCCACAACCCGAGGCCGGGATGGATGTAGGCCATGCGCGTGTAGTCGTACGTTTGCGGCGGCCAGTACCAGCCCTCGGGGTTGTTCTGGTCGAGCGATCGAAGCTGGAAGTCGCGGACCTGCTGGAAGAACGGATGCTTCATCCAGATCGCGAAGTAGTTGAAATGCGGCATCACGTGGAAGCCCATCTTGCGGGCCTTGGCCATGTACTTGAGCCCCTGCTCGTTCGGTGTGAACTCGGGGTAGTTGACGTCGTACTTGTCCGTCCGCCACTCGCCGGACAGGTGGATCAGCGTCTCTTCCGGCGGGTGGATGGCTGCGAGGGCATCCAGGAACGCCTCGCTCTTGGCACTGGCCCAGCATGCGGCCAGGGAGATCTTGTCCACCCAGGCCGGGCGGTGCTTCCGCTTGTCGGCCAGGTCGTATGTCCGGGCGAGCCAGTCCCGGTAACGGCCGGCCGGCACCTTCCAGTCGCCCTTGTACACGTTGATCCGCCATTCGATGCCTCCGGCCGTCCGGTTGTCCCAGAGAGGCCCGGTGGGCTCACTTTCGAAACACAGTTCGGTTTTAGGCCCATCGCGGGTGACCCGGACGGCCTTGAATCGCATCTGCGTATCCTCGCAGTGGATCATGAGACTCGATCCATCCCGCTCGGCCACCGCCAGTTGGGCACACCACTGGAACGGCCAGAGAAAGCGCCCGCCTCCCGGCCAGGGCTTGTCAGCCTGGAACCGAAGCCCGTTGACCACCGGGAGGATGATGGTTGATTCGGGGACGAACGGTATTCGCCAGCCGACCGACCGGACACCGCGGCGGTTGGAGAGCCCATCCGGCGTGATCCGGATGTCATTCGTCTCAGGATCCACGGCCACGAGCAGCGAGCGGTGTGAGTCGTCGCCGTCCACGGCGATGCGGGCGGCCAGCGGTGAGATCTGGCGGACGCTGACCGATTGGTGCTTATCCTGGGCCAGGGTGTTTCCGTTGAGGTAGAAGAGGTCGACGCCCAGGCCGGAGGGATTGGGGCCGACGAACTGCACCTTCCCGTCGGCGCTGGTCAGGCTGACCATGGACGCGCCGTCGAACACGGCCAGGACGGTCGCGGTCCGAGTGGTGACTTTCTGTCCGTCCACAGTAACCTCGGTGGCGGCCGTTGCGGGTCTCGAAGACGCAATCGCCATCACGAGAGAACCGAGAAGAATGATATTCAGTCGCATGTGGTCTCCGTTCAGCGGGAAGGTCGGCGAGCACGAGCTCCGTACCGGTCTCAGGGTGCGTATTATTGACCATCGAGCGAGGTCGTGCCAGCAGTGGGGTCATGTACGGCGGCCCCCCCCGACGAGGATTTCAGTTGCCTGCCGCTCTGTCGGTTTCCCGAGGTTTGTGGGAACCACTCGCAACTGGGCTCGTACGAACACTTGGGGTATTCTGGCTTTGCTGAAGTCTGGCGTCCGACTTGAGGCCCTTTGAAGGGCAATGACTTGCGATTTTCCCTTCGTCAGGGTAGAAGCTGATATTTAAGACGGTTGCACGACGGGCCCGGGTCATAAGGATAGCTAAGAAGTCGGCAGTGAGGCAGGGAGTGGTGGAGACACTGACGCCCAGATTGTCGTATACGCGTATGGTCTCCCGTATCGGGGGCTGCGCCCTGTTCCTGGCGACACTCTGTCCGTCGTTGCTGAATGCCACCCAGTCATTCCCGGCAACCGCCCCAACCACAGCCACCGCCTCAGCCCCGCCGGACCCGGTGACACTGGCCGAACTGGTTTTCAAGATTGGGGGACAGAGCGAGCCCAAGATCCGCCGGGAGGCGGCCGTCGCGGTTCTCAGGCTCGGGTCGCCCGAGGCAACCCAAGCCTTGCTTCTGATCCTCAGCACGAACAACAACGAGGCGGCCAAGCTCGCCGTCTGTGAGGCCATTGCGACGGTTGGCTCCCAGGCGCCCGCTCTTCAGACGCCTCTCCTGGCACTGCTGGATCACAAGGAGCCGGCCCTGCGCGAAGCGGCTGTGGCCGCATTAGCCGGCTACCGCGGTGACCCGGTTGTCGATCGCAGGCTGGTTGAGATCGACCGAAAACTGGTCATCGACGAGTGGGTGGGCCTGGCTAAGGAATTGCACGTCCTGTTGCCGTCCGACACCGATCGGACCGAGCGGCTGAAGCTATGGCTTTCGTCCCGCCGCCCCTTCGTGCGGCAGACCGCCCTGGACATCATTTACCAGACGCTCAAGAAGAAGCAGCTTGAGCCTGCCCCATCGGTCCTGGCCCAGATACGGACTATGCTGGACGACCCCGAGGAATCGATCCGCAGCGAGGTGATTCAGATTCTGCGAGACCTGCGCCAGAGCGAGGATGCTCATCTGCTGGAAAGCCGGCTGGCCAAGGAAGACTCGGCAGCGGTCCGGGAGCTGCTTTACCATGCTCTCGGTTACCTGCGCAACACTGAATCGATCCCGGTCTGCGTGAAGGGCTTGCAGGATCCGGTGGACCTCGTTGCGGCCAAGGCCGCCGGGGCACTTGCCGGGCTCATCGAGTTCGGGAAGTCGTCTCCCGGGACTGTGGACCTTAAGCCTGTCACCGCGGCCCTGCTGCGGCGGGCCGATGCCGGCTTGGCCGACGACAAGCTCAGGGCGGCGGTCATCGACGCGATGGCGAGCATAGCAGCCCCGGAGTTTCTGAGCGTGCTGGTCAAGTATGTCGGATCGGACGAGTATGTTCCGGCCATTCGGCAGTCGGCGCTCCGGGGGATCGGTGCGATGGGCAAGCCGGCGGAGGATCGTATACCCCTGGTCATCGAGCGGCTCAACGTCGAGCAGGACCCGGGTGTGCGCGAGGCGGCGGTGATCGCCCTGGGCAGCATGGGCAGTCAGCCGGAACAGCTTGCCGCGCTTCGGCCGCGATTTGACCCCAAGATTGAGTTGTCGGTGGCTGTTCAGAAGAGGGCGTGGGAGGCGTACCAGCAGATCTTCATGAGAATGTCCCTCAAGGATCGGACACAGGTCATCTCCGCGTGGCCGGACGAGGCCATACGGCTTGTCGCCGAGGTTCAACTGGCTCCCGAACCCAGGCAAACCGTGGCCGATCAACTCCTTGACTACGCAAGCGAAACCGCCAAGACCGACGCCAAGGCCGCCTGGGTGTTCCTCGACAAGCTGACCCAAGCCGTCCAGACGGACCGCTTCAGCGCCGCCTGGTCTGCCCGGTTGGCCGACCTCCGCAAGCAGCTCGAGCCGACGACGCGTCCGGCCAGCCCATCCGCCGGCTGAGCCCTTGCTCCGATCGTCAACCACTCTCAGATTCTGCCCAGGAGTCTCAGCAGGCCGTCCAGGATGGTCATTGGATGGGGTGGGCAGCCGGGGACGAAGAGGTCGACCGGCAGGCATTCGGCGGCGCCGCCGAGAGCCTCCTCATGGCCGATGTACGGGCCGCCGGAGATGGCGCAGGCGCCGACGGCGATGACCAGCTTCGGGGCGGGGATGGCCTCGTAGGTTTTCAGCAGGGCCTGCTTCGTGTTCACAGTGACCGGGCCGGTCACCACCACGCCGTCGGCATGTCGCGGCGAGGCGACGAACTGGATGCCGAAGCGGCTGAGATCGAAGACCACCGTGCTCAGCACGTTGAGGTCGGCCTCGCAGGCGTTGCAGCCGCCGGCACTGACCTGGCGAAGTTTCAGCGATCGGCTGAACAGGCGCCGGGCCTGTTCGTCGAGGGCCTGGGCCAGACGGCAGGGCTCCTGGCCGACAACGAGGTCGTCGCGTTGCCGCGTTGCCAGGCGGTATTCGTTAGTGAACGTCACCGCCCTGTTCGGGCACGCCTGGGCGCAATCGGCGCAGAAGAGGCATTTGCCCAAGTCCATGCTGATCTTCCCGCCGTCGTTCTTGATCGCCTGGGTCGGGCAGATGCCCTCGCATCCACGGCAGCCGTCGGGGCACTTGGAAGGATCGATGGCCGGACGGCCGCGGAAACGATCGGGCAGAACCGGCTCCGTGGCCGGATAGCCGATCGTGCGGTGTTTCTGTCGCAGGCGGGTAGTCAGAATCGTCAGCATGGCATTCCCTACAGGTCATGTCCGCAGTAGGACAGGTTGAAACTCTTGTTGCACAGCGGGAAATCGGAGATCTGCTGGTCGCGCAGAGCCATCGCCAGGCCCATCCAGTTGTGAAACGACGGATCGACGATCTTGTACGCAGCCAGCCGTCCGGCGTCGTCGGTCAGTGCGACGTGGCAGATCTCGCCGCGCCAGCCTTCCACCAGGCTCACGGCCAATCGAGACGCTGCAAGCGGCTTCAGTTGGCTCCGGACCTCGCCGGTCGGCAACGACCGGAGTTGATCCTGCACGAAAGCCAGCGAGCGCTGGATCTCCAACCACCGGACAAAGGCCCGGGCGAAGACGTCTCCGGCTTCGGCCATCGAGACCGGGATATGAGCGAGCCTGTAGATGCCGGTCGGGAACTCCTGCCGCACGTCGCGTTCGAGGCCGCAGGCCCGGGCTGCCACGCCGACCAGTCCGAGGTCGACGGCCGTTTCCCGGGAGACGATGCCCGTTTCCTGGAAGCGACCGAGCACGGACGGCGTTTCCCAGAGCAGATCGACCGCTTCGGTGACATCTCGACGGGCGGCCTCGATTCTCTCCAGAAGCTGGGTCAACCGGCCGTTCTCGATGTCAAAGGCGACGCCGCCCGGGCGAGCGAGGCCTCGACCGAAGCGACTGCCGCAGATCAAAGCGGTCATGTTGAGGAAATCGCCGCGGATTCGGCCGCAGTACGAGGCGGTGGGCAGGAACCCGACGTCTCCGGCCAGCGCCCCCAGGTCGCCGGTGTGGTTGGCGAGTCGCTCGAGTTCGAGGGCCACCCCGCGGATGACCTGGGCCCGGGCGGGCACACGCGTCTCGCTCAGGGCTTCCAGCATCTCACTGCAGGCCATCGCGTGGCCGATCGACGTATCGCCGGCCAGCGTTTCGGCATAGTGGATCGTCCGCGGTCCGGGGCCGCCGATCAAAGCCCGCTCCACTCCGCGATGCTGGTATCCCAGCGAAATCTCGAGGTGATAGACGTCCTCTCCATGGCACTGGAACCGGAAATGCCCCGGCTCGATGATCCCGGCGTGCACGGGCCCGACAGCGACCTCGTGGACCTCTTCGCCCTGCATCGCAAAGTAATCGGTGACGCAAGGTTCGATGGGCTCGGAAGCCGCACGGCCCCATGCATCGTGACCGGTCCGGTACGAGCGATGAAAGCGAATCGGTTTGAGCCACGGGTGCCCTTGCGGGCGGACCGCCCATTGCTCCGCAATCTCCCGCTCGAACCAGTGAGCGGCCGGGCACTCCGGCGTCAGGGCGGGATACTCGCGATCCACCAGCATCGAGCGCACTTCCAGGCTGCCCCAGTTTCCGTGCGCCAGCACCACCAGGAGTCGCACCTGTCCGTTCGGGGTCGGTGTCCCCATCATGGCTGCGAGACGGCCGCCTCGGCGCACGCCCTCGATCACCGCGCGGCGAAACTCGGCGATCCCCAGTTCGGGGACGCTACTCACGGGCGTCGAGGATCCGTTGTACAGGATCAATGAGTCGCTTGCGGCCATCAGGACCCTCCTACCAGTTGGGCAGCGTGGTGGAGCAGGTCGTTCAGCGGCGCGGGCACATAAACGCCCAAGCACAGAGTGAGCACGCCCAGCACCGCCGGCGGTATCACGCTGAGCAGGTGCTCAGCGGCTCGCGGCTGATCGGCCGGCAGCCTCGCCTGCCCTTGAGTCATCCGCAGGAGGACCAAAGTCATGCCCACGAATATGATTCCGAGGAAACCGAGATACAGAACGGCCACGACTGCATGCCCCTGGTCCAGCGAGGCCTTCAGAATCGTGAACTCGCTCAGGAACGGCCCGAAGGGCGGGGTACCGGTGATGGCCAGGAAACCGGTCACCCACAGTACCGCCGAGACCGGGACCACCTGCAAGGCTCCGCGGACGTCGCGGCAGGACTTCGAGTTGTAGACCGCCAGTAGATTGCCCGCAACGAGAAAGAGCATTGCCTTGGTCAACGAGTGGTTGACTGCGTGAAGCATCGAGCCGAAGACGCCGGCTCCGCCCAGGCCGACTCCCAGGGCCAGGATGCCGATGTGCTCGACGCTCGAATAGGCGAGAAGCCGCTTGTAATCCCGCTGGCCGACGATGAACACCGCCGCAGTGCCCATCGAGATCAGACCCAGCAGCACGAGCAGTTCCTGCCCAAGCTCGGTGTTGCCGGCGGCCGTCAGGATCTGGTGGGCCCGGAGGATGCCGAGAAACGCGCAGTTGAGCAGTGCCCCGGACAGCAGGGCGGATACAACGGAAGGCGATTCGCTGTGAGCGTCCGGCAACCACGTGTGCAGCGGCGCCAGGCCCATCTTGGTGCCGTATCCGACCAGCAGGAAGATGAACGCGGCCGAGAGCCACGGTCGGTTCATGGCCGCCCCTCGGCGGATGAGATCCTCGGTCAGAAGCGAGGTGGTGCCTCCAGCGGGGTCGGCTGCGGCGACCGCCAGGAAGAAAATGCCCAGCAGCGCCAGGGCGATGCCCACGGAGCAGATCAGCAGATACTTCCAGGCGGCTTCGAGAGAGCGATGGTGCCGGTGGAAGTAGATCAGCGGGGCGCTGGCCAGCGTGGTTGCCTCGACCGCCACCCACATCAGGCCGACGTGAGCGCTGAGGCTGACCAGGGTCATCATGGCCAGAAACAGCAGCAGGCAGCCGGTGAAAACCGCCTCCGGAGTGTTGTCGAAGAGGAAGCCCTGCTCGAAGTCCTGGCGATGGCCGGGGGCTTCACGCTTCAGGTAACCGACGGCGTAGAAAGCGGCGGCCAGAAACAGGGCGCTGGTGATGCTCAGGAAGAGCAGACCCAGGTCGTCCAGTCTGAGAAGCTGTTGAAGGGCGGGTGCCGGGGGCTTGAGCCAGGCTAGGCCGGTGAGCGATGCGTGGGCTCCAGCCACCGCCATCAGCAGGGCTCGGCGCGGAGTGTGTGGCCGGATGAAGAATGCCGCGACGCCGGCCAGAGCGGGAACCAGAAAAAGCGCTGCTACCATGCGTTCATTCCCTCAGCGCGGACAGCCGGTCGGTATCCATGTGGTCGAACTCCCGGCTGATGTGAAAGATGGCGATCCCCATGACGAACACTGCCACGAAGACGTCCAGGAGGATGCCAAGCTCGACCAGCAGCGTCGCCTGGCGTACCAGCCCAACGCCGAACAGGAAGATGCCGTTTTCCATTGCCAGGTACCCAAGCACCTGGGCGACGGCCTTGCGCCGGCTGACGATCAGGAACAGCCCGACGAGAATCGCGTGGAACGCGACGGGTACCACCAGCGGGGGGACTTCCGGCTTGGCCGCCGGAAGGCGTGAGTTCAGCCACATGGCCACCGGCAGGGCGAGGGTCCCTATCAACAGGGAGAAGGTAAACCCGATGAGCGGCTCGACTTCTCGCCGCACGCTGGCCTCACGCACCGCTCGCAACAGCAGTCGCGGGAACACGAAGCCCTTGAGCACAACCGCCACCACGACCAGCAGCAGCGTGTGCGTCGAAACGTCTCCTCGCTGCACGCCCACTGTGACGAGCCCGAGAAGGACGCCTTGCAGGGCCATGACGCGAATGCAGGTGCCCAGGGAGGCGGTGCCGGTCAAAGTCAGGTTGGTCAGAGCAACGGTGATCAGAACCAGGTCTGTCCAAGCTTGCATGTTACGACCTCGCCACCAGTACCAGTGCAAAAACCGCGAGGGCTCCGGCCCCGATGAGCAACTGCGGCACCCGCAGCAAACGCAGCCGGGCCATCGTCGACTCGATGATCCCGATGAGGATGGCCAGCACGGCCATGCCCAGCACGAACGCGACGGCGTCGATGACCATCCAGCCCGTCCGCACGGGCACGCACAGCCCCACCAGCAGCGAGCCGAATACCCACAGCTTCAGTGACGCTCCGTAGAGGATGAACGCCAGGTCGGGACCGCTGTAATCGAGAACCATGACCTCGTGAATCATGGTCAGTTCCAGGTGCGTGTTGGGGTCGTCCACGGGGATTCGCGAGTTTTCGGCTAGCACGATGACCAGCAATGCGGCGCCGACCATGACCAGCGCCGGGCCGGCGGTGAGCCAGGTCCCGAGCGACAGGGGTGTGTAGATGCCCGAGAGTGAGGCACTGCCCAGTTTGCGGGCCAGCGCCGCCATGGCGAGCATGAGGACCGGTTCGGCCAGAGCCGAAAACTGGACTTCCCTGCTGGCGCCCATGCCCTCGAAGCTCGATCCGGTGTCCAGGGCGCCGATCACCGTGAGGAACCGCATGAGGCCCAGGAGGTACGCCAGCAGCACCAGGTCGCCTGGGAAAGCGGCGAGCGCCGCGGTTACGCCGATTGGCAGGAGGGCGAGTATCACAGTCACGGCCGCGAGCCCGATGATCGGGGCCAGCCGGAAAACCGCAGTCGTCGTCTGGCTGTAAACGGCCCCTTTGCTCAGCAGTCGGAGCAGGTCGAGATAGGGCTGGATGAGCGGAGGGCCGCTTCGTCCGGCGAAGAACGCTTTGACCCTGTTAATGATCCCCAGCATGAGCGGGGCCAGCGTCAGGGCCAGCATTGGTTGGCACAAACCGGCGATTCTCATGGCCTGTTCAACTTCCAGAGCAGCAGGGCCAGCAGAGTGACGGCGATGTACAACACGTATATCTGAACCTGGCCGTGCTGAAGCCAGCGCAGCCTCGAAAGGGCTCGGGCGATCCCCCGGAAGACGGGGCTGTACAGCTTCTCGCGGCAGACATCGTCGGTGTGCGTAGCCACTGAAGCGGAGGCGGGGAAGTAGTCGGCCGGCCGAGTCAGGGCAGTATGACTCTTGAGGAACACACCGAAGAAGCGGGTGAGCGGCTGGGCGAATGATGAGGCGGTGTACTGCATGCGAGCGGTCGGGCGAGCATAACCGCAGTCCCAGGTAACCGATTGCGACACCGCCCGATTGATGAGAAGCCTTCGGCGAACGATCAACAGGCCCGCCACGAGCAACAGGAGAACGGCGCTGATTCCGACGACCGCGGTGAGACACCAGCTTGGCCCGGTTGCTGTTGTGCGCACGACGTCCACGGGCATGCCGGTGACTGAAGCGATCACTGGGACGAGGGGAAATACCGCCCACGGTGCCAGGAGACCGATCGCGGCGCACGCGGCCGCCAGGGCCAGCATCGGCAGACGCATCAACCAGCCGCACTCGTGGCCGCTTGCGGCAGACGGCGACCTTGGCTCGCCAAGGAAGACGATGCCGAACGCCTTGGCGAAACAGGCCATCGCCAGTCCGCCGATGAGCGCCAGCCCAGCGATTGTGCCGACCAGGAATGGCAGATGCGAGGTGGATGCCGAGCGGACACCCTCGAACGCCCCCAGGTAGACCAGCAACTCGCTGACGAAGCCGTTCAGCGGGGGCAGGCCGGAGATTGCCGCGGCGCCGACAAGGAAAGTCCAGCCGGTCCAGGGCATCCGCTTGAGAAGGCCGCCCATGCGCTCGATGTCGCCGCTTCCCGTCCCGTGCAGCACGGACCCGGCTCCGAGGAAGAGCAGACCCTTGAAACACGCATGGTTGAGCACGTGCAGCAGGCCGCCGCCGAAGCCCAGGATGATCATGGGCGCTGAATGCAGGCTCAACCCGAGCAGTCCGGTGCCCAGGCCCAATGCAATGATCCCGATGTTCTCGACGCTATGGTATGCCAGGAGGCGTTTGAGATCGTGTTGGGCGAGAGCGAATAACACCCCGAGCACGCCTGACACCAGCCCGATGCCGATCAGCAGCCAGCCCCACCATGCGGGTGGCGGCCCAAGAAACATCAACACTCTCAGCAGCCCGTAGATACCGGTCTTGATCATCACGCCCGACATAACAGCCGACACATGGCTCGGAGCCGCCGGGTGGGCCTCTGGCAGCCAGACATGGAAGGGTATGAAGCCCGCCTTCGTCCCGAACCCGATGATGGCGAGAATAAACAGCAGTGAGACGCTGGTCGGTGCCGATTGCCCGATCGCGCCGAAGCTGGCGAACTCCATGGAGCCGGACGCGCCACCCAGGAGCACGAACATCGCCAGCAGAAACGTTGTTCCCAGGTGCGTGGCCACAAGGTACGTCCATCCGGCCCGGCTCACGCGTTCATCCTCATGCTCGAAAGTCACCAGGAAGAACGACGCCAGCGACATGACCTCCCAGGCCACCAGAAACAGCACGGCGTTGCGGGCCGTGGTCACGAGGATCATGCTCGCGACGAGCAGGTTGAAGAAAAACCACGATGCCCCGAGCGATTTGCGGTCTTGATAAGCTCGCAGATATTCGATGCCATAGACGGCCGCCAGGGCACACAGCGCCAGAATGGGAACCAGGAAGAACGCGGACAGCGCGTCCAACTCAATGTGGAACGAGCCGTACGGCACCGCCCAGGACCGATGTATCGCTTCAGTGGGCGCACCGAGCAGCACACGAGCCGCCGGTATCAACCCCGCGATGCATCCCGCCACCACCGCGGCAGCTCCGACCGCGGAAGCCCAACGCGGTCGGCGCGACACGGCCAGAGCCGCGATCCCGCCGGCCGTAATGACGGCAACGCTCACCAGCAGAAAAGCAATGTTCATCAGGGTTCGGGGGTACCGCTCGGCAAGACTGCCTGGTTCGCAGGCATGAGAGACGACTCAATTCGTGCTGTCTCGGCCAGGATGACATCTCGGGAGGCTTGTGCCCTGAGCACCTGCTTGAAGGCCGTGTCCCGGAGAGCGAACGAAAGCAGCGACAACATCCGCAGGTGAGAGCGGACAGTGGGGCTGATCAGAGTGAACAGCGTGTGCACGGGCTGGCCGTCGAGTGCTCCAAACTCGATCGGCTGCTCGAGGAAGCAGAGGGTTACGGAAGGTTGCGGCACGTGCAAGACCACCGGGTTTCGGACGTGCGGAATGGCGATCCCTTCGCCCATTCCCGTCGAGCCCAGGGATTCGCGGGCCAGCAGCACCTGGTACATGAATTCGCGGTCGACGTCGTCAGGCAGTCGCAGGACGTCCACGACGGATCGCAAAGCTGAGGCTTTGTCGGTGCCGTCGATGCGGTAGAAGATCCCGCCCGCCTTGAGGGCGTCCGAAAGCCCGCTCGGTTCGGCCTGGCTGCCCTCGGGCTCAGCAAAGATCTCCGCCGAAACGTTGAGTCTCCTGGAAGTAGCCCATTCCAGAAGCTCCGTTCTGTTGAATCTGAACTGATCACCGATGCGATAGACGGGCAGAGTGCCTTGGTCGATCCAGCGATAGATCGTCCGGTCAGAAACATTGAGGAGCTTGGCGGCGTCGCGAACAGTCAGGGTCATCCGGTGTCTCCAACTGTCATTGCGGACAGACCGCGACATATTAGGATGTAGACAAGCGAATGTCAACCAAAGTTACGCTGCGTGTACATATGTCATAGACTGCTCATAAAAGTCGTTCTTATGCGAAAGTATCCTGCTGTAAGGCGTGGGTGCCCTGTTCCTTGTGTTAGCGATCGTAGGTTATTATAAAAAAGGATGTTATGTTTGCATGAGCCGGATCAGCATATCATTTATCTGAGCGTATGCTCGATACCTAGTTTTGAAGGTGCAACCCTGGACCACCGTTCCCGCAATAGTCGTGTAGGTTCGACGTTTTGCCATTCGGTCGCGGGAAGGGCGGACGCATCCTCCAGTTGTGCAGGGGGGCTGTCTGCGGCCCGGCTGGCGTCATGGCGGCTGCCAGTCAGAGCCCAAACAATTGACCGAACGTCTGGCCGTGAGTGAGAAGGAGTCTGAGTGATGAATCGCAGGCTAATCAGGGTAATCGGGGCTGCGGCGGCGTGCGCCGCTTTGCTGCTGGTGGTGTCATGGGCGTGGGGGCAGGACAAGGCGGGACCTCCCGCGGACAAGTTGTCGAAATTGCTCCAGAAGCATCCCGACGCGGATGCCAACAAGGATGGAACGCTGACGCCCGAAGAGGCCCGAGCTTACATGCGGAGCAAAGGCACCAGGCCGGGCAAGGGCGGGCCGGGTGGAGTCGGGGGTGGAATGATGGGCTTTGGCGATCCCGCCCAGATCATCAAAAACCACCCGGAGTGGGACACCAATAAGGACGGCACGCTCACCGACGAGGAAATCCGCGCCGGCCGAGCGGCCATGTGGGGTATGAACCGCGAGGAGATGGAAGCGAAAATCCTCAAAGAGCATCCTGAAGCGGACACGAACGGCGATGGGAAACTCAGCCCGGACGAATTCGCGGCGCTGCGGGCCAAGGGTTGGGTTCCGCCTTTCGGTCGGCCCATGCCGCCGGCACTTGCCCTGGATCAACTGATCGAGCGTTTTGCGGAAGCCGATCTCGACGGCAACGGACAGCTCAGCAAGGAGGAACTGATCAAGTTCCGCCAGCAGTTTGGTCCGGGGCCGGGTGTGAAAGGCGGTTTTGGCGGCTTTGGCCCGCCGGGTGACCGGCCCATTCCCGAGCAGGCGCGGGCCAAAATCCTGAAGAAGCATCCGGAGGCTGATACCGACAAGGATGGCACGTTGAGCGAGGCCGAGGCAAAGGTCTTCATGGAGCAGCAACGGGGCCAGGGCAAGGGCTGGGGCGTCAAGGCCGGCAAAGGCCCGGGCGACGGCAAAGGGCGTCATGGGAAGGGGCCAAAGGGCGCAGAGGGCGGCGCGGGCGGTCAGCAGAGCGGCTCGCAATAAGCCGCTGCTGACGGGCCAATAGCCGAAGAGCCGTGGATCAGCGGGCAGTGGGCGGGGCCAAAACCGGGGTACTCGAATCGCGAGGCGGCCCACACACCGCGATCCACGGCTCTTTTTCTTCTCGAGCCGCAAGTCACACTCATTCCGTTTCCGATCGGGTGGCGATGTATCGGCGGGGTGTGGCTTGATCGCACGATGGTCGCCAGACGGCGGGCCACCAGTTCTTGCCCGTCCGCCGCGAGCCGCGAAAGACCGACTACCGGCCGACGCCGAACCGTTGGCCGTCAACGCGAAGCGGACCTACACTCGTTTGAGCGGTGCGAGACGGCTCGACGCAGCTTCGGGGCGGCGGGGGCCGTATCTGCCCCGTGATAAGGAGACCGGTCATGTCCAAGCTGCTCTATCTGGAGGCCTCACCCCGCAAGGAGCGATCCGCCTCCATTCGTGTGGCCCGGGAGTTTCTGGACGCCTACCGTTCCACTCACCCGGCGGACGTGGTCGAGACTCTCGATCTCTGGAAGGAAGAGATCCCTGCCTTCGACGGGGAGGCTATCAACGCCAAGTATGCCGTTCTTCACGGACAGCCTCACTTGCCGGCCCAGGCTGCCGCGTGGGGCGGAGTCTCGGCGATCGCCGACCGGTTCAAGTCCGCCGACAAATACCTCTTCAGCCTCCCGATGTGGAACTTCGGTGTGCCCTACCGGCTCAAGCATTACATCGATGTGATCACCCAGCCGGGGTTGACCTTCACGTTCTCTCCCGCCGAAGGCTACAAAGGTTTGGTTACCGGCAGGCCGGCGGTCGTGATCTACGCCCGCGGCGGGCAGTACCTCGACGGCGGTGCTGCATATGACTTCCAGAAACCATACGTGGAACTGTGGCTCCGCTTCATCGGCTTCACCGACGTGCGTAACATGGTGGTCGAACCGACCCTTGGCGACCCCTCAGCGGCCGAGAAATCCAAGACCGCCGCCGTGGAGTCTGCGCGAACGATCGCGCGCACGTTCTGAATTGAATCCTTGATTTGCCGGGGAGTCTGGGTTCAGGCCGCGCGGCCACTACGCCATGTGTTTCACCACCGCCTGGCCGAACTCGCTGCACTTGAGCAGCTTCGCGTCGATGCCTTCATTGACCATCAGGCGGTGGAAGTCGTAGGTGACCGTTCGGGCAGAGATTGCGCCGTCCATCCCCTTGATGATCAGGTCGGCCGCCTCGGTCCAGCCCATGTATCGCAGCATCATCTCGCCGGAGAGGATCAGGCTGCCGGGATTGACCTTGTCCTGGTTGGCGTACTTGGGTGCGGTGCCGTGGGTGGCCTCGAAGATGGCATGGCCGGAGTCATAGTTGATGTTCCCGCCGGGTGCGATGCCGATCCCGCCGACCTGAGCGGCCAGGGCATCGGAGATGTAATCGCCGTTGAGATTGAGCGTGGCGATGACGTCATATTCCGCCGGCCGGGTGAGGATCTGCTGGAGAAACGCGTCGGCAATCACGTCCTTCACAACGACGCTTCCCTTGTCGGCCGGCAACCGGCACCACGGTCCGCCGTCCAGGGGCATGGCGCCGAATTCCTGCTGGGCCAGCTCGTAGCCCCAGTCGCGGAAGGCCCCTTCGGTGAACTTCATGATGTTGCCCTTGTGGACGAGGGTGACGGATTTTCGCTTGCTCGTGATGGCGTATTCGATGGCGGCTTTGACGAGGCGTTTTGTTCCCTCGGAGCTGACCGGCTTGATCCCATATCCGGTCGTTGCGGGGAAGCGGACCTTCTTGAAACGGTCGGGGAAGTTCTGCTGGAGCAGCTTGCCGAGTTTCTGCGCATCGGGGGTGCCAGACTGAAACTCGATGCCCGCGTAGATGTCCTCGGTGTTTTCCCGGAAGATGACCATGTCGATCAGTTCCGGCTGGCGGACTGGCGAGGGCACGCCTTTGAAGTACCGTACCGGCCGCAGGCATACGTAGAGATCGAGCATCTGCCGCAGAGCGACGTTCAGTGAGCGGATGCCTCCGCCGACCGGCGTGGTTAGAGGCCCCTTGATGCCGACCAGGTAGGTGCGAAACGATTCGACGGTCTCATCCGGGAGCCAGTTCTGCGTGGCTTTGAAGGCCTCTTCGCCCGCCAGGACCTTGTGCCAGGCGATCTTCCGTCTGTCGCCGTAAGCTTTAGCCACGGCCGCATCGAAGACGATTTGCGAGGCCCGCCAGATGTCCGGGCCAGTGCCATCCCCGTCGATGAACGGGATGATGGGCCGGTCGGGGACATCGAGTCTGGCGCCTGATTTACGGATCGGGTCGCCTGCGGTCGGCTTTAAGGAGGCCATGATGCACGGTCCTTTCGTGGATCAGAACAGACAATGTCACCCTGAAAGGCGCGGACAACCCCGCTGCCAGTACTGCCAGAGGGTTTCGAGGGGGTGCTCTGCCGCCCGTTCGGGGGCGCAGATGCTAGCGGCGGGCGCCGCCTGGTGTCAACCGTTGCGCCTGGGGAGCACAGGGAGCACCGCCTGCGGAAGGGCTACAACAGTTGCCGCAGCGCCGTGCAGACCGTTTCAACCTCCTGCTCGGACAACAGCCCGTGGAAGGGCAGGGCGACGGTCCGGTCGCACAAGGCTTCGCAGACCGGAAACTGCCCGCACCGGTGGCCGAACCGTTCCCGATAAAACGGCTGTAAGTGTATAGCAGGGAAATAGTTACTGCACCCGATGCCCTGCTTACGAAGCGAATCGAGGATTCGGTCGCGGTCTTGAGCGCTGTATTCGTCGGTGAGCCGAACGACCATGACAAACCAACTGACCTGGGAGCCGGGCAGGGGCTTCTGCATGCGGACTCGTTGTTCGCCCTTTAATCGTTCGAGGTAGTGGTCGGCGGATCGTCGTCTGTTGCCGAGGACTTCGTCTACTCGCCTGATCTGGGCGATGCCCAAGGCGCAGTTGATATCGCTGAGCCGGTAGTTGTAGCCCAGCCGTTCGTGGGCCAGCCATCCGCCACCCGAACCGCGGCCCTGGCTGCGCATGGAGACGGCCAGATCGCGGATACGGTCGTCGTTGGTGACGATCATGCCGCCTTCGCCAGTTGTGATCTGCTTGTTGGGGTAAAAGGCGAAAACGCCCGCGTCGCCGTAGGTGCCGGCCTTCTGGCCATTCAACGTGGCACCGAGCGCCTCGCACGAGTCCTCAATGACCCGGAGGCCGTGCTTCTGGGCGATCTGGCGGATTCGCGGCATATCGGCCATCTGGCCAAACACGTCAACGGGCAGAATGGCCCGTGTTCGCGGTGTAATCGCGGCCTCAATGAGGTCGGGGTTGATGTTCCAGGTATCCGGATCGATGTCCACGAACACAGGTACGCCGCCCTCGAAGAGGATACAGTTTGACGAGGCAATGAACGAAAAGGGCGTGGTGATGACTTCGTCGCCCGGCTGGAGGCCGATGGCTCTCATGCACAGGTGGAGCGCGCTGGTGCCGCTGTTGACCGCGACGGCATTTCGGCTGCCGACGAAAGCCGCGAAAACCCGCTCGAACTCGGGCAGTTTGGGCCCGAGGGACAGGTTGGGGGTCTGCAGCACCTCCAGGACAGCGTCACGTTCGGCCTGAGTTATGTCAGGCCGCGAAAGGGATATCTGCATCCGATCCTCCATTTGGGCATTAACCGCACCTATACCTATGGGAGTACGCATTATAGCGTCGCCCGGTTTCCGCCGACATATTGGGTCATGACGGCCGGGGGGTCTCGGTCCGGATTATCGGTCCGGTCTGCAGTGGCAGAAATGGTCGATTCCGCGGCGTCCCCCGGTGAAGACAGATCCTCAGGAGTGCATCGATGCTCGATCGCCAGTTACTCGACAAGATCAATCGCAAACAGGCCCGCGTGGGAATTCTTGGAATGGGCTACGTGGGTCTGCCGCTGGCCCGGACCTTCTGCAGCATCGGGATGCCGACGGTCGGCTTCGACATCGATCCCGAGAAGATCAGGATGCTCAAGGCGGGCAAGAGCTACATCAAGCACATCCCGGACAGCAGCGTGGCCGCCATGAAGGCCACCCGGCGGTTCGAGGCCAGCGCCAATCCCAAGGTCCTGCGCCGATGCGACGCGCTGATCATCTGCGTGCCGACGCCGTTGTCCAAGATGCGCGACCCGGACATGACCTATGTCATCAGCACCACCGAGACGATCGCGACACAGCTTCGCCGGGGGCACCTGGTGTCGCTGGAGAGCACCACTTATCCGGGCACGTCGCGTGAGGTGGTCAAGCCGATTCTCGAAAAGACCGGGCTGAAGGCGGGCAGGGATTTCTTCCTGGCGTTCTCGCCCGAGCGTGAGGATCCCGGGCGCAAGGATTTCACCACCGAGACGATCACTAAGCTGGTCGGCGGCTATGACCCGGCGAGCCTCAGGGTGGCCGCGGCCCTGTACGGCAAGGCGATCAAGAACGTCGTGCCGGTGTCGAGCTGCGAGGTGGCCGAGGCCGCCAAGATCCTCGAGAACGTTTACCGTTGCGTGAATATCGCGATGGTCAACGAGCTGAAGGTGCTCTTTGACAGGATGGGCATCGACGTCTGGGAGGTGATCGAGGCGGCGAAGACCAAGCCGTTCGGGTTCCAGGCGTTCTACCCCGGCCCGGGTCTGGGCGGGCACTGCATTCCGATCGACCCGTTCTACCTGACCTGGAAGGCCCGGCAGTTCGGGATGGCCACGCGGTTCATCGAGCTGGCCGGCGAGATCAACACGGCCATGCCCGAGTATGTCGTCGAACACACGGCCAGGGCACTCAACGAGAAGGGCAAGGCCTTGAAGGGCTCGAAGGTCCTGATCCTCGGGCTGGCTTACAAGAAGAACATCGACGACATCCGCGAGTCGCCGTCGATCGAGCTGATCGAGATCTTCAGAAAGCGCGGCTGCCACGTCGACTACAACGACCCGTACATATTGGCCACGCACAAGCAGCGCGAGCACGATCTGCGGATGAAGTCCGTCGCGCTGACACCGGCCAACATCCGGAAATATGACTGCGTGGTCATCTCCACCGATCACGACTGCTACGACTACGGGATGGTCGTGAAGCAGGCCAAGATGGTCATCGACACCCGCAACGCCTGCGCCCGCGTGAAGGGGCGGAAGAAGAACGTGTACAAAGCATGAAAAAGCTTTTAGCTCTTAGCTATTAGCCTTTGGCTCTGTCTCTGGGATCTCCTCTCCCCCTGGTCGTGGGGGAGCCGGAGGAAGTGGTTTGCCAGGCGGTGGGCCGTCGATTGAAGTAGGGCTGGACGGTGGGTTCGTTTGGCGCTTTTGGGTGGGGCGAGGTCGCGGGACCGGAGGCGGGAGAAGGGGCTTGCTGGTAAATCCTTTCTGATCATGCGGTTAACTGTCGCGGGGCCTGGGCTCGTCCGGGTCATTCGCCTCATCTTTTCACCTCCTTGGGCCAGCGGGATATCAATCTGGTTGAAGTCCGCGGGCCGGCGTGGTTGGCGCGCGGCATCTCCGCTGGGCTCTTTGCGTACATAACACGGCAGCCTGCTCAGCAAAGCTCGATTGGAGCAGAACAACGGCCGCGGAAGACCCGGAGACACGGAGACGCGGAGAGTAGGGGACGAAAGACGAGACGCCGGCTGCGGTCGCCAGGCGTCCGTCGCTGGCGAGCGGAGACAGGTAGGCTTCGACACGGGAAGCGGGTGAGGTGTTGTCAACCACGAAACACACGCCTGCCTCGCCGCAGGCGGGAATGACACGAAAAAGGGGCCCGGCCGAGATGTGGTTGCATCTCAAAACCTGCGGGAGCAGGCTGTATGCGATGTGGTGTGTCTGGCTTGCGGTGGATGGAGTGTTTATGCGTTCGGGGAGCGCTGGCCGTGGTCGGAGCGATCGGCGGGGCCGAGCTGGACAAAGAGAGGTGCATGGCAGGGAAATGGGCGAGAAAAACGTGTCCCGCTTTTTGGCTCCTGAGGGACTCTGTCTGCTGGTAGTCCGGGCCGATGGCCTCTGCGGAGGGGACAGTTTTCCGACTCGGTCGCGCCAACAGCCGGAGGTCCTCTCCTATCGATTCAGTATGAAGCAGCAGATATCACCGGCGAACAAATACGCGAAAGTTACTCATGTCGACAAAGCCGAACCAACGACAGGAAGAGTGTTTCGCGCGGACGTATTGTCATTGATTCGAGTTAATTGGCCGCCACAACGTGGCAATGCATGGACGACGCTCAGAACACTCGCGGGCTGTGCGACCCATGATCGGCCACGAACCTGGACACCCCAGCGCGGCCGTCTGGAACTATTCGGAGAGTATCGGTTTAGTCAAACAGCATAAGTTGTCGCGGTTTGGACACGAATGCTTCTGCCGCACCTGGAAGCAGGCTGCATCCAGGTGGCTCTGCCGGGTGACGGTTTGGACTGTGCCAGTAAACCATCCTGCGGCGACAGCCGATTAATACTGCAACCGGAGAGAACCGGTAGCAGCGTACACAATTCGATCGCTCGGAGTGGTTGGGAAGACGCCGCGATCAGCCCTCCCATGACACACACAGTGACCTGATGGAGCTTGCCTGATGGCCAGTGCACTCTATGAGAAGCTGAAGAACCAGAACGCATTACCCTCCCCCGCGGGCGTCGCACTGAGGCTCCTGCGCCTCGCCAGTGAGGAGGATTCGACAGTCGAAGCGATCGCGGTCACCATCGAGTCGGACCCGGCCCTCGCCGCAAGAGTGCTGAAGCTGGTCAATTCCCCGATTGCCGGGACGTCGCGAAGGATCGGGTCGATATCCAGTGCCGTCGTACTCCTCGGCCTGCGCACACTCAAGAACCTGGCCCTGGGCATCTCGCTGATCTCCAACAACCGGGCGGGACGTTGCGAGGACTTCGATTTTGATGGCTTCTGGAGGGAGTCGATCGCCAGGGCGGTGGCGGCCCGGCATCTTGCCGCGCGGCTGGGAGGCTTGCAGTCCGACGAGGCGTTTACTGTGGGCTTACTTGGCAAGGTGGGCCAGTTGGCCCTGGCAATCGGGTATCCGGATCAGTATGCGCAGGTCCTCGCTCGCGTCCGGGCTGACGATAGTGCAGATTTGGCCGAGGTTGAGCGGCAGGTGTTCGGTGCCGACCACAAGGAACTGTCGGCAGAGATGATGGGCAGTTGGTATGTGCCGGAAGCTCTGTGTGACATCGTGCGTGGCCAGAGTGCCGCGAACTGGGCGAATGCCGCCTCAAGCACCCAATCGAGCCGAACCGTCGCCACACTGTTTCTTGCCAGTCTCATTGCGAAGACGCTGAACCCCCGTCAAACCACACCGGATCTCCAGGCGGATCTGGATCGCCAGGCCCAGGGCGTTGGAATCACCAGCGAAGAGTTGGCCGGACTCTTGGATGCTATCAAAGCAGAGTGCCTTCAAACAGCAGACATTCTGTCGCTGAACCCCGACGATACTCCGACCTTGAAGCCGACGCAGGTTGAGCCATCCGGAGGGCAGGGTGAGGACTGCAACGCCCTGAAGTCGGACAGGACGGCCGCATGGGTCCGAGCCGCAGAGAGTGATCCACTCAGAATCCTGGTCGTCGATGATGACGCCAACTCCGTGCACTTGCTGCACGGCATCCTCACGTCCTGCGACTACCAGGTTCTCACCGCTTCGAACACAGCCGAAGCGATGGCCGTCGATCACGCCCACGCTCCTCAGATGATCATCACGAACTGGCGGATGCCGGGAATTGACGGATTGGAGCTATGTCGCCGGGTGCGGGCCCAGGAAGGCGGCGGACTTGTGTACATCTTCATGCTGACGGCTGATTCCATGAGAGCCAAGGCGGTGGAAGCTCTCAATGCGGGAGCGGACGAGTTTTTGACCAGACCATACAACCACGAGGAGCTCCTGGCTCGCGTTCGCGCGGGTGAACGCGTGGTCCGCCTCAAGGCCGATCTAGCCGCACGAGCGCTTGAAGTCTCGGAATGCAACGTCAAGCTGGCGGCTTACAACGAGAAACTGCAGGCCGTAGCGAGCAAGGATGAGCTGACCGGTCTGTTCAGCCGGCGAGAGGCGATGCTCTCGCTCGCGGAACACTGGGCGCTTTCTGTCCGACAGGCGAGCCCGTTGTCCTGCGTCATGATCGACATCGATCGATTCAAACAGTTCAACGACACCCACGGTCACAAAATGGGTGACCTGGTCCTTGCCGAAACCGCTAATCGGCTTCGAGCAAGTGTCCGGGGTGGCGAGAGATTGTGTCGATTCGGCGGAGAGGAGTTCTTGATTATTTGTCCTGGCTCCTCTGCTGCCGCTGCACAGCGGCTTGCAGAGCGGCTTCGCAACGCCGTAGGATCTCGGCCGATCAAGATCAAGGGTATTGAGTGCGGGGTGACGATCAGTCTGGGCGTTGCCGAGCGGGCTGAGAGCATGACCATATCCGATGACCTGCTTGCAGCCGCCGACGCGGCCCTGTATGCCGCCAAACGAGCCGGACGGAACCGTGTTTGTGTGGCAGGCGACCAGTCCCCCGCGGGGCACACGTCGGACAGTGGTTCCGCTTCGACACGGCTGAACACGGACGAGCCTCATGCGATGCCCATAAACATTCAGACCACGGCAAGCGACAGTGATTGCGGTACAGGCCGCGAGACATGACACCATGTCCGCCCAGAACACTGAGCACACGTTTCAAACTGAAGGGCCGCTTGGGGAGTTGCTCGCTACTGCGGACGGGCTCGAAAGCTTGGAGGAGGTCGCCCCGACCCAGGAGCAACGTAAAGGGAGCCGCCGTCGCTTTGCCATACCGGTTTGGGTGCGAATCAGCATCGGTCCCGACCATGGGCCGGCTGAGGCCAGACAACTGTCGGATATCTCTCCAAATGGCCTTGGATTCTTCTCCAAGGGCAGATAAGGGGTCAAAAGCCATTATCATTAAAGGTGTCAAAAGGAGGGCGTGTTCCTCCGCGTCCTCGGCGTGCTGCGGTTGTTACGAGCCTTCAGCTTGCCACGGCGAGGGAATGGTCGGGGTGAGCCCGGCCTGCCTGCTCCTTGGCGCGTTCGTGTCATTCCCGCCTACGCCGGGCTACGGCGTGGCAAGCGTGTGATTCGTGGTCTTGCCTGAATCACAAAGGGCCGACGAGGGCGTCGGCCCCACTTGTGAAGGTCCGCGAGCGCGGACCCTGCCCCTGGCCGCTCCTTTACGGTCGCCACGGCGAACCAGGGTCGCGGTTCGGCTCGACTGAGCTCGCCGAAGTCTGAAAGAGAGGCCTGGTGTGTCATGCACCCGGGTAGGGGTGTCGCGGCAGTTCCCAATTGCGACCATTCTTTGCTACAATGATGGGTCCGGCCCGGGGTGTCGGCCAGAGGCTGGGCGTTGGGCATCACTGAAAACGAGGCCCCGCCCTCGCTCAGGATAGGAGAGCGAAAACGCCGATAGCAGCGATTGGCGATCGATTTGCGCCCTGTTTCCAGGGCAAACGACGGGTGGCCGTTTGCCGTAACTGAATTGAGCCCGAGACACGGGAAACAGGGTGGGACAGGCAACCTGCCCGTACTGGATCGCGGTGCACTGGCGGACAAGCCGCCAGTGGCACCCGATGAGCGAGGCCAGTGGCACCTGATGAGCGAGGCCAGTGGCAGCCTACGGCTGGCCGTTTGGCGGCACGAGAGATCTCGGGAGCGGAAGGAGTTCCGATGTCCGATTTTGAGGTACAACCTTCACAACGTCTGCTTCGCCTTCCGCCGTACCTGTTCGCGCGGATCAACAGCCTGAAGCACAGGAAGCGGCAGGAGGGCATCGACATTATCGACCTGGGCATGGGCAACCCCACCGATCCCACGCCGCAGCCGATCGTGGACAAGCTCTGCGAGGCGGTCCAGGACCCCCGCAATCAGCGTTACAGCGTGTCAAGGGGGGTGTTCAACCTCCGGCGGGACGTGGCCCGGCACTACTATGAGCAGTACGGTGTCGAGGTTGATCCTGAGACGGAGGTGGTGGCCTGCATCGGCAGCAAGGAGGGCATCAGCCACCTGCTGCTGGCGATGCTGGAGCCGGGCGATACGGCGGTGGTGGGCGACCCGGCGTTTCCCATCCACGTGTACGGCGTGGCCCTGGCGGGCGCGAACGTGATCTCGGTTCCGCTGGGCAACGACGAGGCCTTCCTCGAGCGGGTCCGCTACGTGGTTCAGCACCTCTACCCCCGGCCCAAGCTGCTGATCCTCAACTATCCGCATAACCCGACGGCCATGACCGTCGACCCGCCGTTCTTCGACAAGGTGGTGGCCCTGGCCCAGGAATTCGGTGTCGCGGTGCTGCACGACTTCGCCTACGGCGAAACCTGCTTCGACGGCTACAAGGCCCCGAGTTTCCTCTCGGCGGCGGGGGCCAAGCGGGTCGGCGTCGAATTCACCACCATGAGCAAGCCGTACAACATGGCCGGGTGGCGCATCGGCTTCTGCGTGGGCAACGCGACGATGTGCAACGCGCTGGCGACCATCAAGGGCTATTACGACTACGGCATCTTCCAGGCGGTGCAGATCGCTTCGATCATCGCGCTTCGCCACTGTCGCGAGTTCGTGGAGGATCAGGCCCGCTCCTACCAGCGGCGGCGCGACGTGGTGCTCGAGTGGTGCGACCGCCTCGGCTGGCAGGCCGAGAAGTGCCGCGCGAGCATGTTCGTCTGGGCCCGGGTCCGGGACGAGCACCTGGCCGGGCAATCCACCATTGACTTCGTCATGCGGATGATGGATGACGCCGAGGTGGCCCTGGCGCCCGGGCGGGCTTTCGGCGAGAACGGTGAAGGCTACGTCCGCATCGCCCTGGTGGAGAACGAGCAGCGTCTGCGGCAGGCCATGCGCCAGATCCACAGGGCTCTGACCCGGCCGCCGGCGAAGGTCACCCCGGTCGAAGCTGAACTGCCGGCCGGTGGCGGCGCTCCCCAGTCGCCCGAGGTGACGGTGCCCGATGAATAGCATCCTGCCCGCGGGGGGCTGGTGACGGCCGTGATCGCGATCGTTGACTATGGCATGGGAAACCTGCGCAGCGTGCAGAAGGCCCTCGAGCAGGTCGGGTCTTCGGCCGAGATCGTGCGCACGCCGGAGGCTGTCGCCCGCGCCGAGAAGGTGATCCTTCCGGGCGTAGGGGCCTTCGGCGACGCGATGACCCACCTCCGCGAGCGGGGCCTGGTCGAGCCGCTCATCGAGGCCGCCCGGTCAGGCCGGCCGTTCCTCGGGATCTGCCTGGGACTCCAACTGCTCTTCGATGTGAGCTACGAAGAAGGCGAGTACGCCGGCCTGGGCATCATTCCCGGCCGAGTGTTGCGTTTCGATTTTTCCGGCCGTCCCGGTGCCGCGGGATTGAAGGTTCCCCACATGGGCTGGAACCAGATCTCCTGGACGGTGCCATGCCCGCTTCTGCGGGATTTGGAAAGCCCTCAGTACTTCTATTTCGTCCACTCCTACTACGTCGCGCCGGCCGACGCGTCGGTCACCTGCGGCGTCTGCGACTACGGCGGCCCGTTCACCGCCATGATCTGGCGCGGCAACCTTTTCGCGACCCAGTTCCATCCGGAAAAAAGCCAGAAGATCGGCCTGGGAATCCTCAGGAGCTTCGCACAACTGTAAGCTCACGCGGGGCAAGCCGGACAGCCTGGGAGAGCGGTGACAGGCACGTGTGGTTCACGTATGATGACATGAGTTGACGGGTTCGCACGTGGGTGACGATCCGAGCCGTGGACACGAATGCGCGTGCCCAGTAAGGAGAAGCCGCGAATGTTCAAAGAAGAGAGAACCGAACCGATTTTCGAATGGGCGATGCTCGGGCGGATCGACACCGGGCGACCCAACCTGGGTTTCACGACGCATGTCGCCGTCTATCGTCTGATGCAATTCACGCTTCGGGATGTGCTCGTCGGGCAGTATGGTGTAGAGGCGGCGGATCGTGTTTTCTACGCTGCCGGTGAGCTGGCCGGCAAGCATTTCTACGAGAACCTCATTACAAAGCGCGACTCGTTCAGCGAGTTCGTTGCCCAGCTTCAGGACGTGCTCAGAGAGATGGGCGTCGGCATCCTGCGGATCGAAAAAGGGGACGTCGAGAACCTGACGTTTACCCTGACGGTTGCGGAAGATCTCGACTGTTCCGGCTTGCCCGCGTGCGACGAGCAGATCTGCACCTATGACGAAGGGTTTATCAGCGGATTACTCTCGGCCCACACCGGCAGGAAATTCCTCGTCAAGGAAGTGGACTGCTGGTGCTCGGGCGACCGGGTCTGCCGCTTCGACGTGAAGGTTGCGTCATAGAGGCCGCTCCATGTTAGAGGCAAGGGAAGAGGACATCGACCGGATCACGGAGCTGTTTTACCGCATTCTGAAGGGAGAGATCCCTCAGCCGGTCGTTCTGCCGAAGGACTATCCGGAAAACGAGATGAGACAGGTTGCGGAGTACGCCAATCGGTTCGCCACCGAATACCGCGCTCTCGCCGATGCCATGTCCGCTTTGTCGCGAGGAGAGCTCGACTTCAACGTGCCCACGGGCAAGATGCACGTCCTTCAGTCGTTCAAGAATCTTCACGCGAACCTCCGCCACTTGACCTGGAAGACGCAGCAGATCGCCGGCGGCGACCTGAGCCAGCACATCGATTTCATGGGGGGCTTCTCCAAGGCATTCAACAGCATGACGCAGCAGTTGCGGGAAGCGTTTGCGAAGATCGACCGGCAGAATCAGGAGCTGTCGCGCGCGAATCAGCGCATGAAACGCGACCTCGACGCCGCCGCCCGCGTCCAACAGACGCTCCTGCCGGACAACCTGCCGGAGGTCCCCGGCTTGAGCTTTGCCTGGTCGTACAGGCCTTGTGATGAACTGGCGGGCGATGCCCTCAACATTGTCCGGCTCAATGATGATCTGATTGCCGTATACCTTCTGGATGTGAGTGGGCACGGCGTACCGGCGGCGCTGCTTTCGGTGACCGTCACCCGGGGACTTCACCCTCGCGCGGGGGGCGCCGCGTCCCTCGTGGCCGGGCTCGGCCCCAACCCGCCAGCCGTGGATCCGGCACAGGTGGCATTAAGGTTGAACTCCCTGTACCCGATGGAATCGAACGGAGAACACTACTTCACGATGATTTATGGGCTTCTGGATGTTCATACGCGGCGGCTGCGTTTCACGGTTGCCGGACATCCGGGTCCGATTCTGGCCCTGGCAGGAGGGCAACCCAAGCGTCTGGACATATTCGGGCTTCCCATCGGAATGGTTGACGAAGCCGAGTACGACGAGTCGGTAATTGAGTTGCAGCCTGGCGATCGGCTGTACCTGCATTCCGATGGTCTGACCGAAGAGGTCGACGCCCAGGACGAGGCATTCGGCGATCACAGGCTACTCAGCGCCATCGAGGATGCCCAGACCCTCAGCCTCAACGATGCCGTGGAATCACTGGTCCGCAAAGTCGTTGCCTGGCGCGGAGAAGATCACCTCAGAGACGACGTGTCAATTCTGGCCATCGCCGCTGCGTGAGCGGCTGGAGCCCTTCAACAGGATCGATTCTCATGATTAATGCCGGCAACTTCGAGGAAACCGAGACGTTGAAGAATGGCCTCACCGTCAAGATCCGTGCGATCCGGCCCACCGACAAAGCCGCGATCGTCGACGCGTTCGGCAAGCTCGATCCGGAGTCGGTCTATACCCGGTTCTTCCGGGCTAAGGACTCGTTGGAAGACCGGGAGCTGAAGGCGGCCACGGAAGTTGATTTTGAAAACGTGGTTGCGCTGGTGGTGACGATCGAGTCCGGGGGGAAGGAGATTGGCTGCTGGCAGCCGCGCCGGCCGTGGAGGCATACTGGTCCGGCGCGGCCCAGCGATGGGGAGTCCTTAGAGAAGCTCGCTCCTGACGGCCCCGATCCGGGAGTAGTCTGTCATCCGCCATCCGAATGTACGCCAACGGTCGGTGGCTGGACGCCAGTGTCTTCGCTGGATCCGGGACATCAGCCGGACCACGACCGTCTGCGCGTTGCGATTGATGATCGAGCGTTCAATCGCCATCGAATCGGCAGCGCTCGCGGGCCAGCAACAATCGTATCGAAGCATGTCGACCGGGAAGGGTGTCGTCCCCCACACCGTGAAAAAGTGCTCGTAAGTATCCATGATTCTACCCCCACTCGTACGCCATCGGATCCCAGATAGAATCCTGCCTCCTGTCAAATTCTACAGAGTTCTAGGCATCGAGTCTATCTAAAGCCCGTAGATTACCCAGCTACTTTAGACTAGTTATATTGACATTGGGGAGGATTATGCAGTTCCGATAACCAGTGTCCTCACTGATTGGGTTCGCTGGTTATGGTCGGGTTGGCCGGCAGGGCAACTCTGCGCTGCTCGTGGGCCCATCTATGCAGCTCAGGAGCGAGATTGGGCTCTGCGAGAGCCCGGTCATACCAGCGGACGGCGTCGGATTCGCGGTCGAGGCGGCGATACAGCTCGCCGAGGACATAGGCGGCGGCTCCGCGGTTATCGGAACTGATCAGGTTGGCCAGCAGGGCTCGCTCGAAGGCATCGGCCGCCTGCTGCTGATGCCGGCGTTCACGGACAATCGACTGCCGCATGTCGGCAATGTCCTGTCGCAGAGCCGGCGAAGAAGTGCGTTCGGGCGACTTCTGCAGACGGTCCAGGATGGAATCGGCCTGGGCGTTCTCACCGTGCCGTCTCAGGATGACCGCCAGAGCCAGTTCGACGTACGGCTTCTGGAAGCGGTTGAATCTGCCGGTGATCAGGCCTTCGGCCGTGCGCGTGGCCAACTGCATCTCGATGTCCAACTGATTCTGACCTGGGGCAAGCGCCGGACGCCAGCGTTCGAGATAGGTGAGAACTCGCTTGAGCCGGGGGTCGGGTGTAACGCCGGATCCTTCCTCCCGCTCGACCCACGAGGATCGGAGATAGAGCCAGCCGAGGGCCTCGTCAGACTGATGCCGCCATCGATAGCAGGTCACGGCCAGCGAGTATCGCACCGAGGCGTCCAACTCGCGAGGGTCGCTGTTCGGACCGAAATCAGGGGGAAGAGCAAGCTTCGGGCTCTTCAGTATGCGGTCGAGCACGTCAGGCGGCAAAGCCAGGTCTTTGTTGAAGTCCGTCAGGTAGCCGCTGTAGCCACAGTTCGGGCAGGTAGCGATACGATAGAACTCGGGTTGGGGCCCCACGGCTCGGGCGAACAGGTCGCGATCCACGCCGCCGCGGGTGTTGCTCTGAGCGCACACCACTGTGGTGAATTGCCTGCGGCAGGCCGGACACGACAGTTGCGTTCGGCCGAGGACTGAGATCGCATCTTCCTTGTCGTCGGAAGGGCCGGCCAGAAGAGCAGCGGCTAAGAGCAGCGGTGCGATCATTCCTGTCCTTTCTCGCCCGTGGATCATTCTGTGCGGAATTGCCGCTCGGGGCAACATGTGGTTGCCGAGACCGCGCAAGGCAGGCTGATTGACATTGACTGAGTGCTGTTGTTCTGTTCGTGTCAGCGCGGACGACGTTGCCGGCGCGGGGAAAGGTAAAAGCCGGTGCCTGCGGCGAGCAGTAGAAGCAGCATACCCGGTTCAGGCACCGCCATGGCGGTGATCCGCCGCCCGCACTCATCGCAGTCGAGCGGCTGGGGATCGAGCAGCCCTTCAGGCAGAATCAGCTTGGTGAACAGATCGCTCGACGGCTCTTTGCCGAGGGCGGACGATAGAACGGAGTTGTTGACGATCTTGGAGAGATCGTCATCGCTGAGCAACTGGCCGGCTTCAAGCCGGGCGATCAGTTCTTCGATACTCGTGGCCTTGAGGCTGATGTCGGCGAGTCCGTTGCCGAACCGGGCGAACGGGTTTTCAGTGCCGAATCTCTCGAAGAACGGGTCGGCGACGAGTGCCAGGGCATCCAGATAGATGTTGCCCGACAGGCTGATCGGGCCGATGTCGTAGTCGAAGTCGGGCATGCCCGATCCGTCGGTTGCCCCCGCCATGGTCACCGTGCTGCGATTGGAGGCCTGCAGGGTGACGTTGTAAGAGCCCCATTTGTTGATATAGACGTCGGTGTCCATGAGGAGACTGCCGGTCACGGTGAAGTCTTGTCCGAAGAGGAACGACTCAAACCGGTAACCCAGGGGGTTGGGGTTGCCGCCCAGATCCACGGTCTTCATTCCGAATCTGACCGCGGGTACCCACCTTGTCGAATAGATGGCCGATGTCTGGATAGTGCCGGGTACGTCAGTTCCCAGAGTCAGATCGGCGAAGCCCAGGTAGATGTTGGAATCATTGTAGTAGGGCAGGCCGGTGTCGGGATCGGTCAGGGAGACGTTGAGCTGGTACCCTTTGGTGAGCGGGTCGTACTTCTTCTGGAATTGGACCCCGTAGAGTTGGAGGCCGTAGAGCAGATCGTCGCCCAACTGTGCCGATGCCACATCGGCGATGGAAAGCCCCCCCAGTACGGCAGCCACCACCGCCAGCTTGAGTCGCAGATTCCTCATCCCGTCTCTCCTCAGACCGCGCACGGGTCGCGCTGACCTTGTTCTTTCTATCCGGCATCGGGCAGAAAGGCAAGGGCCTCGCGAGCTTTACTCACATGATAACATCGTCCGGCCGGCAAGCCACCATGAAGTCAAAACTCCATGCGGAAGCGGCAGTTAACGACGCCAGGCCGTTCTGGTGACGCAGGGGGGATATCGCTCCCTGTTATCGGACGGCAGTGCCGGCCAGCTCGATGAATCTCAGCAGGCTGGCCACGCCAAGTTCGAGGTCGCGGATGTGGAAAAACTCGTTCGGGCTGTGCAGGTTGCAGTTGGGCATGGCGAAGCCCATCAGCAGGCTATCGGCCCCGAGGACCTTCTTGAAGAGGGGCAGAATCGGCAGCGTGCCGCCTTCGTGGGTGAGGACGGCCTCGCGTCCGAAGGTCTCCGTCAGGGCCTGGCGGGCGGCTCGCATGCCCGGTGAATCGGGCGGGCTGAGGTAGGCCTCGCAGGTGGAACTGGTGGTAATGGTCAGCCGGACGGCCGGCGGGGTGGCCCGGCGCACCGCCTCATCGAAGGCCGCCGAGACTCTCTCCGGGTTCTGGTGGGGCACGAGGCGCATGGACACCTTGGCCATGGCTCGCGAGGGGATGATGGTGGCGGATCCTTCGCCGGTGTACCCGCTGATCATGCCGTTCACGTCCAGGGCGGGCCTGACACCGCAGCGTTCGGCGCTGGAGCGGCCTTCTTCGCCGTAGGGGGCCGGGCTGCCGGTCGCTTCGAGCAGTTCAGTGTCCGATATTCCATGCTCGGCCAGACGCTGCTGCTGCTCCGACGAAAGGCTCATCACCTCGTCGTAGAAACCGGGGATGGTCACCCGCCGGCGGTCGTCGTGCAGTGACGCGATGATGGTCGCGAGCACGTTGGCGGGGTTGGCGACGGCGCCGCCATAG
Source organism: uncultured Planctomycetales bacterium (assembly GCA_964586235.1). Classification (GTDB taxonomy): domain Bacteria; phylum Planctomycetota; class Phycisphaerae; order UBA1845; family PWPN01; genus JAUCQB01. The sequence goes on from CAZPIO010000016.1 coordinate 45,504, forward strand.
ACACCGCTGTGCAGGTCGTGGCCCGGTCCGTCGACGACGATCTGCTTGTAGACCAGGCCGCGGGTCGAGCACGTCAGGGCCGGCGTCTCGGCGTTCAGCTTGGCGGTGTCGGAGATCAGGACGTAGTCGCAGGCGAGGCGGTCGCGGCTGGCCTCGATCAGTCCGGAGAGGTTTTTAGAGCCTATTTCTTCCTCGCCCTCGATGAGAAGCTTGATCCTGACGGGCCACGGGCGGCCGGCGTCCTTCCAGCATCGCAGGGCCGCGACGTGAGCCATGACCTGGCCCTTGTCGTCGGCACTGCCGCGGGCGTAGATCGCTCCCTCGCGGACGGCGGGCTCGAAGGGAGGACTTTTCCAGAGGCCAAGATCGCCCACCGGCTGGACGTCGTAGTGCCCGTAAACCAGGAACGTCGGCGCGTCGGCGACCGGCCCGGTGTCGGCGAACACGGCCGGGTGGCCGGCGGTGGCAAGGACCTCGGCCTTCAGCCCCGCGGCCGCGAGCTGGTCGCGGATCCACAGGGCACACCGTCGCATGTCCTCGGCATGCTCGGGCTCGGTCGAGATCGTGGGAAATCGCAGGAAGGTCATCAGATCTTCGAGAATAGAGCGTTTCTTCTGCTCGAACAACGATTGTGGCGTTTGCGAAGGCATGGTTGATCCTCTCGTCCGGCGATCGGTGCGGACGGTGATATGGTAGGCGGGATCGGCGGTGGTGGAAACTCCGCACGGATCGAAGAGCAGTCTGCCGTCGGCGGTGTCGCATAGCCGGCCGGGGGCCGGACCACTCGGGGATTGCCGATTGTCATTCGGGCCAAGCCACGCTGTTCAGGAGCACGGCGTGGGATCTCAGCCTGGCGGCTCCGCGAACGGCAGCGTGCCCTGTACCTGCGAGCCGCTCAGGCGGCGGCGGGCGAGGTCGGCGGCTTCGGGGTTAATGTCGCAGCCAAGCCATCGTCGGCCCAGGCGTTGGGCCACGGCCAGGGTGGTGCCGCTGCCGCAGAAGAAATCGGCGACCAGGTCATCGGGGTCGGTGCTGGCCTTGATGATCCGCTCGAGGAGGGCTTCCGGTTTCTGCGTCGGATAGCCGGTGCGTTCGAGCGAGACGGTTGAGAGGAAGGGGATCTCCCAGACGTCGGTCATGGCCGGGCCTTCGGGGTTGAAGTAGAGGCGGCCGGCCTTGGTCTGCTTGTACGGGCGGCCCTGCTCGTCGTAGTTCATGCCATCGGTGCGGAACTGGCCGTCGCGCTGGACGTGGAACTTGTGACGCCCGGCCTGGCGGGCGTAGAAGAAGATCGTGTCGTGTTTGCGGGCGAACCATCGGGTGGCCCGGCCGCCGGTGCGGTAGGACCAGATGATCTCGTTGCAGAACTGGTCGTTCCCGAAGATCTGGTCCAGCATTACCTTTGCGTAGTGGGCCGCGTGCCAGTCGAGGTGCAGATACAGCGAGCCGGTCGGCTTGAGCAGGCGGTGCATCTGCTGGAGCCGGGGACGGAGGAAACCGAGAAAGCTGTCCAAGTCGCCCTGCCAGCAATCGTTGAAGCTGTGCGCACCGTTGGCTTGGGTCTTCGTCTTGCCGGTGAAGAAGGGCGGATCGGCGTAGATGAGGTCGCAGCATGCGTCGGGCAGGCCAGACGTGAATTCCAGGTTGTCGGCGCAGACGACCCTGCCGGTTTCGATTCGCGTGTTGAGCGGTTCGGTCATGGGTCCGGATTATAGCGGCGAGACGTGCGCGCAAGGAAACGGCCGGGCTCCCGGCCGGCCGTCCCAATTGCGCGAAAAGTTGATAGAAGCGGACCTGCTGAGGTGACCGCCGGCGCCGAGCCGGCGGTCACGTAATGTTTTGCTCCATGTTCTGTTCCTTAGGCACGATGCCCAGGGCGTCCATTCGCCGGTAGAGCCGGCTTCTGGAGATCCCCATGAGCTTAGCCGCCCGGCTGCGCTGGCCTCGGGCCTGGCGGAGGGCATCCAGGATCGTGCGACGTTCGACGTCCGCGAGAACGCCGTCGAGCCTGATCGGGCGATCACTCTCGGATTCGCGTGACCGGTCGTGGCTCCGGAGCGCGTTGCGCACGTCATCGGCCTTGAGGACCGGCCCGTGGCCGGCCGCGACCGCGGTCTCGACGATGTTGTACAGCTCCCTGATGTTGCCCGGCCAGTGGTAGCCGTCCAGCGCCGCCCAGACGCCCGGTTCGACTTCGGTCACGCCGCGCCGCCCGGCCCGGTTGAGCTCGGTCACGAAGTGATCGACCAGGAGCGGGATGTCCGTCTTCCTGGATCGCAGCGGCGGCAACTCGATGGTGATCACGCTCAGGCGGTAGTAGAGATCCTCGCGGAGATGCCCCGAGGTGATCAACTCCTGTGTGGGCCGGCTGCTGGTGGCGATCACGCGGACGTCGGACACGTCCTGCTCGCTGCCATCGCCGGCCACGTATTTGCGTTCCTGAATGGCCCGGAGCAACCGGGCCTGGGTGACGGAAGGCATGGCCGCGATGTCGTCGATGAAGAGCGTGCCACCCTTGGCCGACGCGAACGCGCCGATCCGCTCGGAAACGCGCGGGCCGGTCGGGGAGGCATATCCAAACAACTCGCTTTCGATGACGTCTCGCGGGGTGCCCGCACAGCTCACGGGAACAAAGGGTCCGTCCTTCGCCGGGCCGTTGTTATGGATGGTTCTGGCGACGGTCTCCTTGCCGGTGCCGTTCTCGCCTACGATCAGCACGGGCGAGCCGCTGTTGCCGGCGGCATTGATCTTCTCGAACACCGGCTCCATCAGGGGCGAACGGCTGACGATGCTTGAGAAACCGTACCGGTCCTGCATGTGCTTTCGCAGCGACGCCAGTTCCTCGCGGAGTCGGGTGGTTGTCTCGGCCCATTGTTCCTCTCGAGCCTTGGCCTCGGTGATGTCGCGCATGACACCGATCACTCCATCCGGTTGACCCTCGGGGCCGATCAGGGCGGTGTAGTGGGTCTCGACCCATCGACGTTGGCCATCGCGCATGGTGATCTGCAAGCGCTGGCGGGCATAGGGCACGTCACCTCTAAAAACCGCCCAAGCCGGACATAGGGAATTCTCCAGTCTCCGGCCGGACTCATCCCGGCAGTCAGTGACACCGACTTCGCCGCAGGACTTGCCCAGTACCTCGCTCGCCTTGTAGCCGGTCAGCTTCTCGCACGCCGTGTTGAACAGCACGTATCGGCGTTCATTATCCAGCACGAAGACGCCGTCTTGTGTCTGGGACAACAACCTGTCGAGCTTGATGTCCGTTTGCGATGTAGGGTTCATGATGTTGTCTCCCTGAGGGACGTCTCTGTCACCTTTTACCGCGACAGGGTTCGGTAAATCCTTTCACCCAAATCTTAGGCCCGCAGATCCGGTAAACCATCACGATTTGGAAATACTTTTTGGATAAGGGCTTATGAGAGTTGTCGAGCGAAGGGGCAGGTTTTGGCCGCGCCCGATTTCGCGACACTCACCCGTGCAGACCGGGTGTGGAAATGAGACGCTCCAAACGGTACGGCTCCTCCAGTTTCGGGTCGGTTGGGGCGGCGGGGCGTCGCCGAGATGCTCAACGGAAGAAACGATATCGCACGATTGCGACCATGGCCTTGAGGCCGTCGATCCAGGTGATCTTCTTTCCCTCCGAATAATCTCGTCCCGCGTATTGGATACCGACCTCATAGACGCGGCATCCGGCTCGGGCGACCTTCGCGGTGAACTCGGGTTCGAATTCGAAGCGGTCGCTGACCAGCTCGAATCTCCGAAGGACCTCGGCGCGGAAGACCTTGTAGCAGACCTCCATATCGGTGAGGTTCAGGTTGGTCAGCATGTTCGACAGGAGCGTGAGAAACTTGTTGCCCAGCATGTGCCAGAAGAACAGCACGCGGCGGGCTTCTCCACTGACAAACCGGGAGCCGAAGACGACGTCGGCCTTGTCCTCCAGGATGGGAGCCAGCAGTTTCGGATAATCGCGGGGGTCGTACTCCAGATCGGCATCCTGGACCAGGATGATAGCCCCCGTGGCCTTTGCGAAGCCGGTGCGCAGGGCGGCGCCCTTGCCGCGGTTGTGAGGGTGCATGAGGACCTGGATGCTCTTGGTGGGATGCTGTGCGAGGATGCGGTCGTAAAGCTCGCGGGTCCCGTCGGTCGAAGCGTCATCGACGAGGATGAGTTCTCTCTCCAGGTTGAGTTCGACGGCCAGAACGCGGCGGACGAGCTCTTCGAGGGTGCGAACTTCGTTGTAGACCGGAACGACGATAGTCAGTTTCACGCGTTGCCTCCATTACCTGCGTGACCGGCGAGCGGACCCGACCCCGGTTGCCGGGGCGGGACGCGTGAGCGGTGCCCGTCACCTGTCCGGAGAGGTTACACAGTCACGGGGCCTCGTAAAGAGGTTGCCCGCAGCGGTCAGGGTGTCCCCGGCGGGGACACGGGCCTGCGAGAACGGCCAATCTCCCCGATCGGGCTGCAACAGCCGGCGCGTCGCGCGGGTCCGGAAACGGGAGCCTTCGCGTAACTTCTTGATTGACAATAGAATAGGGAGGCGTGTGGAGGTCACGATGGGGGCTTCCGGCGGGCGGCAGGCCGGCGTGCGGGCTGGATTGCGACAAAGCGGGTTGTTAACAGGTATCGAGTTTGCGTAATATGGACGGTTTCAATCGTATATTGTGCGAGTATGCCGGTCCGGCCCCATTGGCAATGAGTGAGCCGGGTCCTTGATGAGGGTTGTCAGCCTGCGATTAGTGGAGGCGGTCGTGATCAGAGGATTCGTTTCAAGAATGTCCGCAGCCGCTGCGGTGTTATCGGTTGTCTTGCTCCTGTCCGGAGCGGAGCGAACGTGGGGCCAGGCCGCCCCCGGCGTCGCTCCGGGTCGCCGGCCGGCCACGAGGCCAGCGGCTTCGACGGCCCCAGCCGACCCGAATGCCCCGAAGCTGCGTTGTGACGAGTTGATCCACGATTTCGGTGAAGTCTGGTCGGGTGAGCAGGTCGAGCATGCGTATGTGATTCACAACGACGGGAAGTCTCCGCTCGAGCTGCTGAATGTCAGGCCTTCGTGCGGCTGCACGGTCGTGGACTTCGACAAGGTCATTGCTCCGGGGGGGCAAGGGAAGGTGACGGTCAAGCTGAGCACCGTGCGGATGGCGCATGAGGTGAGCAAGACCGTCATGGTGGAGAGCAATGATCCGTTGCGCCGCTCGATCACCCTGACCCTGAAAGGAAAAGTCAAACCCCGCATCAGCGTCGAGCCGGCCAGCGCCGCCTTTGGCAGCGTGACCGACCGGGGAACGGAGCTGGTCCGGAAGATCAAAGTCACCAATCACACCGAAGAGCCCATGAAGCTGCAACGGATGCCCCTGCCTCCAGGACAGAAGACCGTGTTCCAGGCGGAGGTCGCGGAAGTGGAACCGGGCAAGGTTGCGGAGATCACCGTCAGGGTGGCGCCGCCGATTCCCGAGGGAAGCTCCTCTCTGCTGCTCCGTTTCCAGACCGGAATCGAGAAGGAGAAGGAAATCCCGGTGACGTGTTCACTCTACTCGCCCCCGCTGGTGCAGGTCATGCCGATGTTGCTGCCGGTGACCCTGCCGGTGCCGGAGAATTTCCAGCGATGGGTGAGCATCGTGTACAACGGCAAGGACGACTTCGTCATTGAGAAGCCCGTGCCGGGCAACGACGCCATTAGTGTCGAGCTGGTGCCTTCGTCGCCGCAGCCGCCCCGCCCGGCGCCCGGGACACCTCCCAATGCGCCGGCTCCGGCACGGCCCCAGTCATACCGGCTGAACGTGCGGATCGATCCACGCTTCAATCCGCCCACCGAGGACCCCATCGACATCGTGATGAAGACGAATCTGAAGGAGAAGCCGGAGATCAAGGTTGCGGTGAAGCCTACCCGGGTCAAGACCCCGCCGGCGAGGCCGCCGCAGACTCCGGTCGTCGCTCGACCGGAGGAGTTGCTGGGCAAGCCCTGCCCGGTAACGAGCTTCCTTTCCGCCGGTTCCGGGCAGGCGCTCCAGTTGGGTACGGGCGGCCAGGTGGCGATGCTGAATTTCTGGGCCGCATGGTCCGCGCAGAGCCGTCAACAGGCTGCCGCCATTCAGAGCCTGAGTACCCAGTTCTTCCGCAAGGGCGTCACGTTCGTGAACGTGAGCGTGGATTCACTCAAGCCGGTCTCGGAGATCACCAAAGCTGCACAGAGCTTCGGTCTGGCTCCCGGCACGGTTGCGGCGGATCCCCACTATGTGACCGCAGCGAGATTCGGAGTCAAGAGCGTGCCGACCCTGATTCTGGTGGGCAAGAGCGGGATGGTGGAGGCCATTCACGAAGGCCTGCCGGGGCCGGAGCAGGTGGAAGCCTATGAGGAGATGCTGAAATCGGAAATTGACCTGCTGCTGGAGGGGCGAAACCGGGCGGAGTTCGCCTCGATTCCCAAGACGGCGGGCTTGGCCGACGCGATGGAGGCCCAGGCCGCCGGGGTGGTGTCGCCCGGACCGCGGCTGACGATCGAGTCTACCCGCCAGGATATCGGCGCAGTCAACCCTGCGTCGGAGGTCAGCGCCAATGTGTACGTGCGGAATGACGGCAGGCAGCCGTTGAGCATTACGTCAGTGACGGCCAGCGAAGGACTGGCGATTGATTCGGGCTACCCGAGAGCGCTGCAGCCCGGAGCCACGGGGGCACTCGCCTGCCGATTCACCGCGGCGGGCCAGCCCAGTTCTTTCGGGCATAAGGTGACGATCGCCTCGAATGACACGGCCAGGCCCAGAGTTGAGATTACCCTGGTCGGGGCGGTGAAACCGTATCTCGAGGTGCAGCCGAAGACGGGCATCGATTTTGGCCGTAATCCCAGGACGCAGACGATGGAACGGATGGCGACGATCCTCTACAACGGCCCCAACGAGCCGGCAATCGAGTACCTGTCCGCCGAGTCTTCGTCGCCCAAGTTCGCGGTCAGGGTTAAGAGGCTTGGCACAAGCAACAATGCCATGCTGACGGTCACGCCGAACGGGCCGTTCGATCTTGGTGAGCTGACCGCGGTGGCGAAGGTGAAGACCACGAGCGAGCCGCAGCCGACGCTGGATGTTCCGATCAGGCTGTACAACCCCAAGCGTGTCGAGGTGACGCCGGAGGCCGTAGTGCTGCAGGGTGCTGCCCGCACGCAGCGTTACAGCATCACCATCGCCAACAACGGATTCAGCGACCTGCACATTCTCGGCGTGACCAAGAGCAACAGCAGCATCCGGACTCAGTTCTACCCCGACTCGGACGGCTTCTCTTACCGTCTCGAGGTGATGCTGCCCGTCAACTATGCCATGGCGGCGGGGGGCGACAAGATCACCATCCGTACCGACGACAAGGAATTCGGCGAGATCGTGATCCCGATCAGGTCCGCGGCCGGAGGGTAAGTCTCCTGGCCGCTTGAATATGCCTGGTAAACATCAACGGCCGGCCTTCGGGTCGGCCGTTTTCTTGCGCGGAGCACGTGACGCGCTCTGCCCGCCCTGACGGGTCCACGTTGCGTGCTACGGCGTCCGGGGGGCCAGGTAGTAGTAATTCAGGATGTCGTGGTCGAGCCTCTCGATCTTCACGGTGGTGAAGCCGGCGTCGCCGAGCATCTCCAGGGCCTTCTCCCGGCCCCAGGCGGCCCCGAGGCCCATGCCGCCGTTCGCCAGCGACACGGACATACAGTGCATGCAGGATATCGTGTAGATAAACGGGCCCATTGGATGGTTCATGTTCCCGTCCACGTGCGTGGAGGCGGCGATATCCTGCATGAGGAACAGCCCGCCCGGCCTCAGCGAGCGATAGATGTTGGCCAGTACCGCATCGGGGCGGGCCTGGTCGTGAATCGAGTCGAACGCGGTCACGAGGTCGAAACGCTCCGAGTCCTCCATCCTGGCGACGTCCTGCACGACAAATCGCGTATTGGCCAGCCCGCGATGTGCGGCGTCGGCCCGGGCGGCGGCGATGGCATCCTCGGAGAGGTCATAGCCCACGAACCGGCTGTTGGGGAATACTTCTCCGAGGCAGTTCATGGCCATGCCGCTGCCGCAGCCGACGTCCAGCACGTCGATGCCGCGTTGCAGCTTCTCGCGAAGTCCGGGCACGAGCGGGATGATGCGGTCCTGGAGGCCCGCCACTGTGGTCTGGCTGCTCTCCTCGGCCATGACCGCGTGAAACCGCTTGTAGGCGGAATAGGGCACGCCCCGGCCGTGCCTGAAGGCCTCGACGACCTCGTCTTCCACCGACCCGAGCACGCTGATCCACTGCGTCACCGATGCCAGGTTGTTCGGAGCCGCCCTGCGGGTCAGGAATCCGGCATGCTCGGCGGGCAGGACGAAAGTCCCGGTCTCGGGATGGTGCTCGATGATTCCGCCCGTGACCATCGCCCCGAGCCATTCGCGAACGTAGCGTTCGCTGAGGCCCGCGCGTGCGGCGATTTCCTCGCCGGTTGCCGGCGGCATGTCCGCCATGGTGTCGAACAGACGGGTGCGGTGTCCGATCGAGATCATCAATGCCAGCCCGGCGTCGTTCAGGATGCTGAGCATCCGTTCATCGAAGCCGCGGGCCCCAGTGGTCATCTGCAGCGTTGTCTGCGTGTTTGTTGTCATGTAAGTGTTCCTCGCGTTATGGGTGTCTCGGTCTCAGGTGGTCCGTCCGCGCGACCGGACCGTTTGGCAAAGTGCAAAATCGTAGCGCCGGCCGACAGGCCGGACAAACGATTGATACTCAAATGCAATCAGCTCTCTCTGATTCCGCCGTGGTGAGCGCGCACCGGACGGTACTCAGAGCGCGCATCGAGGCCCACCCGCATTTCGCGAGGATGCCCGCGCCGTGGATGTGGAACGATCGACTCACAATCGATCGCCGATGGTTGTATCTGCCGCCCAGGACCGGAGGGATCTCGCATTGACGACTCTGTGACTGTCGCGAAGGCGTTGAGGAAGCGCCGGCGCACTCGCAAGGTCGCGGAAGCATTGTCTCGCCCGCCCAATCAGGCCCTGATTTGGCGAAGGCTTTGTGAGAAAAGCGAGGGGGTGTCATCTTCTGGGGCATTCCGGTATAGTGTCCCGGTGATGGACAGAAGGGGGCCGGTCGTGGCGCCTCCTCGACCCTGCTCGGAGGCCTTGTCCGCCATGTCAGGTTTCCTGGGTGTCATCGGAAGCCCGCGCCGCAACGGCAACACGCACGTCCTGGTATCGTGCGTGCTCGAGGGGGCCGCCAGCGCCGGCGCCAAGACGGACACCCTTTTCCTGGCCGACACGACCATCCGCGAGTGCGACGGCTGTCACCTCTGCTGGGAGGGCGAGCACTGCCCGAAGGCCGACGACATGGCGGGGATCTTTCCGAGAATCATCGAGGCGGACGTCATCGTTTTCGGCACGCCCGTGTACTGGTACGGCCCGACGGGGCTGATGAAACTCTTCATCGATCGCTTCGTGTTCTTCAACTCACCGGGTCACCGGACCTGGGTGGCCGGCAAGCCGGCGGTGATCGTGGTGCCCTACGAGGAAACCGATCCGGAGACCGTGCGTCCTGTGGTCGAGTTCTTCGAGAAGTGTTTCGCCTACCTGGGGATGGAGCTGGTCGCGAAGATCATCGCGCCCGGCGTCAGCGCCCGCGGCGAAGTGCGGCGCCACGAGGGTCTTCTGCGGGAGGCATTCGAGATCGGGGGCGGGCTGGCGGCCGAGTTGCGGAGCAGGTAGTCCCGCGGGCCGAGGCTTGCCTTTCAGGCCGGCGCAGGAGAGTTGGTCGTCGGGCAGGCTTTGTTCTGCGGCTTCTTGGGGGCGACCTGGTAAGGCTGGCTCGGCAGTATCTGGTTGGACCCGGAGACCTGGTCCACGATCATGATCACCTGGACGTGATCGACTTCGCGGCTGACGATCTTGACCGGGCCTCTGCGAGCCTTGGTGATAGTCGCGATGTTGTCGCCGAAGATGAGAACGGAGTTCGGGTATAGCATCCTCTGCACCAGCACGCCGGCCGCAATCTCGGTGCGCACTCCGGTTTCGTTGCCGATCGATTGGGCTTCGATGCCCTCGCGAGCCCAGATCGAACCGCCGACGATGCTCCCCCTGGAGACCAGCAACGTGCCCTTGGTGCTCACCCTGGAGTTGACCATCTCCTTGGCAACGATGACGTCACCGATCGCTTCGATGTCTGCCTCTTCGGCGAACTTGATTTGCACTTCGCCTCCGGCCCTGATCCTGCCGGCGCCGCCGCCGACGATTCCTCCGGCGATGGTGAGATCGGTGCCCGCCTCGACCTCCGCCGCTTCCACGGCCCCCTTTATGGTCACACTTTTTTGTGACCGGACTTTGAAGCTCGACCGGACGGTCCCAGTGATCAGGACGTCGCCGGGGACCTCCAGGTTGCCGCTACGGTAGTCCACGTCCCCGTCGACCTTGACTGTGTCAACAACGATGACCGAATAACGGGTTACCTGGACCTTGCCGTCGCAGGTGGCGATGACGGTCCTGCCGTCGTCGCCGAGTTTCAGATTGGCACCCAGTCTGCGTCCAAAGGAGGGCTCTTTTGGCTTGATCGGTTGGCCGTGGACGTCAAGCCCGGGTTCAGAGGGTGTCGCCGGTATGTACTCGCCAACGATCTCGCCCGCTTTGACAACGTGAATCCGGCACTTGCGGTTGTCGAAGGCTGCGTCCTCGCCGTCGTGGGGTTCTTGTTCCTTGCTGTCGGGTAGCGGCTTGAATGCCTCCGGCTTGCCCGGCACTGGCGGGCGGCCCTCCGCGAGCAAGACGGGTTCGGTGAACCGGTCGCCTTCTCGGACACGGGCCACCAGTTCGTCGATGCGAGCGGCGACCTGCTCGGTCACGGGGACGGCAAGCTCGCCCAGGCGCGTCTTGATGACGTCCGAGTTGATCTGCTCGGCCGAAAAGTCGGTTACGACGATTTCGGCGCGCAGCTTGTCCTTTGAGACCGTCACCTTGAACGGACTCTGTGTGGTCAAGGACATGCCCATTCCTGCCTCAGTGACCGGCCGCGGCGACAACTTCGGCAGCCTGGCTATCGGCGGGGGTCTTGTTCACCACCATGGCGACTTCGACCCAGAATTTCCCGAGCTGCGAGTCGCACGGGATTGACAGTCTCGGCCGGTGCCGGGACTGGGATACGACGTGCTCCTTCCCGATGATGACGCTCGGCAGCGAGATGCTGACGTTGAAGCCCTCGAACTGGGCCTTGGCCTGGCCGGCCACCATATTGGCCAGTTCGCCGAGGGCATCGGAGAAATCGGGGTGGTCCTGCGCCAGGTCGACGCCGGCGAACTTACTGGCCGCCTGCAGGGCGGTGTCCGTCGGCAGGCTCAGGACCACGCAGCCGACGACATCGCCTGAGAGCCCGATAACCGCGGAGACATCGGTGGTCGGCACCTGGCCGGGCATGTTGATGGATGGCTTGCCGACCATCACATCCGTAGCCACCATTGTCTTGAAGACTGTCTTGACTGCCGCGATGAAAGGATTGATAAAACGAATATCCATGCAGACTTCCTTGTTCAGTACACCGGCCGGCCCAGCTTGCCGTCAGTCCTGACGACCAGGCCGTCCACCCCGCCTATCGGATTGTGTATCCGGCGGCTGTAATTGGATACCGCAGTTTTCTGATCGAGTGTGGATGGCCGCAAGGGAGTGCGGTTTCTCGGACTGGACGGGCGCGCAGCCGGGGTATGTGCGAGTCCGGATGCTGCTCTGAAGCAGATCAGTTGACGACGGTGGCCAGCGTTCCGACCACAGTGCCGTTGTGGTCCACGATATCGAAGACCAGGGGTGTTTCCGGCGGACCGGCCTGGCGGAAAGCGGGTGGATTCCGGTAGACGCACCGGTGGGCAAAGTCGCGAACCCACACCGGGTGTCGCACACGGCCGTAGGTTCTTTCGAGTGAGGCCAACTGTTCATCCGTGAAAACGGACATCATCTTGCCGAGAGGTGTTCCGGTCGAGGAAACCATATCAGAACAACTCCAGATTGACCGAGGGTCAGGACAAGCCAACTCCAGATTATCGGATGATTTGCCGGGAAAGCGTTAAGGCCGGCCGGCCGTGTTTCCGAGGCGGCTGTGCGTTAAAAAATCCTGTTGCCGCAACCTCTCCCTGCGGCTGATGTTACGGCGGGGCGGGTCAAGATCTGCTGAAGATCCACGCCAGCACAATAGCTCCCAGCACAATGCGATAGACCGCGAAGACGGTGAACTTGTGCGTCTGTATGAAACGCATGAAGACCGCCACCACTGCCCAAGCCACAAAGAACGAGACCACGAAGCCGACGCCCAGCGGCATGATCTGCTCGCTGTGAATCTCGTCCCGATGTTTGTAGAGAGAGTAGAGCCCGGCCGCGAACATCGTCGGGATCGCGAGGAAGAAGGAGAACTCCGCCGCCGCGGCCGGAGCCATGCCCACACTCAAGGCACCCATGATCGTGGCGCCGGAGCGGGAAGTCCCCGGAATCAGCGACAGGCATTGAACCAGCCCGATGATGATGGCCCGGGGCAGTGAGACGGCGCCGGCGTCGTTGATCGACGGTGTCTTGATCGCTTTCTGAATCAGGAGGATGAGTATCCCCCCCACGATCAGGGCGCAGGCGACGACCAAGGGGACCTTAAGTTGCTCCTCGATGAAGCGATGGAACAGGTATCCGACCACGGCCGCTGGGAAGAAGGCTATGAGCAGCTTGGTGATGAAATGGCCGTGCCAGGGCGCGCCCGTCGGGTTGAGTGTCAGCCGCCAGAGCCTGCGCCAGCAGTAGATCAACACCGCCAGGATCGAGCCGAGCTGGATGAAGATGTCGAATGCCCCGTTCCAGAAATGGAAGTTGGGGTCACCCTCATGGATGCCGAGAAGGGGCATCGTCAGAATCATGTGCCCGGTGCTGGAGACGGGCAGAAACTCGGTCAAGCCCTGGACGATGCCGAGAATGACTGCACGAAGGACGTCGTTCATCAAACCCTCACAACCACCTGAAACCCACCAATTGGGCCGACGCCCTCGCCACGGCGAGCAGGCTCGTCGGCCCTCGGTCCGGACTCACTGCCAGGAACACAGCCACCTGAATACGACTTGTCCGACGATGTTGGCGTAAAGCCCGGCTGCCAGGTCGTCGAACAGGATGCCCCAGCCGGCGGGGAGCTTCTCGAGTTGCCGGGCCGGCGGCGGCTTGGTCACGTCGAACAAGCGGAACAGGAAAAACTGCAATGCCAGCACGGCCAGCGTCTGCCGAAGGTCGCCCAGGGGCAGGCCGACGAGGGCGATCCACTGGCCGGCCAGTTCGTCGATCACCACCGGTCCGGGGTCCCCCGGTTTTCTGGATCGGGCGGCGAAGTACTCGATTGCCCACGCGCCCCAGGTGACGCAGCCCGCGCCCGCCAGAAAGGTCAGGACCACCCATGCGGCATCGAGGGCCAGCGGGGGGGCCGCAGTGGCCCGTTGAATGGCCCAGAGGACCAGCGCCAGCAGGATTGCGCCGGCCGAGCCGAATGTGCCCGCGGCCACGGGGGCAAAGCCAAGGCCGAAGCCGGTCATCACCCATTTCTTCATCATGTGGTTGGCCTCGACGTCTCGGAGAGCAGACCTCGGGCCGATCTAAGGTAAGAGATTCCTGACAGGAGGGTGACGACCACCATGAGGTAGATCAGCGGCGCCCGCAGCCAGACCGCGAAGGGCACGGTCTGCGGATGAGCGACGGTGAAGAGAATCCATCCGACGGTCAGGGATTGCAGGAACATTTTGGCCTTGCCGTGGATGTTCGCGCCGAAGGAGGTGCCCGCCGCTTCGGTGACGCCGCGCAGGCTGGTGACCAGGAGCTCTCGCCCCAGGATGACGACCACCATCCACATCGCGATATCGGTCACCTTGTGGTGGTTGGCATCAAGGAAACCGTCGCCGGACAGGAAGATGTACGCCCCCAGGACGAGAATCTTGTCCACGAAAGGATCGATGACGCGTCCAAAGGAGGTCACCTGGTTGTGCTTGCGGGCGAGGTAGCCGTCCACGATGTCGGTCAGAGCGGCGATGATGAACAGGACGAGCGACAGGTCGAGCAGCCACGGTTTCGGCGACAGGGCGCTGTATTGCTCGAGGCAGACGAAGAAGATGATGGCCAGGAACAGCCGGCCGATGGTGATCTGGTTGGGGAGGTTGATCTTCATTCTCGGTTGCGTTACTGCCGCTGCCCCGAACTGTGCCTTTTTCCGGCACGACAGCGACGAACAAGCCGTTCAGTCCTCAGACGTCTCTCTTGCCTGGAGCCTTTCCGCGGGGCAGGATAGCGTCGTACGGCCTGGCGATCAAATCATAACCTTTTGAGCCTTCGCATTGCACCTCGACGAACTGGCCCGGCCGGACGCTGTCGGACAGCACATAGGTCACGGAGTCAACCTCCGGCGCCTGGCCGGCATGCCGGGCGACGGCCTTGCTTCTCGATGCCCGCTCGTCGATCAGCACATCGAAGCGGCTTGCCTTCCGGGCGGCGGCGTCGGAGAAGGCGATTCTCTGCTGGGCCCGCATGATGGCGTCGACTCGCTCCTTCTTGACCTTCTCAGGTAGTTGGCCCTTCATCCGCCCGGCGGGCGTGTCGGGCTCGCGCGAGTAGGCGAACACCCCGATGGCCGCGAACCGCGTCTGGCGCACGAATTCAAGCAACTCTTCGAACTCCGCGTCGGTCTCGCCAGGGAAGCCGGCAATCAATGTGGTGCGGATGGCGAGACCTTTGATTCTCCGGCGGAGCTTGTCGAGCAGCCGTTCCGTATCCGTCCGGGTGACGTTTCGCCGCATGGCTTTGAGCACGCGGTCGTTGATGTGCTGTAGTGGGATGTCCACGTATTTGACCACCCGCGGGCATTCGGCGATGGCCTCGATTATCTCGTCTGAAAACATCGAGGGATAGGCATACAGCAGGCGGATCCACCGCACGCCTTCGAGTCGGTCCAGCTCGCGCAGCAGGCCGGGCAGTCCCGGCTTGTACCCGAAGTCCCGGCCGTAGGCGGTGGTATCCTGCCCGATGAGGTTCAACTCGACGGCTCCGTCGGAGATGAGTTCGCGGGCCTCGGCCAGGACCGCCTCCGGCGACTTGGAGCGCATCGGGCCGCGTATGGCCGGAATGGTGCAGAAGGTGCACTTCTGGTTGCAGCCCTCGCTGATTCGAAGATAGGCGTAGTGCCGGGGCGTGAGGCGCAGCCTGGCGGTGTCGAGGGCGACGTGGGGGTAGTAGTCGCCGAGGTAAAGATCTGCCGAACGGGTGGCCGCGGTTCGACTGGCCGGCCGGCGGCGGCGCGGCTTTCTGGCGGCTGGTGGCGCCGGTTCGGCGCTCAGGACGGCCTGTGGGATGTCGTCGCGGCGGTGGACGCCGACCAGGGCGTCGATGCCGGGGAAGGTCTCAAGCAGTGCCGGCCCGTCGCGCTGAACCAGGCAGCCGACGACCACCACCCGCCGGCAGCTCCCAGCCTGCTTGTAGCGCAGCATGTCGGCGATGACCTTGTGAGCCTCTTCCCGGGCGGCTTCCAGAAAGCCGCAGGTGTTGATCACGATCACGTCGGCGTCGTTCGGGTCGGCCGTGATGATGGCTCCCTGTTCGGCCAACTGGCCGAGCATCTTCTCCGAGTCGACCAGGTTCTTCACGCAACCCAGGGAGACAAAAGCGACCTTCGTCTGCGTTGGCAATCTCAAACCTCAGTACCAGGCCAGGTTCCGGCAAACTGGTGATCCGTCATCAGCATATCCGCCGCGAAGATGCCCATCCACCTGAGCCGCGACGGCAGGTCGGCCTGCGCTCGTGGTCACGGGCGGGTTTAGGGCCTCCTGAGCCGATCTCGGGACGTCTGCGGCCGGTTCCTCGCGGGGCTTGCGGCGGTTGCCGGGACCCTGCTATGATACGCCCGCCCGAGGCACCCCCCAAAGTCCGTCCGGTTCACCCCGGCCGGACGGCACCGCCTCGGGTTTTATTATGCGCCGAGCACGCCCGCACGCGGTTCGTGCTAGCCGGGCAAAGCAACAGGCGACGCTTGCGGCCGGCATGCCCAAGTCCACCAAGGCAAAGCGGGGTGGCATGCCCAAGTTCGCCGGTTCAAACGCGAGCATGTTTTATCTGACACCAGACACGGCAACGCCTCGACCTCATCGGCGGGGTAGCAGGAGGTCCGCTGGCGTCGGCGGCCCGGCCGGGATAAGGTGAGCCGGCTGGTTCGCGAGCTGACCGGAGGCGAGGCCGACCGGCGGGCGGCGATCTGGATGCGGGTGCGGCTGGCGGGTGAACGGCCGGCAGACCTGGCCCGGGAATACGGCTACGCCGACGGCAGCGGGGTGCTGCGGGTGGTTCAGCGTTTGGACACGGCGGCCGCGGAAGACCGGGGCCTGCAGAAGCGGGTCAACGATACGCGGGAGGGTATCGATGTGTCAAGAGTCAAGAGTTGACCCCCGTTAGAGCAGAGTTGACCCCCGTTAGAGCCCCCGTTAGAGCTGACCCCCGTTAACCGAGTTGGCCCCCGTTAACCCCAGGAGAAACAGTCGATGAACCGATCTTCCCTATTCTTTGTCCTCCATGGGCTGATTTGCTCTGCCGCTTGGTCGCAGTCGCCCGAGAGCCGAGCACTGAACGCCTCGCTCGTTGACGACCTTCGGCGTACAACGGGCGACGCTTACCTGGACGCTCGCCAACGGCTGCTGGGGAGCGACCGAACGGCCGCGATCGGTCTCGTCGAGTCCGCAATCAGGCTTGCCTCGGACCCACTCGAGCACATGTGCCTAGAGTCGGTCAAGGCTCGGGTGCGTGACCCCGACCGTATGGACAAGAGCCTCAGCGAGGCGTTTGATGTGTCAATGAAAGCGTTCGTCGGTGAAAACCGAAACTGGGCGGTGAAAGAGCAAGGGCCCTCACCAATGCAGGGTGCAATCGCCTTAGTGAAGAGGCTGGGCGACGACGCCTTGCCGCTGGCTGCCGAGACACTGAGCAAGGGTGTGGCCCAAGCATGGGAACCGTGGAGGAGAGAAATGCTCGTATCGACGGCCTCGCTATTCGGGTCCCCCACGATCATGGTTGGCCGTGAAGCGCATGCTCTGCAGGTTCGTGATCCGCGGGCGGCCCAGCTGCTGCTATGGGTTCTTGACCACGAACGCGAGGATTCCGTAGCTGCCCGGGCAGCGGTGGCTCTTCGGCGGTTTCCCCTTCCCGAAACGGTTTCGCAGCTTCGGAGCAGATTGGGTAGGTTCAGCGATGGACCCAGACGTGCTGCTGTCACTGGAGTCCTCCAGGAGTTGGAGCGAGTCGGAACGGCCTCTCGCCCCGCGACAGGCGCGGCGCTCCCTGGGGCCCAGATCAAGGTCGATCTGCCTTTTAGATTCGACATTGATGCACGCCGAGTGTTATCGCAGGTCGAAGCAAGGGAAGCGAAATCACTTTTGGAAACCGCCGTGGATTCTGGCGAATCTGCAGTGTCGCGTGTTTTTGCAGTCCGGCTTCTCGGGCTGTACGTTGCCCATCAGACGTGCATTCAGCCACTCTCCGCTCTTGCCCGCGAACCCTCGGAACCGGAAGAGGTCCGTCGAGCTGCGGTGGTGGCACTGAGCCAAATACCTGATGAGGTATCTGTGGCCGAACTCGTCCGAGTGATGGAGGAACGGCCTGATTCCGAAGAGGCAGATGCCGCAGGGCAAGGCCTGAGCCTCTTGACGAATGAGGCCTGCAGTCCGTTCCTGTCGGGAAAGGCAATGAATGCCGAAGAGTACCACCGAGAACGTGTCAGAGTCTGGAAGGATTGGTGGCAGAAACACAAGGATCAGGATATGAGGCTAAATCGAACACAGGCGGTCCTGAATCTGTACTGACACGATACCGCGGCAGTTCCGCACCCGTGAAAGCGGTACGATTTGTCAGAAGCCAAGAACCCGTTCCTTGGATGTGGAACGGGAACGTATCTAGTTTTCCGATGCCAGCTTATAGCAGCATCTACCATCCGATGCGTTGCGTAGGCAGTCCTTCGGGCTCGGCTGTCTCCGCGTGTTCTTCTGCGTCCTCGGCGCACTCTGTGGTTCAACGGTCTCTTCCGTCCTCGCACGAACAGACCAGGGCTTCCGCCGAAAAGGGCCTGGGGTGACGCTGAAGGCCGACAGCATCGTCCGGCATGCCGCGTTCTTGTGTCGTCTCCGCGTCTGGTTACAATCTCCGCGAACGACCATGAGAAGACGATCATCATTTTCAAGTCTGTGGCGATGCGGCAGCGCGGTGCTGGGGCTGGCTGTTCTGGCCGGGTGCGGAGGGCCCATGATCCGGCCGGAGACGGCGCTGCTGGAGCGACCTTACGAGTATTCGGACCGTGACTGGGCCCGCGTGCTGCAGGCCCGGGTGCGCAACGGTCTCGTCGACTATGACGGGCTGGCCGCTCATCCGCAGGATCTCGATCGCTATTACGCGCTGATCAGTGTGACCGGCCCGACAACCACGCCGGACCAGTTTCCGACCCGGGTGGCGGCCGCGGCCTACTGGATCAACGCTTATAACGCAATGGTGCTCAAGGCCGTGCTGAGCCGCTATCCGACCAAGTCGATGTATGATCTCGCGCTGCCCAGGCTGGAGAGCGAGTACACTTTCCGGGTGGACGGGCGGGTCTGCACCCTGGCGGATGTCGAGGCGCAGGTGCTGGCGGTCAGCGGCAACGATGTACGGGTGCTGTTTGCCGCGAGCCGGGCGGCGCTGGGTACTCCGCCGCTTTCGTCCGAGCCGTACCGGGCCGAGATCCTGGATCGCCAACTGGCAGCCGCGGCGGCGCGGGCCCTGGACGACCCGCACATCATGCGGATCGAACCGAGCGCGCACTCGATCTACCTCTGGCAGCTCATTCTTCGTCGTCGAGAGGACTTTGAGGACTACTGGCGGAACCGGCGGCGGGCCTCGTCGGGCAGGCTGCTGGATGCGCTCACCGAACTGTCATCTCTGAAGCGGCGGCGGGCGCTGCAGTCGGCCGCGGGCTATACGTTCCGCGTCATTCCGTTCGACAGGACGCTGAACGGAGCGCTGCAGCGGGCACAGGTTCCGTGAGCCACTCAACAGGAAGTCCGCTGCATGGCAACGATCGATCCTGCGATTGTCGGCCTTGTGACCCGCCTGGCGGGCGGCGAGCACTATGCGGCGTACCTGCGCGATACCCTCGTTGCGCTCTGTGAGATCGACACCGCCGCGAGTGCGGACCTGGTGGCGACTGCCGCGCGCGAGCAGGCCCTGTTTGACCGGATCCAGCGCGAGGTCGAGAGCATCCTGGGGCGCGGAGCCGCCGTCGAACGGCCGGCGATCAACCCGGCCATCGCGTCCGAGCCCGCCTACACGCCGCCGGGCTATGCCGCGGGCAAGGATGGACGGGTACCGCCGGCCGGGCAGGTGTACGCCGGGCGTACGAACCTCGTGGTCATTGTCGGTGGCGGCGACCGTCGGCCGGTTGCCCAGCATGCCCACGTGGATGTCGTGCCGCCGTGGACGCCGCCGCGGGTGGAAGGGGGGCGCGTCTTTGGCCGTGGCACGTGTGACAACAAGGCCCAGGTGGCGGTGCTGCTCGCTCAGATCAGGCTGCTGGCGGAGTTGGAGGAGCAGTTGGGGCGGCGGGCCGGCCGTGGGCGGGTGTACCAGTTCGCGATTGACGAGGAGATCGGTGGAAACGGCTCGCTTTCGCTGGCGATGGACCCGCGGTTTGCCGGTTGCCCGATGATCGTGCACGAGTGTACCGAGTTGGTGCCGTACTGCGCTCATCGCGGTTGCGTTTACTATCGCTGCCGGCTGTCGTCGGGCGGCGACGGCAGGGCGGTTGAGCTGTTCCCGTACGTTGTCACCGCTCTGGACGAGGAAGGGCAGCGGCTGCGCGATGAAACGCGGCACCCGTTGTTCGGTGTCGAGCACGTACAGGCCAACCCGGGGATTCTCGATGGATTTGGTAGTACGCCGGGGACGGTCTGCGATCGTGTGGCGGTGCTCCTGACCGTTGGCGAGCAGGGCGATCCGCAGGCGACAGTTGATGCGATCGAGTCTGGTCTTCGGGAATCACTCGAGGTTTACCTGCGTCTGCACGGAGACAAGACGCGGGATCGCGATCTGGCCAGCGGATGGTCTTTTTGCCTACTCCTCTGCGGCACTTGGCCGGTTGATCTTGAACATGAGAGATTCCAACTTCACTGCGCATCTCCGGGCAGCGGTGATACTTGCCACTCCCAGGCAAACGGCACTGAGGCTAAACGCGGACGTGCAAAGGTGCACCTTTGATGGCAATTCCGTGGGTATCGTGTCCGGCAGTTCCGATCTCAGAGTTGACCACTGCCTGTTCACCTACGATACTCGCAACCCGGCCGGTCCTACCGATGTCGTCGTTCAAGGCTGGTCGGAGGGGTTTGGTCCGGACCTGACAATGAGTTTCTGGGACCAGGCTGTGAGCATCACAAATACGATCTTTGACGATGGCTCGATCAGCACAAAGCCGCGAGGCATATACTTGTGTCGTCCGTGCGGTGACGGGGCGGCCGGCCAGGGACTACCTCTGAACACAACGGTATCCAATTGCAGTTTCAGAGGCAGACACTCGTACGTCTTTAACAATCCACCCTATCCGCCTGACCCCGTAGATAACGGATATGCCATCTGCGTCGATTTTAACGTCTACCCGCCCACGTCGAAAGTGGCCGCAAACGGCAACTATTGGGGTGTGGACAACCTTGGCCCCTATGATCCACCGACGTTCGACCCTGGTGGGGCCAGCATCTATACCAGCGCGCACATCGAGGTTACCAGTTTCTTGGACACCGAACCCAGTGGAATTGGACCATGAGATCGTTTGGTGAAGACATGTTCTTTCAAGGTTGCCATGATCATCGGTGGCCTATCGTGCTGAGGGGTCTTGTGCTGCTGCTGGTTCCGGCCATGGCTGTATTCGTGGGTGCGGAGCCAGCACCACCACCCCAGAAAGAACCCGACAGCGCCATCATTGACAAAGCATGTTTCGAGGTGTGGAGGGTGCTCACACATATCGAAGCTACCCCAGGTACGGCTCGCGAGGTCATTCGAGAGCGAGAAACGGCCAGAAGGGGTGTCCCGGAGCATCTCCGTACCGATGCCGAACTGCGGCAAGGGGCTCTACGACATTTGCGGCGAGAGTGGCAGGCGATCTGGGAGGCTCGTCGAAAAGACCTGTCGCTGGACGAACCGCCTTTGCTGTGGGACGCGGTTCGTCGGCACTCTCGTTCTCAAGAACTCCTCATTGGACAAGCGAGCATGGTGGACATCGGGCCCGATGAGATCCGTCCTGCCCCGGACCCTCGCGACGACAGAGGGGCGATCCTGGCTGCAACTGCGAATTCTCCCGCCGAAAGAAAGGTGGCACTGCTGAGGGCAATCCTTTGCCCGCCATCTCTACCGAACGCATGGCCGCCGGTGATTCGCTACGCTGCGAGCCTTCCGGAGCCTCGGTTCCCTCCGGATATCCCGCTCGAGATGAGGCTCGTGACTGCCGAGCAATGGCAGTGGCTCTGCACGGAGTTCGATCCGCAACTGGCCTCGGCTCTGGTGGACTTTGTCACCTCACCCGAGGGGAAATCCTCTGCCATCAGTGTCGCCTACACCTTGTTCGTGCATGACGGCAGAGTGGCTATGCTCATATCACCTGCTGACGCCCACCGATTGTTGACGAAGTCGCCTTCCGGAGCGATCGAGACAGTTATGGGAATGTGGAAGGCTTTTTCCTTCGAGAATTCCCACCTGCAATCGCTGAAGACAGCGGTATTTGAGGCGGATGTGCCCGCAAGCGTTCAGGAGGCAGTTGCGGCGGCAATGATCGGGGATCGTAAATTCGTCGGGATAGTTTTCGATCTACCCTCGGGCAGTCGCTCCGAGCGGATGAGGAAGGCAGTACTGGAGAGTTATCGTCGTCAGCAAAAGGCGCTGCCGAGGGAGATCGCCTGGGACAGGCTGGCTGGCGAATCGCGGTTCTCGGCGGAAACGCGTCGGCTGATCTCGGAGGTGCTGACGGCCGAGGCCGCTCGCCAGAATACCGCCCGCTCGGACTACCAGAATCTCTGGGGAGGCGATCACGATGAATATGAGAGTGATCGGGCCCAGAGGATGGCACCGTCGGTTAACGTCGCGTATATCAGCGAGCAGCTCAAGCGGTTGGAAAGGGGCGAGATCCAGATGACGCCGGAGAGCCGGGAGTACCTTGAGACTATACTGCTCAGTTACCGTGCCGGTCGTGCTCAATTCGACTTGAAAGCATTTGCCAGGGCCGTGAAGCGATACGCAGTCTCGAACGAGGGGCGTTTGCCGGCAAGCAAGAAAAACCTGACTGGTCTTCCGGAGGACGTTGCGCTGGACAATATTCTGTACTTCCCTGTTGGCAGCCGGCCGCTGCCAAGCTCACAGGTTCCCTTTGTCATCGCGATTGCCAGTAATCTAAGTGACGAGAAAGGTCCCCAGTTTGGCTCATTTGCCCTCATGTCAGACGGGCAGATAACACGCACAGGCCAGGGGAAAGTGTTCGCGGACTTTTGGCGGAGATCCAACGCCAATCGCCGGGCACTGGGGCTTCCGGAGGTGGCGGATACAGAGTTGGGTGCCATAAGGGCATGGCTGGTCCCCCAGACTCAGCCTCACACGCAACCGACCCAGCCGAGCCCGACCACGCAGCCCGGTAGCTCGAACGCGGACAACCAAGGAAGTGTCGAGCGTGGACGCAGGGTCGAAAAAAGGGTCAGAAGCCATTGTCAGTAAAGGTGCCAAAAGGAGGTCACGTTCGTTCGTATCCTCGGTGTTCGCCACGAGCCTGGTCGCCGTGGCGACCCTGCCCGCCGCGGCGGGCGAATCTTGTCGCAGACCGATACTCCGTAGTTCAACGCTCTTTCGCGTCCTCGCACGAACAGACCAGGGCTTCCGCCGAAAAGGGCTCGGAGCGACGCTGAGGGCCGGCAGCATCGTCCCGCATGCCGCGTTCTTGTGTCGTCTCCGCGTCTGGTTACAATCTCCGCGAACGACCATGAGAAGACGATCATCATTTTCAAGTCTGTGGCGATGCGGCAGCGCGGTGCTGGGGCTGGCTGTTCTGGCCGGGTGCGGAGGGCCCATGATCCGGCCGGAGACGGCGCTGCTGGAGCGACCTTACGAGTATTCGGACCGTGACTGGGCCCGCGTGCTGCAGGCCCGGGTGCGCAACGGTCTCGTCGACTATGACGGGCTGGCCGCTCATCCGCAGGATCTCGATCGCTATTACGCGCTGATCAGTGTGACCGGCCCGACAACCACGCCGGACCAGTTTCCGACCCGGGTGGCGGCCGCGGCCTACTGGATCAACGCTTATAACGCAATGGTGCTCAAGGCCGTGCTGAGCCGCTATCCGACCAAGTCGATGTATGATCTCGCGCTGCCCAGGCTGGAGAGCGAGTACACTTTCCGGGTGGACGGGCGGGTCTGCACCCTGGCGGATGTCGAGGCGCAGGTGCTGGCGGTCAGCGGCAACGATGTACGGGTGCTGTTTGCCGCGAGCCGGGCGGCGCTGGGTACTCCGCCGCTTTCGTCCGAGCCGTACCGGGCCGAGATCCTGGATCGCCAACTGGCAGCCGCGGCGGCGCGGGCCCTGGACGACCCGCACATCATGCGGATCGAACCGAGCGCGCACTCGATCTACCTCTGGCAGCTCATTCTTCGTCGTCGAGAGGACTTTGAGGACTACTGGCGGAACCGGCGGCGGGCCTCGTCGGGCAGGCTGCTGGATGCGCTCACCGAACTGTCATCTCTGAAGCGGCGGCGGGCGCTGCAGTCGGCCGCGGGCTATACGTTCCGCGTCATTCCGTTCGACAGGACGCTGAACGGAGCGCTGCAGCGGGCACAGGTTCCGTGAGCCACTCAACAGGAAGTCCGCTGCATGGCAACGATCGATCCTGCGATTGTCGGCCTTGTGACCCGCCTGGCGGGCGGCGAGCACTATGCGGCGTACCTGCGCGATACCCTCGTTGCGCTCTGTGAGATCGACACCGCCGCGAGTGCGGACCTGGTGGCGACTGCCGCGCGCGAGCAGGCCCTGTTTGACCGGATCCAGCGCGAGGTCGAGAGCATCCTGGGGCGCGGAGCCGCCGTCGAACGGCCGGCGATCAACCCGGCCATCGCGTCCGAGCCCGCCTACACGCCGCCGGGCTATGCCGCGGGCAAGGATGGACGGGTACCGCCGGCCGGGCAGGTGTACGCCGGGCGTACGAACCTCGTGGTCATTGTCGGTGGCGGCGACCGTCGGCCGGTTGCCCAGCATGCCCACGTGGATGTCGTGCCGCCGTGGACGCCGCCGCGGGTGGAAGGGGGGCGCGTCTTTGGCCGTGGCACGTGTGACAACAAGGCCCAGGTGGCGGTGCTGCTCGCTCAGATCAGGCTGCTGGCGGAGTTGGAGGAGCAGTTGGGGCGGCGGGCCGGCCGTGGGCGGGTGTACCAGTTCGCGATTGACGAGGAGATCGGTGGAAACGGCTCGCTTTCGCTGGCGATGGACCCGCGGTTTGCCGGTTGCCCGATGATCGTGCACGAGTGTACCGAGTTGGTGCCGTACTGCGCTCATCGCGGTTGCGTTTACTATCGCTGCCGGCTGTCGTCGGGCGGCGACGGCAGGGCGGTTGAGCTGTTCCCGTACGTTGTCACCGCTCTGGACGAGGAAGGGCAGCGGCTGCGCGATGAAACGCGGCACCCGTTGTTCGGTGTCGAGCACGTACAGGCCAACCCGGGGATTCTCGATGGATTTGGTAGTACGCCGGGGACGGTCTGCGATCGTGTGGCGGTGCTCCTGACCGTTGGCGAGCAGGGCGATCCGCAGGCGACAGTTGATGCGATCGAGTCTGGTCTTCGGGAATCACTCGAGGTTTACCTGCGTCTGCACGGAGACAAGACGCGGGATCGCGATCTGGCCAGCGGCCGCACCAGACTCGAACGTCATTTCAATGTGCAATCGGCTCCGCAGTTGGGGCCTTCGGCATTTCGCATCGACGTTTTCGGAATCGGCGGGCACATGGGGTCCCTGTCGGAGTGCGACAACGCCATCACCAAGGCGGCGTACATGCTTCGCGGGATCCTCGATTCATCGGACGGCCGGTTCAATGATGCGAAGATTCGACCGGCTGAGGCGGATGAGGGGGCGGTCGCAGGGGTCGTGATCGAGGGCGGGCAGGGGTTCACACCCTGCCACCGGATGGAGGATGTGAAAGCTCGCCTGCTGGCGGCGGCCCGGCGGGGGGCCAGGGACTACTGCGCGGCTCGCGGCATCCGTTTTGATGAGGGCATGATCGAGATCGGTTTCGACCGGCTGCACAACGACGCGTATGCCGCCGACCCGGACATCGAGCCGATGCAGGCCCTGTTGGCCGCGCGGAAGGCAGTCGGGCTGCCGCCCGTCGAGATTGTCGGTTGGCGGACCAGTTGCGACGCCCGGTTGTACCATGCTCGGGGCTATCCGGTGGCCATCTTCGGCGCCGGCCGTCTGGATGTTGCTCACAGCGACCACGAATACGTCGATATTGCCGATGTGCAGA
The DNA here is from genome assembly GCA_964586235.1 of uncultured Planctomycetales bacterium. Lineage (GTDB taxonomy): Bacteria > Planctomycetota > Phycisphaerae > UBA1845 > PWPN01 > JAUCQB01. The sequence goes on from CAZPIO010000016.1 coordinate 71,026, forward strand.
AGGCCCTGGCGGTCAGCACGCTGGCAGTGTGGAGCATGATCGGGTAGATCGGGCTTTGCCCGCAAGTCGGAGACGCGGAGAGACCCGCCGCGGCGGGTAAACTTCGACGCGGGGACGCGGAGAAGGATAGCGGACGGGTGGCCCAAGTCCTCTGGACTTGGGCTCGCGATTGCTGTTTTAGAGGGAAGCCATGCCAACGCAAGTTGTCTGCTGAATCGAGCCCCCAGGTTCAGGAAGAACCTGAGCGCCCGCAAGACCGGCCGGTTCGTTTTGCACCGTCGCCGCTGGCTTCAGCTCAACGCCCGATCTCATTTCCCGAACAGCTTTCCCCAGAACCCACGCTTGGTTCGCGGCGGCTCCGGCGAAGCGGGTGGAACGGCGTAGCTTCCTCCCGCAACAGCGAGCAGATTCACGATCGCCCGATGGCTCTCCGGATCAAAGCGTGCCACGGCGGCGACGGCATCCTGGTTCTTGAGCAGATTGTCGATCGCATTGAGAGTGTTCGGGTTGCCGTTGATCAGTCCTTCTGCGAATTCACGTTCCTGCTTGAGCGTGGGCCGGCTCGGGTGTTCGATCTTCGCAGTCCGGGCGTACGAATCGAATTGGCGAAGCAGACTGTCAGAGCCGGCTGGGTCATATTTGCAGAGCGTCACCATTGCGTAGGAAGAGGTGTTCCAGTACTCACCGTCGATCGTCCGCGCGACCACCTTTCTGAGAAGCGAGAGGGCCGGCTCGCGCGAAGCCTCCCGCCAGCACCAGCGAGTCGCCGCAAACACGATGTCTTCCACGACGGACTGACAATAGAGCCGCTCGATGTTGTCCGGCGGCAGACGAGCGTCGCGGATGGCCTCTTTCTCAAAGAGGCTCTCCAGCAATGAAGTCTCGTCGGTCTGAAGGTAGCCGGCCAGGCAGGCGGCAAGCTTGCGGTGCGTGTAGTCCTCGCTCTCCGATTCCGTGCGAACGATGGCCAGGGCGGCATCAGGTTGGCTCGCCAGAGGCCCAAGCACGGCGCCTGCGTGGCCGCTCTTGGTCAGTTCGAAGAGCCAGTCGGACAGTTCGTTCCATTTCGACACCAGCGCGGATTCTTCCATAGCAGACCAACTCCTGCGATCCCGAACCGCGGTCCCATGTCTCCTCGATAGCCTCCCAGGGCGAAGCCATGCTATCGCGGGTCATGCGCCGAATCGAGAGCCCCGGTTCAGGAAGAACCTGGGCCACCCGACACATGGAGACCTGCGTGCGGAGCACGCCCTACCCCGCTACCCGGCGCGTTTCGGATGCAGCGGCAGGAGCTTGATGTTCTTGAACCAGCACGGGCTGCCGTGGTCCTGGAGGCCGATGTAGCCGTGGCGCGGGTGGTTCTTCCAGACCCGGCCGGTGAACTTGTGGGTCGAGCCGTCGGGGCGTTTCTCCACTTGCGTCCACTCGTCGAGATTCATCTCGCTGACGCGCTCCCCGTTCAGTTCGACGATGATCTTCGGGCCGTCGCAGGTGATGACCGCGTGGTTCCACTGGCCGACGGGCTTCATGGCGTTGCGGCAGGGGGCGACCAGGTCGTAGATGGCGCCGGTGTCGTGCATACCCGCGCCGGTGGTGTCATCGATGGCCATCTCGAGGCCGTTGTAGCCCACGTCCTCGCCGGGTTTGACCTTGATTGGGAAGGTCCGCACGAAGATGCCGCTGTTGCAGCCCTTGGAGATCTTGAAGTCGAGCGAGAGGATGAAATCGTCGTACTCGCGCTCCGGCACCATCATGTACGCGCCGCAGCCGTGGGGCTGAATGCAGCCGTCGTCGACCGGGATCTTGCTCTCCTGCATGGTGCAGGTCTTCCAGCCCTTGAGCGTCTTGCCGTCAAAGAGCAATTGCCAGCCGGCGGCCTTCTCTTCGGGGCTGAGGGTGTTGTCGGGGAGATCGACACGCCGGACGCGGATGTTGCGGTAACGCACGAACTGTCCGGTCAGATTGCCGCCGCCGTGCACCTGCAGGGCGATGCCGCCCTTGTCGGGCAGGCGTTTTTCGGTGTCGGTCCAGTCCATGAACTTCACGCCGTTGATCCAGGTCTCGACTCGCGGCGGGTTGCCGGTGATGCGGGCCTGCACCTGGTTCCAGTCCTTCTTCCAGAAGGTCTTCCACTGCTCGGGCGTCACCGGGCAGGGGAACTTGGGATAGTCGAGGATCTTGATTCTGTCGGGCGATTCGAGCGTCTGGAAGTTTCGGGCGGCAAAGCCGCCGATGCCCTCGCCGTAGACGCCCATCACGTTGCCGTTGTTGTGGTAGTCGATCATCGCCTGGTAGCACTTGCCGTTCTCGGTGCTGCGCAGGAACAGGCCGCTGTCCGGGCCGTAGTCGTTGCCCATCTCAAGCGAGACCTCGAAATCACCGTACTGCTCGTCGGTGATAATGATGCCGCCGTTGCCGGGCTTGTCCTGCGTGCCGGTGATCGCGCCGTCCTTGGCCACCCACGCCTTCGTCGTGCCGTGCCCTGTCTTCGTGCTGATGTGCCAGCCCTTGAGCGTCTTGCCGTCGAAGATAGGGGCGAAATCCGAGTTGCCGTGGGGGCAGAGTTTGGATTTGTCCTGGGCCGAAACAATTGGAGCGCACGCGAGTACGATGATGAGTATGCGGCTTGCCGGTCTCATTGGGAGTTCCTCCAGAATTCAACGATGCGTTGGTTACGGTCCTCATCATACTCGCGAGAGCGTCCTGGCGCGAAGCCCTGCAAGTCGGGCTTGCCTGATGCCTGCTCGGCTCGACCGGGAGATCAGGTCGCAGGCGAAATCGCCAGCCCAGGTTCAAGAAGAACCTGGGCCACCCGACCGTCGGGGACCGACCTGCCCAAGCCGAACGAGGTGACTGGCGGACCGGCATTCAGAGTGGTAGCATCGCCGGGGACATGTCAGGTGAAGCTCGACAAGGACGATCCGTTGCATGAGGGTGTGAACGATGCTCAGGCTATTGGGTTGGGCGGCGATTTGCAGTTCTGGTCTTCTCGGGATGGTCAGCGCGGCCCAAGCGGCGGACGTCCCACAGGAAGGGACAGGCAGGCGCCCTAACATACTGTTCATCTACACAGACGACCAGAGCTGGCAGACGGTAGGCTGCTATAAGGGCTGGCCGTGGGTCCGGACCCCGAATATCGACCGGCTGGCCGCCCAAGGAATGCGGTTCAACTATGCCTATGGGGCGGCCTGGTGCGCTCCGAGCCGGGCGTGCGTGATGACCGGCCTGTATCTTCACGCCATCCGCGGGCTTGCCTTTCGGGGCATCGTCGAGGGGAACTACGATCCGGCGGTGTGCCGGTTCTGGCCGGCGGAGCTTCGCAAGGGCGGGTATCGCACGACCCTGATCGGAAAGTGGCATCTCAGCTCGGACAGCGGGCACGGGCGCGACTGGGACCACTCGGTAGTATGGGATCAGGCGGACATCCGGGGAGACTGGTACAACGACCAACTGTTGAGCATTGACGGCGCACCCAAAGAGACGGTGCCCGGATACTCCACCGATGTCTACACGCGATTTGCCCTCGAGGAAATCAAGCGCGACCACGACAAGCCCTGGTTCATGTGGCTGTGCTACAACGCCCCTCACCTGCCGAATACCTTTCATCCTCGTCACAAGGACCGCTACGAGGGGGCGGAGGTGCCGATCCCGTTCGATATCTTCGGGCCACGGCCGGGCAAACCCGGCTACATGCAGGCGTTCACCATGTGGAAGCGGGACAAAGAGAATCCTGCGAGTCTTCCCGTCCGCGACCGCCAGACCCATCCGGAGTACGTGCGGGCCTACAACCGACTGGTCTGCGCCGTGGACGAGGGGGTCGGGCAGATCCTGGCCGCTTTGGCCGAGACCGGCCAGCTCGAAAATACCCTGATCGTCTACACCTCCGACCAGGGATTTGCGGTCGGCGAGCGCGGGTTTGCCTGGAAAGTGGGGCCGTACGAGGCGTGTATGCGCATGCCGTTGATCATGCGATTGCCCGGCCGGGTCGCCCAGGGGGGTGTCTGTGATCAACCGGTGGGGCTGGTCGATCTGCCGCCGACGTTCTTCGCCATGGCCGGCCTGCCGCAGCCGTGGAAGATGCACGGCCACGACCTCCATCCGCTGCTCAAGGACCCGCAGGCCGCATGGGACCACCCCGTGCTGCTCGAGCACTTCCGCTGGGCGTTCGGCTCCGAGACCGATCGCGGTGTCACCGGCGACGCGGCGCTCGGCGGCGTTCCGTGGTGGATCGGAGTCTGGAAGGGGCGCTACAAGTACGTCCGCACGCTTGTGCCGGACGAGATCGAGGAGCTCTACGACTTCCAGCGGGATCCGGACGAGAAGCGCAACCTGGCCCTGGAGGCCGACCACAGTTCGCTGTTGGCGGAATATCGCGGCAAGATGATGGATGAACTCACGCGAACGGAGGCCGGCCTGGTGAAGAATCTGCCCGCGCCGCGCAAGCCGCAATGATTCTCGCCGAAAACGGGACTACTTGGTGAGCAGGCCTTTCTCTTCGAGGTAGGCGAGGACCTGGGCAGCGGCTTCCTGCGGCGTGACCTTGTCGTTGTGAATGACTAGTTCGGGCTTGAGCGGGGGCTCGTAGGGGTCGTCCACGCCGGTAAAGCCCATGCCCTTGCCGGCGGCCAGCGCTTCCCGGGCCTTTTTGTAGAGGCCCTTGGGGTCGCGCTGCTCGCACTTATCGATGGGCACGTCAACGAAGATCTCGATGAACGTCAGTCCGGCCTCGTCGTGTATCTTGCGGGCCTGGTCGCGGTCCTTGCGGTAGGGGCTGATGAAGCTGGTCAGCATGAGGACGCCGGCGTCGGCGAACAGTTTGGCGACCTCGCCGATGCGGCGGATGTTCTCCTCGCGGTCGGCGGCGGAGAAGCCGAGGTTCTTGTTCAGGCCGTGGCGGATGTTGTCGCCGTCGCCCACGTAGGCCAGATGGCCGCGCTCGACCAGGGCGTGTTCGACGGTAAAGGCGATGGTGCTCTTGCCCGACCCGCTCAGGCCGGTGAACCAGATGGTCGCGCCTTTCTGCCCCAGGAGCCTTTCTCGGTCCGCCCGACTGACGTGACCTTCGTGCCAGGTAATGTTCGTTGCCTTGATCTCAGTCATTTTTGTCCCTTCGCAGAACTCCCCGCCCCTCACTCACGAAACGAGCGGGGTAGTATAAGAGTCCACCGCCCGGGGCTCAACTGGCCCGGCAGGGGCATCGGCTTGTCCGTCTGCGAGACTGCGGCCATAATTCCGGGCCATGAGTGAAACGCCCAGACCCAGGATCGTAGTGACCGAGCGGGCCAGCGACTCGGCCATGGCCCGGCTGGCGGCTGTCGGTGATGTGGTCCTGCTGCCCAATTGCGACGAGGCCAGCCTCATTGGGGCGGTGGCCGACGCCGACGCCCTGGTGGTGCGGACATACTCCCTCATCAACGCCAACGTGATCGCGGCGGCCAAGGCAGCCGGGCGGCTCAAGGTGATCGGCCGGGGCGGTGTCGGGCTGGACAACATCGACCTGAAGGCGGCCCTGGATGCCGGCATCAAGGTGGTTTACACCCCGGCCGCGTCGACCCACGCGGTTGCCGACTTGGTGGTGGGGCTGATCATCTCCCTGCAGCGGCGGGTGGTCGAGAACGACAAGGGCATGCGGGCCGGCGAGTTCGATTCCATCCGATCGGTCAAGCCTGGGGTCAACGAGCTTCGTCATCAGACGGTGGGCGTGATCGGCATGGGGCGTATCGGCACGGCCGTGGGTGTTCGGCTGGCCAACGGATTCGGCACACGGATTATCTACAACGACATCCGCGAGATCGGCTGGCTGCCGTTCCCGGCCGAGAGCAAGGACAGCCACAAGGCGGTTTACGCCGAGGCCGACGTGATAACCCTGCACGTTCCGCTCACGAAGCTGACGCGGGGAATGATCAACGCCGATGCCCTGGCGTCGTTCAAGCAGGGCTCGTATCTGGTCAACGCGGCTCGCGGGCCGGTGGTCGTGCCGGCAGCCCTGGCCGAGGCCCTCAAGTCGGGGCACCTGGCGGGCGCGGCGATCGACGTTCACGATCCCGAGCCGCCGCCGGCGGACTATCCGCTGCTGACGGCCCCCAACTGCATCCTGACCGCCCACATCGGGGCCCGCAGCCCCGAGGGCCTGGCGGCCATGAACGACGTGGTTGATGATGTGATCGCGGTTTTGCAGGGTAAGGAGCCGGACTGGCCGGCTGGGCCGGAATTGATTGAGTGAGGAGCGAGTCGGGTGCCGGGCCCACGGCTTTGCGTGGGCATGTTCTCCCGAATCAGTCGATATTCGTAGGAGCGGTCTCCGACCGCGATCTTGACGAGCCGAGGGTCCGCCTCAGGCGAGACTCGCCGTGGCGAGGTTTATCCCCTCGGTCTTTGGAGAACAGAAGCGGCTTGCAGCCGCGATCTTCGTGTAGGAGCGGTCTCCGACCGCGATCGGGAATCGGGCTCAGAGAGCCCTCCTACTGATGGCTAAAAGCTAAGAGCTAAGAGCTAATAGCTCTTTTTGAGAGGTTTTTCTATGACCATGTTTCTTGTCACCGGCGGCGCGGGCTTCATCGGATCGCACCTGGTTCATCGACTGGTGGCCGACGGGCAGAAGGTCCGCGTGCTGGACAACTTCTCGACCGGCAAGCGGGCGAATCTGGCCGGCGTGATGGACCGCATCGAGGTCATCGAGGGCGATCTTCGTCGATACGAGGACTGTCTCCTGGCCTGCAAGGGTGTCGAGGTCATCTTTCATGAAGGGGCTTTGCCCTCGGTGCCCAAGTCGGTGGCCGATCCGCGCTCCTCGCACGATGCCAACATCAACGGCACGTTCAACATCCTGATGGCCGCCCGCGAGTGCGGCTGCCGGCGGGTGATCTACGCCGCCAGCAGCAGCGCGTATGGCGACCAGCCGGAGTCGCCCAAACGCGAGTCGATGCGGCCGGCCCCGCTCAGCCCGTATGCGGTCAACAAGCTGGTGGGCGAATATTACCTGAAGGTCTTCCACGAGTGCTACGGTCTCGAGACCCTGTCGCTGCGGTATTTCAACGTTTTCGGCCCGCGCCAGGACCCCAAGAGCCAGTACGCGGCGGCCATACCCGCGTTCGTCACCGCCATCCTGAATGACCAGCCGCCGACCATCTACGGCGACGGCGAGCAGACCCGCGATTTCACCTTCATCGATAACGTCGTTCATGGGAACATGCTGGCCGCCAAGGCCCCCAAGCTTGGCGGCGAGGTGGTCAACCTGGCCTGCGCCGAGAGCGTCACTGTCAACCGGACCATTCGCCTGATCAACGAACTGCTGGGCAAGGACGTCAAGCCGATTTACACCGACGTACGGCCGGGCGATGTAAAGCACTCGTTGGCCGACGTCACCCTGGCCCGAAAGATCATCGGCTTCGAGCCGGTGGTGACGTTCGACGAGGGGCTTCGGCGGGCGATCGAGTGGTATCGGGAAAACCTTTGAAGAGAAGGATGAAGGCGGAAGGATGAAGGATGAATCAAGACGAGAGCCACTAGCTACGATTCAGCATTCATCACTTGTCATCCATCATTTCCCGCGTTCCCCAATCGCCGCTTGCTCACTGCCACGGTGGTCAATACTGTGAGAGCAGTCTGGTGCAACGTAAAACCCGAAAAGCCAGTGGTAAGAGTCGGCCTGACATCTGGCCGGTGCGGCGGCGGTGGCGGGCGATCGGGCTGGTCTTGCTGCTGGCTTTGGCGACGATCGTTGCCTTCGAGCGGTTCGGGCTGCTCGGCCGATCGCGCGGGCCGCACCAGACCACAGCGGTCGTTGCCGGCGCCGATCACGATCGTTACAACAATCGCACCTTCACCTGCGTGAAGGTCGTTGACGGCGACACCCTCGACGTCGATGAGCCGGACGGCCAGTACCCGCACACGCGCGTCCGCCTGATCGGCGTGGACACGCCCGAGATCGACAAGAGCCCTCAGGGAGCCATGTACTTCGGGGCGGAGGCGTCGGCATTCACCTCCTCGCAGGCGGTGGGCAAGCCGGTCCGGATCGTGCTGAAAGAGAAAGAGACTCGTGACGTGCACGGCCGTCTGCTGGCGTACGTCTATCTCGGCGACGGCGACACGATGCTCAACGAGGAGATCATCGCCCAGGGGTACGGGTACTGCTACACGTCATATCCCCACCCGTGGATGAAGCGGTTCGTCGAAATCGAGCAGCGGGCCCGCAAGCAGAAGCTGGGTCTGTGGAAGGAGGTCAAGCTCGACCAGATGCCCGCGTGGCGGCAGAGGCTGGAACAGCGCCAGTCGGGCGATACCGGCCATGGTGCCTCGTAGGACGGGCTTTGCCCGCCGGGCCTACCAGGGCAGTCTCCTCGCTCCCCGGTCGGCCAGGTAATCCGACCATTTCCGCTTCACGTCCTCGATCTCGTAGGGCATGCCGCATTCGGGGCAGCGGTGGCGGGCCGGGAGTCCTTTGAGGCTGTAGCCGCAGTGGAGGCAAAGGCAACAGTCGGCGTCTCTGGCCTCACGGCAGAGGCGGGAAACGCCGCCTGCGCCGAGTCGTCTCCATGCTTTGTAACCCACAGAAAGTGCGACGAGGCCTGTGATCGCGATGAACGGGCGCCCCTTGCCACCCCACAGATAGGGCAACGGGATGCAGACGATCACGAGCAGAGAGAAACCGAGCATCAGGAAAGAAATGTCGCTCTGTTCGGCCCTGGCCACAACCGGCGGTGCCGGCGCGGGCATCCCGTTGCCATTCTGGCCGGGCATGAACATCACCTTGAGCGAACGACAGATGAACAGCCGGAAGAAGAGGCTGATCGCTCGGCCGATGTATCTCACACGTCGCAACATGGCTACTTCTTGTTCTTCTGTTCCTCGAAATACCGCCGCCACGTGTCCTTGATGAGAGTGATGTCATACGGCTCGCCGCATTCCGGGCAGCGGTGCTTGTCCGGCAGGCCTTTCAGGGAGTAATCGCACTGGAGGCACCTTTCGAAGTTGTCTGCAATGATTTCCTGGGCGAACCGTCTCAGACGGCGTTTGGCGAGATACGGAGTCATTGAAGCGAGAAAGCAGCTGACCATCCCAGCGGCGATGACGCCGTGTCGAGCGCTGGTCAGCCCTGAAACAAACGCCACCACTCCAAGGCCTGTGAGAATCAGAGCAGAACCGCATAGAACCCTGAGGGGCCGCAGATGGCCCCACAGCGCTGGCGGCATGCCTCGTGGCGGGGTTGGAAAGAAGTATCTGATCGGTGCGATTCGGGTGATGAGCGTCGACCTGCCCGCTCTGTCTGCCAGGCTTTCATCTGGTTTTCTCGGCGACGCTGTGAGGGCGACGTCGCAGCTGCCGCACGCCGGGCAGCGGTAAGTGCGAACCGGGCCGTCAATGAGCTGGCCGCATGCGTGGCAGTAGGGTCTATGCTCGGCATCTTCGGGCATCGCTGCTCACCCTGTCCCGCGGGCGCTTTTCTGGGCTTTAAAATACCGTTCCCACGTCCTCCTGACCACCTCGATGTCGTACGGTTCGCCGCACTCCGGGCAGCGGTGCTCGGCCGGCAGGCCCTTCAGCGGGTAGCCGCATTCGAGGCAGTGTTCCAGGTTGTTGCTCTGGATCTCCTTCTCAAGCCGGCGAATGGCCCGTTTCAGGATTCCAGGCGACAAAACGCCGCCGATGATGCTTAGAAACAGCAGGGGGTACAACAGGCGGTCGTACAGGTACAAGGACTTTGTCATATCCAGGGGGTCGAGCAGCAGCGGACCGAGCACACAGGCGAACCAGACGAACTCCGCAAGTACGAGAAACGATCTGAGCCGCCGCACGCGTTCCCAGCAGGCTCGGGGGATGCCTCTCGGCGGTCGGGGCAACAGGAACCTCAGGGGATAGACGGAGGCGAGAGCGATCGGTTCTTCGTTGGCCTCGGTCGAACGAGGCGCGGGCTTTTCGGCCGGGTCTGTCTTGGACCCAACTACCCGCAGCATCGCGACATCGTAGCTTCCGCAAGCCGGGCACTGGTGAATCTTGGCCGGATCGGCGATCAAGTGACCGCAGACGGGGCAGCGGGTTTCCTGTTCGGCGTCCCTCGCCATTCAGCTCAGCCTCGCGGGTCTTTCTTCGCCTTGCCCGTCAACTCCTTGAACAGGGCGATCTCTGCCGGGTCGTAGGGCGTCCCGTCCTTGTGGAACAGATCGTGGAACCACGGCTTGGGCTCGGGCGCGCCCTTCTTGGAGCCCCACGGGTAGATGGTCTGCGACTTGCCCGACACGAGGCCCCAGTTGATGCAGCCGACGTGCTCTTTGGCGAAGATCGGCAGATGGGATTGCACCATGCTGATCGGCCGGCGCATCCACTCAGTGCAGATCACCGGCCGGCCGTGTTTCTTCAATTCCGTAATCTGGTCCGCCAGGCTCTTGGCGTCGTTGTAGTTGTGGAAGGTGATGACGTCAGAGGCCTCGAGCTGGAAAGCGTTCAGCTCCTTGTTGTCGTACCACAGTCCCGCGCTGAGCGGCTGAGTCGGTCCTGCCGCCCTGGCCCACTCGAACACCTTCTTGAGCAGCGGCAGTGATTTGACGTGCTGCTCGCTGTTGCCCGGCTCGTTGTACAGGTCCCACATGAGGATGCGAGCGTCCTTGCCGAACGTCCCGACCACGTCGCGGACATATCGCTCCAGCCGGCCCCACTCGGCCGGGTTGTTGACCACGGCCTTGCCCGGGCTCTGCATCCAGCCGGAGTTGTGGACGCCGGGGATTGGAGCGGGCTGGGTGCCGATCTTCGGGTTGTCGTTCCAGCAGTCGTCGAAGATGACAAACAACGGCCGGACGCGATGCTTGTCAGCGATCTTGAGGAACTCGTTCATCCGTTTTTTGAATCCGTCCGGATCGGCCTGCCAGGCGAGGTCGTGCAGGTACACGCGGACGGTGTTCATGCCGATCCCGGCCGCCCAGCCGAGTTCGCGGTCGATCGTGGCCGGGTCGAAAGTCGCCTCCTGCCACATTTCGAGTTGGTTGATGGCCGTGCTGGGGATGAAGTCGCAGCCGACCAGCCACGGCTGGCGGGCGTACCATTCATTGGCTTTTTCGGCGGTCCATCGCGAGACCGGGGCCGCGGCGATGGCGGGCGAGGCCGGCGCGAATCCCGCAACGCTGATGAGAATGATCGTCAGGCACAAAGTCGAATGATTCCGGCGAAAAGCCTCGTTCATGAGTAGACCTCCTTTTGATGAAGTGCGGCTCTTGTTTGGCAACAAGGCCCATCCGCGTGCAACTGCTCTGCGAGCAGTGCCGCCGAACCTGATCACTGCTGACACAGCAGTGGCACACACGAGCAGATGCACGACCTGCCACCATTCTCGTACCGCGGGCTATGCACGTCAGACCCGCTTGTGGTACTCTACCGCAACTTGCGGATTCGTGACAGATGCTCTGGTGACAAGCGGGAGCTCACAGATGTCGGACGCCATCAACATCGCGATGAAGCCGGCCGGGAAATCCCGGCAATTCACAACCTTCAACCTAGCCAAGCGGTCGAAGACCATCGGCCTGCCGCCCGGCCAGCGGGTGACGGTGGGGCAGGTGAGCGGGGCCGGATACATCGGGCGGGTGTGGCTGACTTTCCCCGGCTGGTTCTGGCAGCACTGGCACACCACGGCGGCCATCGACCCGACGATGCTCAAGTCGCTGGTCCTGCGGATCTACTGGGACGGCTCGGCCGTTCCGGCCGTCGAGTGCCCGATGGGTGATTTTTTCGGGGCCGGCCAGTGCGAGTTCAACTCCTTCACCTCGCGCTACGTCGGCACCTCCAGCGGCGGCTTCTACACTCACTGGCCGATGCCCTACGCCAAGGGCTTTCGGATCGAGGTCGAAAACCGCCATCCCCGCAACGGCACCGACATCTTCGTCAACATCAACTACCAGGAGCTCGACGCCACGCCCAAGGGCGCGGGCTACTTCTGCACCCAGTTCCGCACCGGCCGTCGAAAGCCCGGCGAGGATGCTCTGATCATCGATACCGCCGGCAGCGGCCACTTCGTCGGCATGATGCTGCACATGCAGGGCGAGCTGCTGCACTACCTGTCGTTCCTGGAGGCCCCCGAGTACGTCTATATCGATGACGACTGGGACAAGCCGCGGTTCACCGGCACCGGCCTCGAGGATTACTTCAACGGCGGATGGTATTTCCGCGACGGCGAGTTTGCCGGCCCGCTCCACGGCGTTCCGCTCAAGGACCCGCTGCGGTCGATGGTGACCATGTATCGCTTCCATGAGGCCGATGCCGTCGCGTTTGACCGTCGCTTCAAGCTTGCCTTCGTCAACCCGTGGGAGGTCGACCGGCTCAAGCCCTACTGGTACTCGTCGGTGGCCTGTTACTACTGCAACAATCCCGCGCCGCCCCAGCCCGAACTGCCGTCGCACGAAGATGTATTGAAGCTTTATCGGACCCGGGATGCGGATCACATTTCCATCCCGTAGGAGGGGTCTCCGACCCCGATCTCGGGTAGGAGCGGCTTGCAGCCGCGACTCCATTGGGCGCTGGAAGGGGGAAAGCTTCAAAGGCTGAAGGCGGCCTTCGACAGGCTCCCTTCGGGTCTGAGCCTCAGGGTCGAAGACAGGCCAGGGAAGGATGAAGGATGAGTCAAGCCAAGCAGAAGGCACATCCAACCCTGCTTTGATTCATCTCGCCGCGGCGAGTCGCCCGTGGCGGCTTTCAGCCTTCATGCTTTCGTCCGGCTCTGCCTTGATTCAGCCTTCAACCTTCATCCTTCATCCTTTCCTCCAACCTTCCCGCCTTCCCCGTGTCTGTTCTGATGCCGCACATACTCTGCCGGGCTATCGCCAGGTCACGTCATGGCTACCGAGGGAGGGCCAGAGCAGCCGCCCCTGAGCCCCATCAGCCGGCGGGCGTTCTTTCGCGAACTCGGGTCCGGCCTGTTGAAGCTCGGCGCCGTGGGGACGGCCATCGGCTCCCTTGGACCGGGCTGTGGCATCGACATCTATCCGGACGGCGAGTGCTACGTTGACGGTGTGTACTCCGACTGCTACGCGGACTACTCGGATTCGGGATACTACTCGGATTACAGCTACTCGGACTACTACGACTACTCGGATTACGCGGACTACGGCGACTACTCCGATGGCGGCTACTCCGACTACGGCAACTACTCGGACTACTACGACTACGCCGACTACTCCGACTACTACGACTACTCAGACTACTCGGATTACTCGAACTACTCGGACTACTACGACTACAGCAACTACTACGACTACTCCAACTACTCGGATTACTCGAACTACTCCGACTACTATGACTACTCCAACTACTCCGACTACTACGATTACGCCAAAGGGGGTATCCCCTTTGCTCAACCACCCACCATGGGTGGCGGGACGGTGCGGC
>CAZPIO010000017.1:0-82257 GCA_964586235.1 uncultured Planctomycetales bacterium
CTGAGAACCCTGCAATTCACGCTCTGCAGGGCGGCGTAAAATGGCTAAACCGTACTGTTTGTTTGTTATGGTAAGAAGCGGGAACTCGCTGACCTCTCGGCGGTTGACGGAGCGTTTTGCGAGCCGCACATTTCGGTTGAGGCACCCCGAGCGGTGTCGGTGTGGTTTCTCCCTGTTCTGTTTGCGGTCGCGCAGATCGCGCAGATCCTTGCGCTGGGTCATGAGCTGCGAGTCTGGATCCAGATGCCTGTGTGGCTAATGGTTAGTGTGGGGTGGGGTCTCCTGCGGTTGCACACCACGTATTATCGAGTCGCTCCAGGCCTTCTTGAGGCTCTTCGGCGCGACTTGTGGTCTGACCGAATGGAGCGAATGTGGGCGGTCTCGCTGAGGGACGTGAAGGTTGTGTGCCGGTTCGACAGGATGAAGCTGCTAATCATGCCTTCCCGGAGCAGTGGTATTGTTGTCACACGTGAGGTGGACCTGGCTGTTCTAGCTGACCCGCACGCGTTTGCCAGAGCGGTTTTCCAGGCTGCCATGTGCGAGCGCGCTGCGCCCGCTCTGCCTGAGGGTGCTCTGTTGGGCTGAGGAGGCCGGAAAAGGGGAGGTCGGAAAAGACCCGCTATAGAACGTCAAGGGGGTAGTTGAGTTTTTCGGAACGATCTTTGACATCGAGCGAAACGGGGACGTAGCTCTTTTTTGGCTCGGCCTTGACACGGTTGCGGGCATGACGTAGTATCGGGGCATGCCACGGAAAGCGAGATACACGCCGGGCGGGTTGGTTTATCACGTTTTGGAGCGGGCGGAGGACTGGCGATGGGGCAGCCTGGAGTGTGAAACAGGGACGTAGCTCTTTTCCAGACGCCAGTATATAGTAGCATCTACCATCTGGGGTATTTGGTGGGCTGGTCCTTCGGGCTCGGCTGTCTCGGGGTGTTCCTCTGCATTCTCGGCGTGCGTGTTGTAGTTGTTGAGAGCGGTCTCGGCTTCGCTTCTGGAGCTGCGCCGTGGCGTGAGGCGTTCAGTTCGCCACGGCGAATCTCCCTTCGGTCGACACTCAGCGCTCAGGGAAAGGCCATTCGACTGTTCGGCTGTTCGGAGCAGCGTGACGGTCCGCGAAGGCGAAGCGTACCCTCGGGGCCACCTGCCCGGAAGACCACGCGGATCCCCTCGACCGGGCTCGGGGCGAGAAACCGCGCCGCCTCCGCCAGGGCTCGGGCGTGCCACGTCGTAGCGGAGCGAAGATGGGTGGCTCGTCAAGACGTCATCGAGACCCCACCCATCCGCTGCGGCGGATGGATGGGCCACCCAGCCTGCTCCTTCGCGCGTTCGTGTCGTTCCCGCCTACGCCGGGGTACGGGGTGGCAAGCGTGTGATTCGTGGTCTTGCCTGAATCAGAAAGGGCCGACGAGGGCGCTCGCCGCGGCAAAGCCCGCTGGCGTAGCCGGGTCGGCCCCACCACCCGCGATGGGGGGGAGAGCGGATCGTCGGGCTGAGCTTGACCTGCCTGCTGCATGGGCCGACGAGGGCGTCGGCCCCACTTGTGAAGGTCCGCGAGCGCGGACCCTACCCCTGGCCACTCCCTTACGGTCGCCACGGCGAAGCAGGGTCGTGGTTCCGGAGAGGCGGCTTAAATCGTCGCGCATCAGGGTCTTTTTGAAAGGGTTTCGGTCGTCCGGCCGCGGGGTTAGAATCGGGCCCGCGGCAAGGCTGGGGGACAGGGGTATATACGTTTGCAGCCGGTAGGCGTCGTCAGGTGCGGGTGGATGCGGCCGACTGCCGACAACAATAGACAGAGAGCCTTTCCGGTCCCGATTGGCCGGTCGTGAGCTGATACAAATGAACTGTCACTTTTCCAAGATGTGGAATCTGGCCGGACGCGGTGCTGTCTGGGGCCTGGTTCTGGCTGTCGGCGGATGTCAGTGGCTGGCGGACGACGCGGATCGTCAGGTCTACCGGTTGATCGAGACCCGACAGAAGGAGGCCCTGGGCGAGACGCACGATGCTCGGATCGGGCGGGGTCGTTCGCCCATCTCGGTGCCTGGAGAAGCCTATTCCTTCGTGCCCCATCCGATCGACAGCGAGGTGCCGGAGGCGTTTCTACGGACGACCTCGGCGCCGGCGGCGAGTTCGAGACCTGCGTCTTCTCCGGCGGCCACGGCCACGCAGCCTGCTGACAGCCCGGAATCGCTGGAAGCGACGCTGAGACAGGAGACGTCGAGCCAGCCGTCTCTTACCCAGTTTAACAGCGCGCCGACGACCCAGCCAGGCCGGCCGATCCTGACACTTTCGGGGGCTCTCAAATACGCGTTCCAACACTCCCGCAGGTTTCAGGATGCCAAGGAGGATCTTTACCTGGCGGCTCTCGACCTGACGCTGGAGAGGCATCTGTGGACGCCGATTCCGTTCGCCGACATCGGTCAGACCTACACCAACACGAGTACGTTCGAGGGCTGGGACGCCGCTCTTGAGTCGGTGGCCCAGGCCGGTGTCCGGCAGAAGCTGCCCTACGGCGGCGAGGTGACGGCCAGGATCATCGCCAACCTCGTTCGCGATGTGTCCGACTCCGTCAGCACGGGCGAGAGCGGCTCGGCGATCCTCGAAGCCAACCTGCCTTTGCTGAAAGGGGCGGGCAGGTCCGCCTATGAATCGAGGTACCAGGCGGAACGGAATCTGATCTACGCGGTGCGGACCTTTGAGAACTTCCGCCGGGCGCTGTCGGTGACCATAGCGGGGGAATACTTTGAGCTTCAGGGCACGCGGCAGACGATTGTCAACGCCCACGAGTCGGTGCAGGTGCTGACCCTGGACCAGCGGCGTGCCGAGGCCCTCTGGCGAACGGGGCGAGCCGAGCAGTTGGACGTGCTGCGCGCGGACCAGGATCGCATCCGGGCGAGCAACGCCGAGGTTGATGCGATTGCGAGTTATGAGACTTCCCTGGACCGCTTCAAGATCCTGATCGGAATGCCGACCGAGACGGAGATCGACGTCGAGTACCCGGCCGATGCTGAGATCGGACTGACGGAGCAGGGGACGCTGGAACCGGCCGGCCTGGAGGAGGCGCTGCGGATGCCCGACGTTTCGGAGGAGGAGTCGATCCGCGTAGCGCTCAAGTATCGGCTGGATCTGCTGAACGATTTGGACCGCATCGACGATGCCCGCCGAGGGGTGGCCGTGGCCGAGAACGGTATTCTCCCCGATCTGCGGGCTTTCGGCTCGGCTCGGATGGACACGCGGCCGGACGTTGACAGCGTTCTGGGCTACAACAGTGAATTCATCACCTACCGTGCGGGATTCCTGCTCGAGGTCCCCCTGGATCGCGTGGCCGAACGCAATGCGCTTCGAAAGTCGCAGATCACGCTGCAGCAGGCGGAGCGGAACTTCGACGAGGCCAAGGACACGGTCAGCCTACAGGTTCGGGAGTCGATGAGGCAGGTGCAGTTGCAGTTGGATTCGCTGGAGATTCAGAAGCGGAACAAGGAAGTGGCATTGCTTCGCCGGCGATCGGCCCGGATGTGGTTCGACCTGGGCAAGAAGGACAACCGGGACGTGGTGGAGGCCCAGCAGAACCTGCTGGAAGCGCAGGACCGGCTGGCGGCGGCCGTGGCGGCTCTCAGAAGGGCAATCCTGACATTCAGGCTGAATACCGGGACCTTGCGGGTGAACGACGAGGGGCAATGGAGCTCACCGGTGGCACGGGCGGCCGGAAATGGTTAAAATAGCGAAAGATGGCTTCTCCACTACGGGGGTACGGATGATGACCACGACGAGCGCTGGTACTGACAGGGGGGAGGGGTGCGCATGGCGATGACCGAGACCGACGCATCACTTCCCAGTGTTGCTCCCGCGCATCCGGAGGGGGCCGCGGATCAGGCGTGGACGCCGACGCGTACGCCCGTCCGGGTGTCCCGCAGGACGATGCGAATGATTGTGGCGGCGGCTGTTGTTCTTGCGGCGATTCCGGCGTATTTTGCGGCCAGGCGGTACTTCGCCCCGGCCGCCGCTCAGGATATCCAGCTCCATACGGTCAGCAGGCGGAGTTTTCCGATCCTGCTGACGGTCAGCGGCGAACTCAAGGCTGCCAAGTCGGTCGAAGTCCGGTCCGAGGTGGAGGGCCGGGCGACGATCATTTCGCTCGTCGCCGAAGGAGCCCATGTCAAACAAGGTGAGCTCCTGGTCGAACTGGCCAGCAACGAGCTCGACGAGAAGATTCGCGACCTGCAGATCAAGGAGACGATCGCGGCCGCGGCTTTCGAGGCGTCGGTGAAGGAGCTGGACATCCTGCGGGACAAGAATCAGAGCGAAGAGCGCAAGGCCCAGCTCGCCCTGGATATGGCCCGGCTCGGTCTCAAGAAGTATCAAGAGGGCGACGCCCGCGAGCAGCGCAAGACCGCCGAGATCGACGTCAAGCAGTCGGAGCAGCTCCTGCAGAGGGCCAAGGACTACCTGAAGGACTCCGAGGAGCTGTTCAAGGAAGGGTTCATCACCCGGATCCAGCGGCAGGACGACGAGTTTGTCGCCTGGAAGGCGGAGAACGAGCTGGTGAAGTCGCAGGTCAAAGCGGAGGTGCTCGAGAAATACACCATCCCGATGGATCTGCAGAAGAAGCAATCCGACGTTGACGAGGCCGAGGCGGAGCTCGAGCGGACCAAGAAGGCATCGAAAGCCTCCGAGCAGAAGTCCGAAGCCGACATGAATGCCAAAAAGGAAGAGCTGGCGATCGTCCGCGACAAGCTCGAGAAGGCTCGCGAGCAGAAGATCAAGACCAAGATCGAGGCTCCGGCCGACGGACTGGTAGTTTACTACAAGGAGGACTGGTGGGACGAGACGCGGATTAAGACCGGGGCGGAAGTTCACGAGCGGCAGCAGGTGATCGAGTTGCCCGACACCAGTTCGATGAAGGTGGTCATCCGGGTGCACGAGTCGCAGATCGAGCGGCTCAAGGAGGGCTTGCCGGCGACGGTGACTCTGGAGGGTTACAGCGGCCGGCAGTATCCGGGCAAAGTGTGCAAGATCGGGATGGTGGCTGACTCGCAGCATCGCTGGATCAACCCGAACACGAAGGAATACGTGACCGAGGTGCTGATGGAGGGTGCGACGAGCGATCTCAAGCCAGGCGGCACGGCGAAAGTGGAGGTCATGATCACCCAGCTCGCCAACGTGGTGGCCGTGCCGGTTCAGGCGGTTTTCGGCAAGGGCGGCAGGTACTACGTGTTCGTGGACGAGGGCGGCGACACCCGTCCGATCGAGGTTGAGGTCGGCCTGTCGAGCAACGAGTACGTGGAGATCAAGGAGGGCCTGGAGGCAGGCCAGATCATCCGGCTGGCGGTGACGGACGACATGAAACGCATGCTTCCCGATGACGAGAGGAAGCCGAACAGGAGAGGTTCCGGCCGCAGGGACAAGCCGTCGACGCCCAGCTCGGCCCCGGCCGGGAAGTGACCGTCGGAGCCCAAGGCCCCGGCCGCAACAGATGGTGATGACAAGTTCCCCAGCGACAAGTGTGGACAGCTTTTCGGCCGCCGGTCCGGGGGCCCGGGGCAGAGTGCTCGCCCGGTTGCGAGACGTGGTCAAGATCTATCACAAACCGGGCACCTCGGTCGAGGTTCCGGCGCTGAGGGGCATTGCGCTGGATTTCGGTGAGGGCGAGTACGTTGCCATCTGCGGGCACAGCGGATCGGGGAAGAGCACGCTGCTGAACCTTCTGGGCTGCCTGGACCGGCCGACGAGTGGTGAATACATGCTCGGCGGCATGGATGTGTCCCAGCTTGACGATAACGAGTTGTCCGAGATCCGCAGCCGCCGGCTGGGTTTTGTCTTCCAGAGCTTTAACCTGATACCCGAGCTGACCGTTCTGGAGAATCTCGAGGTGCCGCTGTTTTACCAGTCGGTTGCGCCTCAACTGCGGAGAGAGCGGGCGCTGGAGCTGGCCGATCGCATGGGGCTGTCGGATCGCATTCACCACCGGCCGATGGAGTTGTCGGGCGGCCAGCAGCAGCGTGTGGCGATTGCCCGTGCGCTGACGAACGATCCGCTTTTGATTCTGGCCGACGAGCCGACGGGCAACCTGGACACCGCCACGGGTGAGGTGATTCTGGACGTTTTCGACCAGCTCCACCGTGCCGGCCGGACGATTCTCATGGTCACGCACGAGGCCGACGTCGCCGCCCGGTGCAAGCGGGTGGTGACGCTCCGCGACGGGCGGGTGGTGAGCGACGTGATGAACGGCAAGAAAGGCCCAGGCCCCGCGGCGGGCGAGAGGTCCTGATCGATGTTTCGCGGGCTGGTTCTGGAGACGGTTCGGCTGGGGCTCAAGAGCCTTTACCTGCACAAGTTGCGGTCGTTCCTGACCGCGCTGGGCATCATCTGCGGCGTCGGGGCGGTCATCTGCATGTTGTCCATCGGCGAGGGTGCTTCCGAGGCCGAAATGGCCCTGATCCGCCTGCTGGGGACGCAGAACGTGATTGTGCAGTCGGTTCGGCCACAAGAGAGCAGCGTGGTCGGGAGTCAGCGGTCGTACGTGCTCGAATACGGTCTGACCCGCTCGGACCTGGCGCTGATGAGGGAGACGATTCCCGGCGTGCAGCGGGTGATCCCGCTGCGCGAAGTGGCCTACCAGACGCTGTACGGCAGTGCGCGATGCCAGAGCCAGGTATTCGGTGCAGAGCCGGTTTTCTTCGAGATTCTTCACATCCGGATTGCCCGCGGCCGGGCGCTTGGAGCGCTCGATGAGTCGGCAAGCGCCAAGGTGTGCGTTATTGGGGACGAGGTGCGGGCCCAGCTATTCACTTACCAGGATCCGATCGGCCAGACGCTGTACGTGGATAAGCCCGGGGCCGGTCTTGCGCCTTACGAGGTGGTCGGCGTGCTCGAGCGGACCCAGACCGCGGGGGCTCCGGCCAAGGGGATCAACGAGCGGGACATCAACTCGGAAGTCTTCATCCCGCTGAGCACGGCGGACAGACTCTACGGAGACCTTATCGTTCGGGTCACCAGCGGGAGTTACGAGCGCAGCAAGTGCACATTCAGTGATTTCTACATACAGGTTGACAGCATTGACAACGTGCTTCCGGTCTCGGAGATGATTCGCCAGGTTCTGGTGCATCAGCACGACAAGGCGGACTACACGGTCAAGGTGCCGCTGGAGCGGCTGAGGCTGGCGGAGAACGAGAAGCGGCGGCGGCAGATCACGCTGGGCTGCATCGCGGGCATTTCGCTTCTGGTTGGCGGGATCGGCATCATGAACATCATGCTGGCGACGGTGACCGAGCGGACGCGCGAGATCGGCATCCGGCGTGCCCTGGGTGCCAAGCGTCGGCACATCGTGATGCAGTTTCTCATCGAGTCGCTGATGCTGAGCACAGTGGGAGGGATCATCGGCATCGTGTCGGGCTCGGCCGGTGCCCATCTGATCACTCAGTGGGTGGGCTGGCCCACCGTGATCCACAATTGGACGATCCTGTGCAGCTTCGGGCTGGCGATGGCCGTGGGCCTGTTTTTCGGCATCTACCCGGCCGCGAACGCTGCGCGGCTCGACCCCATCGAGGCACTCAGGACTTGAGTCGGTATTTGCGGTCGGCAGTCGGTCTTTCATTTCCCGGCTGGCGCCGGTCTGCGCCGGGCGATCGGCGCGCATTTGCGTGGTGAGCGAGGACAGCGCGATTTCGTTGACAGATGAGCCGGCAGGCCGTTAAGCTGCTACCCCTTATGCAATGACGGCATACCGTCTCGCAAGTTGCTGGCCAAGAGTTAAACGAATATGGGAAAGACGAGCGTAGTGGTTCGGGCTGGAAGGTGCGATCTGAGCAGGCTGGTCGGCGCTCTGACCGGATCGGCCTGCGTGGATCGCGTGGTGGCGATTGTGCCGCGGGCGTTCAAGCCTGCCGGGCGGGTGGAGTTCATCCAGACGGACCAGCCGGACAGCGGCGCGGCGCTGCGGTCGGCCCTGGACAAGGTCACGGGCGATTACGTTCTGTTCGTGGACGGCGACGACGAGGTCCGGCTGGGCCAGTATGCCGTCGAGCGAATGACGGATGTGATCGCGCAGACCGGCGCGGGGATGGTTTACGCCGATCACGTTGTGTCCGGCAAAGATGGAGTGTCGGACCGGCCGGTGATCGATTACCAGTTCGGCAGCATTCGCGACGATTTCGCGTTCGGGCCGTTACGGCTCTGCTCTATGCGGGCGCTGAGGGCGACTCTGGAGCGATATGGACCGCCGGGCGACGTCCGGTGGTCCGCCGAATACGACCTGCGTCTCAAGCTGTCCATCGATCACGCGTTGATCCGTCTGCCCGAGCCGCTTTACACCGTCATCGAGGACGGCACCCACAACGATCACGATGAGCACTTTGCGTATGTCGATCCGCGCAACGCCGAGGTGCAGGTCGAGCGCGAGCAGGTGGCCACCGAGCACCTCAAGCGCATTGGCGCGTATCTCGAGCCGCGGTTCGACCCTGTGCCTCGGCCCGCCGAGCGTTTCGAAGCCGAAGCCAGCGTGGTGATTCCGGTACGCAACCGGGAGAAGACCATCGCCGACGCGGTCAGGAGCGCGCTGTCTCAGGCGGCTTCGTTTCCGTTCAACATCATCATCGTGGACAACCATTCGACTGACGGCACGACGGCGATTCTTCGCGGCTTGGCCACCGACGACTCTCGGGTCGTCCACCTGGTGCCCGAGCGGACCGACCTGGGCATCGGGGGGTGCTGGAACGAGGCGGTTGCCTCGCCGCGCTGCGGGCGGTATGTCGTGCAGCTTGACTCCGACGACATCTACAGCGGCGGAAACGCGTTGGCCCGGATGGTGGCGGAGCTGAAGAAAGGCCCGTACGCCATGGTCGTCGGTTCGTACCGGCTGGTGGACTTCGACTTGAACGAATTACCGCCCGGCCTGGTGGATCACCGGGAGTGGACTCGCGAGAACGGGCGGAACAACGTGCTGCGGGTCAACGGTTTTGGCGCCCCGCGGTCGTTCGATACCAGCCTGCTGCGCCGCCACCCGCTGCCGAACGTCAGTTATGGCGAGGATTACGCGGCCGGATTGCGGTTTTGCAGGCAATACGAAGTTGGGCGCGTCTGGGAGCCCGTGTACCTGTGCCGCCGATGGGCGGGCAACAGCGACGCGGCCCTGCCGGTGGCCAAGGCCAATCAGTACAACACCTACAAGGACCGGCTGCGGACGATCGAGATCCGGGCGCGGCAGGAGATGAACCAGCGGGGGATAGCGGAGTAATGACGAATGACGAAACCAGAATGACGAAAGAATGACGAATGACGAAGCTCGAATGAGGAGTGACGGCGTTGCACTTCGGGTTTCGTGATTTGGGTTTCGGATTTCATCCGTCCCGCCACGGCGGGTCTTCTACATTTGGGTTTTACCGCCGGGGCTTCTTTCATCATGGAGAACGGTCGTGAGCGGCGGTGGGATGGAGATCGTCGAGGCGACGGCAGGTGATCTGGAGGAGCTTCATTCGCTCCTGTCGAGGTCGCTGGAGCACGACAAGTTCTCGCCTGATCTGCTGCGGCAGAAGCTGTTCTTCAACCCGCACCCCGGCCGTGACGTCTATCATACCCTCCTGGCACGGCGCGGCGGCCGGCTGATCGGGGTGATGCAGCACGTTCTCAGAGCCGATGCCGGGTTGGCGTGGCTGGGCCTGTTCGCGGTGGAGGCCGAGCACGGCCGGCAGGGGATTGCCCGCGCGCTTCTTGACGCGGCGATGCATGTCTGGCGGCAGCGGCACATCCGGATTATCGAGGTGATGACCATACCGACGAATTACCTTGTTCCCGGCCTTGACCCGCGTTATACGCCGGCGGTGTGTTTCGTTGAGTCGGCGGGCTTCGCCCGGAAGGACCCGCGCGTCAGCATGCGGGCGATGCTCAACCGCGAGTTTGAGACCACGGGCGAGGAGAAGGCCCTGGCCGACGAGGGCATCGAGATCCGCCGGGCCCACACCGGCGACTGGCACCTGATCGAGCAGTTCTTCGCCCGCCAGTTCGGCGAGGGCTGGCTGTGCGAGACCGGCATGGGCATGGCCAATCACCCGCCGTCGGTGTACCTGGCGATCAGGGACGGTGCGATCATCGCCTTCGCGGCCCATTCCACCATGAACCAGGAGTGGGGGCACTTCGGACCGATGGGCACGAGCGAGCCGTGCCGCGGCAGGGGGATCGGGCGGGTGCTCATGTATCGGTGCATGTCGGACCTGCAGGCGGCGGGGTTCCGGTCGGCGGTGATTCCGTGGGTGGGGCCGTACCGCTTTTACTGCCGATTGATGGACTGCCGGATCGAGCGGGTGTTCTGGCAGTACCGGCTGGAGCTGGAGTAGCGGGCGACGGCGAGGCGGGGGAGAGGCACTGGGGTTCGGGGCCGGGGGCTGGTGCGATGGAGGGAAAGCGGCTTGCACCGCCACCTCTGTCTTCCGTTTCTTTATCCTCATTTCTGAACAGGGCTTATCGATTGCGCCATCCCGGCCGAACGCGAGGTTTGGCGTAAAGCGCGGCTTGATAGGTTGACACTTTCTTCTGTTCCAGCGATAATGAACGCACACGTGGCACTCGAGCTTGGCGCAAGGGACCCTATCCGGGGCAGACGGTTCACGTTTTGGCGGTCAGGTTGCGGTTGGTGAGCCGGCGACTGGTTGTCGGGTTCGGCGTTTGGCACACATCCGGTCGGAGGCGGCGGTTCGCAGGTCATTGGTGGAGGGCCTGAGATGTCGGTGACGAGATCCTCAAAGCTGACGACGATGGCGGCATTCGTGGTGTGCCTGCTCTGCGGCCTGGCACAGGGGGCGACCATCTTCGTCAAGGCCGACGCCGCGGGGGCTAACAACGGCGCCAGTTGGGCCGATGCGTTCACACAGGTCCAGCCCGCCCTGAACGCCGCCGTCAGCGGCGACGAGGTCTGGGTGGCGGCCGGGACGTATGTCGGGTGCATCACCCTTAGCGCAGGCGTCGCACTCTACGGCGGCTTTGTGGGTAGTGAAAGTACTCTCGCCCAGCGAAACTGGGAGGCGAACAAGACGGTTCTCGAAGGCAACCAACTCGTCAGCGTGGTCACTTCCCCCTCAGGTGCGACCTCGACCACCCGAATCGATGGCTTCACGATTACGAAGGGTTCTCTTGGCGGTATCTACTGCTCCAGTTCCTCTCCTACGATCTCGAACAACACGATCACTGAGAACGTGCGCTCCGGCAGCGGTGGCGGGATATGCTGTGCCAACTCCTCCTCCCCGACGATCTCGAACAACACGATCAGCGGCAACACTGCCCTTGACGGCGGCGGCGTCTTCTGTAGCGGCGGCTCCCCGACAATTGCGGATAACACGATCAGTCGCAACCGTGCGGAATTCAACGGCGGGGGGATCGCCTGCGGTTCGTCGTCACCGACGATCACGAACAACACGATCAGCGACAACACCGCATTCTATGGGGGCGGGATCGACTGTCGCTATTCGTCCCCGACGATTGCGGGTAACACGATCAGCAGCAACAACGCCGGGTACGGAGGTGGGGTCTACTGCTACGGCGGCACCCCGGCCATCAGGAACAACGTGATCGCCGGCAATAGTGCCGGGATCTACTGCGCACTTTCCTCCGCAACGATCCTGAATAACAGCATTCTCGGCAACTCGGGTGCCGGGCTCTGCTGTTCTTCTTCCTCCGCGACGATCGGCAACACGATCATCGCTTTCAACTCCTCTGGCATCTCCAAGACCGATTCGGGCACGCCGATCCTGCGATACAACTGTGTTTACGGCAACACTGCGTACAACTACTCCGGCGTCGCCGATCCCACCGGCACGAACGGCAACATCTCCGTCGATCCGAAGCTTGCCGGCTTCGCGTATGGGAACCTGCACATTCAGCCGGACTCACCCTGCAGGGACGCGGGTGATGACAGCATGGTGCAACCCGGGTGGCTCGATCTCGACAGTCAGCCGCGGCTCCAGGGCTCGCACGTGGACATCGGGGCCGACGAATCCGACGGGACGGCCTGGACTGATGAGCCGTCGGTGATCGTTCGGGTCAGCCCAAAGGGCGATGACGCCAACGACGGCTCGTCATGGGTGCTTTCCAAGCGGACGGTGCAGGCGGCCATAGACGCGGCCGCATCTCGTGGCGGCGAGGTGTGGATCCAGGCCGGAACCTACTATGAACGGGTAACCCTGGCTCCCTTCGTGCACGTCTATGGTGGCTTCGGCGGGACGGAGAGCACCCGAGCTTTGCGAGACTGGGTCAGCAACGTGACGATCCTGGACGCCCAGCAGGATGGCACGGTAGTGACGGCCACGGAGGGCCACAGGGTCAGCACGATCGACGGCTGCACGATCCGATACGGCAAGACAACAGTCAATGGCTCGGGCGCAGGCGTCCACTGTTCCTCTTCGTCTCCGATGATCTCGAACAACACGATCGCTGGAAACAACTGGGTCGGGGTCGCTTGTGAAAGCGCCTCCCCGATCATCGCGAACAACACGATCACCTCTAACTCCAGCGGCGGGATCTCTTGCGTCTCTTCGTCGCCGGTGATTGTGAACGACACGATTATGCGCAACAGCGGCGGTGGAATCTCTTGCACTGGTTCCTCGCCGACGATCGCGAACACAATCATCGCGTTTAATTCCTCGGGCATCCTCAAGGCCAGTTCGGGTGCGCTGGCAATGCGGTGCAACTGCGTCTACGGCAACGCTGCGTACAACTATTCCGGGGTGACGGATCCGACCGGCACCGACGGCAATATTTCGGTCGATCCGAAACCGGCCAGCATTGCATACGGCAACACGCACATCCAGCCGGACTCCCCGTGCAGGGATGCCGGCGATGACACGGTGGTTCAGGCGGGCTGGCTGGATATGGACGGGCAGGCGCGGGTCCAGGACAGCCACGTGGACATCGGCGCGGACGAATCGAACGGGACTGCCTGGTCAGAGGGTCCTTATGTGATTGTGCGCGTCGACCCGGGCGGCGATGACACTAACGACGGCTCGTCGTGGTCGCAGGCCAAGCGGACGGTGCAGGCGGGAGTCGATGTGGCGGCCCGCGGCGGCGAGGTCTGGGTCAAAGCAGGCACGTACCTCAAGCGGATCACACTGCCACCCTATGTGTACCTTTACGGCGGCTTCGGCGGCACCGAAGACGCCCGGGACCAGCGGAACTGGGCCGGCAACCCGACGGTCCTGGACGGCCAGCAGGGCGGCCCAGTGGTCAGGGCCTGGGGAGGCCAGCAGGTCAGCCGCATCGACGGCTTCACTATCTGCAACGGCGGCGGCGCCTCTGGCAATGGGATATCCTGCTCGGATTCCTCCCCGACGATCGCCAACAACAAGATCACCCGAAACAGAGGCGGCGGGATCTCCTGTTCGGACTCCTCCCCGATGATCACAAATAACACGATCACGGGGAATGGCTCTTTCGGAAGCGCTGGCGGCATCTACTGCAGCTACTCCTCCCCGACGATTGCCAACAACACGATCGTGGGAAACAGCGCCAATGGGATCTACTGCAGCTACTCCTCGCCAGCGATTGTCAACACCATCATCGCATTCAACTCGTCAGGGATCTACAACCCCTCAGGTACCCTGACGCTGAGGTGCAACTGCGTCCACGGGAACGCGGCGTACAACTACTCTTTCGTGCCCGATCCGACGGGAACCAACGGCAACATCTCGACCGACCCCCGTCTGGCCGGTGCTGCCTACGGGAACGTGCACATCCAGCCGGACTCACCGTGCAGGGATGGCGGGGATGACGCGGTGGTTCAGGCGGGCTGGGCGGATATCGACGGCCAGGCGCGAGTCATTGGGTCACGGGTGGACATCGGTGCGGACGAATCGGACGGGACGGTCTCGCGCGCCGGGCCGTATGTGGTCGTACGGGTCAGCTTGGGCGGTGATGATGGCAACGATGGCTCTTCGTGGACAGCGGCCAAGCGGACGGTGCAGGCGGGAATCGACACGGCCGCCTTCCTTGGCGGCGAAGTCTGGGTCGAAGCTGGAGTGTACCCTGAGCGGATCACACTGCACTCGTTTGCGTACTTGTATGGTGGCTTCGCTGGCACCGAGATCGTGAAAGATGAGAGAGCCTGGGCCGCGAATGTCAGCATCCTGGATGGCCAGCAGAGCGGCTCGGCGGTGACTGCTGCGGCAGGCTACCGGGTGAGCACGATTGACGGTTTCACCATCCGGAACGGGACCGGCACGCTTTCCGAATCCGACCGTTTCGGCGGAGGCATCTATTGCTTGTCGTCGTCCCCGACGATTGCCCACAATACCATTGTCGAAAACAGTGCCAACGACGGCGGTGGAATCTACTGCTCGAAATCCTCGCCGATCATCACGAGCAACATGATTAGCGAAAACAGTTCAACTTCTTCTTCCTCCTCTTCCTCCGCCCGTGGCGGCGGGATCAGTTGCGCCTCCTCCTCTTCTCCGCTGATCGCGAACAACACGATTACTGGGAACGGTACAAACAGTTCATCGACCGCCTATGGGGGCGGGATCTGCTGTTCCTCTTCTTCGCCAATAATCACGAGCAACGCAATCACGGGAAACCGTGCGACTGGAACCGGCGTCTATGGTGCTGGGATCTCCTGTTCTGATTCCTCTCCGACCATCGATAACAACACCATTGCGGGAAACATCGCGACGGCGGCCCAGACTCAGGGTGCCGGCATCCACTGCTACAAGGGCTCAGCGATGATCACGGGCAACACCATCACAGGCAATACCTCATCTGGAGCCCGTCTCTACGGTGGCGGAATCTACTGTGCTGGTGTGTCTCTGATGGTAGGCAACACGATCATCGCGTTCAATCCCTCGGGTGTCTACGCGGTGGGTTCGGGGGGATTGTCGCTGCGATACAACTGTGTGTTCGGCAACACAGCCTACAATTACTCCGGCGTCACCGATCCCACGGGAACGAATGGCAACATCTCCGTTGACCCGCTGTTCGTGCGTCCGGCAGCCCCCGGTCCGGATGATCAGTGGGGTACACCTGATGACGACTACGGCAACCTGCATTTGCAGCCCGGCTCGCCGTGCATTGACGCGGGCGACAACGCGGCCGTGTCGGCCGACATGCTGGATCTCGATGGCGATGGAAACGTCGCTGAACCCGTGCCGTTCGACCTGGGCGGCGGGCTTCGGTTCTTTGATGTGCCGTTTGTGGCCGACGCGGGGTTGGGCGCGCCGCCGATTGTGGATATGGGGGCTTATGAGTTTGTGGTGGAGACCTCGCCCGACTTGGACGGAGACGGCGACATCGACGCGGAGGATTTTGATCGGTTCCTGATGGCTTTCGGGCATTCGGCGGGGCAGACGGGGTACAACATGACGGCCGACCTGGACATGGACGGGGTCGTGACCTTCGTGGACTACCAGCAGTGGCTGCAGGCTTATCGCGCGGGGATGGGCAGCCCGCAGGCGCCGGCGCCGCTGTGGGTGCTGGGGGATTTCGGGGTTGATGGGCATGTGGATGGGCTCGACCTGGAGCACTTTGAGCGCTGTGCGACAGGGGCGGGGGTGCCGCAGACCGGCGAGGAGTGCCGGGACGCCGATCTCGACCGGGACGGGGACGTGGACCAGTCGGACTTCGGGTCGCTGCAGCGGTGTTTCAGCGGGTCGGGCATGGTGGATCTGGGCTGCAAGTATTAAGGGGTTGGAGGATGGGAATCCTCGGTCCGAGAGGACCCAGAACGGATTCTGGGTCCAGCGGAAGGCCCCAGAACGGATTCTGGGTCCAGCGGAAGGCCCCAGAACGGATTCTGGGGCCAGCGGAGGGGCGAGCGGAGTGGATTCTGGGGGCAGCAGAAGCTGGGGTGCGAGTATTGAGATCTGTGGGAGGGCTGAGAGACATGTTTTCTTTGAATCGTCTGGTGTTCGGCGTTGCGGTCTTGTCATCGTGCCTGGTCTGGAACGCGTTTGGCGCAGTCCTGGTCGAGGTGCGGCCGGCGAGCTCTGAAGTCACGGCCGGGCAGGGGTTTACCGTGGACATTGTGGCCACGATCCCTGAACCGGTTGTGGGATGGGGGCTTGATCTGAGATATGACCATGCGGTGTTGGGCACGGTGGGTGCTCCGGCGATCGGACCGGCCTGGCTGGCCGCGGTTACGCTGGATGGTGACGGGCTGGCCGGTCTGGCGTTTCCGGCCGGGATCAGCGGGACGGACATCCTGCTGGCAACCGTGAGCCTCTCGGCAGTCGCGCCCGGGCAGTCGGATCTGACGCTCAGTGTCACGCCCGACGATCTGACGGAGGGCTTTCCGCTGGATCCGACTGGCTTTGCCGCGATGGATCTGCGTTCCGCTCACGTCACGGTGGTACCCGAGCCGGGCGGGGCGCTGCTGCTCGCACTCGTTGCAGGATTGACGATACGACGTCGCCGCTGATCGCCGGAATGTGGCCGAGCGGAACGTTGGATTGCAGAGAACGGTCCGCGGGCGCGGACCCTACCCCTTCTACACCACCGGGATGAACCCGGTGGCTCGCCGAGAATGGTCTGCGGGCGCGGACCTTGGCGGGCAGAGCCTGCCCTGCCTGCTCGGCGATCGGAATGCGGAATGGATTCCGCGAAGAGTGCGACCCGGAAGGGATTCTGGGTCGAGCGGTTCGGAAGGGATTCCGGGTCGAGCGGCGTGCCCGAAGATACCGGCGGCATAAAGCCGCCGGCTCGTCAAGATCGCGGCTGCAAGCCGCTCCTACGCTTCGGCGAGGCCCTCGCGGATGGCGAAGCGGGCGAGTTCGACGCGGTCGTGGATGTCGAGCTTGTTCATCAGGCTGGTGGTGTGGCGGTTGACGGTGTTGACGCTGATGCACATGACTTGTGCGATTTCCTTTTTCTGCATGCCGCGGGCGAGGTAGCGAAGGACCTCGAGTTCGCGATCGGACAGGGTCGATGCCCGCGAGCGGATGGGCGACGCGAGGCGGGCGCCGTTGGCGTCGACGACGATGCGGGCCTGCACCTCGGGCGAGAAGTAGGCTACCCCCCCGCACACCTTGCGGATGGCCTTGACGATCGACTCCTCCGACTCGTTCTTGGTGATGTAGCCCCATGCCTGGACATCCAGGGCCTGCTCGATGTAACGATCGTGGAAGAACGCGCTGAGAAAGACGGTGCGCGTCTGGGGCGAGCGGACCCGGATGGTCTGGGCGGCGTCGAAACAGCTCAGGCCGGGCAGATCGATGTCCATGAGCAGGACGTCGGGTTTGGAGCGGATGGCTTCGGTCACGGCGTCGCTCGCGTTGCTGACGCTGGCGATCACCTGGATGTCCTCGGTGTTCTCCAGGAGCGTCCGCAACATGCCGCGGACCATCGCGTGGTCGTCAACCAGCAGCACAGTGATAGGTCTGTTCAATCGCCGGTCTCCTTTTGTGTGTCTGCGTGAATGACATTGTACACCGTTCGGGCGAGTTCGGGCATCTCAAACGGCCGGGCCAGTGTTGAGACGTCAGCAGGAATCTCCGAATCCTGCGGTTCGGACTGTCCGGTCAGAACGATGGCCGGGGGCAGGAGGCCCTCTTCCTGCAGGAGCCGGAGACAGGTCACACCGTGGCAACCGGGGAGGTCGGCCTCCAGGATGAGCAGGCGGAGCCGTTCCCGCCGTTTGCGGGCGATCTCGGGGATAAACCGCCCGTCGGCTGCCTGCATCACCTCGTAACCCAGTGATTCGAGGGTCAGGGCGATGATGCCGCCGAGGTGGGGGTCGCTCTCGGCCAGGAGGATGAGTTCGCCGTTTCCCCGAGGCATCTCCTGGGGCTGGTCGGTCTGTCCGCTTGTCTGACCCGGTTCGGTCTGGGGCAACGATACGGTGAACGTGGTGCCCTGGCCGGGTCTCGAGGCGACCTCGATGGTGCCGCGGTGCTCCTCGACAATGGTTTGCACGATCGACAGGCCCAGCCCGCAGTTGCGTTCTCGCGGCTTGGTCGTAAAGAACGGCTCGAAGACTCTCTGGAGGTTCTCGGGGGGGATGCCAACGCCCGTGTCGGTGACGATTACCGTTGCCTTGCCGGCCGTCCGCGACCGGCGGCCGGGTTCGGGGTGCGAGGCTCGCACGGCGACGTGCAGTTGCCCGCCGTCGGGCATCGCGTCGCGGGCATTGAGGGCCAGATTCAGCAGCACCTGGTGCAGTTGGCTCGGGTCGGCCTCCACCCATAGCGGCAGGTCGCACGGGTTGTCTACTTCCAGGGTGATCGAGGCGGGCAGGGTGGGGCGGATGAGCCGCACCGCATCGTTGACGACACGGCAGAGGTCGACCGGCCGTTTCTCGATCGGCATCTTCCGGCTGAAGGTCTGGAGCGAGCGGGCCAGGCCGCTGGCCTGTTGGGTGGCGTCGAGGATCGACCGCAGGGCTTGTCGGGCTGCGTGGTCGGGAAGCAGGGAGGCGCAGGCCTGCGTGGCGTAGCCACGGATGACGGTGATGAGATTGTGGAAGTCGTGTGCCACGCCGGCGGCGAGCTGGCCAAGGGCTTCCATCTTCTGGACTTGGTGGAGCTGCTCGCGAAGGGCGTCGCGATCCGTCTCCGCCCGTTTGCGCCGGGCGATGTTTCGCGTCACGTAGACCCAGCCGGTCGGGCGGTTGTCCTCATTCCGCAGCGGCAGGGCGGTGTGCTCGGCCGGGAAGAAGGTGCCGTCTTGGTGCCGCATGGTGACTTCCATCGGATACAGGAGCGAGCCTTGCTCGTTTGCCCGGGTCATCCAGATCTGGAACTCCCTCATTGCCCGCTCGTTCTCGTACAGGATGACCGGCTCTCGGCCGATGAGGTCTTCCCGCCGATAGCCGAATATCTCGCATGCGGCCGGGTTGCAGTCCAGGATGCGGGTCGAGTTTGCGTCGATGATGAACAGCCCTTCGTGCAGGCCTGTAAAGGTCATCTCCAGCAAGCGCTGTGATTCCCTTGCCGCGGTTTCAGCCCGTCGCCTCTCGCTGATCTCCTCCTGCAGCTTGCGGTTGGCGATTTCCAGGTCGGCGGTTCGCTGGGCGACATGGTTTTCCAGCTCATCCCTGCTCCGTCGCAGCGCTTCCTGGGCGTTCTCGCGTTCAGTGACGTCGATGCCCAGCATCGCGAGTCTTGTCACGCGGCCGTCGGGCCCGACCACGGGGCAGATGATGTTGTCAATCATCCGGTCGCCTCGCCGGTCGATAAAGCGCTTCTGCCGGCCGGTCTCCAGGGCGAGCTGGGCGTGGCGGCGGCGTTGTTCAGCGAGCTCTGGCGGAAGCAGGTCGAAAGCGCACCGGCCGACCAACTCTTGCCGCGTAAGACCGAACCGATTGGCCATGGTCTCGTTGGCTTCGAGGATGATGCCGTCCGGGTCGATGAGGAACGCGGCTTCGGGGATGGCGTTGAGCAGGACTTCGATTGCTTCCTGGTCTTCGCGGAGAGAGTGCCAAGCTTGCTGCTGCTCGGCGAGGCGCCGGTCCATCTCGTCGACTCGGGCCCTGAGATGGGCGATCTCGTTGAGAAGCTCGATACTGGAATCAGAAGCCTGACTCATCGACCCCCCAGATGCCTTGAACCCGCTGCCGCCCGTTTCCATCGCGGCCAGTTCGCGGGCTTTGCGGCGAGCCCGGGACCGGCGGGGCGGCGTGGAACGGTCGCCGAATGGCTACTGGGCAGCCGTTGCCGCCAGGGTGAACTCACGGCAGGGCAACAGGCTGGCGTCCATGGGAACGAATATATCCGCCTTGAGAGGCTTATCCAAGCTGGCGATGGGCCGCTCGGGGAAGCCTCAAGAGTCCGTGTGCCGATCCGCAGGCGGTTTGACACCGCCCGGTGTCGCACTTGCCCCCTCGCCCGGTCAGCCTCAGGCGGTTTCGGGCGAACCATTGGTACCCGGCGTCGAAGAATCGCCGAAGAATGGGCCAGTTGGTGGGTGCCAGCAGCCACCCCATGCCGACGGCGTCGTAGGCTCGACGAAAGACGGCCATCCCCCGGATAACCCGGCCGTTGGGCAAGACGCCGTGGATCTGACCCATCACCTGGTCGACGGTCAGTCGGTAGCGGGCCGGATCGAAGTCCGGACTGGTGATGTCCTCGAACAGCAGCCGGTCCCGACCACCGTCGAGCCAGCGGAGAAAGGCAACTTCACGCTTGCAGACGGGACACTCGCCGTCGTACAGGAGCTTGATTTCCCAGCCAATCATTCTCATGCCCTCATTTGTGGTCCGTTGCTGCCACAAAGATGGTAGGCGCTGCCGGCGACGCCGACTACAATGTGCAGACCGAGGCTAAGCTCTTGTGCTGGAAGATGTTGTGGGCTTGCAGGGGTATCGCCTGACGGTCCGCGTGGGCCCGCGAAGAAAGGAGAGACGTCGATGTGGCTGCGCAGGGATACGGGGTTGCGTCTCGCCCAGGTATTGTTGTCGTCGGGCCTGGCGGTGTGGCTGGTCGGCTGCACCGGGCTGCCAGGTGCGGCAAGGCTCCCGCGGCAGGTCTACACGGACAAGTGTACGGGAGCCTGGGCAGGGCAGATGGTGGGTGTGATCTATGGGGAGCCCTACCAGTTCCAATCCAACGGCCGGCCGATCCTGACGCCCCTGGCAAAATGGCAGCCGGAGCGCGTGGAGGGAGCCCTGCGGCAGGACGATGTTTACGCGGAACTCACCTTCCTGGCCGCCCTGGAGAAATATGGCCTGGATGTGACTGCCGAGCAGGCCGGGCGCATGTTTGCCGACGCTCCGTATCCCTTGTGGCACGCCAACCTTTACGGGCGCGAGAACATCCGCAAGGGCATCATGCCGCCTCTGTCGGGAGCCCCGCTGTACAACCGCCACTGCGACGACATCGATTTCCAGATGGAGGCCGATCTGTTCGGCGTCATCTGCCCCGGCCTGCCGAAGCAGTCCAACAGGCTTTGCGACCTTTTCGGCCACATCATGAACTACGGCGACGGCGTTTACGGGGGCATGTTCGTGGCGGGCATGTACACCGAGGCGTTCTTCGAGAGCGACGACGTGATGAAGGTAATCCGGGCCGGCCTGGCCTGCATCCCGCCGCAGTCGAAGTACCACCAGTGCATCAGCGACACCCTCCTGTGGTGCCGAGAGAATCCGCACGACTGGCTGGCGGTCTGGCACAAGGTCGAACGGAAGTACAACGATGACATCGATTGCATGCCCGGCAATCCCTACAACATCGACGCCAGGCTCCATGGGGCTTACATCGTCATCGCCCTGATCTACGGCGGGGGCGACCTGATGACCACGATGGACATCTGCGTCCGCTGCGGCCAGGATGCCGACACGTCAACGGCCAACGTCGCGGGCATCATCGGATGCATGAAGGGCTATCACGGTCTGGATCCTCGAATTCTCGAGGGCCTGCCGGGCATCTCGGACCGCAAGTTCCTCGGCAGCGAGTATACGCCTCAGACGCTCGTCGCCGCGTGCCGTCAGGTGGCCGAGTCGATCATCCAGCGAAACGGCGGGCAGGTGCTCGACCATGAGTACCTGATCCCGCGGCAGAGGCCCGCACCGCCGGCGCGCCTGGAGCAATGGGAAGACGAAGCCAGGCAGATCCGCGCGCCGGTGACGGTTCACGAGGTGGAACTCTGGGACCGGAAGTGGCGTGTGGTCCGTGTGGAGCGGGATTTCAAGGGCGGGCACTACCCGGCCGCCTACGGGCGCGAGAACGTGCTGATGATCAGTCCGATCACGCCCGAATCGCCGGCGGCGATCGAGACGTGGATGAGAGTCCCCGAAACGCCGCGCCCGGAGCTGAATGTCGAGGTTGCCTCCGACGGTCAGCACGGCGACTTTTTGCTCAGGATCTTCATCGACAACAAACCGGTGAAGGAGGCTGTAATCAGCACTCAGGGCCAGTTTGCGACCGAGAAGGTGAGCATCGACGCACCGCCCAACACGGCGGTCCGGGTCCGCCTCGAATTCCATGCCAACGACTGGGCGGTCAACGCGGGGTATCTTCGCGAAGTGAGGATCGAGTAGCCGCGGCCCGGCTTCAAGAAGCCGCTCCTGCGTTCCGCCCTGGCGGGCTGCCTGGGTCCGTGACAGTTTAGGCGGGGTAGCTGCAGGGCCAATTCAGAACCCGGAGCGCAAGCGACGGGCCCTTGACCGACCCCCGTAAGTCGGTCAAGGGCGGGCCAGACCGCGAAGCGGTCGCACGACCCGAGGCCCACTCGCTGGCGGTCGCCACGTCGACCAGGTAGGGGTTCTGAAAGAGCCGCCCAGACTGTCACGGACCCGGGCTGCCTGAGCAGGTGACGACCGGCTTGCAGTCGGCCGGCCGGTCTGCATAGAATGCCCGTCTGCCTGACAAAGCGGCATTTCTCTGGCCGCGCGCGGACAATCGTTCTTAGATGCGATGTACTTGGCCGTTGTCCGCAAGCCAGGAGGCTTATCCGGTCTCCCACACATCTTGGACATGAGGAGGTGGTCGATGCGTGCGCGACAACTTAAGAGCACCGTTCTGCTCGGAGTGTTCGGCGTCGTCTGTCTGATCTTCGGCTGTGCTCCGCAGAGCGGCGGACCTTCCGGTGACGTCGTCGCCGACGCATCGGACGCGGAGGAAGCCGGCCAGGGCCTCGCCCAGGCGATCGCGGACGGCGTTGCCACCCAGGAGGCGATCAACTCGCTGGTGCAGACGCTCAAGGCCGACCCCAATGCGGTGGTCGCCGTGGCGGACGAGGACGGTCAGACGGCCTGGGCGCTCTTTGAGTCGGGCCTTGAATGCGTCTATGAAGTGATCGACGAAGAAGAGACCGAGCTTACGCTGCCGGCGGTCCAGGCGGCCGCGGTGCCCCGACCTGCGGATGCGACCACACCGGCGGCCCTTCACAGCCTTGTCGCCGCCGGCGCGGTGGGCGATTCATCCTTGTCGATCGCTCAAGCGGGCTGGGGGCTGACGTACAGGCTGCCGACCAACAACAGGGCCGTGCTGGCCAATTCGCTCTACGTCACACGGCCCCTGCAAGACGTGAGGACCCCGATCCGGACGATGATCGAGGCGTGTGGCTACAACGTGGATGTGGTCGACGCCGACCTGGAGTTTTTCGAGAACATGAGCCAATACGGGGTCATCTTCATCGAGGCCCACGGCAGTCGGCGGAGTTCGGCCGAGGCGATCTGGGACTCCGCCGCCAATACCTTCTACAACCTTGTGCTGGAGCAGAACCTGCCTGCCTGCGGCCTGGCGGGGGCGGAAGCCGTATTGCAGACCACGACAGAGGTGACCCAGGCTCTCCTTACCGAATACAAGGAGGATCTGGAGTGCGGCCGGCTGAAGATCCGATTCCCCACCGTTAAACGCAAAGGGCTACCTCCTGTGACCTACCGCTTTTTCGGCGTTACGCCCAACTTTGTGCGGCGCCACGACACCGGCAAGTTTCCGGATTACGCCCTGTTATGCCTGAATGCGTGCCGCTCATTTACGACCGAGGGCAGCCCGTGGGCACATCTGATGAACGAGAAATCGTACGGTTCGATCGTCGTCGGCTGGGACCAGCGCGTGCATTACGGCGTCTCGGCGCGGGCGATGTTGCACCTCTTCCAGTTCCTGGCCGGAACGAATCAGGAGTTCGATATCACCGTGATCGACCCAGCCACCGGTGTCATGACAGTCTATCCCCTGCTATTCAAGAACGACGCACCCGTCCTGCCACAGACGGTCGACGCGGCCATGAGCGGGCTGATGCGCCAGAGTTTTGACGTCGATCCGGGGACAACCGCCCGCCTAACCGGCACCGGAGACACGCTGTACGGCTTCAACCAGCTCATACTTGCGCCGGCTATCGAAGCTCTTGAAACGCTCGGCGACGGCAGGGTCGAGATGACCGCGCGATGCGCGGATAACGCCGAGCTGGAGTTTCCCGGAGGCTCGGTCAATATCGGAGCGAACAACAACGGCGTGTGGCAATTCACTTTGCCGGGGCTCTACTCCGGTCCCATGTCGCTGGTGATGGAAAGTCGAAGGTGTCGGCCGCGAGATCTGCTTCAGTGGGAGCCACTGGTCATTAAGATACGCCCGGCCTCCACAACGAACGCCTTCGGCACATGCGATTTCGAGGTTACCTACCAGCTCTCCGCCCGGGCCATCGCCGCCGGGAGCCGCGAAGGATGGTCTGTGTGGGACCCGCCGGACTCCGCGTTCAGCGCTAGCTGGGACCCGGATAGGTCGGTGGTTACCTGGTCAATCAGCGGCAACGCCAGCGAGTCGGACTTGCTCGGCGGCACATCGCAGTGTACGTGGTCCGGCGGCAATACACGGGCCTTCAACGAGGTCTCCGTTTCGCCCGGTAGCACCGGGGGGCTGTGGTCGCTGGACGGCCAAACCGCCTGGCTGACCGTGGACCCCCCGTTCAACATCGAGTATACGGTTTCCTGCTCTGGCCTGTTTCCGCCGGACTATGCATGCGGTGTCTATGGCTCGGTCTCGATTCAAGTCCAGTTGGGGGCCGACTGGAGCATCCTGCCCGGCTCGGCCACCGACATCATAGGAACAAACGTGATCGAGTGGCAGGCGTGCACGCCGGTGCCGGCCTTTGACAGCAGCCAGTTGCCGCGGTGAGGCGGGGAGGCGTTACACCGACGGACCCGGTGAGCGTTCTTGGGCTGGCCTACACGTAGAGCCCGATGCTGGCGGATTTCGGGGGTCTCCGGATTCCGACGAGCATCTGCCGGTGACTCCAACCCGATCCGCCTTGATACCTCCTGATCTTCGATACCATCGACGCCTCCACTTCTCATCGTTCGGCGCGCCTTGGGAGAAACACAGATTGCCGCGAGGTCTTGGCGGCAGCTCACCTGGCGTCAGCCGTGTCGGGTGTGCTCCGGCCGGCTTCGCTCGCTTTCTGGGCTCGAAGATGACGGCTGCGGGCATTGTGCGTCATCGCTGAGACTCCCGCGGTCGCTTGCAGTCGGGTCGCGGGCCTGCTTAGAATGATCGCCCGGTCGGCAAAAACGGGCTTTCCCGAACAAGACTCGCCCGGTCTCACAACAAGGCTGGGCCACGTGATGGGTTGTAACCAGGTACCCCTTTACCAAGGAGCAACCATGGCGGTGAGAATTGAGGACTACACGGGCAAGGTCACGATCTCGGACGGCGCATGGGGCACGGAGCTCGACAAGCTCGGTTGCCCCCCGGGCTTCTGTCGCGAGGAGTGGAACCTTTCCAGGCCGGAGCTGGTCGAGAAGGTCGCGGCGGCGTATGTCGGCGCCGGGTCGCAGATCATCCTGACCAATACCTTCAGTGCCAACCGGTTCGCGCTCGCCAGGCACGGCAAGGAGGAGCAGGTGGCGGCGTACAACAGGGCGGGGGCGGCGATCAGCAAGAAGGCCGCGGGGGCGAAGGCCAAGGTGTTCGGCTCGATCGGCCCCAGCGGCAAGATGCTCATGGATGGGGATGTGACCGAGGACGACCTGTTCTCGGCGTTCAAGGCCCAGGCGGAGGCGCTGGCCGAGGGCGGCTGCGACGCACTGGTGGTCGAGACCATGACCGATCTGCAGGAAGCGGCTATCGCGGTGCGGGCGGCCAAAACCACCGGCCTGTTGGTGGTAGGCTGCATGACCTACGACTCCGGCCCGGACCACACCCGGACGATGATGGGCGTGACGCCGGAGCAGGCGGTCGAGGGTCTGACCGAGGCGGGCGCGGACATCATCGGATGCAACTGCGGAATCGGCATCGACAACTACATCATCGTGGCCGGCAAATTCCGCGCTGCAACGAAAAAGCCCATCTGGGTCAAGGCGAATGCCGGGATGCCCGAGGTGGTGGACGGCAAGCCGGTGTACAAGATGCAGCCGGAGGTGTTCGGAGAGAGAGTGAAAGAACTGATCAAGGCGGGGGCGAACATCGTCGGCGGCTGCTGCGGGACGAGCCCGGTGTTTATCGCGGCGACGGCGAAGGCGCTCGCCAAGAAATGACGAAACCCGAAGTCCGAATGACGAAAGAAACCCGAATGACGAAATTCAAACGGCCTTGCGGTAGTGCGGCGTTCCTTCGTAATTTGGGCATTCGTCATTCTTTCGTCATTCGGATTTCGACATTCGGATTTCGCCCGTCATTTTTGCCGCTTCCGCTGAGAGGCACACCATGGGCCTAAAACTGGCGGTGAGCGGAAAAGGCGGCGTGGGCAAGTCGACCTTGGCGGCGATGTTCGCGCACTTGGCGGTTGCCGATGGGCAGCGGGTGCTGGCGATTGACGCCGACCCGGATGCGAATCTCGCGGCGGCGCTGGGGATGCCGGCTGAGCAGCGGCGGCAGATTGTTCCGCTGGCGCAACGGCGGGCGCTGATCGAGGCCCGAACGGGTGCGAAGGTGCGACAGTACGGGCAGATGTTCAAGCTAAACCCGGAGGTCGCGGACATCGCCGAGCAGGAATCCGCGGAATATCGGGGCATCCACCTGCTCGTTCTCGGGGCGATCGAGGCCGGCGGTTCCGGCTGTGCGTGCCCGGAGAGCGTTCTGATCCGGTCGCTGCTCGTGGATGTGGTGCTGCGCAAGGACGACTGCGTCATCCTGGATATGGAGGCCGGTCTCGAGCATTTGGGCCGGGCGACGGCCCAGGGCGTGGACCTGATGGTGGTCGTGGTCGAGCCGGGGCAACGGGCAATCGAGACGGCCGCTGCGGTCCGGAGGATGGCCGGCCAGATCGGCGTCCGGCGCTATGCTGTAGTCGGCAACAAGGTGGCCGGGGATGCCGATCGGCGGTTCATCGAGGAAAACGTGCCCTCAGAAGAGTATCTCGGCAGCCTGCCGCTGAGCGAGACGATCCGGCGAGCGGATCGCGACGGGGTGCCGCTGATTGATGTCGCCGAGCCGCAGTTGAGAGAGACGTTCAGGGAGTTGTGGGAGAAAGTGAAAGAACGCGTGGAGGAAACCCGAATGACGAAATCCGAATGATGAATGAAACCAGAAATCCGAAGGACGAAACACGAGCCGATCGTCCGTTCGTCCTTCGAGTCCCACTATTCCTTCGACATTCGGGCTTCGTCATTCCTTCGTCATTCGGATTTCGTCATTCGTCATTTGCTTTGAGGAGAACCACGATGCAGGTACAACCCAAGTGCATGGCCACGGCGATCGGTTCGCTGCCCCATCCGTCGGCAGAGCAGGCCCTGGATGTGATTTTCGCTGCGATGCCGGAGGCCCCGATCTGGCCGCAACTGCCCAAGCTCGGCCTGCGCGAGCAGATGGAAATCCAATACTCCGAGGGGTTCCCGCGGATCGTGATCGACGAGGCGAAGGCCCGGATGTACGTCGACACGTCCGGCGACTACTCGGAGGACCTGGCGAGATTCTACGAGGGCTACATGCAGGCCGACGAGACCGGCGACTGCTCGGCGGCGGCGATTTCGCCGGCCTTCTCGGCGGGGATTCCGGCGCTGGAGCGCAGGCTGCAATCGCTCGGCCGCAAGCTGCCGTTTGTCAAGTGCCAGACCACAGGTCCGATCTCGTTCGCGCTGACCATCGTGGACGAGAACAAGCGGGCGATCTACTACAACGAGGAATTCGTGGACACGGTGGTCAAGGGGCTGGGGATGAAGTGCTGCTGGCAGATCCAGAAGTTCAAGCCCTACGCCGAGGGGATTATCTGCTTCATCGACGAGCCGATCCTGTCGGCGTTCGGCAGCTCGACGTACGTGTCGGTGCAGCGGGAAGACGTGGTCGCGAAAATCAATGAAGTCGTCGAGGCCGTTCACCGCGAAGGGGCCCTGGCGGGGGTGCATTGCTGCGGCAACACCGACTGGTCGCTGGTGGTCGATGCCGGTGTGGACATCGTGAACTTCGATGCGTTCCAGTACGGCGAGACGGTGGCCCTGTATCCCGAGCATATGAAGCGACAGCTCGTTGAACGAGGCAACGCGCTGGCATGGGGGATCGTGCCGACCAGCGTTGCGATCCGGAATGAATCGGCCGCCAGCCTGGTCGAGCGGTTTGAGAAGGTCACGGACCACCTGGCGAAGCAGGCGGGCATCGACAAGCAGACGATTGTCAAGCAGGCGTTCATCACGCCGTCGTGCGGGACCGGCTCGATGAGCATTGAGGACGCCGAGCGCGTGTTCAAGCTGCTGGGGGAGACAAGTGCGGCGCTGAGGGAGAAGTACAAGCTCTGAGAATGACCAATGACGAAGCCCCAATGACCAATGAATGACGAATGACGAAACCAGAATGACGAAAGAAGCCCGAAATCCGAATGACGAAACGAGAAGTCACTTTCCCCCGCGTCGTTCGTCATTCGAGCCTCGTCATTCATTCGTCCCGCCACGGCAGGCCTTCGACTCGCCACGGCGAGTCCACGACATTCGGATTTCGTCATTCGGGCTTCCTTGGTCATTGAGATTTGGTCATTGGGGTTTCACTGGGTAATGGGCTGGACACTGGCCATCACTGGCAAAGGGGGGGTTGGCAAGACGACGCTGGCCGGGCTGGCGGTGCGCTGGCTGGTTGAGCATGGCCGTGGGCCGGTGCTGGCAGTGGATGCCGATCCGAACAGTTCGCTGGATGCCCTGCTCGGCGTACGCGTGGTGTCGCCGGTCGGCACCCTCCGAGAGGAAGTCAAGCAGCTTGCGCAGGCCACCGACCCTTCGGCAGGGGGGATGGGCAAGCAGAAGCTGCTGGAGATGAAGATTCAGCAGAGCCTGGTGGAGGCGGACAACTTCGATGTGCTGGCTATGGGGCGCCCGGAAGGGCCGGGCTGCTACTGCTACGCGAACAACGTGCTCGGTGCGGCGATTCGGCGGCTGACGGACAGCTACCCTTCGGTCGTCATCGACAACGAGGCCGGGCTCGAGAACCTGAGCCGACGGCTGGTGCAGCGGGCGGACTGGGTGGTGTTTGTGTCGGATCCATCGGCACGGGGGCTGACCACCGCCCGACGGCTGTACGATCTGGCGGTCGAGATGAAAGTGGCCACGGGTGGGCTGGGGCTG
Organism: uncultured Planctomycetales bacterium; assembly: GCA_964586235.1. GTDB lineage: Bacteria > Planctomycetota > Phycisphaerae > UBA1845 > PWPN01 > JAUCQB01. The sequence goes on from CAZPIO010000017.1 coordinate 28,883, forward strand.
GTCGTAAACCGTGTCCGCGACGAGGTTTGTCTTGAACGGGCCCGGCGGATTTTCGATAATACACCGGTGGTCGTCCTCGGCAGCCTGCCGGAGGATGCGGAACTGGCTGCCCGGGATGCCGAAGGGGCTCCGATCTGGACGCTGTCGGGGGGGAACCCCCTGTTGAAGGCGGCCGAGGGCGTCCTGGAGCGGCTTTGCAGAGAAATCCGAATGACGAAATCAGAATGACGAATGAAGTCCGAAAGCCAAATGACGAAGAGAGACATCGTCCAGCCCTGCATGGCTGATCATTCGGGCTTCGACATTCGTCATTCCGCAGGAGGACTGATGCCCCCAACGCGTGCCCCTCAGGACAAAGCGATCGACCCCGCGAGCGTGGCGATGCTTGAGAAGGCCGCCGCTGACGGTGCGCTGGATGCCTTCGCGCGCGCCGACGCCCAGGGCAAGAGCTGCACGTTCGGCACCGATGGCGTCTGCTGCCGCCTGTGCCACATGGGCCCTTGCCGGATCATGTCCAAGTCGCCGCTGGGCGTGTGCGGAGCCAATGCCGACACGATCGCGGCCCGCAACCTGCTGCGCGAAGTGGCGGCCGGCGCGGCGGCACATAGCGACCACGGCCGCAGCCTGGTCTTGCTGCTCAAAGCCGTTGCCGAGGACCGCGGCGGGGACTACCAGGTCAAAGACGAGTACCGGTTGCGGACCGCAGCCCTTGAGTGGGGCCTGGATATCTCTGGCGGCGAGGGCCGAGGTCCTTTGACGCCGCACGAGATCGCTGCCCGTCTCGCCGAGGTATTCCTCGGCGAGTTCTCGCTTCAGGAAGGCAAGCTCAAGACGCTATCGCTCGCGCCGGCCCCACGGCAGGCTGTCTGGGACCGGCTCGGGCTTTCGCCACGGGGGGTCGACCCGTCGATTGTCCAGGCCATGCATCGCACGCACATGGGCGTCGACCACGACTACCGCAACCTGGTGCACGGGGCACTGAGCACCGCGCTGGCCGACGGCTGGGGCGGTTCGATGATCGCCACCACGGTCAGCGACATTCTGTTCGGCACGCCGGAGCCGGTTCGCGGCTGTGCGAACCTGGGGGTGCTCGAAGAACGCAAAGTGAACGTACTGGTACATGGGCACGAGCCGGCGCTGACCGAGATTCTTGTTGTTGCGACGCGCGACCCGGAGATCGTCGCCGAAGCCAAAGCCGTCGGGGCCGAAGGCGTCAACCTGGCGGGGATCTGCTGCACGGCCAACGAAGTGCTCATGCGGCACGGCGTGCCGGTGGCGGGCAACTTCCTGCAGCAGGAACTGGCGATCGTGACCGGTGCGGTGGAGCTGATGATCACCGATGTGCAGTGCTGTATGGCGTCGCTGCCGTCGGTGGCGGGCTGCTACCACACGAAAATCGTGACCACGAATCCGATCGCCAAGAACCTTGGTGCCGAGCACGTCGAGTTCGACGAGCACAGCGCTCTGGCCTGCGCGAAGGACATCCTGCGGAAGGCGATTGCCAACTTCGCGAATCGCGACCCGCGCAAGGTGGCGATCCCGGACGCGAAGCATCCGCTGGTGGCGGGCTTCAGCAACGAGACGATCTTCAGCATGCTCGGCGGGACGTTCCGGCGGAGCTTCCGGCCGTTGAACGACGCGATCATCACCGGCCGCATCCGCGGGATCGCCGGAATTGTCGGCTGCACGAATGCCCGCGGGCGCGTCGACGATTACATCGTCTGCCTGACGCGCGAACTCATCAAACGGAACATCCTGGTATTGCAGACCGGCTGTGCGGCCGTTGCGTGCGGCAAGCAGGGGCTGTTGACGCCGGAAGCGGCGCTGGAGCTGGCCGGCCCGAGCCTGCGGGAGGTGTGCGAGGCGGTGGGCATCCCGCCGGTGCTGCACATGGGCTCGTGCGTGGACAACTCGCGGATTCTGATGGCGGCGACGTACGTGGTGCAGGAGGGCGGGCTGGGCAACGATCTGTCGCAACTGCCCGCGATTGGGGCGGCCCCGGAGTGGATGAGCGAGAAGGCCGTCGCGATCGCCCACTACTTCGTCGCGTCGGGGATCGACGTTGTGCTCGGCCGGCCGTTCCATACGCTGGGATCCGAGGCCCTGACGCAGTACCTGTGCGAGGGACTGCAGGAGGTCGTTGGCGCGCGGTTCCACTATATCAGCGACGTTGACCAGGCTGTCGAGACGATCTGCGCTCACATCGAACGGAAGCGGGATGCGCTGGGGATCAACCGGAAGGCGGAACGGAAGCTGTATGACATGAAGGATAGGAGAGAGCTGAAGGTGTAATGACGAATGACGAAATCCGAATGACGAAAGAAGCCCGAAACCAGAATGACGAAGTCCGGACAGCCGAGCCACTGGTGGCGCCGCCATTCGTCATTTGGGCATTCGTCATTCGTCATTCTTTCGTCATTCTGGTTTCGTCATTCGGGTTTCCACGGAGAGCAGCGGATGTCTAAGGCGATCTGTACTGACGCCATCATCGGGGCGAAGGAAACCGTCGCGCGGGCCCGTAGAATGCTGGCGGATGCAATCGCGGCCAAGGGCGGTGACTGCCCGGTCGGCTTCCCGGGAACGGCCTATTACCTGCCCGTCATCTACTCAATGACCGGCGAGAAGGTGGCGAAGCTCGCCGATCTGCTGCCGATACTCGACCGCTGCGATCAGCTCCTGCCCGATCCGCCGTTGGAGGAGGTGTGGCTGCCGTACCTCGGCGATGCTCTCGACGCCGGCATGGCCACGCTCTTTGCGTTCGAGACTATCGAGGCATGCAAGACAGTCATCGGCCCGCATCCGGTGCAGGATATCTGGCTGGGAGCGGCCAACGACGTGATCATGCGCGAGCGAGGCATCGAGTTCGTGGACGGCACGGCCCCCGGCTTCGCCGCCGTGGTCGGGGCCGCACCCGATAACGCAACGGCCGTCAAAATCGCCACTCAGCTCCAGGAAAAGAACCTCTACGTCTTCATGGCCGGCGGAGTGAACGGCACGACATTTGCCGAGCAGCTTCACGCCGAGGGCGTCCAGCTTGGCTGGGAGACGCGGCTGGTGCCGTACGGGCGGGATGTGTCAGCCGCGATCTACGCCCTGGGTTTTGCCAGTCGCGCGGCTCTGTCCTTCGGTGGTGTGGCTCCGGGCGACTTTGTCCGTAACTTGCGATACAACAAGAATCGCATCTTCGCCTTCGTGCTGGCCCTCGGCGAGGTGGACCGCGAGAAGTACGCCGCCGCCGCCGGGGCGATCAACTACGGTTTCCCGACCATCGCCGACACCGATATCCCGCAGATTCTCCCCACCGGCGTCTGCACCTATGAGCACGTGGTCAGCAACGTGCCGCACGATGCAATCGTGGACCGGGCGCTGGAAGTGCGAGGCTGCAAGGTCAGGGTGGCGAAGGTGCCGATCCCGGTGCCGTACGGGCCGGCGTTTGAGGGTGAGCGGATCCGGGCTAACGACGCCCACGTCGAGTTCGGCGGTAATCGCAGCACGGCGTTCGAGTTTGTGACCATGGCGGAGATGGACCAGATCGCGGATGGACAGATCGACCTCATCGGGCCGGATATCGACGAAGAAGACACGGAGACACGGAGGGAAGAGGACACGGGGACGCGGGGACACGGGGACGCGGAGAAAGACACGAGTCCCGCGTCGCCGCGTCCCCCCGTCTCCGCTTCTCCGCGTCCTTCTTCCGGCCCCCGGGTCATGCCGCTGGCCATCTGGGTCGAGGTTGCCGGGCGGAAGATGCAGCCCGACTTCGAGCCGATCCTCGAGCGGCAGATCCACCACCTGCTCAACGGCGCGGAAGGCATCTGGCACATGGGCCAGCGCGACATCGTGTGGACGCGGGTGAGCAAGAAGGCCTTCGCCAAGGGCCTGCGCCTGCGCCACTATGGAGAGGTCCTGCACGCACAGTTGCTCGACAAGTACCCGGCGATCGTGGACAAGGTGAAAGTCACGTTGATCACCGATCCGGCCGAGGTGCAGCGGCGAGTGGCGATCGCCCGCAAGGTCTATGTTGAGCGGAACAAGCGGCTGGCGTCGATGACTGATGAATCGGTCGACACGTTCTACAGTTGCCTGCTGTGCCAGTCGTTTGCCCCGAACCACGTTTGCGTGATCACGCCGGAGCGGCTCGGCCTGTGTGGGGCGTACAACTGGCTGGACGGCAAGGCGGCGTATGAAATCGACGAGACGGGGCCGAACCAGCCAGTCGCCAAGGGCCATTGCCTCGACGCCGTGCAAGGCATCTGGGAAGGTGTCAACGGGTGTGTGCTCAAGAATTCGCACGGCACAGTATCCAACGTTGCGATGTACAGTATGATGCACTCACCGATGACCTCGTGTGGCTGCTTCGAGGCTATCGTCGCGTATGTGCCCGAGTGCAACGGCGTGATGATCGTCAACCGCGAGTTCACCGGCGAGACGCCCGTCGGCATGCCCTTCAGCACGCTGGCCGGGTCCGTCGGCGGCGGGCAGCAGACGCCGGGCTTCATGGGTATCGGCAAGGCGTTCATCACCAGTCGGAAATTCCTGTCGGCGGACGGCGGCCTGCCGCGCGTGGTGTGGATGCCGGCGGAATTGAAGAAGATCATTGGGGAGGACCTGGCGGCACGGGCGGCGGAACTGGGTATGCCGGCGCTGATGGACCAGATCACCGACGAATCGATTGCCACGGAAGCTCACGCGGTGCGGACCCACATGGAGAAGGTCGGGCATCCGGCACTGAAGATGCCCGAGATGGGGGCAGCGAAAGAAGACGCGGGGACACGGAGACACGGAGACACGGGGAAAGATGAATCCCCGCATCCTCACCTTGCCCCATCTCCGCGTCCTCTTGCGGCAGACGTTCCAACTCCTCCGGCTCCGGCTACGCCTGCGGTGCCGGCCGTGCTCGATCCTGCGGTGATGTCTGCCCTGAAAGCCGAGCTCAAGGCCGAGATCATGCGCGAGGTAGTCGGGGATATCATCGGGATTCTGCGGGAACGGTTCCCAGGCCTTCCGTGGCCAGACGGAGCGGAACTGGGCGGCCTGGGAATAGCGGACACAGAGATGCCCGCCACGGCGGGTAAACTCCAACGCGGAGTTGTGGACAAAGCAGAGTTGCCTCGTGCCGGTGTTACCGCGTCGCCGCGTCCTTACGCCAAGGAGAAACTGGCGAAGGTCACAGCTTTCGAGTTGCCGAGAGAACGGCAGATCGAGACGATCGAACGCGTTACGCTCGGCGCGATCAAGGAGCAGGGCGGCACTCGCGGCCGGACGGTCACCGTCGGCGGGCAGAACGTGATGCCGTTCCATTTCTTCGAAGGCGCTATCCCCTCGCGGCCGGTGCTGGCCCTGGAAGTCTTTGACACCGTGAGCAAGAAGTGCTCGCCGGTGCTGCGCGAGGCGTGGGGTGATCTGCTCGAGCGACCCGCCGACATGGCCCGCAAGGCCGTGCAGGAGTACGGCGCCGAGATGATCTCGGTTCGCCTTGAGGGTACGCACCCGGAGAAGGGCGGCAAGAGCCCTGATGAGGCCCTGGCCCTGGTGCGAGCGGTGCTCGCTTCGGTCGACGTCCCGCTGATCGTCACGGGGCATAATCACCTCGAGACATCGAGCGAGGTGCTCAAGAAGGTCGCCGCGGGCTGCGCCGGCGAACGGCTGCTGCTGAACTGGGTCGCGAACGAGAACTATCGCACTGTTGCGGGGGCGGCCCTGGCCTACGGTCACTGCGTTGTCGCCCAGAGCCCGATCGATGTCAACCTGGCCAAGCAGCTCAACATCCTGCTGGCCAACATGGACCTGCCGCGCGACCGTATCGTGATGGACCCGCTGGCCGGCGCGGTCGGCTACGGTTTGGAATATGTGTACTCCGTGACCGAGCGGATCCGCACGACCGGGCTCGGCGGCGACAAAGCGCTGACTTTCCCGGTGATCGCCTGCGTCGGGCAGGAGACATGGAAGGTCAAGGAGTCCAGCGCTCCCGAGTCGGCCTTCCCCGCCTGGGGCGACCGTACGCGCCGGGCTGTGCTCTGGGAGGTGCAGACGGCCGTGCCGTTGATTCTCGCGGGCGCGGATCTGGTCGTGCTCCAGCATCCGGAGTCGCTGGCGGTCGTGCGACGGAATGTGGAACGGTTGGTGAGAAATGACCAATGACGAAATCCCAATGACCAAGGAAGCCCGAATGTCGAAACCCGAATGACCAGACCTGACGCCGGCACATAATTGGCTTTCGTCATTGGTCATTCGTCATTGATTGGTCATTGCGGCTTGGTCATTGGGTTCTTGGGGAATTAAGACCATGGCCCTGACCGGACTGCAAATCCAGAAGCTGTTGCCGAAGACGAACTGCAAGGAGTGCGGCTGCAATACGTGCCTGGCGTTCGCGATGAAGCTGGCGGCGAAGAAGGCCGAGCTTGCGGAGTGCCCGTATGCCTCCGACGAGGCCAAGGCGGTTCTCGGTGCTGCGGCCGAGCCGCCGATCCGGACCGTGATCCTTGGCTCGTGCGAGAATCCCTTCTCGCACACATCCGGGCCGGAATCCGTTCCGGCGGGTGCGGGAAAGGATTCCCTCGAGGGCGGGTGCGAGAAAGGATTCTCGCACCAGCGGGGCGGCCGAACGCTCAAGTGCGGTGGCGAGACGGTGCTGTTTCGGCACGAGAAAACGTTCGTCAATCAGACCGGTCTCGGGCTGGCGGTTGACGATACTCTGCCGGACGACGAGATTGAGCGACGGATCACGGCCCTGCGGGATTATCACCTCGAGCGCGTCGGCGAGAGTCTTCGCGCGGACGTGGTCAGCGTGGGATATCGCAGCGGCGAGGTTGACCGTTTTGCAGGTGTCTGCGCAAAGGCTGCCGCGTTGTGGCACGGACCGCTGGCGGTCCGAACGGACGACGCGGGGGTGCTGAAGGCCGCCGCCGATAAGCTTCGCGGCCGACGCCCTTTGCTTGCCTCGGCCACGGCAGCGACTGCCCTGGAGATGGCCGCGGTGGCCAAGGCAACGGAGTCAGCGCTGGCGGTCGCAGCGGAGGATTTAGACGCGCTGGTCGCGACGGTGATTCAAGTGCAGGAGACCGGGCTGCGCGACCTCTTCCTCGAGCTGCGTGCCGACAGCCTGTGCGAGGACTACCAGAACCGCACGCTCATTCGCCGCGGGGCCCTGAAGGCGGGGCTCAAGGCGCTCGGCTATCCGATCCTGCGGTACGTGGACACGGGCGACTGCTATGATGACGCCGTGGAGGCCGCGATCGGCGTCGCCAAGTACGCGAGCCTGGTCGTGCTGCCGGCGTTTGACCCGGCCGTGTGGGCGTCACTGCTGACCCTGCGGCAGAACCTTTACACCGATCCGCAGAAACCGATCCAGGTGGAACCCCGCATCTACGCGATCGGCGAGCCGGACGACCGCAGCCCGAGTTTCGTCACCACCAACTTCTCGCTGACTTACTTCCTGGTCTCCAGCGAGATCGAGAATGCCGGCGTTTCCGGCTGGCTGGTTGTGCCGGAGTGCGAGGGGCTGAGCGTGATGACCGCCTGGGCGGCGGGCAAGTTCGGCGGCGACAAGATCGGGGCGTTCGTCAAGGCCGCCGGTCTGGAGCAGCACACGAACAACCGCAAGCTGGTTATTCCCGGATACGTGTCCCAGATCTCCGGCGAGCTGGAAGACGCCCTGCCCGGCTGGCAGGTGGTTGTCGGGCCGCAGGAGGCCGGCGATATCGAGAGCTTCGTCAAGAGCGTGCCGCTGGGCTGAGGAATGACGAATGTCGAATGGCCAAATGACGAAAGAAACCCGAAATCCGAATGACGAATCCGGAGGCCTCTTCGCTGCCCACCATTCGTCCTTCGTCATTCGTCGTTCATTCGTCATTCGGGCATTCGTCATTCGTCATTGCTGACCGCAGAGACCATGCCGGTAATCACGTTCATTCCCGCGAATCGTTCGATAGATGTGGCTGTCGGCACGTCGCTGCTTGACGCGGCAGCCCTGGTGGGCGTGGCAATCTCGGCCCCCTGCGGCGGTGAGGGTGTGTGCGGCGAATGCCGCGTGCGCGTGGCCAACGGCACGGTCGAGCGGCTGCAGCGTGGTGGGCTTTCGCCCGAGGAAGTGGCCGAGGGCTGGGCCCTGGCGTGCAGCAGCCGGGTGCTGGCGGATGCGACTGTTGCCCTTGTTCCGCAGCGGGCCGCCGGCAAAGGCCAGATTGTCAGCGAGACGGAATCGCCGACTCCGGAGGCTCCGATCGCGCAGCGCACCGAGCCGCCTGCCGCCAAGCACGTTCTCCACGTGCCGTCTCCCGAGCTGGGCGAGGGGTTGAGCGATCACGAGCGGCTGATTCGGAGATTGCGGGCCAGCGGCGGGCCGGAACACGCGTCTGCCGGTCTCGGAGTACTTCGCGAACTGGCAGGGGCCCTTCGCAACTGCGAGGGCGAAGTGACCGTAACCGTCGTGGAGAGTGAACCAGGCGGGGCCGCCGAAATCGTCCGAGTCGAACCCGGCGACGCTCGGGGTCGGCAATTCGGCCTGGCCGTCGACGTCGGCACAACCAGCTGTGCGGTTAGCCTCGTGGATCTGGCCCGCAACCGACTGCTCGGCACTGCCGCCGACTACAACGGCCAGCTTGCCCGCGGGGCGGACATCATCAGCCGGATCAACTACGCCCGCACGCCCGAGCGGCTTGAAGAGATGCGGCGGCTGGTGCTGGACACACTCAACCGTTTGATTGTCGGACTCTGCGAGCAACATGGCTGCGGGCCGGGGGAGATCGCCAACGTCGTCGTGGCCGGCAATACCACGATGACGCACCTGCTGCTCGGGCTTGCCCCCGAGTATATCCGGCTGGAACCGTACACGCCGACGGTCAATCAGCCGCAGCGCCTGCGGGCCGTCGAAGTGGGCTTCGACGTTCACCCGGCCGCGTGCGTGCTGGTCGCGCCAAGCGTCGGCAGTTACGTGGGCGGCGATATTACCGCCGGCCTGCTGCGAACCGCGCTCGCCGGCCCGGGTGAAGAAGACGCGGAGACGCCCGCCACGGCGGGTAAAATCCGACGCGGGGACGCGGAGAAGGGGGCGAGCCTCACCTCATCGCGTGCGCACTCCGAATCGGTGCGCCTTTTCCTCGACATTGGCACCAATGGCGAGATCGTCGTTGGCACTGGTGAATGGCTGATGGCCTGCGCCGCCTCGGCCGGGCCGGCATTCGAGGGGAGCGGCGTCGGTTGTGGGATGCGGGCCACGCGCGGGGCGATCGAACGTGTCGGGATCGGCCCGGACACTGGCATCCCGTCCATCGCCGTCGTCGGGGGCGGACGGCCGCGAGGGGTGTGCGGCTCCGGGATGATTGACCTGCTGGCAGAGCTGTGGATGGCGGGGTTGCTCGATCCGTCCGGCAAGCTGCATCCGGGACGAGGCGGAGGACGGATTCGCCCGGCCGAGGGCAGTACGCGGAACCTGGAATACGTTGTCGTCCCTGCCGAGGCGTCAGAAACCGGCAAGGCCATCACCCTCGACGAGCGAGATATCCAGAATCTTCTGCGCACCAAAGCCGCGGTCTACGCCGCCGGGGCGCTCATGTTGCAGTCGGTCGGACTTGACCTGCGCGCGGTAACCGAAGTCTATGTTGCCGGCGGGTTCGGGCGATATCTGGACTTGCGAAAGGCGATTCTGATCGGCCTGTTGCCCGATCTGCCGCTAGAGCGTTTCACTTACCTGGGCAACTCGTCGCTTGCCGGTGCCCAGATGATGCTCTGCTCGGCGTCGGCTCGACGGCGTGTGCTCGAGATTGCCCGGCGGATCACCTACTTGGACCTGAACGCGGATCCCGCGTATATGAGCGAATACACGGCAGCGCTCTTCCTGCCGCACACGGATATCGAGCGATTTCCGACGGTCAAGGCACTGGCAGAAGAATGACCAATGACGAAACTCGAATGCCCAATCAATGACCAATGCTCAAATGAAGAACGCCCAAGCGGGCCGGTAACATGTGTTCGTCATTTGGGTTTCGGATTTGACTGGTCATTGGGATTTGGTCATTCGTCATTTCTCCCGAGGGTCCTCCCATGAGCCAACCTCGCTGCCCGGGCCAGGACCAGCGATACTGGAAGCCGGAAGACATCTTCAACGTGGCCTGCCCGTTCTGCGGCGCGCAGATCGAATTCTGGAAGGATGAGCCTGTGCGCTGCTGCCCCGAGTGCAAACGGGACGTTCGCAATCCGAAGCTCGACGCCGGTTGCGCGGAATGGTGTCAACACAGCGATGAGTGCCTGGGCCGATTGCCCGACCCGCCTCCGCCCAAGAGAGAATGACGTTGCGGCCCCGTCCTGCGCAATCACTGCGCCGGCTCACCGGTCGCCGGTTCCTGCCTTTTCTTCGCTCGTCTCGATGGTCACCGGGCCAAACAGGCCGGAGGGCCGGCGGCGCGTGCGATCTTGTTTGTTTGCGGCGGAGTTGGTGATCTCGACGACCAATTCGTTCCGGCCGTCCACCACGGCGCCGGTGATATCCCACTGGAACGGGGCCCAGAACCGAACGCCCAGATCCTTGCCATTAAGGCGAACGACGGCAAAGTCTCCCACACGCCCGAGGCCGAGCTTGTATCGGTTCCCCGCCCGCCTGGCTAAGGAGAACTGTGTTCGGTAGGTCAACGTGCCCGCGAAATCAGACAGTCCCGGACGTTCGGCCCATTCGCCCAGTCCCTCGCCGACCTGCGTGCCGGCCTCATTGAGAATCGACCACGGTTCCTGCAGCGGCTGTCGATGAGTCGGTTTTGCGGTGGTCTCCGGCTGCGCCGCCGTTGCCCCCGGAGGCTGGCTGGGATCCACGCAGAGCACGAGGCTCTCCCGGCGACCGAGTTGGAGAGACAGAGTCATTCGTTCCGGGTCGGCCGTCAACACCGCGGCCGGTCTGAATTCGCCGCTCCATGCGTCAAACCATTCGGCTCTACCGGGGCGAATCGTCAGCCGCGTCTCGATGGGCGACTCGCCCTCGTTTACCAGGAGGTAGAAACTCATGCCGCTCTTGACCACGTGGCGGCACCTCAGATTCTCCGCCGGCGGCTCGCAGATCACGTGCCGATCGATCCCTTCGATCAGGCCCGCATCGGGCTGGCCGCGACAGTACCGGATTCGTACTCCGCCCGTTTCGAGGGCCTTCAGCTTCGCGGCCAGATCCCCGGCGGGCGGCTCATCCTGGTCGACGATCAGGACGGCGTATTCAACGTCGCCCAGCTTGATCCTCCCCTGGCTCAACTCCGCCTTTTGCATGAGCCGCCAGACTTCGAGGTAATCGAAGTCCACCTGGTTCTGGTACAGCCACTTGGCTGCCCGCCACGGCAGCAACCGATTGTCGCCCAGAATCGCCACATCAGACACCGGCCGTGCGTCGGTCATCAGACCGCAGAGCCGGGTCGTGTAGTCGGCGAAGGGGCGGAAGTGCGGCCACCACAGATTGTTCGGCCCGACGTCGGGCGGGCGCTCCTGGCCGCGGTAGTCGCGAGTCGAGTAGTAGAAGGCATGGGGCATTAGCAGGTTGACGCCTCGGACGATGAGCCAATCCGCGAGCCACTTCATTTCTTCGGTGGTGAGGTTCCAGCCATAGGCGCCGTAGACCTCGTTGATGTTGAACCGGCGCCCGTCGTGGCGGGCGACGCTGCTCGAGCATTTGGCGGTGGTGCTGTGCGGGCCCTCCAGTCGCGATGTCCCCTCGGGCACGACATACCGCCATACCAGGTCCTGGCCGGGCATCTGGAAATATCGGAGGGGTTGGATGTCCATGGAACCGGACGGATGGCCCGTCAGTGCGATGCCATGTTGTTCGCACCAGGAGGAAATGAGCCGGTAGTAGGTCCAGTCGAGACGTTCGGCCAAGGTGAGCTCATAGTCATTTCGGACGGCCTCGGTCCGCGGGCCGGCGTCATGGAAAAGCGCGGGCAGCAGGGGCAGCAGCGAATAGCGGCGACGTTTCGCGAAATCCTCCGCGAATCCGTCGGTCCAGGGCTTCAGTCCCGGTGTCCCTCTGCGGCCCAGCATGCTCGGCTCGTCGGTGAATACTGCAACCACCGTCTTGCCGAAGTGCTCCTTCAGGATCGCGTAGTAAGGCTCGTAGGCCAGGCGGATGAATGCCTTCATGGCTTCGGGGTTGAGCAGGTCGGCGGCGAGCGGAGCGTTCGGCTGGTTGTCTTCCTCTCCCTCGTGCACGCCGCGGATTCGGCCACCGGACGGCACGCATGCGAAGACCATGACCGACCAGTCGCCGTCCGGCAGCTTGATGGTCGTCGTCTGGGGCTCGATGAGCTTTAACTCGCTGAACTTGATCGATTTGCCTTCGCCGTCGCGCCGGGCCACCACCGTGGCCACGTGTTTGCCGTTCGCCGGAGCAGGATGGGCCAACTCTGCCGGGCCGCGGACATCCTTCTGTTCCATCGCCAAGCCTCGGGCGGCGAACGCGGGGTTGGAGCGTACCACTTCGCCGTGGGCCGAGCCCGAAGGATACATCCCTTCATCGTAGAGGCACACGCGCATCCTGGTTCGCGCTGCCTGGTCGACGGCGAATTGAACGAGGGCAAGCCACCGCTGCCCCATGTAGGGGATTTCGCGCGACAGGCCCATGCGGGCGTGGATGACGAAGCCGTACACGCCGTGTTCCCGGAAATCGGCCATCTGCCGTTTGATCTCCTGTTCGTTGAGGTCGTCGTTCCAGAACCAGAACGGCATCTGGCTGAATTCGGGCGATGGTTCGCGCAGCATTCGCCGCCAGTCCCGTTCCTGAGCGGCGGCCTTCGCGGAGATAGATAACGGCCAAGTGGCCGCGATCAGCGCGACGATTGCCCAGACGAGAGGGCGTGTTGGGTGGAATTGAAGTCTGTCCTGTCGCAAGTGAGCCTCCTTGTCGAAGCGAACGCCACTGCCGGCGGCAAGTTCGTCCGGATGAATAGGGCCATTCCGGCCCGCATGCAAGAGCTGACGCGGTCGCCAACTCCCTCCAGACGAAGGTTGCTCGGGGGTTCAGCGGTGCTGGAGAACTGTGACTGCCTCGCTCCTGGAACCTGCGCCAGCCTAGCTGTGGGGTGTCTCCTGGATTTCTAAGTTATTTGGAGACAAAGGATTAAGAGCTTTTCGGACTGCGGTGATTTGGGCATATATACTCCTGTTCTTGTCGTATATATGTGTGGTATAGTGACATGTATGGTGCCGCGACTCCGGATCGATCGTGGCTCGCGGCGACCATGTGGCGAGGGAGTTGTCGCGAGGGTGGGGGTACAGGCCGCGCTCAGATCAACCAGGCGTGTCGGTCGCTCAAGAGAACCGTCGGCCCCGAGGCAAGCAAGAGCGTGAGCGAATTGGAGCACGTATGGCCAAGGCCAGGAAAACTGCGATACTCAGGGACCACCTGCTTGAGGAGCTGACGCATCAGCGTATTCCGCCCGGCGGGCGGCTGCCATCGGAGACGGAACTCATGGGCCGCTTCTCCCTCAGCCGCACGAGTGTGCGTCAGGTTCTGTCCGAGCTCAGCGCGGCCGGTTGGGTTGAACGTCAGCAGGGCCGCGGGACCTTCCGTGTTCAGGATGGGCGACGTGAGCACATGGAATCGCGGCGGACCATGCTGGTGGGCGTGTGGTTCAACTGGCCGTCCGGGCCGCTGTTCGGCCCTATTGCGCAGGGAATCCGAGAGGAACTGGCAGAGTGGCGGTATCACGCCGTTTTTGAGGACGGAGGTTTGGATGTCGGCGCGGAAGCCAGGGGAATCGAAACTTTGATCCACAAGGCCCTCGACGGATTCATTGTCGCGCCGTCGAGCAATCCTGACGACGACCACCGGCCGCTGGAGCAGCTCATTGAAAGGACGGTTCCGCTCGTGCTTGTGGATCGTCTGCTGCCGGGTTACCAGACCGACATGGTGAGCACCGCGAACGAACTGGGGGCGGAAGACGTTGTTCGGTACCTCGTGGAGCTGGGGCACCGCCGGATCGCCTTCATTGGCAGCGGCGGGCTGTCCAGCGTTGACGATCGGCTGCGGGGTTTCCGGACGGCCATGCGGCGGATGGGGTCGAGCGTCGACGAGGCGTGGCTGCAATGCGACAAGTCGCTGGGAGCGGATTGCGGGCGGCGGGCGGCGGGAGTCCTTTTGGACTTGCCTGCCGAGCGCCGGCCGACCGCGATATTCGCGGCGAACGACGTGATCGGCGAGACCGTCGCCATGGTGGCCCGCGATCGCGGCGTTCGCGTCCCGCAGGATCTGTCGGTGGCGGGCTTCGATGACGTCGTGACCGTTGACCGCGAGCCGTGGTTGACCACTTACGCCCAGCCCAAGCGGCGGATCGGCCAGCAGGCTGCGCGATTGCTGATGCAGCGGCTTGTAGACCCTCCGGGCAACGCGGTTACGGTGCTGCTGGAGGGCAACCTCATTAAGCGAAGCTCGACCGCTCCCGTGGCCGGCCGTTGAGCGCGTGGTCGCAGTGTAGAGGGCAGGCAGCTTCCACGATGAAGTTGCTGCCGGAGGGGCGAATGGGTCGAAGACGGCATCAGTTGGCCTGGCTGCGGCAACGGCGGTTGCCTTGGTCTGAGTGAACCGGGACCGCACGTATGGCCCAGACTCTTCACCCAAGCGCCGGATCTCGCACGGCTGAATTCATCCTTAAGTCATTGCTTCAGCTGATTTTAGGCCATGACAAGCAATGTGCGGTCACAGGCATACTTATCTTGTGCCAACTCATATACGTGAGTGGTTTACATATATGCTCTTTTGGGCTAGTTGACCGATAATCCGGCAGAAATCTCTTGACATGGGTGGTTGCGTCTGATTATGTTGCACGTTAGCTGTGGGTGGCATGGCAACGTCGGGAGGAAAGAGGAGCCCACATCCGGGGCGTCTATGCGCTGATGACGTCTGTAACATGCCCGTGCAAATCGAGACCCTTAGCGGGAGAGCAGAGGAGGAGGAAATATGAACACATCGATTCTGAAGGCTAGCAGTGTGTTGGTTGTGGTGCTCGCAGTGGTGGTGCCTAACTTGGCGTTCGGGAGCTTGATCACGATCACCGGGTTCACCAGTACCCCCCCCATGTCAGGGTCTTACATTCAGGGAAAGATAGACATTCTGTCGATCACGGCCGGGGCGGTCACTTATTCGACTCCCACCCTGAAAGGCGCGGTCACGGCGAAAGACAACAGCAGTTCGTTCGGTCTGAACCTGTCTCCGACCCATCCGGGTACTGGTCTGGTGAACTCGGAAGATGCTCTGCTCGGCCTAGACGCCGGGTGTGCGGACCTCGGTCTGGGAACCACTAGCACCAACAAGCTTGCTGCTTGGTTCGCTAACCCGATTACGGGCGACGGGCAGACGAGCACCGCTGAGATCTTCGTGGTCGACTGGGGCAACAGCCTGGACAACTTCCAGGTCCAGTTGTTGACCAGCGACGCAACCGCAGGCATTACCGGCGCCGTTGTGGTCAAGAGTGTGCGAGTGTTGATCGCGGACCAGCTTAAGACCACCACACTGGTCAGGACCCGGATCGGCACCACCTACTACAACCAGCCGCTGGGCGGCGTGGGGATCGATCTGGATAGCGAGAACCTTCCTGCTGGCACGCAGATCCTTGGCATCATGATCCCGTGGGATGACGGCGCCGGGGCCGCATCCGGTCTGGATCCCTGCATTATCGCGGCGGTGCCGGAACCGGTCTCATTGCTGCTGCTGGTTCTAGGCGCGTTGGGCGTGCTGCGACGTCGGCGGGCGTGAGTGACGACTTAACGGTCCGTTCCGGAGGTGCGACCGCGCGGGCCGCGTTGAAATGTGCGAGTCTCCTATCCTCTTTCTCCGAGGTGGGAGACTCGTTTTGCAGGTGACGACTTGCAGTCGAGGGTGGAGGCAGCGTTTGACCGATCCTTCGGGCATGCAGGGCGGACAAGTCTGCGATCGAGAGGCGGTGGGCCGCGGGGGGCAGGAAATGCCGATCTTCGTTCTTGGCTCGGTGCACAGACAGGCTGTCGTTCGGGCGGCGACGGCACTCGTTCAGGTATTATTGGCGGGATCGGTCGCCACGGCCGGCCTGATCAGTTCACCTCCCTCTTCGGTCACCACGTTTCGGGTATGTGAGATGGCCTTGTCGGCCGATGTCCCCGGCAGCAATCCGTATCTCAACGGCCCGACCGTGACGGCCACGTTCACGGGGACGTCGGGCGCTGCCGCCGGCAAGATATTGACCATGAAGGGGTTCTGGGACGGCGGCAGCACCTGGCGGATCCGGTTCGCCGCGACCGCTGCGGGAGACTGGTCGTGGACGACGAGTTCGACCGATGCGGGAATGAACGGGTTTTCCGGAACGCTGACCGCGATCGCGCCCACTCCGGCCGAGTTGGCCGCCAACCCGCTCTATCGCGGTTTCCTTCAGCGCGATGGCTATGCCTGGAAGCTCAGCGACGGCACGCCGTTCCTGGCCGTGGGCGACACGCAATGGTCTTTCGCCGAGGAGAACACCACCGCCGAATGGCAGAGCTGGATGAACGCCCGCCAGGGACAGCACTTCAATACTTTTCTCGGCTGCGTCTGGCTGGCCATCTACACGCGTTCTGGCGTCCCCGAAGCCTTTCCCGGCAAGGACCCCAAGACCGATACGCCCAATATGGCCTACTTCCAGCGGCTGGACCAGATGGTGCAGTACGCGAACGACCGCGGCATCATGATGGGGCTGACTATCGGGGGATTTCCGGTCAACAGCAACTGGTGGAACAAGTTCGGCACACTGGCTCGCAACGACCGGTGGTTCCGGTACTGCATCGCCCGCTACACCGCGTACAACGTGCGCTGGTGCCTCTACGGCGAGGTGAATGAAACGAACCCGCCCTGGAGCGGCTGGACGTGGCAGCAGCAGGTGTCACACGACGCCCAACTGGTCAAGGACGAGGATCCCTACGATCATCCGCTCGGCAGCCATCACAACAGCATCGACACCAGCAGCGCCAACAACGCCAACATCGACTACATCGAAGTGCAGATCAGCCGGACGGAGACGCAGTACCAGAATGCCTTATCCTATCGCCAGTACGGCAAGCCGGTCTGGTTCGAGGAGTACTGGTATGAGCCGCCGACCTACGATAACGACGTCGTGCTCGGCATTCGCAACACTCATCGGAACTTTGTGGCGGCCCTGACCTACCCGACGATGGGCAGCCTGATGCGGGCCCACTACCCGGACTTCAACATCAACGATGTTTCAACCGATCCGGGCGCCATCCGCACGGGCTACTTCTGGACGTTCTACAAGAACCTTGCCCTGCTGAGTTTTTCGCCGGCGTCCGGCCTGGTCAGTCGCGGACAATGCGGCCGGTTCGGCAATGACTACGCGGTCTTCCAGCAGGGCGGCGGCAGCTTCACCCTGAACCTGAGCGGCGTGAGCGGAAGTTTCGACGTGACCCGGATGGACATTAATAGCGGCGTCACGACCGGGCTGGGGAGCGTCGCCGGTGGCGGCACTCGGACGATTAACACCGGCACGACGAACGACGTGGCCGTGCTTGTCGTGAAGAGCGGGCCGGCGACCAATACCGCTCCCAGCGTGGATGCGGGCCCCGGTTCGACGATCAAGCTGGGGGAACTAGCCAGTCTCGATGGGACAGTGAACGACGACGGCCTGCCCTCGCCGCCGTCGGCGGTCACGACCGTCTGGACGAGACTGAGCGGACCCGGCGACGTGATCTTTGGTGACGCCGCCGCGGTCGACACCACGGCCAGTTTCACGGCCATCGGGGCCTACGTTCTCGAGTTGACGGCCAGCGACAGCGAATTGTCCGCCAGCGACACGGTGACTGTCACGGTGAACAGCAACGTGCCGGGAGACGGGGATAACGACGGCGACGTCGACATGGAAGACTTTGGCCTGTTTCAGATCTGCATGACCGCGGCCGGCGAGACGCTGACCGACCCGACGTGCGAGTTTGCCGATCTCGACTTCGATCAGACCGTGGACGCGGAAGATACCGCAAAGTTCATCGTGTGTCTCAGCGGGCCCGGGGTCTGGGGAGATCCCCTGTGCGCCGGATGATGATCGGGACGCTATGCGAGGCGAAACCACTCACTGAAGGCAATCGTTTGGGAGGATGAAACATGTTGCGATCAACGAACCGGCGGATCACCGCAGCGGCGATCACGATGGTCGCAGTGTGCTCGGCGGGAGTCCAAGCGGCAACCTACACCACGCCGAGGCAGCTTGCTCTGTACGATGTGTACCGGCTGAATCAGGATGGCTACACCGGCGACGAGAACACCACTCAACCCAAGACGGATCTGAACGACGGGCTGAACGGAGACAACCCGTACTACCAGCGAACCAATGTTGCCAGGGCCCAC
The DNA here is from genome assembly GCA_964586235.1 of uncultured Planctomycetales bacterium. Taxonomy (GTDB): domain Bacteria; phylum Planctomycetota; class Phycisphaerae; order UBA1845; family PWPN01; genus JAUCQB01. The sequence goes on from CAZPIO010000017.1 coordinate 47,208, forward strand.
AACTCCGGCTCCTGCATCTACTGGTATACCTCAGCCTACCAGGAAGCCGGCGAGCCCGACCCCGCCGGGCCGCAGTACGTGGATTATGTCCCGCCGTTTGGGTCGGGGGCCAACCAGCTTACGCCCGGCCGGTACCGGCTGAATGCGGAATGGCGTTACAGTACCGCCCGCGCGAGCTACCCGGCGCAGTACATCGTCAACCACGCCGGGGGCCAGACCACTATTCTCTGGCAGCAGAACCAGGGCACCATGTGTGAAACCTTTGACATCGGCGAGTTCGACATGACGGTCGGCAGTTTCATTCGCGTCAACGACACGGGGTCGGAGTCGATCACCTTCAACCGCATGCTCTTCACGTATCTCGGTCCCGCCGGCGGCATCCCCTATGTCAACGCGGGGCTGGACCAAACGATTGTTCTGCCGGCCGCAGCCGATCTGGACGGAACCGCGGTTGACGCAGACGGCCAGCCCAATCCGCTCGCGGTCACCTGGAGCATGACCAGCGGGCCGGGTTCCGTGACCTTCGGCGATCCCAACGCCGTGGACACGACTGCGACGTTCTCGGTAGAGGGCACCTACGTCCTGCGGCTGACGGCCGACGACGGGCTGAACACGCCTTTTGATGAGGTCACAGTCACGGCACTTCCCGTCGGCTCATGTCAACTCGAGGTCTCCCCGGGCTGCGGCACCGATCGGCAGCCAACGGGTATTACCTACTTCCGTGCCTATTGCCGGGAGTATCCATCGGTGACACTCGCTCCCGCAAGCTTCATATTGACCAACCAGGGAGCCTCGCAGATTACCTACAGCGTGCAGACGGTCACGAGTCTGACCAATCTCACGCCGGTGGTCGTTCCATGGCTGAGTATCGATCGTACCGGCGGCACTATTGACGGGTTGAGCAGCGTGATGGTAACGGCCAGCTTCATCCCCAGCCTACTGCCGGCTCCGGCCAACGAGGACAGCACGTTGAACCCCACCGCGTTTATCGCCTTCTCGGAGAATATGTGCGGGTTGCCTGTTATTATCCGCAAGATCAACGTCAACGTGCTGGGAGCCAACCTGACCACCGTGCACGAGTATCTGGGCGACAAGGATCCCCTGGCCGACGATTCGGCCGGGCCTCCAGGCAGCGGGTACGACTTCTGGCTGGAGGAAGGTGTTGCGCAGGGCAACGTAGACAATGACCTGGATGCCGTTGACGGGAAGGCGTGGCGCATCGTTGATATCAGCGGCGCCAAGACCAAGTACCGGGCAGCCCGGCTCAACCCGTTGCCGGATCCTGAGATCTACCCCCGGGCCGGAGCCACTATCGTGGCCCGCATGCGGGTGCGCAACTATGTGTACACGGACCCCTGGGGATTCGGCCTGTTGATTTTCTGGGACAATCAGGTAAGCGCAGACCTGTTCTGGGGCGGACCCGACGGCAAGCTGATGGAGACAAACCGAACGGGGCGACCGGGCGTGACGCTCACTGGGGACGATAAGTATCACACGTTCCGGATGACGGCCATCGGCAATGACGACTGCAACCGGATCATCAAGGTTTATGTCGATGAGGAACAGAACCCCGCGGCGGTCTTGACCATTCCTAATGCGGAGCAGAAAGACTCCCACCCTGACCCTGGCGACGAGACGCCCGATGGCCTCGGCTTTGGAGCAGGCAATACGGCCGGAACCGTCGATGTGGCCTTCGACTGGGTGACCATGACCAACGCCGGGGCATTCGCTCCCGGCGAGGAGAATGCGGTTCTGGGAAGAAGCCTTCTTGTGGGGCGTAATTGCGGGACTCCCTGGGTGGATACCGATGGTGACGGTGATGTTGACCAGGAGGACTTCAGCAAGTTCCAGGTTTGTTACACCGGCATGGACGGTGTTATGATGGAAGGCTGCGAGTGCTTCGACAACGTCAATCCGCGGGCGTTGATCACCGAGCTCGACCTGGACTACTTTGAGGCTTGCGCATCCGGGCCGGGTGTCCAGTGGCAGCCCAGCGTGGATTGCCCCAATTGAGCACGCTTTCGCGGATGACGGTTCGAGCGTCGCGAGGAGTATGAGACGTCCGTGATCTGCGACCGGGTCACACGCGTGCTGCGAACCCTGGGAGTGTCTTTGCGCGCCCGGCTCCGCGTGGCCGCGGTCGTTTTTCTCTTGACCTTCCTGGCAGCGACGCAGGCGGGAGCGGCGCAGATCAAGGTGGCCTGCGTGCAGATGCGTCTGCGCAGCAGCATGGCCGTTAACGTCAGCAACACGGTCACTTATATCGCGTCTGAGGCTGCTCAAGGCACTCGGGTGATCGTCTTCCCCGAGTGTTCTTTGACCGATTACGGTTCGGAGGTCTTGCAGATTCAGCAGCCGGCCATCGACAGCGCCCTGGCCCAGGTAGCCAGCGCCTGCGCGGCCAATAATGTCTACGCCATCGTCGGGACACCCTACTACGAGGCCGGCACACGGTATAACGCCGCAGTGGTCTTCGGCCCGGACGGCACTGAGGTCGAACGCTACTACAAGATGCACCGGGCGGAAGGGTGGGCCACCAACGGCAACCGGCTGGCCATGTTTCGAGTGGACGGCGTGCCGGCGACCCTCTTCATCTGCCACGACGAGCGATACCCGGACCTCATGCGCATCCCGGTTTTCGGCGGCGCCCGCATCGGCTTCTACATCTCCTTCGAGTCGCCGGCCAGCAGCGGCAAAAACTTCAACTACCGCTGCCAGATCGTCGGGCGGGCGGTGGAGAACCAAAGCTGGGTTGTCTCGTGCAACGCCCCGGCGGGCAACGACAGCGGAGATTCTCACGGACAGAGTCGAATCATCGGTCCGGACGGCACGGTGTACCAGGAGGCCGGCGAAACGGAAGCGGTTATTCGCCACGTGATCGACACGGACCAGGCTTCCAACGCCTGGGCCCAGGCTGGGGCCGCCGTCCCCCTGCTCAGCGAGTTCTGGGAGGAAGGGCTGCGGGTGCTGCAGAGCCAGAACCTTGATGTTTTCGGGAGCGTGACCGCCCAGCCGACCCTGCAGCCGGACATCGGCGTGCGTGGCAACAGCCCCAACGCCTCCTTGAAGATCGGCTGCATCCAGATGCAGATGACCGGCGACATCGGCGCGAACGCCGCGAAAGCCGTGTCATTCATCAACAATGAGGCTGCCCAGGGGACGCGCGTGGTCGTATTCCCCGAGTGTGCGCTGACCGATCGCAACCCGGCAACGCTGCCCGGCGTGAGCCAGTCGGCGATCGACGCGGGGCTGAGCCAGATTGCCGCTGCCTGCCAGGCAAAGAACGTCTACGCGATCGTCGGCTCGCCGTACCGGGACAACGGGAGCCTGTATAACGCCGCTTTCGTGGTCGCACCAACGGGCGCAGTGGTCAAGCGACATGCCCAAATGCACACCGATCTGCCCGGGGTCTTCACCGGGGGCATCGCGATGTCCCTGTTCAAGATCGATGGCGTGTATGCGAGCGTGATGGTGGGACACGACATTCACTTTCCGGAACTGAGCCGGCTGGCATTTCTGGGCGGGGCGAAGATCTGCTTTTACCTGGCCTGTGAACCGTCCGGCACTTCCGTGTATGCCACCGAGTCACAGGTGGTGTGCCGGGCCGTGGAGAGCCAGTCATTCGTCGTCTTCTGTAACGCAGGTGCAGGTAACGCGTCTGGAGACGCTACCGGCTACAGCCGCATCGTCGATCCATCGGCGACCTTGCTCGCCCAGGCCGACAACACCGGTGACAGCGCGGTCAGAGCGACTCTCTCGACGTCCTCCGCCTCCTATACCTACGTGCAAAACGGCGCCGATACCCCTTCACTGGCCGCGTACTGGCAGGAGGGCCTGGACGTGCTCCGGCTCAATAATCCGGGGTTCTACGGAGATGCAGAAGGGCCTCCGGTTGTCGAAGAAGTCACCCCCGACCCCGCACGGGCCCTGGCCGGCGCCGAGTACATTCAGCAATTGACCCCAGCACAGGACAGCCCGCCGGTTTCGGCGTGGTCGCTGGTGGACGGTCCGTCCGGAGCCCAGGTGGACGCCAGCGGTCGTGTTTTCGGCTGGACGCCGGCGGTCGGGCAGATCGGGGGGGTGTATCGCTTCGAGGTGCTGGCCGGCAACAGCGAGGGCTCGGACACGGAGGTCTGGCAGGTTCGGGTCCTGTCTCGGGCGGATCTGGATCAGGACGAAGACGTGGACCAGTCGGACTTCGGACTTCTGCAGGCCTGCATGTCAGGGACCGGCGGCGGTTTCGCGGACGGTTGTGAGGATGCCGACCTCGATCGGGATGGAGACGTTGACAGCGCCGACCAGAACGCACTGACGAGCCGGCTTGCCGGAGCGAACACTCCGCCCAGGGGCTAGCGTCTTATCCGAGTCAGAGGGCTTGCCACACCGCGGGTTGTTGGGCGAGAATGCCACCGAGGGAGGTGCACATGACCAGGGCTCATCTATGCGCGGTTGCGGTGGTTGCGGGAGTCCTCACTGGGTGGCTTGATCCGGCCGACGGGGCAGAGGCTGCTCGCTCTCGGCCGAACGTCGTTTTTCTGCTTGCCGATCAGTGGCGGGCCCAGGCCTTGGGATTCGCCGGCGACCGCAATGCCCGCACGCCTCACCTGGATCGGCTGGCGGCTCAGAGCGTTGTTCTGACGACGGCCGTGTCGACCTGCCCGGTGTGTTCGCCGTACCGGGCCAGCTTCATCACCGGCCGTTATCCGGTGAACCACGGGGTGTTCGTTAACGACGTGAGCCTCAGCCGAGAAGCGGTTTCGCTCGCACAGGCTTTCGCGGGCGGGGGATACAAGACGGCTTATATCGGCAAGTGGCATCTGGACGGTCATGGACGGTCGAGCTTCATTCCACGAGAACGGCGGCAGGGCTTTGAGTTCTGGCGAGCCTGCGAATGCACCCACAACTATAACCGCTCGCTGTTTTATGCGGACACCCACGAGAAACAGTTCTGGAAAGGCTACGATGCCGAGGCTCAGACCGAGGAGGCCTGTGAGTACATCAAGGCCCATCGGGACGGGCCGTTCCTGCTGGTGCTGTCATGGGGACCGCCTCACAACCCGTATGAGACCGCCCCGGAGCGCTTTCGCCGCCTGTTCAAGCCGGAGGAGATCCAACTGCGGCCGAACGTGCCGGCCGAGTCTGAAGCCATGGCCCGCCGCGACCTGGCCGGATACTACGCCCATTGTGCCGCTCTCGATGAATGCGCGGGTCGGATCGTCGAGACGCTTGGAGAGTCCGGCATTGCCGACAACACGATCCTGGTTTTCACCTCCGACCACGGTGACATGCTCGGGTCGCACGGGGAGATTCGCAAGCAGCGTCCCTGGGACGAGTCGATTCTGGTTCCCTTCGTGGTGCGCTGGCCGAACGGACTGGGGCGTTCCGGGCGGAAGCTTTCGGCACCTCTGAACACGCCCGAGATCATGCCGACTCTCCTGGGGTTGTGCGGCATCAAGGTGCCCGACACTGTTGAAGGCGAGGATCGTTCCGCGTGGCTGCGCGGGCAGGAAGGCGACGCGGATCGTGCTGCCCTGATCAGTTGCGTCTCGGTGTTTGGCGAGTGGACGCGCGACAAGGGCGGCCGGGAGTATCGAGGCGTTCGCACCACTCGATACACGTACGTCCGCTCACTCGATGGGCCGTGGCTTCTCTACGACAGCCGGGAAGATCCTTATCAGCAGCACAACCTGATCGGCGAAGCGAAGCATGCCCAGGCCCAGACTCACTTGGAGTCGCTTCTCCAGACGGAGCTGAAGCGGCACAAAGATGAATTTCTTCCTGGTCAGGAATACGTGAAGAAGTGGAAGTACCGAACGGATGCGAAGGGCACCGTTCCATATGCCCCATAGAACGATTCCGCACTCCGGGCAGCCGATAGCGGGGCTCCGCGGCGAGTTGGCGTGTTTTTTTCAGTTTTTTTGTCGCCGTCCAGGCGATTGGCTTGCCTGTTAAACTGGATAAACTCGCGTCTCGACGGGCGTGTTCGCCAATACTGGCAGACGGGACGGGCCCGTGAGGCCGTGTCCTGCCGCCCGCGTCTGCTTCGCATCTCATTGCCGTCTGATCACCTCGTCACATTAGCCGGCCCGGATCTCGGGTCTAGAATCGAACAATCGAAGCTGGTGAGAACGGGTAATTCATAGGACGAAACGAAAATGATTAGCACATGCCTGATTTCGATCGTCTTTGCGTTTCCCGCGCAGACATCCGGGAAGCTACGACCTCTGCTGGACGCGATTCGCGAGGTCGAGACCGGCGGGCACCCCGACGCCGCCAACGCCCGAGGCGACGGCGGGCGGTCGCTCGGACCATATCAGATTTCAAGGGCGTACTGGAAGGACAGCGGCGTTCCAGGAAAGTACCACATGGTCCGGCACAAAGCGTACGCCGAACGAGTCATGAGAGCCTACTGGAGCCGGCACTGTCCGCGCGCCCTGGCGAGACTCGACTTTCACACGTTGGCGAGAGTCCATAACGCGGGTCCGGACGGAGCCAGGAACCGCGGGAGCCTGCCCTATTGGCGCCGGGTGCAAGGCAAGCTGGGATGATGATTTGGGGGAATCGCGGTCATATCGCCCTTGCGGGCACAGGAGGGTATAATCCCGACCAACGCCGCCGGTCGGCGGTCACGACCTGTCGCCGAGGTTCAAGAGGTGTCCCGCAAGAAGCGTCACAGACGTCGCACCCCACCCGGAGCGCCGCCCGGCATGCTGGTGGCCGACCCCTCGGCGCGCAAGTCGGTGATCAGCGTCCTCGCGTACGGCAGTGACAAGTGTACGGAGCAGGTGATTGACGACGTCGCGGTGGTCCAGGAGTATCTCGCCCAATGGCCGGTGACCTGGATCAACGTCGACGGCCTAGGCGACGTGCACAGGATCGCCCGCCTGGGCGACGTGCTGGACCTGCATCGGCTGGCCGTTGAGGATGCGGTCAACACCCACCAGCGGGCCAAGGTGGATCACTTCCGCAGTCACCTGTTCATGGTTGCCCACATGGCCACGTGCAACGAGCACCTGGAAACAGAGCAGTTGAGCCTGTTTCTGGGCAAGAACTTTGTCGTGACATTGCAGGAGGGTTTGCCCGGCGATCCGTTCAGTCCTGTCCGCCAGCGTATCCGTGATTCGGTCGGGCTGGTGCGGCAATCAGGCGCGGATCACCTGGCGTACTGCCTGATCGACGCGGTCATCGACGGCTACTTCCCCGTGCTGGAGGTGATCGGAGAACGGCTCGAGAGTCTGGAAGACGAGATTCTCAGCCGGCCGGCCGCCAGAATCGCCTCGCAGGTTCACCAGATCAAACGTGACCTGTTGACCCTTCGGCGCGCGGCATGGCCGCTGCGCGAAGCGATGAACTCGCTGCTTCGGGACCCCAGCCCGCTGGTGAGCGACGAAACGCGGATCTATCTGCGCGACTGCTACGACCACACCATCCGGGTCATCGATTTCATCGAGACCTGCCGTGAACTCGGCTCGGATCTGATGGACCTCTATCTATCGAGCGTCAATCAGCGCATGACCGACGTGATGAGAGTACTCACGATCATCGCGACAATCTTCATCCCGCTGACGTTCATTTCGAGCATCTACGGCATGAATTTCCACACCGACTCGCCGTGGAATATGCCGGAACTGACCTGGGACTACGGCTATCCGCTGGCGCTGGGTCTCATGGCGGTGATGGCCCTTGGCATGCTGTACTATTTCAACCGCAAAGGCTGGCTCAGATCGCCCGCCGAGCCGCCTCGGCTGCCCGGCCCGCCTGACAAGACCGAGGTCCCGCCCCATCAGGCCGACAATCACGGACGGCCGCCCTCGAATCGCTGAAATGAAAGTCGGCCACCTGCCGCCATGTTACGGCATGCCGGTGTTCGCCGCGGCGAACCTGGCCACGCCACCCGTTTAGTGGCTAAGCTTCTCCGTCGGGGGCGATTCGGTGTGCATCCAGCGTTTGAGCAGGGGCACCAGGGCGAAACAGATGAGCGCGGAGATGACGGCCGCGATGGCGATTTTGCCGAAGACGCCGCCATAGAGGTTAACCGTCTCGGTTGGCGGGGGGATCGCCATTCCGCTTGTTCCTGCCTCATGCTTGACGCCGGTGAACTGGGAGATGATCGCCGCGAGGTACTGCGAATATGCGGTGGCCAGGAACCAGGTGCCCATGACGGTGCTCACGAGACGGGCGGGCGAAAGCTTGGTGATCATCGAGAGGCCAACCGGTGAGAGACAGAGCTCGCCCGTGGTCTGGAGAAGGTAGCCGAGGTACAGCCACGACAGGAGCACCATGCCGCGGTCGTTGGCGGTGCGGGCCCCGCACCAGAAAGCGGCGAAGCCGAGTCCGAGCTGCAGCAGACCGAGCGAGAACTTGACCGGTGTGCTCGGCTCCCAGCCCCGCTTGCCGAGAAAGCTCCACAGAGCGGTGAACACGAGGCCGAACAGGAGGATGAAGATCGGGTTGACCGACTGGAAGGTGCTGGCGGGGATTTCTTCGATCCGTTTGCCCACACCCATCCCGACGTTGTCCTGAGCCACTGTCCACTGAATGGTGAAATCGGGATTGGCCTTGTTCTCGTCGCGCAGTTTATCGAGCAGATTCAATGTGAAGAGCTGCTCGCCGTTGTGGTAGCCGAGCTGCTCCTGGGTGGGCTGGATCTCGATTGTCCGGCCGACCTGTTCGGACGTGATGTGGGTCTCCTCGAAGACGCGGTCCACGTTGCGGTCGGTGAAGTTATTGACCGAGCTGCCGGCCTGCTCGAAGAACGCCCAGAAGAGCATCGAGAAGAAAGTGAGGATCAGCACGACGAACATGCGATGTCTCGCGATCCTGTCGAGGCGGAGGAGCTCGAAACTGAGATAGACGATGGCCGTGAGGCCGGCGAGCAGAAGCACCAGTCCGGCGGGCCGGCTCATTTCCCCCATGAAAACGGCCAGGATCTGTACCAGGGAGTTCTGGCTGGTGGCGAGTTGGTCGATGTATTCGCTGGAAATCAACGTGAGTGGTCGATGATCGGAAGTCAGGATGGCGAAACCGGAAACAAGGAGCACGAAGATTGCGAGGGCGGCCAGTGTGCCTAGGTAGACCGCGGACTCGGCGCTGATGAGGCCGAGTACCGGGCGGCGAAGGCGTTCGGCGTCGGGCGGGGCGCCGGCCTCCTTGGGCAGCCCGCCGAGGCCGAGGGCCGCCCAGGCCACGACGGCGGCGACGAGCAACGAGATGCCGACGAACACGTTGACTCCGGTCGAGAAGGGGTTGTCGGGATGATGCTTGAAGAGGGTCCCGGCCGCGGCGACGGCGCCGGCCATGATGACGATGCGGGCGAGCCAGGTGCTCAGGGGCGACTGGCGGATTGTGCCTTGTCCGAGCTGGCGGAAGGTCATCCATCCGGCCGCGGCGAGGGCGGCGAGCAGACCGTAGTTGAGCCAGGTCGGAATCGATGAACCGGGCGGCGACATCCGCGGGACAACGAAGATATTGACCACGGCAACTTCTGCCAGCAGAAACATCGACACCTGCGAAACCACGGAGGGCGCCACGAAGACGGCAACGCCGGTGAGCATGCCGATGGTTGCCAGGCCGAAGCCATAGTGCCAGCCGAAGGTCTCGCCGATATACCCGCACAGCAGCGGGGACATTGCTGCGCCGAGGTTGATGCCCATGTAGAAGATGGTGAACCCGCCGTCGCGCCGAGGGCTGCCTGCCGGGTAGAGCGAGCCGACGATCGTGGAGATGCTCGGCTTGAAAAAGCCGTTGCCGCAAATCAGCAGTGCCAGCGCGCTGAAGAACCCCGCACGGTTCTCCACCGTCATCATCAGGTGTCCGGCGGCCATCAGCAGCCCGCCGAGGACCACCGCCCGCCGCGCACCCAGCAGCCTGTCCGCCAGCATTCCCCCGAAGAACGGCGTCATGTACACCAGCGCGGTGTACGAGCCGTAGACGGCGTAGGCATCGCTGTCGCCGTAGCCGAGGAAGCCCTTGAGCATGTAGAAGACCAGGAGAGCCCGCATGCCGTAGTAGGAAAAGCGTTCCCACATCTCGGCGAAAAAGAGGGTAAACAGCCCAGTGGGATGTCCGAAGAGCGACGGGGTCTGGTCTTGAGCTTCGCTGATCGCGACCATTGTGTGCGCTCCGTACCGTGAATAGCGGCCCTGCGGCAGGCGTCCCGGCGAACTGCCTGGGTACCGGCCGGGTGTCGGGCTGCGGGATTGTAAAGGACGCGGACCGGACGGTGCAACCGACTGACGGGGGGTGGAAGAAGACACGGAGACGCGGAGACGCGGAGACACGGCAAGGATGAAGGCGGAAGGATGAAGGGTGAATCAAGGCAGAGGTGACAGGTCTACGCCGCCTTCGGCGGCTCCGATCGTGCCCTACCCACCGAGTCACACGGACCAGTATCGGTCGTTCCTATGGGCCTATGTAAGGCGAGGGCTTTGGCCTGCCAGCGATGAATCGCCGGGCTATTGTCAAATGTCCTTACGGGACAGGTCGGGTGGGGCGTGCTCTGCATGCCGATTCTCTCGAAGCGTGCGCGGACAGACTCCGCGGTGATCGAGACCCGGCGTGGTAGTGAACCCTGAACCCGAAACCGTCACGGTGTGTCGCAGTTCCAGTCGGCCGGGACCTGCGGCCCCGAGACGCAGCCGATGAAGATGGCCGTGTCGCTGTAATCGACGTCGCTGTCGCCGTCCAGTCTGGCGTCCGCGCAGGCCGGGTCGTCCTGGGGAACCGTGGTGCCGCTGAGGCAGGCCTGGAACAGGCCGAAATCCTTCTGGTCGACGTCTCCGTCGATGTCCATGTCTCCGGGCGGGCCGGGCCGGGGGGCCACGGTGAGTGTGGCCGACGCGGATGTCGTGCCGCCGTAGCTGTTCGTGACCACGCATCGATAGCTGCCGGCTTCCTGGTCGGTTGCAAGTAGAATACTCACAATAGAAGAATTGACCCCTGAATAATGCTCCCCGTTGTCCAGATTCGCAGCGTCTTTCTGCCATTGATAGCTCAGCGTTCCCTCGCCGACGGCCGCAACGGAGAAGCTGGCGCTTGCTCGCCATTCGATATTCTGATCGACCGGTTGCTGCGTGACCAGCGGCGGCAGGCCGCCTCGGCAGTAGATGAAGCAGTGGACGGTGTTGAGATTCTGATAGCCGTTGTTGTAGCCCGGCCAGTCGTAAAGGGCCCCCGCGCCGTCATAGCTGGGATAGCCCGGCGTGTTTTTGTTTCCGTAGGGGTCGTTGAAGATGGCCGTGTGCTGAGTGGTGTAGTAGCCGATGGCAACGATGTAGTGGCCGGCGGTGGTCAGCATGTTCAGCACCACGAACGGGTCATCGTTGTTCACCTCGGTCTGGAGTTTTGTCCAGCTCGGCGACCAGTCGACGCTGGAGGCGAGCCCGTGGTTGATGATGTAATCGCGCATGTAGCCCTTGGTGTCGGCCCAGTTGTCCCGCACGATGTAGGCGTACCCGCCGTAGGCCCAACGGCCGCTGGCATCTTTCGCCCTGATGTCGTAGGTGACGCCATTGAAGGTGTAGATCTCGGAGACGTAGCGGCCGTAATGGCTGACGTGCGAGTAGGGCCACGAGCAGGTGACGTCCCAATAGGGCAGTATGTCGTAGTAGTTGATGGCCATGATTGCCGAGGTGGCCCCGCAGGCCCAGTGGCCATTGAATGCGTCGGGGGTATCGTAGACCTGGTGGACGTACGGCACGGGTCGCAGGAGGCTGACCGTAGTCGCGGCTGTGACGGGGGGCGGCTGTTCGGACGCGCCCTGGAGGAGCGAGAGGGATGGTCTGTCTTGGAGCGTTGCGGGAGAAACAGTCTTTGCCGCCAGCCTGTTTGCCGGCCCAAGGAAGTACCTGGTGCGGCCGGTGGTATCGCCGGAAGCGGAGTTGCGGGTCAACGATCCGCGATACAGGCCTCTGTTGTTCATCGAGATGAAGGCGAGGCTGTGCCCGTCGGGTGAGATGCTGCCTGCCGCCTCCAACTGACCGGGTTCGGTTGTCAGGCGGTTCCGGCCGCTGCCGTCCCAGTGGATGTGATAGATGTCGGACTCGACGACTCTGACAGCGTCGATCCTGTCGGTTCTGGTGTAGAGCACAGTCTTGCCGTCGGGCGCCCAGCAAGGAGCGGTTCCCTGGTCGAGATCGTGCGTCTGGCCCGTTTTCGCATCCACCGATTTGAGCCGGCCGGCGAGCGTGCTGACGACCGCAAGGTTGGAGTCGGGCGACCAGACCGGGGCGTAGCACGCGGTGTCGTCGGAGGTCAGCCGCCGCGTTTGCCCGGTGCTCAAATCGAGTACGGCGATTTGCTCATGCTCGGTAGTGTAGAGGACCTTTGAGCCGTCGGGTGAAATCGGGGCCAGATTGACGTAATGGTCCAGCGGTACCGTCTGGACGATGTTGCCCGCATGGTCGCAGATGCGCAGTTCGCGGTCGACGGTGAAGGCGGTGAGGCCGGTCTTCGAGAAGGAAGGAACGCCTGCTCTGGCGACGGGGTTGCAGAGCGGAATGATCGCCTGCCGCTGGAGGTCGAAGACGGCCGGCATTTGCAGCGGAAAAACGCTGCCGGGGAAGGGGATCAGCAGCTTGAACCCGAGCCGCTTACCGTCGGCCGACCAGTTGTACGCGTAACCGCTGCTGGGGGCGTCGGTTACCTGCAGGCAGGTTTCGGTCTGGGTGTCGTAGAGATAGACGCCGTTGGCGTTGTCGTCTGAAAGGGCCAAATGCCGGCCGTCGGGAGACCATGAGGGGTTGCCGAATCGTAACGTCTCATCGGCTGCGCTGGCTGGGCAGAGCACGCCGAGCGTCAACACGGCGGCGACCAACCGGCATGCCCCCCTGGAGTGGTGCCAGGACCCAAACAGATCTCCACCCATCCTGCCGTCTCTCCTCTTGCTCCGGACCCATTCTATCGCGATCGCGGTGATGGCACTATCCCTTTTCTGTAACCATCTTCAATATCAGGACTTTGACGGCGACACGAGGCGATCTCTGATGGGGCCCTTGTCTTATCCATCTTGCCCAGATCGCCCAAATTTGGGTTCCTTTTGCGCAAACGAGGTGTGAGCCATAAGGCTTCAGGCCCAAGCCTGATGGGTTCGATCGGCAGATTTCACTTGTCAAAGAACGCGGCACGGGAGTTGGCGGGGGCGTTGATCGGTCTGTTGTCCGTCGGCGCGCAGTCTGTCCGCTGGTCCCGTTGCGGGGATAACACGGCGAGGTGCTCCGGAAGAAAGGATGAAGGCGGAACGCGGAAGGATGAATGAAGGCAGAAGGCCGGAGACCGAAGAAATGACGAATGACGAAATCCGAATGACGAATGAAACCAGAAGACCGAATGAAGAACCGCCGTGTTCCGGCTTTGGCGGGAGTTGCTCGCGGCTTGAGCGAACCCGCCGCAATCTGGGAACTGAAGACTTGCTCTCTGCCCACAGATCAGGCTGGATGGACATAGATCGACTGCTGGTCTCACTTGGTCTCCTCGACGGCCAGGACGCGGACTTCGCGGGCGGGGATTGTCAGTGATGCCTGATAGCCCGTCTTCGCAGGTGTCGTTTCGATGTTCTCCCCGGTGAGGAGGTTGGAGACCTTCATCTTGTTTGTGCCGGGCAGGGATACGGTGATGGTCTTGGTCGCCCAGGCGTGGTTCAGGATGACGGCCGTTCGGCCTGACGGGCCTTGAAGGACTCGGGCCTCGATTTCGATGGTGTCGGGGTTGCCCTGAATGCCCAGCGGCGGTTCGACTCCAGCGGCCTTGGCGAAGTCGAGAATGATCTTCTGGAGGTTCGCGTCGCTGGTTGCGTCATAGGCTTGAAAGAGCGGCATTGCGGCGTAGAGCGTGCGGCCTTTGCCGTGGCCGGCGGTGATGATGGCCGGGCTCATGTCGTCGAACTCGGCGAGGACCTTGGCACCGTGCAGCAGAGCCATTTTCTGCCTGTATCGCTGGAAGGGGAGTTGGACGCCCTTGGTCAGTGACTGGATCAGGCCTCGGCCATCGACGAATTTTGCCGAGGATTGCCCGACGGGCAGGAATTCCTGTTCGCGGCAGGCGAAGAGTTCGTCGAGGCCTGCGCCCGGCACAGTTTCGTACAGGAAGGTGCGGTCGTCTTTCTGTGCGCACCATGTCGCGGCGAACAGGTGGCCGCCCTGGTTGACGTATTGTGCGAGCCAGCGGCCTTCTTCGCGGGACAGCAGGTATGCGAAGGGCAGGTAGACGGCCTTGTAGCGAGCCGGGGCCGACGTGAGGAGTTGCCCGGGCACGAGCAGATCGGCCGGGATGCCTGCACGATGCAATGCGCGGTAGGCTCCGCGCAGGCTTGCGGAGTACAGGCCGCCGTCCTGTTCACCGAAGGCCTGGATGAAGCTTCGCGGATCGTGCAGGAGGGCGACCTCGGCCGGAATTGGCTTACTGGTCAGCAGGCGGCCGGCGTGGCGGTTGAGTTCGGTGGCAACCTGGCCGGCTGTTCTGGCGCGGTCGGTGAGGCTTCCGTCATAGTTGACCAGGCCGAAGCCCGCCGCCTCGATGCCGGTGGTCTCCGGCCGCCAGTTCCAGTAGAAGATGCCTGAGGCGCCGTGGGCGACGCACTGCCAGTTCCAGAGGCGGATGTCGGAGGGCGTCGGGAAGCGCGAGCGATAGTTCAGGCCGAAAATGCTTGGGCCACCCTGGAGTTCCTCGACCCACATGGGCTTTCCGCCGCTGGAGGAGCGAATGCCGTCGAGGATCATCGCGCCGATACTGGAATCATAGGCCTGGCCGCGTTCCATCCAGAAGGGAAAGAATGACAGGCCGACGAAGTCGAAATGCTTGCCGATCTGGTACTCGTCGGTGGCGTTGTGCACGTAGGCCCAGCCCCAGCCGCCGAGATGGCAGGTGATCGGGCGATTCGGGTCGCAGGAACGCGCCGCTTTGGCCTTGATTCGCTGGAATTCGGCCGTGTTCCAGAGCATGAACTGCCGCCAGTCGAGCCAGTAGATCTGGGCCCGCTCAAACGCGCCCACGCGGACCGGCTGGATGTCGGACCAGTCCTTGTAGTAGGTGGCCCAGGTCTCGTTGAGTCTGGCGAGCGTGGCGTATTTCTGCCTGAGCCAGTCTCGATAGCGCGCGGTGGTGTGCGGGCAGTAGCAGAACAGGTCGGCGACGGGTGAGCGATCGACCGGTGTCGCGTAGGAGACCCAGATCCCCGCCTCGGCGCCGACGTCCCAGGCCAGCACCGACGGGCGATCCTTGTAGCGGTTGACGACCGTGCGGACGAAGCGGTCGATCAGCTTGCGGACCTCGGGGTGGTCCCAGCATGCCGGGCCGGGCTTGAAATCGGTGACCGAGAGCCACTGGCCGTCGGGGTATTGGCGCGCGACCCACTCCGGCTGAAGCTCGGGCCACGGCCAGAGCAGGATGCGCAGGTTGTGCTTGTCGACAAGGTCCATCAACCGGTCCAGGCGTTCGAAGTTGAATTCGCCAGGCGCGGGTTCGATGTCGTACCAGTCCACGTGGGCAGCCATTGAGTTGAAGCCGACTTCCTTCATCCGGGCGAGGTCTTTGTCCATGTACGCGGCGTATTCCTCGACCGGCGGCAGGTAGTGCTGCCAGTGGGAGATGGTGCTCATGTGCATGGCGCCGCAGGGGAAGAAGTCCGGGGGCAGAGATGGGTGCAGGCGTGCGTTGTTTGCGTTTGCCGGTTCGGCACCTGCGGCTGTGGCCGCAAGAATCGTCTGTATTGCTGCAATGATGAGCGATCTCGTCATGGGTCACCTCGCGAGCAGGTCACGATTACTTGCCGGGACTGAGCTTCCAGACGTCCGAGGTCATGTTGTTGCCTGCCACCAGCCACAACGCATTCTGGAAGACGAACACGCTTGCGGCGTGGCGCGGCGGCCACGGTGTCGCGGGAAGCTCGTGCCAGTCCACGCCGTCGGAGGAGTACCACACGTCATTGCGGTTGGACTGGTTCCAGCCTTCCAGTACCCACATGCGGTTGTCAAAAACGGCCACGTCATGGTATTGCCGCGGCGCCCAGGCGGTCTTCTCGGCATGCTGCTCCCAGTGGATGCCGTCCGCGGTGCTCCACACGTCGTTGTAGAAGCGTCGGGGCGAAGCAGGCGTGTCGTAGGTGCCGCCGCCGAGGATCCAGATCCTGTCCCTGAACACGACGCTGCCGCCGATCATGCCGCGCGGTGCCCACGGGGCGTGCTCGGTGGCGCGATTCCACGTCTTGCCGTCTTTGGTGCTCCAGACGTCGTTGTAGAACGCTTCCGGGGCCGGTGCGAACTGGGGCAGGGTCTGGCCGCCCATGACCCAGATGCGGTTGTTGAAAGCAACCGTGTAATGCAGCGCCCGCGGGGCCCATGGCACCTCGTTTACTACCTGCTTCCAGTCTACGCCGTCGGTGCTGCTCCACACGTCGTTCTGGTAGTGGCCCTGGAGGGGGTCGCCACCGACGATCCACATCCGTGCGTTGTGAACGACGTAGCCGGCCGTGTGCCTGGCTTCCCACGGGGCTTTCGGGTTCTCCAGCTTCCAGGTGAGGCCGTCGGAGGATGACCAAACCTCGCTGTTGCACTTGTTGGGGAAATGGGCTTTGTCGCCCGGATTCCATCCGCCGAGCAGCCACATCCGATCCTTGAACACCAGGGCGCCCGCGCCGTCGCGCGGCGCGAATGCGGCCTTGTCGGTGATTAGCTGCCATCGGCGGGGCAAGTCCCCAAGGGAACCTCCCCGCGGCGGGGGATCCGGCTGCACGAACTGCACGCAGCTTGGCGACGGGACCTCGGCGATCGTACCGGTGGGCGTGAGCAGGCCGGTCTGCGGATCGATGCGGAACAGGACCAGCGAATTCGAGTTCTGGTTGGCGGCCAGGAGCCACCTTCCCGACGGATCAATGGCGAAATTGCGAGGCCATTTGCCGCGGGTGGATTGGTGGCCGATGGGGGTCAATCGGCCGGTCTCGCGGTCGATCGAAAAGATTGCGAGGCTGTCGTGGCCCCGGTTGGAGCCGTAGAGAAACTTGCCGCTGGGATGGACGTGGATATCCGCAGTGAAGCTCGGTTCGCTGAAGCCGGCGGGCAAGGTCGAGATCGTCTGTATCTCGCTTAGTGCTCCGTGGGCGGCGTCGTATGTGAAGGCGGTCACCGTCGAAGCCAATTCGTTGATCACGTAGGCGAAGCGGCCTGCCGGGTGGAATGCGAAATGTCGGGGTCCAGAGCCCGGTGCGGGTTTGGCGGCAGGGGGATCGTTGGCGACGAGGGTGCCTGCGCTGGCGTCGAAACGGTAGATGAAGACCTTGTCTGCTCCGAGGTCAGGCGCGAGTGCGAAGCGGCCGGCCGGGTCCACGTTGATCGAGTGCGCGTGAGGGCTCGCCTGTCGCCTGGTATTGGGGCCGGAGCCTTGATGCTGGATCACCGACTTCGGTGCCTCCAGGCGACCGTTATTGTCGATCGGCAGGGCGGCCACGGTACCGCTGGTGTAGTTGGCGACCAGCACGCACTTGCCGCCGGGTTCGACGGTGACGTGGCAGGGGCCCTGGCCGCCCGACGGTTGCTGATTAAGCAGGGTGAGCTTGCCGGTGTCATGATTGATCAGAAAGGCGCTGACCGCCCCGGCCTTCTTGCCCTGGAACTCCATGATCTCGCCGACGGCGTAGAGGAATCGTCGGTGCGGATGCACGGCCAGGAAGGACGGGCTGGCCACCTCACTCACCAGGCCGCGGGCCTCCAGTGCCTCCGTTTGAGTATCCAGCTCGAACAGGTAGATGCCCTTGCTGCCGGTCTGCGGGGAGGTGTACGTGCCGACATAGATCCGGAGCTTCGTTGCGTCTGTCGGATGGGTCACTTCGTCGGCCTGGCCTGATGGTACGGTGTTGGGCTGACCGAACGCGGTTGGAGTCAGCAGGGCGATGGTGAACGGAGTCAGAAGCAATCGTGATCGGAGCATGGCAATCTTCACCTCATGAGACGCGCTGGGTGCAGGATAACCGACATGGCGACAACCGGCAAAGCCATGAGTGAACGGCTTGGCTGGGCTTCCGCGCCGGTCATCCGGCCGATGCGACTGTTACTCAAACACTGCCACTGAATAGATCTGCACCCGCGGCACAACGCAGGAGACATAATCTTCTTCGCTCTTCAGTTCGAGCTTTGTGGCCGTTTTCTCGTCGGGCGACAGGAGGGTGACGCGGCGGGCGGAAGCTCGAACTCGAAGCTTGAAATCCTCAGCAGGCTTGACGCTGTCGGTTGCCTGGTCGTACGCGTAGTTGAGCAGGTGGACGGCTGTGCGGGCCTTTGACTTCCAGCAGAGGACGCCCACCGTGGGCGGGGCGTCCGTGGACAGAATGAGGTCCGGGCCAAGATCCCTCGCCAGGCGGTCGCGCAGGTTGCCGTCAAGCGACTTGACGTAGGGCGCGAAGGACGGCATTTCTCGCGGGGCGATCTCGCGATCGAGGACCTTCTTGCACAACGCCCCCGATCCCGGTCGCTTCGCCCAGGACTGGCCGCACAGGAGCAGCTTGCCGCCTTGGGCGGCGTATGTGATGAGAGATTCCTCGGTTCGGACGTCGAGCAACTGCGGGCGAATCACGACGGCGGCATCATATCGAGCAAGATCAGCGAGGGAAACAGGCTTGTGGCCCCACTCACCGTCGCCGGACAGAATGACGTCAAACTGGTAGTGACAGTCGTGGAGGATCTTGCAGACGGCCTGGTACTCGCGCTCAAATTCGGGCGTTTCGACCTTCGCGGCGGGCAGGCTGTAGAGCACGGCCGCCCTGGCGAGCGAAGTCCTGTCCAGATAGAGCTCGGGGTGAGTCTGTACAAACCGATAGTAGGGAAGCAGCTCGTCGACCGGCATTTTGAGCCAGACGACGTGGCCGCCTTCGTAGCCGGCGAATTCCTGGGGTATGAGGTCAAACAAATGGCCGGTCGCGTAGGCCTCGGCAACCCAGATCTTGAACAGGGTCGAGGTGGACTTCTGACCGATCAGTGCACGAGCGGTGTCGTGGCATCCGGGCTGCAGGACGCAGCGTTTACCGACGGCATGGGCCTTCTTGAGGAGGGCGATGGACGTGCACCTCGGCGGGCGGCCGTCGAAGCTGCCGAAGTAGGGGAGTTCGACCGAGAAGTAGTTCAGCAGATCGTCGATCGCGAAGGTGATCGGCTGCATGCTGTAGACATTGGCGGTGAGGTAGAAGGGCGATCGGCCGCGGCGGCTGGCGTATTGGCGGATGTCAGCGAGCAGGCTCCGCTTGCGGTTGAGCAGTTCCCGGAAGCGATAGTCCTGGAAGGCTTGTCCCAGGGGAAGCTTGTGGGGTGGCGTGCCGGCGTTGAAGCCGCGGGCGCGCAGGTATTCGCCGTAGTCGAACTGCGCTGCTTCGATGCCGGCAGGATCCTTGAATCGCGGGTCATCGCGGTGCTTGCCGAGGCAATCGCGATAGAATTCGAGGCACACCTTGCAGAAGCACAGCATCTGGCCCTCGGCCTGCCATGAATCGAGGATCAGGCCGTCCATCCCGATGTCGATCGACTGCTGGGCGGCCTGCAGAAGGGCGGCGTGCACTTTGGGGTTCAGGCTGCACTTGTAGGCGGCATTGTTCATGCCCTCGTGCCTGAACGGCGAACCGTCGAGCAGGCGAACCGCCTCGTCGTCCATGCCTCGAAGGAGGAGTCCCCGCCCGTTGATGCTGCCGATGTACCTGGCGCCGGCGGCGTGGACCATGTTGATTTGCCGGAGGAGTCCGGGGCGTTTTCCGGCCATCTCATCGTCGGCGTAGAGAGCGCCGCCCCAGTGTATCCCAGCGATCTTCAGGGGGCCGAGCATGGCGCGGTTTTCGGGCTTGCACATCTCGGACCGGGAGATGACCGCGTTTCCGGCGGGCCAGCGGCCGATCTGCGGCGCAGGACGCCTGGGGGGCGCGTCGGTCGCCATCGAAGCCAGGACCAGCATCAGTAATGGTAGATGATGCATGGGTGTATGGTGCCCAGAGTGGCGGTGTTGGTCAACCGGGCCTTGTCGAGGTTGCGTCCCGACTGCCGCTGCTCCGGCCGTCGGGGAGCAGGTTCTGCGATGGTGAGAAAACAGAGTCGTCGGGTTCGGCCGCACGGCCGGCGCTGCTCAGATCGTTGCCGAACAGGATGCGTGGGTCGGATGTTTCCTGGAGGGAGAGAAAAACGTTCGTGCCGGCGGCGGCCTTGCAGTTCCGGAGGGTGAAGCCGCGGCTTTGGTGCAGCGCGACGGCGGCGAAGCGGCTGGCTGGAGATGCCTGTCTGCCGCTGAAACCGTCGATGAGCAGGTCGGTGACACCGTCGCACTGCACGCCGTGGGTGAAAAACGGAGGAAGCTGGTCGGCCCATGATACGTGCAGGCCTTTGATCTCGAGACCGTTTACGCCGCGTGCAAAAAACGCCGGGATGTCGTGCTTGAAGACGGAGAAGCGGTCCTCAGATGACGGTCGGAGGTCGAAATTGCCGCCGAACTGGTCGTTGAGCTGGCTGTCGGTGATTTCGAGGTTGACGTCGCCGAAGGACAGGTCGCGGATGACCGCACCGTCGGCGGCCCAGACCAGGATGCCGTGCTCGCTCTGAGCGCGCACGTTGGAGAAGCGAATACCCTGAATGCGGCCGAGCTGCGTGCCTTGCTTCTGAGGCAGGCAGGACACGTGGACGGGCTCGCCGTTGCCCCACCAGCCGGTGTGCAGGCGGGTCTGGATCACGATGTTGTCGAACAGGATGTCGGTGACCGATCCTTCATCGCGAACGAACACGCCCAAGCCGCGGTTGGAGTTGTGGATGACCAGGTTCTGGAAGGTGCAGCGTCGGATGCTGTTCGATCCGTAGCCGACGCGGACGCCGCTCGATCGCGAGAGGAGGGTGCAGTTGGCGACGGTGATGTTTTCGCAGAGTGCATCCGGCTTGCCCCACAGGCCGGTGATCGCGATGGCGTCGTCGCCGGCCTGGATGTCGCAGTCGGAAATGTGGATGTTGCGGCTGGTGACGCAGTGGATGCCGTCGTTGTTCGGGATCAAGAGGTTGTTGCGGATGCGAATGCCGCGGATATCGGCGATCTCGCAGTCACTCAGGGTGACGGTCCACTCGGGAGCGTCCAGCAGGGTCACGTCTCGGACCGCGACGTTCCGGCATTCTTTGAAGTGAACCAGGCTGCCCGGGCGTTTTCGCATGATCATCGGCCCGTCATCGGAGAGAACTCGATAGGCCGCTCCCTGGCGGGTGTACTGTCCCGAGGTGTGTTCAAGCTTCTTGGGGGTATTCTCCATGAAGGCGGTGCCGTTGCCCTGGATGGTGCCCTGGCCGGTGACGGCGACGTCGTGAGCGTTTTCGGCGTATATCAGGCCGCGTTTGCGGGCGAATTGCAGGTAGGGTTCAACCTCTTTGACGGATTCGAGAGTTGCCCCGGCTTCGAGCCGGAGCTCCATGTTGCTGCGAAGCTCGATCGGGCCGCAAATGTACCGCCCGGCGGGGACGATCACTGTGCCGCCGCCGGCCGCGGCGCAGGCGTCAATCGCCTTGCGGATGGGATCGGTATTGACGGTGCGGCCGTCGCCCGCCGCCCCGTACTCGATGATATTGAACGAATCCATGCGTTGGCCCCCCAGGAGAGTAGTGCCCAGCAAGAGACATAACAGGAGTGACTTCAAGATACAGCCTTGGGTCATCGGCTTCATCCTTGCCTGATTCGCATGCCGTCGTACCGTTATCGGCCGGCGCGGGTGGAGGCGCACATGGGGCCGCTTCCGCGTCTGGTTGTGGCGTGCCTTCACGAGGAAGGAGCTTTGCGCCGGCCCCGCTGGCGCGGCGACAAAGCGGCATCATCGTGTGATCAGCTCGATTGTGTCAAGCGAAGTTCTGCCGGTTTGCGAAAACCGGGTCCGTGACAGTTTAGGCGGGGTCTTGTAGGAGCGGTCTCCGACCGCGACTCTGCTCCGGATCGGGCTCAGAGAGCCCTCCTACAAACGATTGGTACGTGTGGGACCGGCATCTTGCCGGTCTGCCTTTCTGAAGGAGCCGCCTAAACTGTCACGGACCCGCGAAAATCATGACCCCGGCGGCGGTTAAGACCTCGACGCTGCAGCGGCTGAGGGCCATCGCGGCTCACGGAGTCGCGCAAGTGAGATTGGGGGCAACACCGGCTCCGCTGAGGCACGCCTTGAAGATGCCGAAGTCGCCCTGGTCCACGTCGTTGTCGACGTCGAGGCGGGCGTTTTTGCAGGCCGGATCGGTCTGATCCACCCCGACGCCGCTCATGCAGGCCTGGAGGTGCCCGAAGTCCTCGAGGTCCACGTCGCCGTCGAAGTCAAAATCAGGGGCGACAATGCCCGGGTCGAACACCGCCGACAGCGTATGGTTGCCCGCCCCGACGTCCGGGAAGTAGAGGTAGTGATCGTCACCGGTTGCTCCGCCCACGGGCTCGTGCCCTGACCAGACTATCTGGCCGTCGAGGTTCACATCGGCGATGGTGCCCAGACGCGGCACTGCGATTCGCCCGACCGCACCATCGGGCACGCCGATCGTGGCGTTGAAGGTCTTGGCCGTCCGGTTGGTCGTGTATTCGATGCTGATGCCGCCCAACGGTGTCGGGACCACGCATTGGACCCAGGTCAGCTCGCCGGGATGTGGAAGGATGTCGAAGGTGGTGAAGCCGGGGGACGTTGGCCGGATGCCGGCGACGTACTCGCTCATCAGCCAGGCTGCGCCGGAGGAGAAGCCGTGGTCGGTGTTGCGCAGGCCGTTCTCGACGGTTCCGTCGCCCATCATGAACTCCCACATGGTCCGGCCGGGATCGTGGTCGACCATCCAGCCCCACGGTCGCCGCATTGCCTCGAAGGCCCGCAGGTCATCCTGGCTTTGGAAGCGGGCTTCGACCTCGTACTGCACGTACCAGGCCCAGACGTGCTGATTGTGCCCCCACGTGTTGTAGGGAGGCCATGAGGCGCGTGTGCCGATCGAGGACCACATCCGCGTCGCGATCTGCTCGAGGATGGGAGCAGTCTTCGGGGCATCGGCGATGCCGAAAAGGATGGTCAGCGTGTTCGCGTCGAGCGGATAATGTTCGTGGTCGTTCTGGCCGTCGTAGTAGAGCTTCTGGGCGGGGTTGTAGAGATGCGTATTGATGGCTGCCTGGACCGCATTGGCGCGGGCCGTCCAGCCCGCCGCGTCGGCCGGGTGGCCGAGGGACTGGGCGATCTCGGCGGCGCATCGCAACGAGCGCACGTAGAGCGCATTGAACGCGGTAACACCACCGGTCCGCAGGAAAGACCAGTACCAGTCGCCCTGAGCCAGCTTGATTAACCCGCTGGCGTTCATCTTTCGCGGGCACCAGTCGTCGAGCACGCCGAGCAAGGCCGGGTACATCTCGGCCGCGAACGCCAGGTCGCCGGTGTGCAGCCAGTGATGATGCAGTACCAGCACCCACCAGAAGGTGTAGTCGTCGAGCCAATGAGCGGAGAAGCCGTCGCCGGCCATGTAGGTCGACGCGTACCCGTTGGCGGCGGGGATCTTGCCTCGGAGCACGCCGCCCCACATGTTCTCGATCGCCTGGTCGTACTGGTGCTCGGCCCCGTCGCGCAGCGTCTGGGCGATGATCTGCGGCTGCCAGTGGGCGGCATACATCGTCCGCTGCACGGGGTAGAGGTCGCCCCACACCCATACCCGGTCGCGTTTGGCCCCGTCGTTGATGGTCAGCAGCTCGGCCCGCTCCCAGACAAGCCAGTCCGGCACCAGGAACTCGCCGTCGAAGGTATCGCTGAACAGGGTGCCGCCGCCGTCGGAGACCACGACGTTGTCCACGTGGAAGTGCTCGCCGTCGGCCGAGCGAAAGCCGATCCGGCCCTGCCCGAAGGTTGAGTCCGTGGTTGTGTCGATCAACTGGCCGTCGAGGTACGTGCGGATCGCCGAGCCGGCGAACTCGCAGCGGACGTGGTGGAGCTCGCCTTCGGCCACAGGGGCCGGGAGACTCACCGGGGTGATCGACGTCCACGTGCCGTTCTGGCGGACGTGCTTGCGAAGCGTATTGGCATCTGCCCCGCCCTGGGACGAGACGATCTGCCACATATAGGTATCGCCGTCGCCGGTAGCCCGGAAGGCCCACCCGCAGGCCTTGCCCAGCGGCATGATCCGCACATCGAAATCAAGGGCGTAATCCTGCCAGCCCGCCCCGGCGTGCGTGAAACCGAACTCGCTGCCGCCCTTGTAGGAAACCGACAGCGAGCCATCCTCGATCTCCCACGGCCCGTCGATGTCGGCCGCACCGTTGGTGGTGCAGATCTCCTGGGTGTACACACAGCCGTACCAGATTCGATTCAGCAGGTCGTCGCTGCAGAGGAAATGCCCGTCGTAGGTATCGGCGGTGCCGAGGAAGGGGGTGTGGTAGACCCGGACGGCATCGACGGTCACGGTGCCGTTATTGGGGAGGTAGAGCAGCAGATAGCGGAACCCGCGGCGGTTGTCGGTCCGCCAGGTCACGCCTGGTCGGCCGCTCACGGTGAGATCGCCGAGATAGAATTCGCTCGTATCGCTGCCGATGTCGAGGAACTCGAGGCGCTGGCTGAAGGCGGCGCCGATCGCGCTGGTGACCGTGGGTCCGAACACGATCTCGATCTTGCCGCTGAGCGGCCGGCCGAAATCGATTGCGAGCTTGGGTGACGTCGCACCCGTGCGAGTCAGCGTTGTGCAGACGCCGTCTTCCGTCAGCGCCGCCGACGCGTCGAGGACCGCTCCGTCGTTGTTCTCGGCGAATGCGATTTCCACCGGTGGGTTGAGCCGGACAGTTGGCCCGGCAATGTAGTCCCGCCAATCGGTCGAGGCCGGTTGGGCGGCGAGCATGCCTGTCAACACCCCGGTCACCACCGCCGCACAGCCGATTCTTCCGGGTGAGCTCAGTCTCATCACGGCTCCCTTCCTCGCGGCTCGTTCCTGCCTCAGCGACCTGGTTCAATTATACCGGCGCCTACCCCTTTGCGAATACCCTGTTTTCGAGCTCTTTGCCCTTCGGCGGACTTATGTGCCGAGGCGGGGGTCGTCCAGGGAATCAGGGGGCAGGGAGCGTGCGGAGGTCAGTCCTCGCGGGGCTTTTCGAGCATCTCGCCGTGCCCGTGTCCTTCGTAGTGGGCGGCGAGGAACGAGATCCGGTTGAGCACCTTCTCCTGGAACACTTCCAGATAGAGATACATCACGGGGGTGATGAACAGGGTGATCAACTGGCTGACCAGCAGGCCGCCGACGACGACGAGGCCGAGGGGCTGTCGGCTGGAGCCGTCGGCGCCCCAGCCGAGAGCGATCGGCAGGGCCCCCATGACGGCGGCCATGGTGGTCATGAGGATCGGTCGGAAGCGGTCCATGCTGGCGTCGTGAATTGACTGCTCGGCGGTTTCGCCGAGGGCGACGCGCTGGATGGCGAAATCGACGATCATGATGCCGTTTTTCTTCACGATGCCCATGAGCATGAACAGGCCGACAAAGGCGTAGAGCGAGGCCTCTGCCCCGAAGATGTGAAGGGTCAGCAGGCCTCCGACCATGGCCGTGGGCAGCGTGGAGAGCACGGTGATCGGGTGGACGTAACTCTCGTAGAGGATGGCCAGGATGACGTACATGACGAAGACGGCCAGGGCGATGAGGATCGGCAGGCTGCTCATGGTCTGACGGAAGGTCAGGGCTTCGCCCTGGAAGCTGCCGCGGATGCCGGGGGGAAGGATCTCTTCTGCCACGTCCTCGACGTGCTGGATGGCGGTGCCGGTGGATATGCCAGGTATGACGTTGAAATTAATGGTGACGCTGGTGAACTGATTCAGGTGGTTGACCGCCTGCGGGCCGAGCATCGGTTCCCAGGAGGCGACGGCCGAGAGGGGGACGAGGCTCTTGCCATCGGCGCTGCGGACGTAGAGCAACTCGAGGTTCTCCGGATGCTTGCGGCCGGAATCCTTTGCTTCCAGGATGACCTGGTACTGGTCTTCGGGTTTCTTGATCAGGTAGAGGTAATTCTGACTATACGCGCTTCGCAGGAGCGACTCGATTGCGTTTGCGGTCACGCCGTAGCTCGAGGCCTGGTCACGGCGGATGTTGATTTTCAGGTTGGGCGTGTTGAGGTACAGGTCGGGAACGACGGTCCTGAAGATCCTGCCCCGGTCCTGGGCGAGCCTGTCGACCAGTTTCGTGCCTGTTTCATAGACCTCCTCGGGGTTGATGCCGGAGATCGAGTAGGAGAACTGGCCGGTGTGTGTGGAACCCGCCCCGGTCGAGATCTGCAGGACGGGGTACGGCTGGATGGCGGCCACGACGCCCGGGCAGGCCTCGGCGACGGCCTGCTGCAATTGGGCGGTAACCTCCTCGATGGGCGGGCGCTCGCCGGCATCTTTGAGGAACACTCTGCAGCGGGCGAAGTTGGAGGGCAGGACGGTGCTCAAGCCGGCGACGGTGAAGGTCATGTCGACGGCCGGGTGGGCGCGAATGGCGGCCTCGGCCCGCTCCTGGATCTCGTGCATCTTCTCGGGCGAGTTGCCCTCGGGGGCGATCAGGGAGCCCTGGATGCAGGAGGTGTCACCGACCGGGAGGAAGGAGCGCGGGATGACATTAAACAGGTGCCAGGTTCCGTAGAGGCAGGCGGCCAGGATGCAGAGTGATATCCAGCGGTGCCGCAGGAAGAACCACAGGGCATGGCCGTAGGCAGCGAGCACCCGTTTCTCGACTCCGCCGATGACCCGCTCGACCAGGGTTCTGCGGAAGCCCTGGCCTCGCTGCTTGAGCGTGCGAGCGCACATCAGCGGGGTGAGCGTCAAGGACACGATGCCGCTGGCCAGGATCGCAACGACGATGGTGACGGCGAACTCGCGGAAGATGCGGCCCATGAGTCCGCTCATGAACAACAGTGGCAGAAACACCGCGGCCAGCGAGAGGGTCATGGACAGGATGGTGAAGCTGATCTCCTTGGCGCTGTTGATCGCCGCCTGCATGGGTCTTTCGCCGTACCGCTCCATCCTTCTGACGGTGTTCTCGAGGAACACGATCGCATCATCGACCAAAAAGCCGATCGCCAGAGTCAAGGCCATCAGCGAGAGGTTGTCCAGGCTGTAACCCAGCGCGTTCATCACGATGAAGGTGAGCAGGAGCGACAGCGGGAGGGCGACGACCGGTATGAGCGTGTCGGTTGCCCGACCCAGGAACATGTAGATCACGAGCACGACCAGGACGAAGGCAATGAACAGCGTCTCCTTGACGTCGTTGATGTTGCGGACGATGGTGGCCGAGCGGTCGTACATGGGCACGATGAAAATGGATCCGGGCAATTGCTGGGTGATGGAGGGCAGCAGGTCCCTGATGGACCGGACGACCTCGACCGCGTTGGAGCCCGCCTGACGGAACACGGCCATGACCACGGTGGCCTCGGGGACCACGCCGTCTCGCAGCCCGTACTGCGGGGCGAGTTCGGGTCGCAGCCACATGCGCATGTTGACCCGTTCATCCTGGACGCTGTCGTAGACGTCGGCCACATCCTTGAGGTAGATGGGCGAGCTGTCGCGCACGCCGATGATGAGGTTTCTGTAGGCCTCGGCGTTGTCGAGCTGACCCTGCGGCTGGAGCAGGAAGGTGCGGGTGGGTCCGTCGAACTGGCCGGCTCCCTGATAGCTCGTCCCCTGGACAATGGCGCCCGCCAGGTCATCGATCGACATATCGCGGGCGGCCAGTGCCGAGGGGTCGGCCTTGACTCGCACGGCCGACTTGGTGCCGTAGATGGTGACCTGGCTGACCCCGCTGAGGATGCTGATCTGCTGGCCGACCTCGGTGTTGGCGAGGTCATAAACCTGCCCCTGGGTCATGCTGTCGCTGGCCAGGGCGAGGTAGAGGATGGGTTGATCGTTCGGGTTGGTCTTGGTGAAGGTAGGCGGGGCCGGCAGGTCGAAGGGCAGGCTGCCGGTCGCGCGGGTGATCGCGGCCTGGACGTCGGTGGCGGCAGCCTCGATGCTCTTGGAGAGGGCAAACTGGAGCGTCATGGTACAGAAGCCCTGCGAACTGCGGCTGGTGATCAGTTCGAGGCCGGGAATTTGCATGAACTGCCGCTCGAGCGGGGTGGCTATGGAGGAGGCGACGGTCTCGGGGCTGGCCCCGGGATACGAGCACCGGATCTGGATGACCGGATAGTCCACGGCCGGCAGGTCGTTGACGGGCAGTTGGAAATAAGCGAGGACGCCAAAGAGGACAGCCGACGCGGTCAGAACCGCGGTCATGACAGGTCGGCGGATGAAACGTTCAGAGAGGTTCACGGCTGAGTGTCTCTCGTAAGGGAATCACTTGCCCGCAAGCGAGTTCACTCTCCCGGGCGGCGCGGGCTTGTTGCCGCTCGGGGGGGCGTTTGCGACGACGACCTTGCCGTTTGGCGTGACGGACGTGTGGCCGCTGATGATCACCCGCTCACCGGGCTTGACGCCGCTCTCGACGACGATCAGTTCACCCTGACGCTGGCCCGGGACAATCGGTCGCAGTTGCGCGGTGCTGTCCGGTTTGACTACATACACGTAGGGCCCTTGCTGGCTGAGTTGCTGAGCGACGGCGGGAATGAGGACCGCGTCTTTCTTGGTTGCGAGCACGAGTCGGACTTTCACGAACTGTCCCGGCCACAAGGAATGGTCGCTGTTGGGCACCGTGGCCCGAAACCGGACCCTGCCGGTATTCTTGTTCACCGTATTGTCCAGGAAGGTGAGCTTCCCCACCTGCGGCACGGGACCGGGGGTGGCCGGGCGGGTTGCCGCGGCTGAAGCGCTCAACGCGGCCAGAATGCGAGGAGACTGTTCCGGGAGACTGACCTCAATCCTGAGGTTTTCCGCGGCCTTGCCGAGATCGAGGCCTCTGGCGAAGAGCTGCTGCCTCACCGTGGCCAGGTCGTTCTCGGCGATGGTGAATTCGGCGTAAATGGGGTCCAACTGCTGGACGACGAGCATCGGGGCATCGTTGTCCTTCACCACGTTGCCCGCGTCGACCAGCACGATCCCCGCGCGGCCGTCGAGGGGTGAGTAAATCCTGGTGTACTCGAGGTTCAACCTGGCCAGTTCAATCGCCGCCTGGGCGGCGGCCACCTGGGCTTCGGCGACGCTGACGGCGTTTTTCTTCTGGTCGAAGTCTTGGCGGCTGACCACGGAGGGCGGCAGGTCGCGGACTCTGGCGAAATCGGCCTCCGCGAAGGTCAACTGCGCTTTGCTCTGGAGCAGGACCGCCTCAGCCTGCTGCAGGGCGGCCTGATAGGGTCGGGGATCGATCTCGAAGAGCAGTTGTCCATTGGTGACGTACGCGCCGTCGTCCACATGAACGGCAACAACCTTGCCCCCGACCTGGGGCACGATGGACACGAGCTCCATCGTCACCATGTTGCCGATTTCGTCGAGGTAAACCGGGACGTCGTGGGCTTGGGCGGTTGCAGTGGTCACAACGGCGGGCGGGCGTTCGGGCATCCGGGGCTTCTGGGAGTTCTCGCGCTTGCACCCGCCGGATGCGCAGAGCATCGCGGCCGTGACAAGCCAGGCCCCAGAGCAGCCTGCGATAAAGTTCGGGGACCGCGGCGCCGGGCTGCCTGACAATCTTGCTCTCTGCGGATTCACGTTGGCTCCAAGTCACTTGTGGTGGGCATCATCCGGGCGGCGGCCGGGAAAGCGGGGTTCGAGAAGGTTGTTCCGTTCACTTCCCGACCCTCGTCATCGAAATCAGTTGGTCGATCACTCTATCGCGCAATTCGCCCTGCGGCACGGGCAGGCCGAGCAGACGGCAGAGGCACAGCCCGTCGATTGCCAGCCTGACGATGGTGGCCGTCGCCGGATCGAGGCCGTCGGACTCCAGGCGGGCCTGCCACTGGGCCAGACGCTGGCGGAAGGGGTCGAGATACTGAGGGTCCGTGCCCGCGGCGGCGAGCAGGGCGGTGTGGACGGGCTGGGCCTGGGGGTCAAGTGAGTCGATCCCCGTGGCCAGGTAAGCCCGAGTGAACACGCCGGGTCCCCCGCCATCCCTCCCGATCGCCTTGGCTTGCTCGGCCTCGCACCGGCAGGCCAGCCGTTCAACAATCCCCGTGACCAAGGCGGACTTCGACGGGAAGTGGTAGAGCAACCCGCCTTTGCTGACCCCCGCCCTCCGGGCGACCGCGTCCAGCGTCAGGTTCTGAACGCCGTCTTGGGCAACAACCTCTTCCGCGGCATTCAACAACCGGTCACGCATGGGTACTGCATCAGTAGCCGTGGAGCCAGGACTCATGCGCTTACTATACCGTCTGGACGGTACAGGGGCAAGAATGCGGCCGGCTACTCTCCGATCCGGAACTGTCCGCGGCGGAGCATTTCGAGCTTGACGTTCACGTCCTCCAGCATGAGCGGGAGATCGGTTTCCTTGAAAGTCGGGGAGAGGCCCAGCGTCACGGCCTCCTTGTCGAGGCTCATCATGGATTTGATGCCGTTGGCGGCGCGGCCCAGGAAGTGCGCGCAGGCCTCGGAGCGGCTGCGCCAACGGGCCTGCGAGTCGGGCGTCCAGATCTGCGAGTCCCACTGGGTGCCGGGGTCCATTCCCCAGGTCACGTACATGGACAGCGTCTTGTAGGAGGCGTCGGTTGGGTTCCAGGTGGCGGCCTGCTTGAGGTTGGACTCGATGGCTTTTTTGGTGATGTCGCGCATGCGGATGTTACGGCTGACGTTGTCCTCGAACTTGGCCTGGGCGGCGGAGGCTTTCTGGCGGTGAAGGCCGGCGATCTTGCTGACCATGTCCCGGCCGTAGGTGCTCTCTTCCTTCCAGTTGGGCAGGTCGAGGAGCTTGCCCAGGGCATCCGGGCCGCCTTCGATCGTCGGCAGGCCCAGCCTGGTGGCCTGCTCGTAGTTCAGCACCAGGACCGTCTCCGGCGTGTCCTGGAAAATCAGCTTGTCGGCCGGCACGTCCCTGGGGGCAACGCGGTCCATGACCACTTTGCCGTTCGGGTCCAGCCAGGCGGCGAGCGATTCGGTCGGGTCGACCATTGCCCGGATGACATCGCCCTTGCGGCCTCGCTTGCGGGCGGCCTCGGCGAGATCGTCGGCGATCTGTGCCCGGACCACGGCTTCATCCTTCTTGGCGAACTTGGCGGGCAGGTTTTCCATCTTCTGGTCCAATCCGCCTACGACGGCCCCGGGCAGGAGGTGGATGGTCTCGCACATGAAGGGCACGATGATCGCTTCGCCGGTGCAGTTGCGGATGATCGCGTGATAGGAAAGGTCTGCGCTGAAATCGCGCAGGACGCGGGCGAGGATGCCGGCCTCGTCGAGCGCGCCGCCGTTGCTGTCCACGGTGAAGACGATGTGCCTGACCTTTCGCCCTCGGGCGTAGAACAGGGATGAACGAACCGCCTGGGCGAAGACCTGCTCCTTGAATCGCCCGACGATCGGTATTTCCAGGTAGAGCGTTGGCTCGCCGGTCGGGGCCTGCGTGGCGGAAGACGGATCGCTCTCGGCGCCCTCGAAGAAGCCGGCGGGCAGGGCCTTCTTCTCGAGCGACTTGACGTCCGAGCGTTTGAATGACAGCTTGGCCCGGATGCCGGAGATGAGCGTATCGAACTGGACCTTGTCGCTTTGGTCAGAGAGCGTCTGGCCCTCAAACAACCGGCCGTCGTTGAGCGTGATGACGTCGGCCCGGACGACGGGCGACCACAGGAGCATCGTTACGGCAAGCGCGAGGCTCGCAGGAAGACGAAGGATCAGAGGGCAGGATCGAGATTGGCTTTGGTGCATGGGTCAGGACCTCATGAATTGTGTTGAGATGCATTTGGTCTTTCGAATCCGACGGTGCAGGATCGCCTGCATTTCGGGCGACATTATACCGCCCGGCGGGCCCCCTGCACGCCCGCTCGGAGTGGCTCATCGATGTGTAGCCTTACTTGACTGACGGTTACGGCTGCGGCATCCTGCAATGGTTCCCGATAAGGCGGCGAGGCAGGAAAGGCAGGTAGCCCATGGCGCTTCTGAAATGGTTCTGGCGAGCGGCGATTGCAGTTGCGGCAGGCGCGCTGTTTGCCCCCGTGATCATGGCGTTGGTCGTGGAGCCGTTGGCCGGATCGCAGAGGGTCTTCGCCTGGAGCTGGTTCTGGGACCAGGTGTTCGCGATGATCCCGGTGATGCTGACACCCGTACTCGTATACGGTTTGCTCACTCGCCACGGGTCATCGGAGGCCGATCGCCAATCCGGGCTGCACCGATGCGGCGCGTGCGGCCATACCTGGAAGGGGCCTCCGGAACAGTTTTGCCCCCAGTGCGGGCGGTCCTCGATGCATTGGGCTGCTGCCTGGGGAATTGCGCTGCTGGTCGGCGAGGCAGCCGGGGTGAGCCTGGGGTGGGTGTTGATCGAACGCCAATTCTTTCGGCCGCCGTTGACCGGCCTGGACCTGATTTCCGGCGCGATTATGGTCTTCCTGGTCGTCAGCATTCCTATTTCTCTGCACGCTTTGCTGAAGCGTCGGGACGTGGGAGGCTGGGCCGGCCGTGAGACGGTCTGCCGCAAGTGCGGGTACATCCTGCGGGGCATTACCGAGCCGCGGTGTTCGGAGTGCGGGGAGAAGATATGAAACGCAAGGCAGTCCTGATTGTGCTTTCTGTCATATCAGCTCTCCTGGCGGCTGCAATGGCAGCCAGTTGTCTGCTTCCTCTGACAGTCTACTACCGCGAGAAGCCAAACGCCTCCCCAAGCCTTGTGCTGGTCCAGTTGCGAGGCTTCTGTCTGGACTGTTTCATAACCTATCCTCTGGCTGATCAGTCTCGCCCACTGAGGCCAATCACGGAGAAAACGATCATGGGGCTCATCTGGCATCGGGTGAGTGATCATCCCAGCGGTCAACAGCTTCCAGACGGAAGCTGGAAGTTCACTTCGTCGGCGGACAAGCACGAAGTGAGTATCCAGCTATGGCCGGTGCTCTCAATCATCGCCGTTTATCCGGTGATCGTTCTTGTCCGGTACTTCGCCGTTCTGGGTGTTCCACAGCCCGGCCACTGCCGGAACTGCGGCTACAACCTGACCGGTAATGTCAGCGGCGTGTGCCCGGAGTGCGGAGAGAGGATCGCTGGCCAGACCATTCGGAAATAACAGGATTCCGGCATGGCTCGATTGCGACGGAGACGGCGGATTCTGAAATGGGCGGGTTTGGGACTCTCGCTGCTCTTCGCCGTGATGTGGTGTGCTTCCATCCCTTGGGCCTGGGTCGTCGGGCGGACCTCCGGAACCAACACGACCCTGTACACGTTCCATTGCTACATCGGCGGCGGCAGCCTGGGCGCCGGCTCTGATTTCATAGCTTCGCCGATACCCTTTTCGTGGCGAGTGGCGTCGGAGGATCTGCGCCTGCGGCGAAGCCCCAGAATGGACATGCGCTGGAGGCCGTATTGGGTGCGGATAAGTAATTCTGTTCGAGTGACGCGCCGCGCCTGGCGAATCATCCTGCCGTTGTGGATTCTGTTCCTGCTCTGCGCTGCGCCGACCGCGTTTGTTTTCTGGCGTGATCGTCGACGCAGCAGGCCGGGTGATTGTCAGAAATGCGGGTATAACCTCACCGGCAACGTCAGCGGCATTTGCCCGGAGTGCGGAGAGAAGGTGGATGAACAGGTCGTTCTGAAGGGGTAGGATGTGGGGATGGCTCGATTGCGACGAAAAGGGCGGATAGTCAAATGGGCAGGATTCATTGTATCGCTGCTCATCGCTGTCGCATTTGAGCTGTCTATGGGTTGGCAGATGGAGTGTATCAGATGGGTGAAGCTAACCGGCAAGTTCGAGGGCGGGGTGAAGGTTCCTCCTGTTTTCTTTGGGCGCCTCGGCAACGGGAGCCTTCTGGTTCACCGTTATGCCGCCTGGTCTCAAGGCAACTGGACAGAGTGGTCCATGCCTCGTGCCCAGGGCTCACCAAGGTGGCTGCCGAGTTGTAGTTGTACAAGTGCGCAAGGTATTCATTTTGAGATCCCCCTGTGGATTCCATTTCTGCTCGTTGCCATGCCTACGACCCTGCTGTTTTGGCGTGACCGTCGCTGCTTTCCGCCCAGCCACTGTCAGAACTGCGGCTACAACCTCACCGGCAACGTCAGCGGTGTCTGCCCGGAGTGCGGGACGCCGACGCAGGCAGACAACGCTCAAGAGAAACTGTAGCATCATCACAGAGCTGCCGGTGTGCTCTCTCGCGGCCGTAGCCGAGGAAAACGACCGGAATCACGAAAACACGAAAGCATCAAAACACGAAGAAAGCAAACGAGGATTCAGCCTGGATCGCCCCCCGGCGGGACAGCGGTTGCGCGGCTTTTTTCGTGTTTTCCTTCTTTCGTGTTTTCGTGATGGATCTGTCAAGACGCGGGTGCCTCGCCTAGTGGGGCGGGCTATTCGGTATCCGGTGCCGGTTCGATGGTGGCCCGCATTGAGCCTTTGCAGCGCGTGAGCCGCCAGTCGGCCCCGTAGGCGTGGATCTGGTCGCGCTTCAACTCGGCGCGTTCCCTGGTGGTGGTATCAACAATCACCCGGCCGGTGGTGTCCACTTCGCGGGCCATCATGTACGCCTTGTTTTTGTTGTGGCCGAACAGCTTGCCCAGCATCTCGATGACGTACTGGTAGGTGTGATCGTCGTCATCGAGGAGGACAACGTGATACGGCGGCTGACGGCGCGGGATGGGTTTGGCCGGCGTCTCGGCGGGCTTGGCCGGCGGTGTCGCGACGGCAACCTGATCGGATTCGGCCATGCGATTGCCCCCGTTTCTCAAGGCAAAACACATTCTAACGCCCGTTCACCCGGCCGCCAACAAGAGGGGTGCGTGACAAAATCGGCGGGGTATGCCGACCAGTCCAGAGTGACGGATCAACCCCCTTCAGGGGGTTTCCCCGCCGAGGGCGGGCTGATAGGCCGGCCGTTATACGGCCGGTTGGCGGCCGCCCGCGGCTTTTCTTCTTTCATGTGGTTGTAGCCCGTTTCAACGGGCTTACCCGAGGCGGAAAAGCCCGTTGAAACGGGCTCGAAGAGAGAAATGCACGAGAGGAATTACGCGACCATGAACCAGTCGTAAAACGACTGGCCTATTTGCCCTTCGGGAAAGACCGCTGAAGCG